>JBCBSZ010000001.1:0-185663 GCA_039818945.1 Actinomycetota bacterium
GTTGGTCGTCCGATGCCGTCTGGGGCGGCGTGTCGATCATCGACCTCTCCCGGGAGATGGGCATCGACGAACCCGACGAGGTCATCGTGCGGTCCCTGCAGGAGGGTCGTCGCTTCACCAGCTCGCGGGTCAATCGCTCGCAGAGCCGCAGCTCGAAGTCACTGCTCGCCCTCGACCTCGGTGACGAGCCGCTGCACATCGACCACGGGTTCCCGGTGCGCCTGATCGCCCCGAACCGGCCCGGCGTCCTCCAGACCAAGTGGATCGACCGAGTGGAGATCACGGCATGACCGCCCCCGCCCCCATCGACCGCGACGCTCGCACCGAGCACGAGGACCCGCCGGCGCTGCTGTTCTGGCCGGCCGCGCTGCTCGGCGCAGCGATCGTCGCCTACGGCCTCGTGCGGTGGGCACCGTGGGACAGCCGGTCGATCGATCTCGGCACCTACCTCCGCTGGACGGTCGGACTCGCCGTGGTCCACGACCTCATCTTCGCCCCGATCGTCGGCCTCATCGGCTACGGCATCGCCCGGGTCGTACCGCGCACGTACCGCGCCACCGTCCAGGGCTCCGCCATCGTCGCCGGCATCACCATCCTGTTCTCGATCCCCTTCGTCCGGGGGTGGGGTCGCAACTCCAACACCTCGGCCCTGCCTCGGAACTACGCCGAGGGGCTCACGATCATCCTCGTGCTCATCGGCGTGGTGACGGTGGCACTGCTGATCCGAGACCACCTGCGGGCCAAGGCGACCGAGAGGACCGATCGATGAACGCCACCGGCACGTTGCTGGTGATGGCCAAGGAACCCGTCGCAGGACGGGTGAAGACCCGCCTCACGAGCACGTTCAGCGGCGCCGAGGCCGCCCGCCTGGCCGAGGCGGCGCTGCACGACACCCTGTGCGTGGTCGCGAAGACCCCGGCCGTGCGACGAGTGCTGGTGCTGGACGGCCGGCCCGGCGACTGGCTGCCGACCGGCATCGAGGTCGTCCCCCAGGTCTCCGGCGGCCTCGACCTCCGGCTCGCCGCGGCGTTCGCCGCCGCCGACGGACCCACCCTCCTGATCGGCATGGACACGCCGCAGGTCACCTCGACGCTGCTGCGCGGCGCGCTCGACCTCGTCGAGGGTGGCGCCGACGCCGTGCTCGGCCCGGCGAGCGACGGCGGCTACTGGGCGGTCGGGATGCGCACACCCGACCCGGCGGCGTTCCCCGGCGTCCCGATGAGCGTCGACGAGACCGGCCGCGAGCAGCTTCGGCGACTCCTGACGCTCGGCCTCGACGTGACGCTGCTCCCCGAGCTGCGCGACGTCGACCAGCCCCACGACGTCGCACTGGTCGCCGCGGCCGCACCGTTCGGGCGCTTCGCCCGGGTGAGCGCCGAGCTCGACGCCACGGCTCGGGTCGCATGAGCCTGATCGCTTCGACCACCCCCACCCCGCGCGTCGCGGTGGAGACCTGCGTCCCTGCGGCGGTCGCCGCGTGGCTCGACGGCCCCGCTCGACACAGCGGTCCGCTCACCGGGTACCGGCTGTTCGATCCGGTGACCGCCCGGGCCGTGCCGGAGGCCTCACGGGTCGACGACCCGGTCATCCAGATCCACGTCGCCGACGGCGCTGCCGCCGGGCACGGCGCGCTGCTGCGAGCGCTGCGGCGCCACGGCATCTCCGCTCGCGTCCGACGGCTCAGTGGTCTGGGCGTCGCAGCCCACCTCGTCGACGACAACGGGCGGCGGAGCTGGGTCGGCCCGGTCCTCGGGCGGCGGGTCGTGCCGGCCGGCGCCGAGGGCACGACCACACCGACCGTCGGGCTCGTGCTCCGGTTCCCCGACGCCGACGAGCTCGCCCGCGCCTGGCGTCTGCTCGACGAGATCGACGACGAGCTCTACGACCAGCAGGTGCTGGACCGATCGGCCCACGTGCACCGATCGGACCGCCCTCCGGCGCACGCCGTGCCGGTCGGCGAGCTCCACGTCCGCGGCGACGACGGCAGCCGGCTGGTCCACCTCCACCCGTCCTCCGGGCGGGCGGCGACCGCCTGGGTGCCGTCACGGCCTGGTCGGTTCGACCTCGGCGACTGGATCCACGACCACGGCGACCGGCTCACGGCCTGAGCGCCACCCCGTCCAGCTCGGCCGGCAGCTCGTCCGTGCGCAACCACGCGTCGAACAGCCCCCGGAGCTCGCGCCCCGACAGCTCCTCGGCCAGGGACTCGAAGTCCTCCGTCGTCGCGTTCCCGCCGCCGTAGCGCTCGATCCAGGTCCGCAGGAGCTCGAAGAACGCCTCGTCGCCGATCTCGAGTCGCAGCGCGTGCAGCGTCAGCGCGCCGCGCTGGTAGACCTGCACGTCGAAGAGGTCGCCCTCGGGGTCCTGCACCCGGCGCTGGAGACCCGGGCCGAACGACGCCGTCTCCGCGATCCAAGCCGCCCAGTCGAAGCGCGGGTCGGAGTGGTCGCGCCACAACGCCTCCGAGTAGGTCGCGAAGCCCTCGTTCAGCCAGATGTCGCCCCACTCGCGGACGGTCACGTGGTTCCCGAACCACTGGTGGGCGGCCTCGTGGGCGACGATCAGCTCGACGAAGCCGCCGAGGCCGAGCACGTCGGCGCCGAAGATCGACAGGGTCTGGGTCTCCAACGCTCCCCCGAACCCGTCCTCGACCACGGCGGCGCCGTAGTTGTCGAACGGGTACGGCCCGAAGACCGACTCGAAGAAGTCGAGGATCTCGCCCTGCCGCGCGAAGCGCGGTGATGCTGCGTCGACGAGGTCGTCGTCGATGACGTTGCGCAGCGGCACCCCGCCGGCCGTCGTCCCCTCGTCGATGACCGTGAACCCGCCGATGAGCAGGGTAGTCAGGTACGTGGCCTGCGGGTGGGGCTGCTCGAAGACCCACGTGGTCGAGCCGGCCTCCTCCTCGCTGGAGACCAGCGTGCCCGACGCCCCGACGGTCAGCTCCGAGGGTGCGGTGATCCGGTAGGTGAAGGTCGCCTTGTCACTGGGGTGGTCGTTGGCCGGGTGGAACGTCGACGCCGACACCGGCTCGCCCGCGACGTAGGCGTACCCGTCGCGGGTGTGCCAACCCGAGGGGATCGGGACGTCGATGCCGGCCGCCGAGGTGTCCGACGGCCTCCCGGCGTAGGCGACCACGACGGTGAAGGCATCGCCGGACGCGAGCGGCTGCTCCGGCATGACCGCGAGCTCGGTCCCGATCTGCTCGAAGTCCGCCGTCGCCCCGTCGACCTGCACCGACGAGACGGTGAGGCCGACCAGATCGAGGTGGAAGCGACCCAGGTCCTCGCTTGCGCTCGCGGTGATCGTTGCGGAGCCCTCGAGGGTCGCTCCCTCCGGCTCCCAGTCCAGGGCGACGTCGTAGTGCTCGACGTCGTAGCCACCGTTGCCGAAGGTGTCGACGTAGGGATCGTCCACCCCGACGGCGCCGACGCCGACCGGCGCAGAGCTCGTGGTCGAGGGCGAGGTCCCGGTGGTGGACGTGGTTCGCGCCTCGGTCGTCGGCGGTGCGGCGGTCGTCGACGGGGCGGCGCCCTCGTCGTCAGCGGTACCGACCGAGCACGCCGTGACCGCGATGACGACGGCGAGCAGCGCCGACGCCATCGCTCGACGTCGGATCGGTGCAGCGACGGGATCCATGCCCACAGAACGTACGGACTCCGATCTGAGAGTTCCCGAAGAACCATCGAGACCGCTCTCAGACAGCTCACAGCGACGGTCCGGTTCGGTGGAGGACATGCTCACACGACGCACCTTCCTCGCCGGGCTCCTCGCGGCGGCGGTCACCGCCGGCGCCTGCTCCCCCGGCTCCGGCTCGGTGACCGCCGACCCGTCCACACCGGCGCCCAGCTCCACCTCGGCACCGGTCGCGACCGCCGCGGCGACGTCCAGCGTCGACGAGGACGTCCGCACGATGCTCGGCAACCTCGCCGACCGGTACCGCGCCGCCGAGGGTGCCTGGCCGGGCTTCGACCCGACCGAGCACCCCGCCGTCGTCGCCTTCCGCGACGGCGAAGAGGTGCAGCGCGTGGTCACGATCAACCACCCGGACCCCGACGCGCTCGGCGAGGCGACGGCGGTCGAGCTCGACGGTCTGCCCTTCGCCGCTCACCTCGTGACCGACCTGGTCGACCCCGGGTCTCTCGAGGCGATCCCGTCCTTCGACTTCACCTCCCAGCAGGGCGGCGTGAGCTCGTTCGTCCTGATCGCCGACCCGACCGATGCGTTCTTCGATCCGACGACCGACGAGTACGCCGCCACCTACCTCCACGAGCTCTTCCACCGCCATCAGATCCTCAGCTGGGTGGAGACCGGGTTCCAGGACATCGAGAACTACCCGCTCACCGCCGACAACCTCGCGCTGGCCACCCTCGAGGAGCGGGCGCTCGCCGCGGCGATGACCGCACCGGACGACGACGAGCGAGACCTGGCCGCCCGCCGGTTCGTCGCCCTCCGCCTCCAGCGGCGCTCCGCGGAGTCGGCGGTCGCCGAGCTCGACGACGCGCAGGAGGCGGCGGAGGGCACCGCACGGTGGATCGAGCACGCGACCGCAGGACAGGACGACGGAGCCACCTACGACGCCGACAACTTCGACCGCGACCTCCAGACCGATCTCGGCGGCGTGCAGGGCGTCAAGGACACCTTCGCCTTCGGCCGCTTCTACGCCTCCGGGGCGGCGGTCGTCGAGTTGCTCGACCGGTTGGGCGTGGACGACTACCCCGGTCGGATCGCTCGTGGCGAGGCCCCGGCGACCGTGCTCGCCGAGGCGCTCAGCGTCTCCGCCGACGACGTGGACCAGCTCGTCGCCGACGCCCGGTCCGCCTACGACCCGTCCGCGGAGCTCGCCGACCAGTCGGCGGACGCGGCCGCGATCGCAGCCACCGAGCCGCCGGTCTTCGGCGAGGACTCCTGACGCCGTGCCCCGGAGCGGACGGGTGCCGACTCGTACCATGACGCCGTGAACGGTCCACGGGTGCTGGTCGTCGAGGACGACGAGCAGATCGCCTCGCTCGTGCAGCGGACCCTCGCCGGGGCCGGCATCGACAGCGACCTCGCGTCGACCGGACCCGACGGGCTGTGGAAGGCGCGGGAGGGCAGCTACGGGGCCATCGTGCTCGACCTGATGCTGCCCGGCATGAACGGCTACGAGGTCTGCCGGACGCTGCGATCCGAGGGCGTCGCGACCGCGATCATCATGCTCACCGCCAAGAGCGGCGAGTACGACGAGACCGACGGCTTCGAGATGGGCGCCGACGACTACCTGCGCAAGCCGTTCTCCACCGCCGTGTTGGCCCACCGCGTCCAGGCGCTCCTGCGCCGCACCCCGGGCACGACGGTCACCGAACGCCTGACCCGCGGCCAGCTGTCGTTCGACCTGCAGACCAGAACCTGTGAGCTCGACGGGGCCGAGGTGGCGCTGACCGCTCGCGAGGCGACGCTGCTCGAGACCCTGCTCCGCAGCGGCGAGACGCCGCTCTCGCGGGCCGATCTGCTCGACCGGGTCTGGGGCATGGACTTCGACGGTGACCCGAACGTCGTCGACGTCTACGTCGGCTACCTCCGACGCAAGCTCGGTCGGGAGCGGATCGTGAACCGTCGCGGCGTGGGGTTCCGGGTGGCGCCGTGAGGTCGCTGCGGGCCCGCATCACGCTGCTCGCCACCGTGGCGCTCGTGCTCGTGCTCGCGACCGCGGCGATCGTGATCGTCGTGCTCGTCGAGCGCCAGCTCAGCAACGACCTCGCCGCCCAGAACGAGGCCACCCTGGCCCAGGTCTCGGCGGCCATCGCCGGCGGCCAGGACCCGGCGACCATCCGCCTGCCGCTCGGCACCGACGGCACCGAGTTCGTCATCACCAACGACGGCCGCTTCGTGCAGGCGACGCTCGTGGTGGTCACCGAGGACGTCCTGGAGCCCGAGCTGACCGCTGACGACGTGATCGTCTTCGATCCCGGCTTCCCGTTCGCCTCGCTCGACGCCACCGATCCGTTCGTCGGCGGCGTCGTGTTCGTCGAGGACGTCCTCGACCAGCGGTTCTGGGACGTGACCTCGACGACGGCGGTGGCTCCCGACGGCGAGGAGTACCTCGTCGAGGCGTTCACCCCGACCCGCGTCGTCGATCGCAGCGTCGATCAGGTCCGGGCGGTGCTCTGGATCGTGATCCCGGCCCTGGCGGTCCTGTTCGCCCTCCTCGTCTGGTTCCTCACGGGGCGGACGTTGCGGCCGGTGGCGCTCATGACCGATCGGGCGAACCGGATCCGGTCCGACACGCTCCACGAGCGACTGGCCGAGCCGGGCACCGACGACGAGATCGGCCGGCTGGCCGCGACACTCAACTCGATGCTCGAACGACTCGACCGCGGCGCGCAGCAGCAGCGCCGGTTCGTCTCCGACGCCTCACACGAGCTCAAGAGCCCGCTCACGGTGATGGTCGGCGAGGCCGAGCTGGCCGCGGGGAGCCGCGACGTCGAGCGGCTGGCGGAGGCCAACGAACGGGTGGTCGAGCGGGGCAGGAACCTGACCGCCCTGATCGACGACCTGCTCGCCCTCGCCCGATCGGACGAGGCCGCCTTCCGGCGGAGCGAGGTCGACCTCGACGACGTCGTGCGCCAGCAGGCTCGCCTCCAGCCCCGCGACGTCGACACGAGCGGCGTCGAGCCGGTCCGCCTCGACGCCGACGGGGCCGCCCTCTCACGGCTCGTGCGCAACCTGCTCGACAACGCCGCCCGCCACGCGAACGAGGCGGTCGCCGTGACGCTGACGGCCGACGCCGACGGTGCCGTGCTGGTCGTCGACGACGATGGCCCGGGCATCGCCGAGCACGAGCGCGACCGCGTCTTCGAACGCTTCGCACGGGCCGACGAGGCCCGGACCCGCGCGACCGGTGGCACGGGCCTCGGCCTGGCCATCGTGCAGGCCATCGCCCACGGGCACGGCGGGACGGTCGAGATCAGCACCGCACCGATCGGCGGGGCCCGATTCACCGTCCGTCTGCCCGACCGGACCCCCTGATCGATCACCTCCGGTTATCGATCGCACCCCAGAGACCATTGGATCTTCGGCCGCCGGGAACCGACAATTGGAGGAGGAACACGACGCAGCGAGGTACCGGCCATGACGATCGACGAGCTCCGTGAGCAGGTGCGATCGGTCATCGACGATCCGACGCTGTCGTTCCACCTCCGCCGCCACCACCTCGCCGGCCTGGCGGAGTCGATCCTCCCCTACCCCGCGCTGAGCGACCGGTGCCGGGAGGCGCTCGACAAGGGCGTGATCTGCGACCTGTTCGAGGGCAACGCCCCGTACCGGCCCCGCTACCTGCTCCCCGACTACGCCAGGGCGCTGGCCCAGGGTTTCGCCTTCCTCGAGCTCGAACCGCCCGACGACCTCGACGATGCGCTGGCGTTCCTGCTCATCATGTACACGCAGGTCCCGTCGATCACCGGCCATCCGGTCTACCTCGGCGACCTCGACTCCCTGCTGCTCCCGTACACCGCCGAGGTCTCCGACGAGCACCTGTACCGGTCGCTGCGCCGGTTCTGGATCTCGCTCGACCGGATGCTCCCCGACGCCTTCGTGCACACCAACATCGGGCCGGCGGACAACCGGGTCGCCCGGACGATCCTGCGGCTCGAGCGCGAGCTCGACCAGATCGTCCCGAACGTGACGCTCAAGGTCGACCCGGAGCTCACGCCGGACGATCTCGTCGAGGACGCCGTCCGGACGGTCTTCGAGTGCGGCAAGCCGCACTTCGTCAATCACCCGATGATGGTGCGCGACCTCGGCGAGAGCTACGGCGTGGTCAGCTGCTACAACTCGCTGCCCGTCGGGGGCGGGGCGCACACCCTGGTGCGGCTCAACCTGCTCGAGGTGGTGCGTCGCCACGAGGGCGACCTCGACCGGTTCTTCGCCGAGACGCTGCCGGATCACGTCGAGCTGTGCGCCGAGCTGATCGAGGCCCGGGTGCGCCACCTCGTCGAGGTCAACCGCTTCTTCGAGCACGACTTCCTCGCCGTCGAGGGGCTCCTGGATCTCGAGCGCTTCACGGCCATGTACGGCATCTTCGGTGTCGCCGAGGCGGTCGACCTGCTGATGGAGCACGAGGGCAGCGACGCCCGCTACGGCCACGACGCCGAGGCCAACCAGCTGTCCTACCGGCTGACCGAGGCCATCGCCGAGCTGGTCGCCGCCCGCCCGATGCCACACACCGCGGGCTCCGGCGGCCGGTGCCTGCTGCACTCCCAGTCGGGCATCGACAGCGACGAGGGGGTCACCGCCGGCACCCGGATCCCGATCGGGACCGAGCCCAGCATGTGGGAGCACATCGCCGCCGTCGCCCCCCACCACACACTCTTCGGCGCCGGCGTCTCCGACATCTTCCACGTGGAGGACACCGCCCGTCGCAACCCGCGGGCGATGGTCGACATCATCCGCGGTGCGCTCACGCAGGGCATGCGCGACTTCACGTTCAACCTCGCCACCAACGGCTTCGTCCGCATCACCGGCTACCTCGTGCGGAAGGCCGACCTCGAGTCGTTCGAGGAGTGCGGTGGACGCCACGGCAGCACCACCTTCGCCGCCGGCTCGATGCGCAACGCCGACGTGTCGCGCCGGGCCGTGAAGCGGGTGAGCGGCCGTGAGCGCTGAGCGGCGGGGGTTGGTCAACCGCTGCCTGCCGTTCAGCATGGTCGACGGTCCGGGCAACCGGTTCGTCGTGTTCCTGCAGGGCTGCAACTACGACTGCGTCGGGTGCCACAACCCCCACACGATCAACGCCTGCAACGGGTGCGACGTGTGCGTCGAGGCCTGCCCCGAGCTGGCGCTCACGATGCGCCCCGGCGCACCGCCCGCGCTCGATCTCGACGCCTGCACCGACTGCGACCGATGCGTCGAGGAGTGCGGCTTCGACTCGACCCCGCTGGCGCGCGAGCTCACGGTGGCCGAGCTGCTCGATCGGGTCCGCCCCCACGCTCCGTTCCTCTCCGGCATCACCGTCTCCGGCGGCGAGGCGACGCTGCAGGCCGGGTTCGTCCGCGACCTCTTCGCCGCGACCAAGGCCGATCCCGAGCTGCGGCACCTCACGACCATGGTCGACACGAACGGCTCGGCGCCGCAGGAGGTCTGGGACCTGCTCGCCCCGGTCACCGACGGCTTCCTCGTCGACCTGAAGGCCTGGGATCCGGCCGTGCACCAGCGCCTGACGAGCGCCCCCATCGGTCCGGTGCTCGACTCGATCGCCCACCTGGCCGCGCTCGACCTGCTCCACGAGGTCCGGATGCTGATCGTCGGCGACGAGAACGACCGGCACGGCGACGTCACCGCCGCCGCTGCCTGGCTGCGCTCCGTCGCCCCCGACGTGCCGGTCAAGATGTACGGCTTCCGCCATCACGGGACCCGGCCCCAGGCGGCCTCCCTCCGGGAGCCGACCGGCGAGGAGCTGCGCCACCTCGCCGAGATCGTCCGCACCACCGGCGAGCGCGAGGTCGTGCTCGTCTGAACCGCGGTCCCGGCGATGGGTACCGTCGTCGGCATGGCCGTCGACCTCGAGCTGCTCCGCTCGTTCGTCGCGGTCGCCGAGGAGGGCCACGTCGGACGGGCCGCAGCGCGGCTCTACGTCTCGCAGCCGGCCCTGACCAAGCGGCTCCACCGACTCGAGGAGCAGGTCGGCGCCTCCCTGTTGCAACGGGCCGGTCGCGGCATCGAGCTCACCGAGGCCGGACGGTCGCTGGCCGATGAAGCGTCCTCGATTGTGGCCACCGCCGACGCCGCGGTCGAGCGGGCCCGGCACGTCGCCGGTGGAACCGCCGACCAGATCTCGATCGGCTTCGTCGCGCCGATGCCCCACGAGATCACCACCGACCTGCTCCGAGCCGCCCGCGACCGGCCGGGGCCCGACGTCGCGCTCCGCTCGCTCGCGTGGGACGAGCAGCTGGCCTCGGTGCTCGCCGGCGCCGTCGACGTCGCCCTGGTGCGGGGACCGATCGAGGGACTTCCCGAGGCCGGCCGGATCGGCGACGGCCTGCGCTGCGAGCTGCTCTTCGAGGAGCGGCGGGTCGCCGCGTTCGCCGTCGATCACCCGCGGGCGACGGAGGACGTGATCGAGCTGGCCGACCTGGCCGACGAACCGATCGTCGCACCCGAGGTGAACACGAGCTACTGGACGGTCGACCCGAGACCCGACGGCCGATCACCCCGACTCGGTCCGGCCGTGTCGACGGTCGTGGAGATGCTCGAGGTCGTCGCATCGGGACAGGCGATGGTCCTGACCGCCGAGTCGGTGAGCACCTACTACCAGCGACCCGACGTGGCCTACGTGCCGGTCGCCGACCTCTCGCCGTCGACCGTGCACCTCGTCTCGGGCGACCCGCCGACGGCAGCGGTCGCCGAGCTGACCGAGGAGATCAGGGAGCGATCGGCACCGCTGCGGGGGTGACAGACTCCCCCGGTGGCCGACGACCAGACGTTCCACGACGACATCGAGGGGTACTGCGGCCGACTGAGCCATCGCCCAGGTGAGACCGCCCAGCTCCACGTCTCGACCCGAGCTGACCGGTACGACGTGACCGTCGAGCGGTGGGGAGCAGAGCGTGAGCTCGTCTGGTCGGCGGCCGGGCTGACGGGGGTCTGGACGCCGCCGCCCGACGATGCCGACGCCGCGGGCTGCAGCTGGCCGGTCTCGGTCGAGATCCCGATCGGCGAGGGGTGGCGCAGCGGCTTCCACCTCGTCACGCTCACCGCGGTCGGTGCCGAACCCGGCCGAGACGTCGCCCACGCCGGCTTCGTGGTCCGCGGTCCGATCGACGTCGACGAGCGAGCCCCGATGCTGCTCGTGCTCGAGACGAACACCTGGAACGCCTACAACACCTGGGGCGGACGCAGCCTCTACACCGGTGGGCACCGCGTGTCGTTCGAGCGGCCGTTCGGCCGCGGGATGCTCTGTCGGCCGGAGATCGACCGCGACGACCGCAAGGCCCGTCCGGTCCGCTGGCGGGAGACCCCCGACGCCGACGGTCTGATCTTCCAGGAGCACCGCACGGCCAACGCCTACCCGTCGGCGATCGGCTCGACCGGCTGGTTCACCCACCCCCGCCGGTTCGTCGAGTGGGCCGAGGCCGCGGGCTACCGCTTCGACGTGGCGGTCTCGACCGATCTCGACACCGATCCGGAGGCGCTCGACGGCTACGAGCTCGTCGTGAGCGTCGGCCACGACGAGTACTGGTCGGCTCCCCAGCGCGACGCGATCGAGGCCCACGTCCGCAGCGGCGGAGCCTTCGCCTCGTTCTCCGGCAACACGATGTTCTGGCAGGTCCGCCACGAGGGCTCGTCCATGGTGTGCCACAAGTACCGGGCGCACCTCGACGACCCGGTCGTCGCCGAGGGCCGGGTCGCGGAGGCGACCGGGATGTGGGCCGACCCGATCGTCGGCCGGCCCGAGTGGTCGCTGCTCGGCGCCGGCTCCGCCTTCGGCCTCTACCACCGCTTCGGTCAGGCGACCGCCCGCGGCGTCGGTGGGTTCGTCGTCTACCGGGCCGACCACTGGTTGGTGGAGGGCACGGGTCTGCGCTACGGCGACGTGCTCGGCGCCGACGACGGCGTCGTCGGCTATGAGACGCTCGGCTGCCCGATCACCCTCGACGAGCTACAGCTGCCCGTGCCCTGGCCCCGCGACGACCTGCCCGCCGACCTCGAGATCGTCGGCCACGTCGCGTCGAGCAACCTCGGCGTCGGCGAGTACCCGAAGTCGATCGCGGCGCTCAGCGACCAGGGCGATCTGGAGTTCATCGCCACCCGACTCCACGGCGACACGAGCGAGCGCAACCTCGCACGGGTGCGCAACGGCAACGCCGTGATGGCGGTCGGACGCCCGTTCGGCCCGGGCGGCGGCGAGGTCGTGACGGTCGGGACGACGGACTGGGTCTTCGGTCTGGCCGACGATCCCGCCGTCGCCCGCGTGACCGCGAACGTCCTCGATCGACACCGGTCGGGGTAGGCACCGCCGCGGGATCTCCCTCGGACCTGGCCGGACGCGGTGCCGGCCCCGGGGCACCGCCACTACCGTCGGGGCCCGATGAGGAGGACTCGACGCCCCCGGAGGCGCATCGCACCGTGAGCGCCTGCGGCTCCTGCGGCCACCCGCTCCGCGACGACGATGCGTTCTGCTCGAGCTGTGGGGCTCGCCGGGAGCCGGCGGTCGTCAGCCTGACCGGGGGCGGTGAGACCGCGGTCGAGCAGCGGACGGTGGTCGGGGCTCGCCGTCGCAACCTGGTGCCGCTCGTCGCCGTCGTCGCGCTCCTCGCCGTCGCCGGCCTCGTGGCGCTGTCGCGGTCGACCGACGAGCCGGAGGCCGAGGCGTCGCCGACCACGACGATCGCCTCGCCACCGACCGAACCACCAACCACCGAGCCCGCACCGCCGCCGCCCGACCCGGTCGGCGACGACGAGGACCTCGTGCTCGACGGTCTCGACCAGCTCGGCCTGGGACCGAACCGGCTCGCGGTGCGCTCCGGCGAGGTCGTGTTCACCTACGACCCCGACGCCGGCTCGCTGCTCGCCCGCCACGACCTCACCCGATCGAGCGGCGGCGACATCTGGTTCGGCGACGACGAGCTGATCATGCGGAGCCAGGGTCAGACCGGACCGGGCATGTCGGTCCTCGAGCTCGACACCGGCCGCTTCCGCAACTACGTCGGCATCAACTTCATCGTCAGCGACGCCTCCGCCGACCTGGTGGTGGGCCAGGAGTTCGGTCGCTTCTTCGGTGGTGGACGATGGGCGGTCGTCGACGTGGACGGGTTCTCGATCGACCGGGTCGAGATCGCCGGCACACCCGCCTTCACGTTCCTCGCCGCGGCCGGTGACGGCGTGCTGCTCGACGAGGGCGGCCAGATCGTGCACCTCCGCGACGGCGAGCGCACCGCCCTCGGCTCCGGCACCCTCATCTCGTGGTCCGAAGAAGCCGCCCTCATCGGCACCTGCGACGCCGAGCTCGACTGCCGGACCCGATCGGTCGCCTTCGACGGCAGCGACATCGTCGAGGGGCCCGGGCTGACCCTGCCGCCGCTCTCGCTCGGTGGTGAGGTGCGGTGGCTCTCGCCCGACGGTCGGATCCTCGCCGCGGTCGACCCCGCCGCTCGCCTGCTCGACCTGATCGACGTCGAGACCGGGGAGTCCCTCCCCCACGAGCTGGGCCGGACCGGGACCCACTCGCTGCTCTGGACCCCGGACTCGACCAGGGTGATCGTGGCCGACGACGACGCCGTCGCCGTCGTCGACGTCGCCTCGGGCGCCGTGGTCAGCGCCCCCGCATCGGCGAGGGTGGACCAGGTCGGCTTCGTCGACCCGACCTGACGGGTCACTCCGGGCGCTGCTTCGCCGCCTCCGGCGAGCGGGTCCACATGATCGCCGAGTCGAAGCTGAGCTTGTCGTCCGGCTCGAACTCGATGACGACCCGCGCCGGGCTGTCGAGGAAGCGCTGGAAGGTCGTCGCGGCCACCTCGTCGTCGGGCCGCAGACGGCGGGCGAACTCCGGGTAGAACCAGTCCTTCACGTCACGACCGGAGTGCACGGTGCACGACCCCTTGTAGGTGACGGTCTTGCCCGAGCCGAGCGGCGTCCCGAAGCTGCTGATGCACACCGAGGCCCGTGGGAACCGGCGGATCGCCGAGATCCGGGCGCGCCGCTCAGCGGCCGTGAGCCAGAGCTTCCCCTCCTTCGGGAGGTACGACATGATCACGCCGAACGCCTCGCCGGCCCGGTTCGTCCACATGAAGGTGCACTCGTTCTGGACGGCGAGGAGCTGCTCCTCGAGCTCGTCGCTCAGCGCGCACTCGGTCAGGTCCTCGTAGTTGTCGTCCGCCATGGCGGCACCCTACGCGAGGCCCTCAGCAGACTCGGCGGGCCTCCGAGGTCGCCGACACCAGCATGTCGAACCGCTCCACACCGACCGACGAGAGACGGCCTCGTCGGTCTGGCGCGCCGATCGAGTCGCCCCAGATCGCGCGGCCCGCCATGAACCCGGAGCAGCCGTTCGCACAGGCCACCTCGGTCTGGCGGACGAACAGCTCGAAGGGGGCGCCCCACGACAGCACCGCCCAGGGTTGCCCGGTGACCTCGTCGACCCGACGACAGGCGTCGTCCCACCGCTCGGGATGGTCGGCCGCGGACGGGAAGGGCATCTTGATCACGTCGGGCCCGAGCGCCCCGATGCGCTCGGCGGAGGCGACGATCGTGCGCTCGCGATCCTCGACGTCGACGACCTCGTACGGCACCGGCTCGACGAAGAGCGGGAGACCGACCTCGCCGCACCCGTCGACGACCGAGCGGATCAGGTCGTCCTGGGCGGCCGTGACCTCGCCACGGTCGGGGCGGTACAGCACGAGCAGCTTGGCCGCGGACGCACCGACCTCGGCAGCACGGCGTGGGCTCCAGCCCTCGAGGAGTTGGTTGGTGACGACCCCGGCATCACCGAGGTACCCCTGCGCCTCGAGCGCGCACAGGGTGCCGACCCCCGCGGGGACCAGCCCGGCCCGGAGGAGCTGATCGATGGACAGCTCGGGGTCGAGCATCACCGCCGAGGGGCGGTCGCCGAACACCTCGACGACATCGATCTTGAAGCGCACGAGCTCCTCGACCGACACGCCGTCGGGATCGTCGCGGTCGAACTCGACGCGCAACGAGTCGCGGTGGTCGATCGCCAGGACGGTCAGCCGGCCGTCGTCGTCGACGAGCGGCCGGAGCGCCTCGCGCCCGATCACCTCCGCATCACGGGGCGACCTTCGGCAGCTCCCAGCCGCGGGCCTCCCAGTCGTCCTCGATCCACGTGTACGCCGAGTGGAAGCACGGCGGCGTGGCCCGCTCGTCGCCGATCAGCTCGCCGGCGAGGTAGTTGAGGAAGAACATGTGCGAACCCGGCGCACCGACGCTGGAGTGGTAGCCCTTCGGGACGGTGACGACGTCGCCGTCGTGGGCGACGTGGGTCTCGTCGAAGGGCTCGTCGACGCGCCAGTTCCGGTGGAGGCAGAAGCCATCGGACGGGTCGGTGCGGAAGTAGTAGGTCTCCTCGAGGTACGGCGACCCGTCGAAGCCATCGTGGCAGTGCGGCGGCCAGCCCGACCACATGCCCCGGGGCACGTAGACCTCGTAGATGATGAGGCGCTCGGCCGGCAGGGGCGACGCGAGGGCGTGGACGACCTGGCGGCGGGCCATGCCGCCGCCGCGGATCTCGGTCCGCATCTCGTCCGGCGTGAACACCCGGACCTCGTAGCGGCCCTCGGCGGGTGCCGACCCGACGGCGCACTCGCCCCCGCCCTCGATGGTGAGCGACGCCCCGGGCGGTGCGTAGAGGATGTTCGGCATCTCATCGAACACCGACGAGCGGGACAGCTCGACGTCGCGACCGTCGACGGTCGCGGTGATCGAGCCGGACAGCGGCACCACGGCCACCTCCTGCCCGGCCTGACCGACGTCGGTCGCCGAGGTGGGACGGTGCACGGCGAAGGACAGGAACCGCCAGCCCTCGGTCTCGGGCGTGAGGCTCACGAGTGGTCGTTCGCGTTCGGTCATGGTGTCTCCTCAACACGGACGGGTGGCACGCCGGTGGCGAGCATGGTGGCGATCTCGTCGAGCGTCGGCATGTCGTCGCTGCACAGCAGCCGCGAGGCGACGATCGCCCCGGCCGCGTTGGCCTCGGTCATCATCTGCTCGGGCTCGGCACCGGTCAGCAGGCCGTGCACGAGGCTGCCGCCGAAGGCGTCGCCGGCGCCGAGGCCGCAGACGACCTCGACCGGCGTGGGTGGCACCACGACCGAACGACCGTCGGCGCTGACGGCCATGACGCCGTCGCCGCCCATCTTCACGATGGCGAGCTCGATGCCACGGTCGATCATCCTGGCGGCGGCCTGCTCCGGGTCGGCGGTGCCGACCGCCACCTCGCACTCCTCCCGGTTGCCGACCGCGACGGTGACGTGGTCGAGCAGCGGGCCGACCGCAGCGCCGGCCTCGGCGGCCGACGACCAGAACATCGGGCGGTAGTCGAGGTCGAGCACGGTGTGGCTGCGGCGAGCGCGCTCGGCCAGCACGGCGCGGGTCGTGGTGGCCGAGGGCTCGAACGCCATGCGGGAGCCCGGGATCCACAGCACCGGCACCGAACGCACGAGGTCGAGGTCGACGTCGTCGACGGTCAGGTGCTCGTCGGGGGCGGAGGGCCGCCGGTAGAACCAGATCGACGGCTCGGCCGGAGGATCGAGCTCGGCGAACACCACCGGCGTGGGCAGGTCGGGGTGGCTGGACACGTACGAGGCGTCGACGCCGAAGCGCTCGAGCGCGGCGCGCACGAACCCGCCGAAGGGATCGTCGCCGACCTTGGTCACGAGCGCTGCCCGGTGGCCGAGCCGGGCTGCGGCGACCGCCACGTTGGTGGCCGTGCCGCCGATGGCCGAGCGGAACGTCGAGACCTGCGCGAGCGGCCGGTCGATCTGCTCCGGGTACAGGTCGACGCTCACCCGACCCATCGCGAGCAGCTCGATGTCGCCCACGGCCAGCCCCTCCCCGGTCTCGACTTGGAGCGCTCCAAGTCGCTCAGACCCTACGCCACCACACGGACCTGTCAAGCGGTCGGGATCGCTCGTGAACAGGCCGAACGGGGGCGCGACGCCGCGGGCCGGGCCGGCGCGATGCCCGGCCCGCGGCGCTGCACGGCATCACGGCAGGTCGTAGCCCACCACAGCCGTGAACCAGACCCACTCGGCGTCGTGGCCACCCGCTCCGGTGACCAGGCACTTCCAGTCGGCCCGGGCGCCGACCACACCGAAGTGGCTGCAGTCCGGAGCGGCCTCGAGCTCGTCGAGGGTCGGTTCCAGGATGACGTTGGTGAAGCGGAGGGTCGTCCCGCAGGCGTCGCCGCCGTACTCCATGATCGAGTGCTCCGGGAACCCGCCGAGCAGGCCCGTGGTGTCGAGGAAGGACCCGCCGCACAGCGGCGTGTCGCGCTCCCGGGCCGTGAGGCCGACCTCGGGCACCGGCTCACCGTACGGCACCGACACCGTGGCGGTGTACAGCTCGTCGGTGATCGAGACCGAGTCGCCGTCCTCCAGCTTCCACGGGCTGAACTCGCCGTCGTAGTGCCAGATGCGGTGGCTCCGGAGTCCCCAGGCCAGTTCGATCTCGCCCTTGCCGCCCAGCGTCGTGGGATCGCCGTCCTCGAGGATGCTGAACTTCAGGACCGCGACGTCGACCTCGACGTCGGGCGCCTCGCCGCTGCGGAAGCTTCCCGTCGCGTGCTCGGCGAAGCCCTCGGCGTCGGTCGCCGAGACGACGACGTGGTAGGTCGTGTCCGGCTCGAGGTCGCTGACGGTCCCCCGCAGCGTCCCGCCGCTGTCACTGGTGACGACGAACGGTTGGTCGGCGGGGAGGAAGGGGTGGCCGCCGATCGTGCCCGGCTCCTGGGGCGAGACCCGCACCTCGACGTCGACGGCACCGTCGGTCTCCACCTCGAGCTCGACGGTCTCGAAGGTCGGACCGGCGTAGACGTGGCCCGCGCCGATGCAGCCGAAGTAGCAGGGGCTGCCCTCGGCCGTGAGGTCGGCCGCCCGGTCGGGCAGGGTGAAGTTCGTCGTGGCGAACATGTGGTTGCCCTGCTGGTCGATGACGAGCAGCGCGAGGAAGTAGGACTCGCCGTACTCGAGCCCGTCGACCTCACCGGTCCACGTGTGACCCGCGGACGAGCTGTGCGCGTTCGGCCAGCCGTTCATGATCGGCACGCCGTCGACCCAGTTCGGCTCCTCGTACGCGACCCACAACTGGGCGTGGGTAGCGACCGTGGTCTCGACGGCGAGCTCGAACGACGGGAACCGAGGGTGGGGATGGATGAGCGCCTCGACGATGCAGTCGCGCAGGCAGCCGAACTCGTTGGGCGTCCAGTCGTCGACCGGAGCGTCCGGCTCCGGCATCGCGTGCTCCATGACGAGTGGCTCCGGGACGTACGGTTCGAGCTCGGCCAGCGGCTCCTCGCGTTGGATCGGGCCGAACCTCCCGGTGGGGCCGGCGCGGCCGTCGTCTCGCAGCACGTCGGCCGAGGCCGCGGTGCTGCCGAGCAGCAGCGCGACGAACAGGACGAGGGCGCCGACCCGGCGGCGCGGGCGGGACGGCCCACGCGTCCGGAGCTCGACGTGGTCGGGGGGTGATGTGGTGGTTCGCATGCTCCGAGCAGACCGCGACGTGCCCCGGCGAGTCCTGGCGACGGCGTGGTGATCCCCTGACCACCTCCGACCTGCGGCCGACGCCACCGAGATCACCTCGTGGCCACGCCACGGTCATGACTCGATCGCCGATCTGCGGTCGCCTGGTGGCATGACCACGTACCAACGCACCTCCACGTCCGATTCCGGCTCCGCTCGTCGGGTCAGGTTCCGTGCCGAGTGGGTGAGCATCGACGGTGCTCGCCCCCGGCTGCGGTGGACCCGCCTCGACCAACGGTCCGGCTGACCCACCGCATCCAGATCCGCCGGTGCTCCGTCCCCGCCCCCCGGACACGCAGTGCCCACGCCCCCGGTCGGGCGGGGACGGCATCGGCTCCAGCCCGCGGCAGGCCTCAGCGAGCGGCCCGGGCGATCCCGGCGTAGCGCCGGTACCCGAGCTCGTCGTACTCGGCGGCGATGCCCTCGAGGCTGGCCCCGGCGGCGAGCGCCTCGACGTGACGCACCCGCAGCGGCCACAGCTGCCCCTCGACGGGGGCGACGGCCTCGGTCAAGCGACCGAGCAGCGAGCCGGCGGCGTTCGCGCCGCGAGCGAAGGTCGCCGCAGCGAACAGCAGATCACCCTCCGCGATGCGTGCGCCCCCGGCTCGAGCCTCCTCGGCGACCGGGGAGAGCAGCGGCACCACCTCGTCGTGACGGCCGAGCACGTCGAGCAGCTCGGCGATGCCCGCGGCCAGCCGCCACCGGCCCACGCCGATCGTCGAGGGCAGCGCGGCCAGGCCGCGCTCGACGCCGTCGTGCGCAGCGGTCGACGAACCCCGGGCGACCTCGGACCGGGCGAGGAGCACCTCGGCGAGGCCGAGGAAGTGGGGGAAGACGTCCCGACGACTCGACGCGACGATCGCCCGGATCAGCTCGCGGGCCGTTCGTGGACGACCGGCCTCGAGCTCGATCTCGGCCCCGATCGCCGGCAGCAACCCGAGGCGCGACCGGCGACCGGTCGGCAGGTGCGTGCAGACCAACGACGCGGCATCGGCGAGCGCACCGCGCTGGAGCATCGTCCCCACCTTGGTCGTGAGCAGCGCGTCGAGGCTCTCGGCCCGCCACGGCGCGGGGACGACGGTGCGGGCCAGCGCCATCGCCTCGTCGATCAGCACCTCGGCCTCGGCGATGCGACCCATGCCGAGGAGCGCCACGGCCAGGGAGCCGAGGATCTCGACCCGGCTGACGCCGTCGGCCCCGAGCAGCGAGCGGGCCTCCGCCTCGACCTCCACGTACCGGCCGCTCGTGGCGAGCAGGCCGAGCCGTCGGGCCGCCAGGGCGTGACCGACCGGATCGCTGCGCCGCGCGCCCTCCTCCAACGCATCGAGCGCCTCGGCGTGCCGGGCCCGGTAGGTGAAGGCGATCGTCGACCGACGGCGGAGGGCCAGCGAGGCGAGCAACGGGTCGAGGCGATCGACGTCGAGGCCGGCGAGCAGCCGCTCGGCCCGCTGCCAGTGGTTGCGCCGCAGCGAGAGCTCGGCGAGCACCACGGCGGCGCCCGGTTCCTCGTCGAGGTCGACGGCCTCGGCCAGCAGCTCGGCGTCGCCGAAGTCGCCGGCCACGAGCGCCATCAGCGCGTGGTCGAGGAGCGTGCGGTGCTCGATGCGACCGGCGTGCTCCGGACCCCACGCGACGATCCGGGCCACCGCCCAGGGCGTGGGCGGATCGGCGAGCAGCGCGGAGGTGAGCTCCCCTCGCACGGCGCGCTGGCGGAGCGCACCGGTCGCGTCGAGCACGGCCTCCTCGAGCACCGGCTCGGCCAGGCCGACGTCGGGATCCGCACCCCCACCGCCGACGGCGACGAGACCGGCGTCATCGAGCTCGTGCAGCGCCGACTCGTCGACGAGTCCGGACAGGACCGAGAGTCGGGTCGGGCCGAGGAGGGCCATGCGCACCGCAGCCGACCGAGCCTCGTCGCCGAGCCCGTCGGGCGGCCAGTCGACCGAGCAGCTCGAGACCGGACGGCCCGCCAGCTGCCAGACCCCCTCGATCCGAGCCAGCGCGCCGGCGCGCCGGGACGCCTCGACGATGTCGCGGAGGTCGGCGGGGCGACCCCGACTGGCCCGGGCCAGGGCGACGACGGTCTCGTCGTCGATCGGGCCCTGCAACGCTCGATAGAGCAGCACGTCGACGTCGACATCGTCGAGGGGGCCGAGCTCGACCGTGTGCAGGACACCGCTGCGGGCGAGGCTGTCGAAGTCCCCGTCCGCTCCCCCGGTCGGCCGGCCGGTCACGAGCACGAAGATCGCTCCCGAGGTCACCAACGAGCCGAGCACGGCGGCGCTGAGCGGGTCGACGAGCGGTGCGTCATCGACGAGCACGAGCGCACGCCGACCGTCGCGACGACCGTCGAGCACCTCCCTGGCCCGCCGGAACAGCTCGGCGCGGGCGAGGTCCTCGGCGAGCTGCTCGGTGCCGAGCCCTTCTGCGGGCAACAGGTCGGCGATCGCGGACGTCGGGATCTCGCTCCGACCGGGAAGGCCCCGTACCCGCCACACGGGGGCGCCGGAGCGGGCGAGGCGTGCGAGGCACTCCTCGGCCAGGCGGGTGGCGCCGACGCCCGCAGGTCCCTCGATCACGACGCCGCCGACGCGCTCCGCCTCGGCGGCCTTCAGCACCGCGGCGAGCTCCTCCCGCCGTCCGGTGAACGGCCAGGCGACGTCGACCGGGGTCGCTGGCGCCGGTGCGACCGGGACCGTCGTCGGCTGCGCAGGCCCCTCGTCGACCACCGTGACGTCGGCCACGAACCGGTAGCCACGCCCGTGGACGGTGCGGATGACCGCCTGTGCGTCGCCGTCGTCGCCGAGCGCACGCCGGGCGAACTTGATCCGGGTCGTCAGCGTCGATTCGCCGACGAACCGATCGCCCCACAGCTCGTCGAGCAGCTCCTCCTTCGGCACGACCCGGTCGCGATGACGGACGAGCAGCTCGATGACCGAGAACACGAGCGGCTGCACCTCGACCAGCTGACCTCCGCGCCGCAACTCGGCGCGATCGGTATCGAGCTCGCAGTCGGTGAATCGGAGCCTCACGAGCCCATTCTGCTGGGCGCCGGGGCGACGGCACACCCGATTCGCGTGCGGCGCGTGCCCGACCGACCGCGTGGAAGGATCGCACCGTGAACCCCGCCGACCTCGAGATGATCCGAGCGGATGCCGCCCACTTCGGCGAGCTGGGACCGGCGCTCGCCGAGGAGTTCTACGCCAGCCTGTTCGAGCTGAGCCCCTCCAGCCGCGAGCTCTTCCCCGACGATCTGGCCGCCCAGCAGCGCAAGCTCATGGACGAGCTCAGCGCGCTCGTCGACCTCGCTGCGCACGTCGGCGACGGCAGAGGTGCGGAGCTCGAGCGGCGGGCGGCCGACCTCGGCCGGCGCCACGTCGACTACGGCACGGAGCCCGACCACTACAGCCTGGTCGGCGAGGCGTTGCTGCTCGCCCTCGAGGTGACCGTCCCCGGCTGGACCGAGGAGCATCGGCCCGCGTGGGCCCGGCTCTACCGAGCCGTCGCCGACGCGATGCTCCACGCCTCCTGAAGCGGCTGCGATCGGCCGAACGACCGGCCCCGCTCACCACCCGATCCGCTGCTCGGTCTTGCCCTTGTCGAGCTCGGCGCGGGCGTCGAGGACCTCCTGGCGGTTCGACACCTCGGGCACCCCGACCTCCCAGAAGCTGCCACCCTCGGTCCACGTGTACGGATCGACCTGCAGCGCGATGACGGAGGTCCGGTCCGCGGCTCGGGCCCGCTCGACGGCCCCTTCGAGCTCGGCGATCGAGCTGACGGTCTCGGCGGCGCATCCCATCGAGGCGGCGTGGGCGGCGAAGTCGACGGCGAAGGGCTCCACGCCGAGGCGGCAGTCGCTGATCAGGTTGTTGAACGGCACTCCACCCTGGTTGACCTGCAGCCGGTTGATCACCGCGAAGCCGCCGTTGTCGCAGACGATGACGATCATCTTGTGACCGCTCAGCACCGAGCTGTACAGGTCGGAGTTCATCATCAGGTACGACCCGTCGCCGACGAAGACGAACACCTCGCCGTCGCGCTCGGCCCCGCCGCCCGGGCCGTAGGCCATCGCCGCACCCCACCCACCGGCGGTCTCGTAACCCATGCACGAGTAGCCGTACTCGCAGTCGAAGGTGCCCACGCCTCGCGACCACCAGCCGTTGTTGACCTCGCCGGGGAACCCACCCGCCGCGGCGAGGCACACGTCGCCCTCGGCCGCCGTGCGGTTCACCGCGGCCACGACCTGCGCGTACGTGACCGTGTCGTCGGTCGGGGCGCCGATCGTGTCGAGGTAGGCGCAGAAGCCGGCTTTCTCCTCGGCCGCACGCTGCATCCACGCCGTCGGAGCCCTCCAGCCGCTCAGCACTTCCGACAGCACGCCGAGGGTCTCGCGGGCGTCACCGACGACGGGCACCGAACGGTGCTTGACGGCGTCGAAGCGGGTCGTGTTGATGCCGATGACGACGGTGTCGTCGTTCTTGAAGATCGTCCACGAGCCGGTCGTGAAGTCCTGGAGCCGACAGCCGATCGCCACGACCACGTCGGCTTCGGCGGCGAGGCTGTTGGCCGCCTCGCAGCCGGTGACACCGATCGGGCCCACGTAGGCCGGGTCGTCACCGACGAGGCAGGACTTGCCGGCGACGGTCTCGACGACCGGGATGTGGTGGCGGGCGGCGAACTCGCTCAGCTCGGCCTCGGCGACCGAGTAGTGCACCCCGCCGCCGGCGATGATCAGGGGGCGCCGGGCCGACCGGAGGTGCTCGGTCGCGTCGGCGATCTCGCTGACGTCGGCCCGGGGCCGCGGCGGTCGGTGCATGACCGGCTCGAAGAAGCGCTCGGGGTAGTCGAACGCGGTGGCCTGGACGTCCTGGGGTAGGCCGATGAACGCCGGCCCGCGGGTGGACGGGTCGATCATCGTGGCGAGGGCCGCCGGCAGCGACTGCACGACCTGCGCCGGGTGGGTGATGCGATCCCAGAACCTCGTCACCGGCTTGAACGCGTCGTTGACCGTCGTCGACGGCTCACCGAAGTTCTCGACCTGCTGGAGGACCGGGTCGGGGATGCGCGAGGCGAACGTGTCGCCCGAGAACAGCAGGAGCGGCAGCCGGTTCGACGACGCCACCGCCGCCGCGGTGACCATGTTCGTGGCGCCCGGGCCGACCGACGACGTCGCCGCCATGACCTGCCGGCCCTTCACCGCCTTGTTGTAGGCGACGGCGGCGAGGGCCATGCCCTGCTCGTTCTGACCCCGCCAGGTCGGGAGCTCGCCCTGCACCTCCTCGAGCGCGTGGCCGAGGCAGGTCACGTTGCCGTGGCCGAAGATGCCGAAGACGCCGGGGAACATCGGGGCCTCGGCGCCGTCGGGCAGGATCGTGCGCTGGGCGATCATCCAGCGGACGATCGCCTGCGCGGTGGTGAGCCGCACGGTGGCTCGGGTGGCGTCGGTCATGACCGGGCGCTCCTCTCGGGCAGGGGGGCGAGCGAGCCGGTGGCCCGCTCGATGCGGAAGGCGTCGAGGATCTCCGCCAGCGACAGCAGCGGCGTCCCCAGCCGCTCGGACGTGGCGACCGCGGAGATCGAGGTGTCGTAGGGGATCGTCTGCCCCGCGAACGCCTCGATCGGCGCACGACCGAAGCGCAGCAGCGACCGGTCGAGGTCGAACACCTCGACCGTCGCCTCGGCCAGCTGCCGCCGGGTGGCGGACTCGGACCCGCAGCAGTGGAAGACGCCGGTCGCGCCCGTCGCGACCGCGGCGCGCATGACCTCGCCGCACATGGCGCCCAGCGACGGCGAGGCGACCGAGTTGAGCTCGTCGCCCTCCCAGACCGTGAACGGCTCGCCCCGCTCGAGATGGTCGACGATCGAGGCGACGAAGTAGCCGAAGCCGGGGTCCTGCTCCCGCGGCGTCGCAGGCCGCGCCCAGTGGGTGCCGTTCACGCCGGACACCCTGGCGACCGATCCGCCCCGGTCGAGGGCCACGATCTCCGAGGCCGCCTTGAGGAACCCGTACAGGTTGATCGGGTTCGGTGGGGTGTCCTCGGTCGCGCCCGACTGCGTGCCGTCGAACACCCAGTCGGTGGACACGAGGCAGAACGGGATGCCCGCGGCCGCTGCGGCGTCCGCGTAGCAGCGGGTCGCCTCGACGTAGGACGCCCACGCCAGGTGGCGATCGGCGTGCATGAGATCCCAGTCGTTGAGGATCGCGCAGTGGATGACGGCGTCGGCGCCGGACCGGTCGACGTGGGCGCGCACGGCAGCGGAATCGGTCATGTCGACCCGCTCCGCCACGACCTCGTCGCCGTGGCGATCGGTGAGGACCTTGGCGATGTTCGAGCCCACGAACCCGGAGGCCCCGGTGAGGATGGTGCGCATCAGCCGATCTCCTCGAGTCGCACGGGGCGGCCCTCCCGGAACGACCGCCAGGTGGCGACGCCCATGACGAGCGGCGCACGGCCGTCGGCGCCGGTGACCGGCGTCGGGCCACCGGAGCGGAACGCGTCGAGCACCTCGGTCCACTGCTCGACGTAGGACGGGATGTAGCGGTCGAGGAAGAAGTGCTGCACCTTCGCCGTGGCGCCGCCGTCGACGCCGCGGAGCACCATCGAGTGGTCGAGCTGGTTCTCCGACGTGGCGACGCCGAGCGAGCCGAAGGCCTCGACCCGCTGGTCGTAGCCGTAGGCCGCCTGCCGGCAGTTGTCGATGGTGGTGACGACACCGTTCTCGTGGGTGAGCACGACGGTGACCGTGTCGAGGTCGCCGGCCTCACCGATGGCGGCGTCGACCTTGACCGCTCCCCGGGCGTAGACCTCGACCACCTCGCTGCCCACGACGTAGCGGGCCATGTCGAAGTCGTGGATGGTCATGTCGAGGAAGATCCCGCCGCTGACCTCGATGTAGGAGATCGGTGGCGGACCCGGATCGCGGCTCGTGATGTGCACCTGCCGCAGCTCGCCGAGGGTGCCGCCGGCCGCTGCGTCGCGCACGGCGCGGTGGCTGGCGTCGAAGCGGCGGTTGAAACCGACGTGCAGCGGCACCCCGGCGGCCTCGACGGCCGCCAGCCCGCGATCGACCTCGTCGAGGCTCAACGACAGCGGCTTCTCGCAGAAGATCGGCTTGCCCGCGGTGGCGGCCTCGACGAGCAGATCGATGTGGGTGTCGGTGCTGGAGCAGATGGCGACGACATCGATGTCGTCGCTCGCGATCAGCTCCGACGCCGACGCGAAGACGGGCACGTCGAGCGACCCGCCGACGGCTGCGGCGCCGGGCGCGTGCACGTCGAACACGCCGCCGACGACGGCATCGGCGACGCGGTGGTGGACGAGATCGGCGTGCATGGCGCCGATGCGGCCCACACCGAGCACGCCGACCCGGAGCGGCTTCACGACCCCCACGACGGTTCCCCCCAGGTCGGATCGAGCGTCGGGACCGGCGCATCGCCGGCACCGATGACGGACTGGTCGAAGTCGATGACGGCGCCGGTGAGCATCCCCGACTCGTCGGAGGCCAGGAAGCAGATCGTGCGGGCGAGCTCGTCGGGCTCGATGAGCCGACCGAACGGCCGCGAGGCGACCGCCCGGTCCAGCCAGCAGTCGTCGGCGTCGTGGAAGCGGCGCTGGATGTCGTCTTCGCCCGGGGTCGCCATCCACCCGGGCTGCAGCAGGTTCACCCGGATCCGATGGCGCATCAGCGCGTGCGCGGCGTTGCGGGTCAGCGTGCCGAGCGCGGCCTTCGAGGTGGCGTAGGGGTAGAGGAAGTCCTGCCCACCGTGGGCGGCGACGCTGCCGATGGTCACGATCGACCCGGCGATCCGCTCGCGGGCCATGACCTTCGCCGCCGCGGTGATGAGCAGCCCCGGCGCCCGGACGTTGAGGTGCAGCATGCGGTCCCACAGGGCTGCGTCGGTGTCCCAGACCGAGCCGCGGACGGTCAGCGCCGCTGCGTTGACCAGGACGTCGACCCGGCCGAACGCGGCATCGGCGGCGGCGACCACCCGATCCGGGGCCTCCGCCTCGGACAGGTCGGCGACGACCACCTCGGCCGGGCACGGCAACGACGCGGCGACCGCTCGGCCTCGCTCGCCGTTGCGTCCGACGACGACGATCCCCGCTGCACCGCGCTCGGCCATGAGGCGGACGGTCGCCTCGCCGAGCCCCTGCGTCGACCCCGTCACGATGGCGACCCGGCCGTCGAAGGACGTCGATGCGGTCATCACTCGAGCCCCACGCTGACGACGTCCTCCCACGAACCGCTCTCCCACGAACGCACGAGGGCGGCCTGCACGCTGACGTAGTCGACCGCCTCGGCGAAGCCCGGCTCGTGCTGCACGCCTCGGGCCATAGCGTTCAGGAACTGCAGGCACTCGATGACCTTGAGGTCCTCGTACCCGATGGCGTTGGCGTCGCCGGGCACGAAGTTGCCGTGGAAGGGGTAGCGGTCGCCGGCGTAGACCGTCGTGTAGCCGTCGTGGAGGTGGCCGCCCGACTCGGCCAGGAAGATCTGCATCTCGTTCATCGTCTCGAGGTTCCACATCACCGAGCCCTTGGTGCCGTAGAGCTCGAAGGCCATCTGGCTCTGCGGACCGACGATCGCCCGGCTCGCCTCGAACGAGCCGACCGAGCCGTTGGCGAAGCGGGCGAAGCACCCGGCGTAGTCCTCGTTGGTCACCGGGCCGGTCGGGTCGCCGGGCTCGCCCCGGTCGTAGTGGGTGCCCTCGCCCGGCTTCGGCAGCGGCCGTTCGGTGATGACCGTGTGCTCGAGCCCCACGACCGACGAGATGGGGCCGTTGAGCATGTGCGCGAGGTCGATGCTGTGGCTGAGGATGTCGGAGCTGACGCCGTAGCCGGCACCGTCGTGCTCGAAGCGCCAGCTCAGCAGGCCCATCGGGTCGGAGCCGTACATCGAGAAGAACCGACCGCGGTAGTTGGTGATCTCGCCGAGCACGCCGTCGTCGACGAGCTGCTTGGCGTAGCGGACCAGCGGCGCCCAGCGATAGTTGTAGCCCACCCCGGTGATCACGCCAGCGGCCCGCGCCGCCTGCTCGGCTCGCGCCGTCTGCTCCGGCGTGCCGCCGACCGGCTTCTCGCAGAACACGTGCTTGCCGGCCTTCGCCGCGGCGACGGACAGCTCCTCGTGGAGCATGTTGGGCGCGCACACGATGACCGCGTCGACGTCGGGATGCTCGATGGCGACACCCGGGTCGGTCGTCGACTCGCGGAAGCCGAACGAGCGCACCGCCTCGGCGCCGCGGGCCTCGACGTTGTCGCAGCAGATCACCAGCTCGGGGTCGGCGAGCCGATCGGGGAAGAGCGACGGGATGCGGGCGTAGGAGCGACTGTGGGCCTGGCCCATCCAGCCGAACCCGATGACGGCGATGCCGACGCGCGGCAGGTCAACGATCACAGGGGCGGGTTCCTCGTCAGCCGTGGACGATCGACGCCGCGGTGCGGACCGCACCGGCGACGTCGCCGTCGGGGGGATACAGGAGGGTCCGTCCGACGGTGAGGCCGCGGACGTGAGGGACGGCCAGCGCCCGCTCCCAGGCAGCGTAGGCCGTCGCGGGATCGGGACCCGGCGCGCCACCGAGGATGAGCGCCGGCATGGTGGTGGCGGCCATGACCTGTTCGATGTCGTCGCTGGCCGGGAGCTTGAGCCAGGTGTGCGCCGACGTCGAGCCGAGGCCGCTCGCCACACCGACGCAGCGGATGAGGCGCTCGGTGTCGTCGACGACGTGGTGGCGACCGTGCTCGTCGGTGGCGTAGGGCAGGGGCTCCACCATCGCCATGAGCTCCCGCTCGGCGAGCTCGGTGACGTAGCGGGCGCAGAGCTCGAGGGTGGCCGCGGTGCCCGGGTCGGTGTCGTGGATCCGGAGCAGCATCTTGCCGCCGTCGAGTCGGGCCGCGGCGATCGCCCCGGCGCTGTAGGCCGTGTGGCGGTCGTCGAGCTCCCAGGAGGAACCGGCAAGGCCGCCGCGGTTCATGGTGCCCACGACGACCTTGCCGTCGAGGACGCTCGCCCCGCCTGGGAGGGAACAGACGGCGAGCTCCTCGAGGATGTCCGCTGACGCCATGATCCCGTCGCACCCGGGATCGGCCAGCGTGATGATGAGACGACCGAGCAGGTCGCGGCGGTCGGCCATGGCGAGCGGGTCGCCGCCGACTGCGTTGGCGCCCCGGGCCGGATGGTCCGCGGCGATCAGGAACAGCCGGCCGTCGGCGGGCAGCAGCCCGTCGGGTCGCCGGCGCTCGACCAGGGCGCGGCGCAGCGAGGACGGGTCGTCGACCCGTCCTCGGAGCAGCTCGGCCCAGGCCTGATCGTCGAGGGGGGAGGGGACCATCGGCGTGGGACGGGCCTACGACGTCATCGCCTGGGAGAGCTCGTGCTGGAGCTGCTCGAGCTCGGCGCCACCGGCCATGAGCCGGGTCAGCTCGTTCTGGTCGATCTCGTCCTTCGCGAAGTCACCGAGGCTCCGACCGCGGTTGAGGATCATGAAGCGATCCCCGACGGGCCAGGCGTGGTTCGGGTTGTGGGTGATGAAGATGACGCCGAGACCCCGCTTGCGGGCCTCGACGATGTAGCGCAGGACGACGCCGGACTGCTTCACGCCGAGCGCCGACGTGGGCTCGTCGAGGATCAGCACCTTCGCGCCGAAGTACGCGGCGCGGGCGATGGCGACCGACTGCCGCTCGCCGCCGGAGAGGGTGCCGACCGGCTGCTCCGGGTCACGGATGTCGATGCCCATCTTGCCGAGCTCCTCGACGGCGATCGTCTTGGCCTTCGCCTTGTCGATCACCCGGAGCGGTCCGATGCCGCGGGTCGGCTCGGAGCCGAGCCAGAAGTTCCGCCACACCGACATGAGGGGCACCATCGCCAGGTCCTGGTAGACGGTCGCGATGCCGGCGTCGAGCGAGTCGCGGGGCGAGTTGAACACCACCGGCTCGTCGTTGATCAGGAAGAGCCCGGCGTCGTGGCGGTGCACGCCGGCCAGGATCTTGATGAACGTCGACTTGCCGGCGCCGTTGTCGCCCAGCACGCACGTGACCGCACCGGCGAACACCTTCGTCGAGATGTCGTTGAGGGCGATGATGTTGCCGTAGTACTTCGAGATGTTCGTGACCTCGAGGAGCTTCGCCCCGGGGTCCGCCACGTCGCTCACTTGCTCCCCCTCAGGTTCTCGGCCCGGGTCTTGATGAAGTTGTTGCCCACCGCGGCGAGCAGCAGGATCACGCCGAGGAACACGAACCGCCAGTCCGAGTTCCACAGCGCGGCGGGGATGCCGACCTGGGTCATGGCCATGATCACAGCGCCGATCGCGGCGCCGAAGGCCGACCCGTAGCCGCCGGTCAGCAGGCTGCCGCCGACCACGGCGGCGATGATGTACTCGAACTCCTCGCCGTCGCCGGTGCCGGCCTGGATGGTATTGAGGCGGAACGCCAGCAGCATGCCGACGAGCCAGGCGGCGCCCGACACGATCATGAAGAGCTGCGTCTTGGTCCGGGCCGCCGGCACACCGACCTGGCGCGAGGCGGCCTTGTTGCCACCGACGGCGAAGGTCCAGCTGCCGAAGCGGGTCCGTCGCAGGACCCACACCGCCACGACGGCGGCGGCGAAGAACCAGAGGATCCGGACGCTGTACTGCGCCGGAGGGATGCCGGCCTCGATCTCCTCGTCGGTCGTGAACAGCAGCCGGATGGCGACGGCCACGACCGCGAGGAGCACACCGGTCGCGGCCATGGTGAGCCCCAGCCGGTCCGCGGCGTCGTCCGACCGGCGGCGCTGGCGGGCGAGCTGGTTGACGATCGCCCACGACGCCAGCAGCAGCGCGGCCACCAGCATGACCGTGAAGGCCTGGGTCCGGAACTTCGGGCTCCGGGACTCGACCTGGACCATGAACGCCAGCCAGGTGACGACGCCGGCGATGACCACGATCACCGCCGAGCGGGTCAGGTTCGAGACGAACCGGGAGCGGAACGCGGCGATGGCCATGAACATGAGACCCGCGGCGCACAGGCCCACGAACAGGATGGCCCGCAGACCCTGCTCGCTCAGCAGCAGGAAGATGTCGTCCTCGCTGTTGGCGTTGAAGAGCCGGGCCATGATGACGCCGAGGACGCAGAGGCCCACGCCGATGGCGAGCGGCTGCACGACGTCCCGGTCGAGCCGGAGGGCACCGCGGTCGCCCTGCGCCTCGTAGCGCCACAGCGACCAACCGGCGAGGAACCCCACCACCCCGACGCCGAGCACGGCGGCCCACAGCGCCGTGTTGCCGTTGCCGTCGGTGTTGTGGAGCTGCAGGTAGCCGACCAGCGCCAGCACGGCACCGCCGCCGAGCACCGGGAGCCCGCCGGGGTTGAACGTCGCACGGCGCAGGAACGACAGCTCGTGCACCGCGAGCACGACCAGCGTGATGCCGATGAGCGCCAGTGACGAGTACAGGAAGTCACGGGCCCCGAGCTGGTGGTCGTTGCGGCCGTGCGTGGCGGAGAAGATGACCCGCCAGAAGTCGTAGCCCGCGCCCTCGTCGATGCGGCCGACCTGGATCTGGTCGACGATGAGCTTCGAGAAGCCGAGCTTCACGCCCTTCAGGATGAAGAAGGTCGCGAGCGTCACGATGAAGCTCGGTAACCCCGTGCGTTCGACGAGCGTCCCGTTCATCCACCCGACGCCGAGCGCCACGACCAGCGAGATCGGGAGGGCGAACCAGAGGTTCAATCCCGCGCCGCCGAGCTCGCCGACGTCCTTGACGAGGAGGATCACGAGGATCCCGGTGGCACCGGTCATGGCGCCCGCGGACAGGTCGAACTCGCCGCCGATCATCAACATCGCGACCGCGACGGCCATGATGCCGAGCGTCGCGGAGACGTCGAGGATGTTCTGGGCACCACCTGCGGTGCCGAAGTTCCGGGTCACGGCCCAGAAGGCCAGCCACACGCTGATCGCACCGATGACGGCGCCGATCTCGGGCTGGGAGAGGAGCCGTTGGAACGGTCCTCGGTGTGTCAGTCGTTCGTCTTCGCCGGTGTCGGCCGATGCCGCAGCACCGTCGGTGACGGTCCCCTCTGCTGCGGCGTCGGTGTCGACGGGCGTCTCGGTTGCCTCGCTCACGAGGTTGGTCCCCCCACGGTGTTCGTCTCGTCCCCTCGGTGCCGGAACCCGGGGCGCCGGACCGGATCTCGATCCGGCGCCCCGGGTGGGCGATCACATGATCGCCCACCGGCTCGTCACGTGCGCCGGAAGCTCAGCGGGTGCCCTCGGACACCAGTCGAGCGACGTCGGCTGCGTTGTCCGGGGTCACGAAGCCCGGGCCGGTCAGCACCGGCAGGCCACCGCCGGCGGTGTTCTGGTTGGTGGCCTGGAGGAACATCAGGATCACCGGCAGGTAGCCCTGCAGGTACTGCTGCTGGTCCACGGTGAAGTCGATGTCACCGGCGTCGATGGCGTCGATGATCTCCGGGGTGATGTCGAAGCCGCCGATGAACAGGTCCTTGCCCAGGTCCTGCGACGCGCGCAGGGCCGACACGGCGACGACCGGACCGGTGCCGAGGACGGCGTCGATCGTGTCGTCGGCCGCCAGGAGGGCGTTGATGCCCGCCTGCTGCTCGGTCTGGTCGGCGTCGAGACCGACGAACTGGGTCGTGACCTCCCCCTCGAAGGTCTCCTCGAGACCGGCGCAGCGCTCCTCGAGACCGACGTTGCTCTGCTCCTGGAAGGCGCACAGCACGTGGGTCGCCCCGAGGGAGTTGAACCGCTCACCGGCGCCCTGGCCGGCCACCGTCTCGGTCTGACCGATGTGGGTGACCGCACCGATGTCGCGGTACTGGTTCACACCGGAGTTCAGCGTGTAGACGGGGATGCCGGCGGCCACGGCCTGCTCCAGCGCCGGGGCGACGGCGTCGGGGCTGGCCAGCGAGGCGGCGATGCCGTCGGAACCGGCGGCGATGGCGGCCTCGATGTCGGACACCTGCTGCTCGGGCGTGTTGTTCGACGGGAGCCACACGAGCTCGACACCCACGGCCGCCGCCGCGTCCTCGGCACCGCGCTTGACGACCGACCAGAACGGCCCGTCGTCGGAGTGGGTCGCCATGTGGAAGGTGAGGTCGGAGCCCTGGGTCAGATCGACCTCGTCGTCGCCCTCGTCGCCACCGTCGGCCTCGGTGTCGGCCTCGGTGGTCTCCACCTCCTCGTCACCGCCGTCGTCACCGTCGTCACCACCGTCGTCGGCCGCAGCCTCGGTGGTGTCGGCGGAGCCGTCGTCGCCGTCGTCACCTCCATCGTCGTTCGAGTTGCCGCACGCCGCTGCGAAGAGCGCCAGTGCGAAGAAGAGAGCCAGGAGGCTCTTGAGGTTTCTCATCGGGTGTACTCCCCCTCGTTGCCAGGTACAGCGGCGCGGCGTCATCGATGTGACGCCGACGCCGGGTCCGATGCGTCGGTGCCGCGCAGGGCGGCGTCGACCCGTCGGAGATACGCGACGCTGATGGCAACGTCGCGAACGGGGCCCTCACCGGGGCCCGGGGGCCCGTCGGTGATGGCGCAGTCCTGCTCGATGACGTAGTGGCCGGTGAAGCCGGCCGTCTCGAGCTGTCGAACGATGTCGTCGATCGGGAGGTCGCCCTCCCCCAGTGCCGGGAACAGCCCGGCCTGGACGGCCTCCATCAGCGTCAGCTCGCCGGCGTTGAGGCGGGCGGCGACGCCGTGGCGGGTGTCCTTGAGGTGGACCAGGCCGACCCGGTCGGCGTGGTCGATCGCGAAGCGCAGCGGATCACAGCCGCCGACCGCCATGTGGCCGGTGTCGAGGACGAAGGACACCGGGCTCATCGACAGGAGCCGGTCGATCTCGTCCGCGGTCTCGATGACGCAGCCGACGTGCTCGTGCACGACCTGCACCAGCCCGTGCTCGGCGCAGATCTCCTCGACCTCGGCGATCATCGCCACGAGGTGGTCCCACTCGGCGTCGCGGTAGGGCCGGCGCGGCGCCCAGTCGGCCGAGGTGACCGGGGCGGTGTTGAAGTAGCGGGCGCCGTTGTCCCGGAGCAGCCGGGCGGCCTCGACGGCCTCCGCTCGGGCCGTGTCGGCCTGCGCGGGATCGTGGAGCACGAGCGGGATGAAGGCGGCGAGCAGCTCGAGGTCGTGCTCGGCGAGCAGCGGCTGCAGCTCGTCGGTGCGCTCGGGGAGCCAACCGGCGGACCCGAGCTCGGTGGCGCCGAAGCCGAGCTCGTGCATCTCGGCCAGCACCCGGTCGGGGGCGAGCTGATGCCCCCAGCCCGGCACCTCGCAGACCCCCCACGAGATCGGCGCGGTGGCGACTCGGCGGAGGAAGCTCGACTCGGTGGCGGTGTGCATCGTGAGCAGGGCCGATCTGCCTGGTGGCGAGGGTCGACGACTTGGAGCGCTCCAAGCGAAGCGGGGGAAACCCTAGGCGAACAGACGCCGCTGTCAAGTGAACCGGAGATGGACCCGGTCGACTTGGAGCGCTCCAAGCCCTACGGTGATCTGCGTGGCCACCTCGACGACGGGCTCGGCGCCCGAGCCCCGACGACCTCCGACGATGGAGGACGTGGCGGCGGCCGCCGGGGTGTCCCGAGCGCTGGTCTCGCTGGTCATGCGGGGCGAGTCGAACGTCAGCGAGAAGCGGCGCGCCGCCGTGCTCGCCGCCGCGAAGGAGCTCGGCTACCGGCCCAACGCGGCCGCCCGCAGCCTCGCCGAGCAGCGCTCGAACACGATCGGGGTCGTGCTCGACGATCTCCACAACGTCTTCTTCGCCGACGTCGTCGACGGCATCCACGACGTCGCCGACGCCGCCTGCTACCGGCTCCTCCTCAACACCGCCTGGCGCAAGAAGGCCGACGAGCGTCAGGCGATCGAGGCGTTCCTCGAGTACCGCGTCGACGCCATCATCGTGCTCGGCGCCCGGACCTCCCCCGAGATCATCGCCGGAGCCGACGCGGAGGTGCCCGTCGTGAGCATCAGCGTCGTGGTCGACGGCGTCGACTCGGTCGTCAACGACGACCAGCGCGGCGCCGAGCTCGTCGTCAACCACCTCGTGTCGCTCGGCCACACCGACATCGTCCACGTCGACGGCGGCGACGGCGGTGGTGCGGAGCTGCGGCGGGCGGGCTTCGTCGCCGCCATCGAGCGGCACGGGCTCGAGCCCCGCGTCATCGGCGGCGACTACAGCGAGCAGGCCGGCGTCGACGCGATCGAGCTGCTCCTCGCCGCCCGCGCCATGCCCACCGCGATCTTCGCCGCCAACGACGTCATGGCGGTCACCGCGCTCGATCGGCTCCAGGACGCCGATCTCCGCGTGCCCGAGGACGTGAACGTCGTCGGCTACGACAACACCTCGATGGCGGCGCTCCGCCACATCTCCCTCACGACGGTCAACCAGCCCCGCGTCGACATGGGTCGGCGCGCCGCCGAGCGGGTCATCGAGCGACTCGAGGACCGTCGCCTCGAACCACTGACCCACGTCGTCGAGCCCGAGCTCATCGTCCGGTCCACCTCGGGCCCCGCGCCGGCCGTCCGCCTGGCCGCTGCGGCCGAACGTCACCCACGGGGGAACCACCCATGAACGACCTCACCCACTGGATCGACGGCGCCCGCGTCGACGGCGTCGGCACCCGAACCGCTCCGGTGTTCGACCCGGCGACCGGCGCGCAGACCGGCGCCGTCCGCCTCGCCGCGCCGACCGACGTCGACCGTGCGGTCGCCAGCGCGGCCACCGCGTTCGAGACGTGGCGCGACGTGCCGCTCGGCCGCCGCGTCGACGTCCTCTTCCGCTACCGCGAGCTCGTCGACCGCCACCGGGCCGACCTCGCCCGCCTGATCTCGGCCGAGCACGGCAAGGTCTACGCCGACGCGCTGGGCGAGGTGCAGCGCGGGCTCGAGGTGATCGAGTTCGCCTGCGGCATCCCGAGCCTCCTCAAGGGCGAGGTGACCCCCGACGTCGCCACCTCCGTCGACGCCTACAGCCTGCGCCAGCCGCTCGGGGTCGTGGCCGGCATCACCCCGTTCAACTTCCCGGTGATGGTCCCGATGTGGATGTACCCGATGGCCATCGCCTGCGGGAACACGTTCGTGCTCAAGCCCTCCGAGCGGGACCCGTCCCCGTCGCTCCTGGCCGCCGAGCTGTTCTCCGAGGCCGGGTTGCCCGACGGGGTGCTCAACGTCGTCCAGGGCGACGCCGAGGCGGTGAACCTGCTGCTCGAGCACCCCACGATCGAGGCGGTGAGCTTCGTCGGCTCGACGCCGATCGCCAAGCACATCTACGAGGCCGCCACCCGCGCCGGCAAGCGGGTGCAGGCCCTCGGCGGGGCGAAGAACCACATGGTCGTGCTGCCCGACGCCGACCTCGACGCGACCGCCGACGCCGCGGTCAGCGCCGGCTACGGCTCGGCGGGCGAGCGGTGCATGGCCATCTCGGTGGTCGTGGCCGTCGGCGACGTCGGCGACCGGCTCGTGCCGGCCATCGCCGAGCGGACCCGTGCGCTCGACATCGGACCCGGGCTGCGCGATCCCGACGACCCGTCGAAGAGTCCCGACATGGGTGCGCTGGTCACCGGGGTCCACCGCGACCGGGTGACCGGGTACGTCGACTTCGGCGTCGAGGAGGGGGCCGAGCTCGTCGTCGACGGGCGCGGGCTCACCGTCGACGGCCACCCGGACGGCTTCTGGCTCGGACCCTGCCTGTTCGACCGGGTGACGACCGACATGAAGATCTACGCCGACGAGATCTTCGGTCCGGTGCTGTGCGTCGTGCGGGTCGACTCCTACGACGAGGCGATGGCCGTCGTCAACGGCAACCCCTACGGCAACGGCACGGCGATCTTCACCCGCGACGGCGGCGCAGCCCGCGCCTTCCAGCGCGACGTCACGGCCGGCATGGTCGGCATCAACGTCCCGATCCCGGTGCCGGTCGCCTTCCACTCCTTCGGCGGCTGGAAGGACTCGCTCTTCGGCGACACCCACGTGTACGGCCCCGAGGGCGTCCACTTCTACACCCGCTACAAGGCGGTCACGGCCAGGTGGGCCCCGCCGTCGTCGACGACCGGCACCGGCGTCGACCTGAACTTCCCGGGGGCCGGATCGTGAGCCCGACCACCACCACGCCGCCGTCCTGGTTCCGGGCCGAGGACTGCCGCCTCGACGACCTCCGCGCCGTGGTCGAGGTCGAGACCGACCCGGCCGCGCACCCACGGGCCCGATCGATCGAACGCGGCGTGCCGATCTACGCGACCGCCGACCTCGTCGCCGCCGCCGAGGACGGGGCCGAGCGGCGCGAGCTGCTCGGCGAGCTCGGCACCGCGCTGATGGACGGCGCCGGCATCGTCGTCGTGACCGATGCGGTCCCGGTCGAGGTGGTCGACGCCGTCACCGAGGCCTTCGTCGCGATGGTCGAGGAGGAGCGCGACAGCGAACGCGGCAGCGGCGACCACTTCGCGAAGCCGGGCGCCAACGATCGCGTGTGGAACGTCATGGAGAAGCTCGCCCTCCGCGAGCCCGACCTCTTCGCCGCCTACTACGCCAGCCCGGCCATCCACCTCGTCAGCGAGGCGTGGCTGGGTCCGGGCTTCCAGATCACGTCGCAGGTCAACATCGTCAATCCGGGCGGCGAGGCCCAGGCACCCCACCGCGACTACCACCTCGGCTTCCTCAGCGATGCCGACGCCGAGCGCTACCCGCCGCACGTACATCGGCTGTCGCCGGCGCTCACGCTGCAGGCCGCCGTCGCCCACAGCGACATGCCGGTCGAGACGGGGCCGACCACCTACCTGCCGCACTCACAGAAGTACGGACCCGGCTACGTGGCCTGGCGGCGCCCCGAGTTCGCGACCTACTACGCCGAGCGCCACGTGCAGCTGCCGCTCGCCGTCGGCGACAGCGTGTACTTCAACCCGGCCGTCCTCCACGCCGCCGGCACCAACCGCACCGCCGATCGACGCCGCGTCGCGAACCTGCTGCAGGTCTCGTCGCCGTTCGGCCGGGCGATGGAGGCGATGGACCGCATGGCGATGGTGCGTGCGGTGCTCCCGGCGCTGCGCCGCCGAATCGAGGCCGGAGCGTCGACGGCGGAGGTCGAGCGGGTGGTCGTGTCGATGTCGGAGGGGTACGCGTTCCCGTCCAACCTCGACCTCGACCATCGCATCGGCGAGCTCGCCCCGCCGTCACAGGCCGCGCTGATCCTCGACGCGCTCGCCGAGGGCTGGAGCGACGACGACCTCCTCGCCCGCCTGGCCGACAAGGCGACCGCCCAGCGCATGCTCCCCTAGCGACCGTCGGCGGTCGGGTCGACCACCAGGTCGAAGCGGTCCGGCGGCATCACGACGCCGAAGTGGTGCACCTCGGCCGAGGCCCACAACGCCTCCCAGCCGTCCACGTACTCGTCGCCCTCGCGGCCCCGGAGCTGGGCCCGGCGGACGTGGTCCGGTGGGTCGAGCAGCACCCGCAGGTCGAGCAGGTCGGCGAGCTCCGGGCGGGCGGAGTAGACGCCTTCGAGCACCAAGATCGGCGCCGGTTCGGCGGTGAGCGGCTCGGCGACGAGGCTGCCGTCGAACGCCTCCCAGTCATACGGCCGCCAGCTCGCCGGGCGAGCGGCGCGGAGGGCCCCCAGCACCGGACGTTGGCGGCGCCAGTCGATGCAGTGCGCCGCCCGTTCCGCCGGGCTCATGGCCCGCCACGCCTCCTCGGAGCCGCCGGCGTAGAAGTCGTCGCCCTCGACGACCACCGCATCGAGTCCCTCGACCAGGCGGGCGGCGAAGGTGGACTTGCCCGCACCGCTCCGCCCGTCGAGCGCGACCACGACGACGTCGCGATCCGCCGACAACGACTCGATCCGGGCGCGGACGAGATCGACCGCCGTGGTCACGCGATCAGCCGTCGAGCGCGGCGGAGATCGCGGTGAGGAGGTCGTCGTACTCCTCGTGGGCGGGGTACTGCGGGAACTCCGCCCGCACGTTGGGCGGCGACCGGAACAGGAAGCCGACATCGGCCTGTCCGAGCATCGTCGTGTCGTTGTAGGAGTCCCCGGCGGCGACGACGAAGTACTGCAAGCCCTGGAAGGCCCGCACGGCGCACCGCTTCTGGTCGGGTTGGCGGAGCCGGTACCCGGTGATCCGGTCGCCGGTGACCTCGAGGCGGTGGCACAGGATCGTCGGCCACCCGAGCTGCGCCATCAGCGGACCGGCGAACTGCTCGAAGGTGTCGGACAGGATCACCACCTGGGTGCGGCGCCGCAGCTCGTCGAGGAAGCTCCGCGCCCCGTCCAGCGGGGAGAGGGTCGAGATGACCGAACAGACGTCGGGGAGCCCGAGACCGTGACGGTCGAGCAGCTCCAGCCGACCGCGCATCAGCACGTCGTAGTCGGGCTCGTCGCGCGTCGTTCGACAGAGCTCGTCGATGCCCGTGCGCTCCGCCACGGCGATCCAGATCTCCGGCACGAGCACACCCTCGAGGTCGAGGGTGACGAGGGTCTGTCGGGAGGCTCCCATGAGGTCGCGATCATGACGCAGCGGCCACCTCGCCGGCCAGATGCCCTGCGTCGTGGAACCCGCCGACGCGACGGTACGTTCGGCGAGCATGGCAGGATCGCTCGCTCGCCCGATCGTCGGCGACCCCGCACCCGACGTCTCGCTGCCCGATGCGACCGGCGAGGGCTGGCGGCTCAGCGACCATCGTGGCCACCCGGTGGTGTTGATCTTCCATCGCCACATCCACTGACTGCCGTGCGCCGCGCACGCCGTCGCCGTGCGCGACCGGCTCGACGAGCTGGGGCCGACCACCCGGGTGGCCCTCATCACCTTCACCGACACCGAGCTCATCACCTCGTACCGGCTCGAGCACGAGCTGCCGTTCCCAGTGCTCACCGATCCCGAGCGGACCACCTACCGGGCGTACGGCCTCGAGCGAGGCTCCCTCACCAGCGTCTGGGGCTGGCGAGCGGCCCGCCGCTACCTGGAGATCTTCCGCCGCAACGGGCTCAGGGCGGTCCGCTCGCTCGCTCGGCCGACCGAGGACACCCGACAGCTCGGCGGCGACTTCGTGGTCGGAGCCGACGGGCGACTCGTCTTCGCGTTCCGGGGTGAAGGACCCCACGACCGACCGTCGGTGGACGAGCTCGTGGCCGCCGTGCGCCGGAGCGAGCCGTGAGCGAGCGGGCCACCGGCTGGGCGTTCGTGGCGGTCCAGGCCGTGCTGCTCGTCGGGCTGGTCGCGCTGCCGGGCGACGACCGCTGGGCGACCGACGGCGCGCTCGGGACGGCCGGTGACGTGCTGGTCGTGCTCGGCTTCGTGCTGCTCGGCGTTGCGGCGCTGGCGTTGGGCCGTGCCCTCACCCCGACGCCGGTCCCGGTCGAGGACGGGCGGTTGCGCACCGGCGGCCCGTACCGGTTCGTGCGCCACCCGATCTACAGCGGTGTGCTCGTCATCGTCGTCGGGCTGACGCTGCGCTCCGGGAGCTGGCCGACCGTCGTGGTCGCCGCCCTCACGCTCGTCTTCTTCCACCTCAAGGCGGCGTGGGAGGAGCGACGGCTGACCGAGCGGTACCCGGGCTACCCCGAGTACGCAGCGCGGACGCCGAGGTTCGTCCCCCGGCCGTGGTGAGGCCCGGGCGGCCGGTACCGCCAATACGATGCAGCCCATGCGTCGCATGCTCCGTCCGCTCCTGCTGGTCACCGCGCTCGTGCTCCTGGTCGCCGCCTGCGGTGGCGACTCCGACGACGGCGGCGACGAAGCCGCTGCGTCCGGCGACGGCTCGGGCATCCGCCTCGTGTCCGCCGAGGAGGGCGAGGCGATCCGGACCGACCCGCCCGAGGGACTCGTGGTGCTCGACGTGAGGACGCCCGAGGAGTTCGCCGAGGGGCACCTCGAGGGCGCCGTCATGATCGACTTCTACGAGGCCGACTTCGCCGACCAGATCGCAGAGCTCGACCCGGACGTGCCCTACCTCCTGTACTGCCGCTCGGGGAACCGGAGCGGGCAGACGGCTGCGCTCATGCAGGAGCTCGGCTTCAGCGACGTGGCCGACGTCGACGGCGGCATCATCGCGTGGACCGACGCCGGGCTGCCCACGATCACCGGGTAGCCGGCGTCAGCAGCGCCCCACGGCCACCGCGTCGAGGTGGCCGCTCAGGTGCTCGGACAGCTCGATCGCGTCCTGGCCGACCCCGTCGATGAAGCTCGACTTGCGCCGGCGCAGGAACGGGAGGCCGAGCACGTACATGCCCGGTTGCTGCATCACGCCCCCGTCGTGGGCGATCGCGCCCTTGCGATCGAGGAGGTGCGGCTCGAGCCACGGGTAGTCGGGCCGGAACCCGGTCGCCCAGACCACCGTCGAGATCGAGCCGAGGTCCAGCGTGGTCTCCCCGGGCGGGAGGTCGGTCGGCCCCGGACGGTCGGGTGCCAGGACCTCGGTGTCGAGGCCGGTCGCCGTCGCGTGCTCGTCGATCGAGTCGAGCAGTCGCCCGAGCTTGAGATCGGCCGAGGCGCACTGGTTGGCCAGCGAGCCGGAGAACTGCGCGGTCGAGCCGGCGATACCGGCGAAGCGGCCGACCATCTGCACGCCGGCGGCGTGCAGCACGTCGAGACCGATCGATCGGCGTTCGGGCGTCCCGATCAGCTGCAGCGACGGCACCCGGCGGGCCCGGGCGAGGTCCTCGACCTCGTCGTAGCGCTCGTCGAGCAGGCCGAGGCGGTGCATCCACCAGTGGATGTCCATGCCTCGGTAGGTGCGGGGCAACCGGGTGTGGTCGCCGACGGCGAGCAGGACGTCGCGGCCGCTGCGCTGCAGCTCGTCGGCGATCTGCGCGCCCGACGCCGAGGCGCCGACCACGAGCACGCGGCCGTCGTCGAGCTGGTCGGGCCGGCGGTAGCCGGTCGCGTCCAGCTGACGGATGCCGCTGGGCAGCAGATCGGCGACGGCCGGACGGCGTGGCGTCCCGCAGGCACCGGTGGCGACCACGACCGAGCGCGTCGTCCACACGCCCTGGTCGGTGGTGACGGTGAACCCGCGCTCGGCGGAGCGGACGGACTCGACGGTCGTGTTGGTCCTGACCGGTGCCCCGCGGCCGTAGCCGTCGAGGAAGCCGGCGACCTCGACGGCGGTCATGTAGCCGTCGGGATCGTCACCCTCGTACCGGTGATGCGGCAGGCGCGTCATCCAGTTCGGGGTGAGGAGGCGGAGCGAGTCCCATCGCTCGCTCCGCCAGGCGTTGGCCACCTCGCCCCGCTCGAGGACGACGTGGTCGATGGACCGGTCGGTGAGGCAACGGCTCATCGCGAGCCCGGCCTGCCCGGCACCGATGATCGTCACGGGGATCGAGGTGGTCATGATCAGGCGACCTCGACGGTCACGTTGGTCGGGTTGGTGATGGCGTCGAAGACGGCGGAGCGCTTCTGGCTCTGGGCGACGACGGCGCGGATCTCCTCCGGCGTGGCGTCGGCGTCGATCTCGTAGCGGACCTTGATGGCGCCGAACCCGTTGCGGACGTCGGGGTCGATGCCGAGGATGCCCTGCAGGTCCATCTCGCCCTCGAGCGAGGCGGTGACCGAGCGCAGCTGGATGCCGCGGTTCTGCGCGACGGAGGCGACGCCGGCGGTCAGACAGCCGGCCAGGCCGGTGAGCACCATCTCGACCGGGGTCGGCCCGTGGTCCTCGGCGGCGAAGATCGCCGGGTGATCGGTGTCGATCACGAACGCCTCGTCGTGGCGCTGCTCGGCGCCGACGCCGAAGAAGGTGTCGAGGGTCGTGCGGCTGTGGGTGCCACGGACCCACTCGCACCCCGCCCGCCAGGTGAAGGCGGCGGCGGCCGGCGCGGCGGTCATCGCCTCGCGGGCGCCGAGGAGCGCCTCGACGTTCACGCCGTTGTCAGCGGGGGTGTCGGTGATGGTCATGTCGTCTCTCCTGATCGGTGCCCGGGTCGCTCGGTTGCGGTGGGCGTCGGTGGACGATGACGACTCTGCGGCACGGCCCGAATCCATGCTTGGAGAGGATCTGGAGACCGCGTGGAGGTCGTCTCCACAACCTCTCCGGGCCCTCTCCAAGCCTGGTCACGGGCGGTGTCGCACGGTGAGGGCATGGACAACGCACCTGCACCCCGCCACCGTCACTACGACGTCGTCGTCGTCGGCGCCCGCGCCGCCGGCGCCTCGACCGCCATGCTCCTGGCCCGCTCCGGCCTGCGGGTCCTCGCCATCGACCGCCAGACCTACGGCAGCGACACGCTCTCGAGCCACGCCCTGATGCGCGGGGCCGTGCGCCGCCTGGCGAACTGGGGCCTGCTCGATGAGCTCTGGGACCGCGGCACGCCGGTCATCCGCCGCACCTCGTTCGGCTACGGCGACGAGGCGCTCACCCTCGACATCCGGCCCGAGCCGGGCGTGCCCGGCCTGGCCGCGCCCCGCCGCACGTTGCTCGACCCGGTGCTCGTCGACGGCGCCGTGGCGGCCGGTGTCGAGGTCCTGCACGAGACCCGCTTCCTCGACGTCACCAGGAGCGCGACCGGCCGGGTCGACGGCATCCGCCTGGCGACGCCGAGCGGCGAGATCCGGACGGTCGGCGCCGGGCTGGTCATCGGCGCCGACGGCGTCCGGTCGACCCTGGCCCGGGCCGTCGAGGCCCCGATCACCCGTCAGGGCCGGCACGCCTCCGCCTACACGATGCGCTACTACCGGGACCTCGACGTCGACCGTGACGAGTTCCGGTGGCTGTACCGGCTCGGCTGCGGCGGCGGGGTCATCCCGACGAGCGGCGACGCGGTGTGCGTCTTCGGTGGGATGCCGCCCGCCCGGTTCGCCGAGGTGCGCTCCGACGTCACCGCCGCCCACCACGCCACGATCCGTCGGCTCGACCCGACGCTCGCCGACGCCGTCGAGCGGGCCACGCCGGTCGGTCCGATCCGGAGCTTCCCCGGCCTTCGGGGCCAGTTCCGGCAGGCCCACGGCGCGGGCTGGGCACTCGTCGGCGACGCCGGCTACTTCAAGGACCCGTATGCGGCCCACGGCATCACCGATGCCTTCCGCGACGCCGAGCTGCTGACCGAGGCCGTCCTCACCGACGACCTCGCCGGCTACGAGGCCCGCCGCGACGAGCTCTCGCTCCCGCTCTTCGAGATCCTCGACCGGATCGCCTCCTACGACTGGGACCTCGAGCAGCTCGCCGGGCTCCACTTCGGGCTGTCGAAGGCGATGCGGGCCGAGGACGACCAGACCCTCACCATCGCGACGGCCGCCTGAGGCTCGGCGTCGGGCCCATGTCCGGCCGCACACCCGGTCGGTACACTGGTCGACGACCGGAGCGAAGGGCAGCACCGTGAGCGACTCCCCTCCACAGCGCAACGCCAAGCGGCACAACGGGGTCGAGGTGACGCGCAAGACGTTCTCCCCGAAGCCCTTCGTTCGGACCGGCACTCGGGTCGAGGTGACCTACAGCGACGGTGCGGCGACGGTGTCGAGACAGGCGGCGCTCGAGGCGCTCGGCCTGGACGAGCTCGTCTGATCCACCGCCGAACGAGCCGGCGACACCGATGCCCGCCACCTTCGAGGCGCTCGCCGTCGTCCTCGTCTCGATCGCGCCCGGCGTGCTCTTCATGGAGCTCTCCCGGAGCTGGGCCCCGCAGGCGGACCGGTCGACGCTGCGCGACCTGGGCCTGGTCGTGGCGGCCTCAGCCGTGTCGACCATCGGTGCGCTCACGATCATCCACTTCGGCGCCGGTCAGCAGCTCGGCTGGGAGGAGGAGATCGAGCTCGCCCTCCAGTTCGTCGACGGCGACCGGGATCTCAGCGACCTCGGCCTCACCAACCTGACCGTCGGGCTCGTCTCGCTGCTCGGGCTGTCGCTCGGCATCGCGTACCTCTTGGCGCTGGGTCGCCGGAAGCTGGCCGGAGGCCAGGGCGCCAAGCAGCTCGACCCGTGGGCCTTCGACGAGACCGACGCTCCGGCCGACACCATCGCCTACTTCGTCCTCGACACGACCGACGGTGGCCGCTGGATGGGACGGACCGCCGTGTACGAGACCTCACCGAACCGGGCCAAGCGGCAGGTCGTGCTCGCCCGTCCGATCCTCCACCGGGGCTGGGGTGGCAACCGATTCGAGCCGCAGCAGCTGTTGGACGAGATCGGTTTCGACGGCGACCAGATCTCGACCCTCGGGATCGTCCACCTCGACAGCGAGACCGACGCGGACCTGCACGCCAGCACCGTGTGAGGGCCCGGCTTCAGCGTCGGGCTGCGGCCCGGTCCCAGCCCCGGGCGATGCGCCGCAGGATCGGACCGAAGAGCGCCTGCATCATCGGCACGAAGAGCAGGCCGCGGAGCCCGTTGTCGGGGCGGATGGCGAAGCGCATGCCGACCTCGCTGGTCGACCGCTGCGCCGGCTCGACGCTCCAGCTGCCCTGCACGAGCTGCAGCGGGTAGGGGTAGTCCTCGAGATCGACGTTCACGTCGAAGCGCCGACCCGGCTCCCACAGCGTGCAGGTCTCGGACCAGGTCCGGCCGGCGGTGTCGGTGCAGGTGCGGCGGAATCCGGGGCCGTTCGGCGTGAGCCCCTCCGCCCCCTTCAGGTTCAGCGCCAGGCGGGCGTAGAGGGCGTGGTCGGTGATGACCGGCCACAGCTCGTCGACCGACCGGTCCGAGGCGCGGTGCAGCTCGATGATCTCCACCGGCGGTGACTCCTCGAGGTCGGCCGTCGTGTCGGCGAGGGCCGACCGCATCCGGTGACGGGCGCGCAGCTGGGTGATGCCCAGCTCACCGACGACGAGCGCGATGGCGACGGCCGTGATCACGCCGCTGGTGGAGAACGACCCGAGCGCGATCACCCCGACGGTGCTGGCGACCCAGCCGAGGTCGGCGATCGAGATGACGAGGCTGTGCCGGTCGAGCCGTGACGTGCGCAGCGACGCCACGACCAGGACGTTCGCCGCGAAGCCGAGCAGCATCGCGCCGACGGCCCGGACGGCCCAGACCTGGTCGACGCCCAGCAGGTGGGCGATCGGTCCGCCGGCGACCAGCGCGGCGATGCCGGTGACGGTCGAGAAGGCGGCGTTGAGGCGCAGCGCGTTGCGGAGCCGGGTGGCGGCCCGACGGGCGGAGAGCTCGGCCGCGTCGGCGGCGAGGAGGTTCGGGGTGTCGGTGGAGGTGGCCATGGGGTCGACGATGGGCCCCGGAGGGAAGGAAGGCGATGACGTGTGAGGTCATGGCCGGCGTCGCCGTGGCGACCTACCGTCGTCGACGTCCGCCGGAGGACGGAGCAGAGGACGTGCCGATCCGAACCGACCAGTCCGCCTTCGGCGCCGAGCTGCGCCGCTGGCGGCGACACCGACGGCTCAGCCAGCTCGAGCTCGCTTCGACGGCCGAGGTGTCCCAGCGCCACCTCAGCTTCCTGGAGAACGGCCGGTCCCGGCCCAGCCCGGAGATGGTCGAGCACCTGGCGATCGTGCTCGACGTGCCGCTCCGGGCCCGGAACGCGCTGCTCAACGCGGCCGGCTTCGCGGCGGCGTACACCGAGGAGCCGCTCGACGGGCCGGCGCTGTCGCAGATCCGCGAGGGGCTGGAGACGCTGGTCGAGGCCCACGATCCCTACCCGGCCTACGTGGTCGACCGCTGCTGGAACCTCCTGATCGCCAACACCGCAGCAGCCCGCCTCACCGAGCTGCTGCTCCCGACCGACGTGGCGCTCGAGCACGCCGGCAACCTGCTCCGGCTCGTCCTGCACCCCGACGGCGCACGGAGCCGGATCGTCAACTGGGAGCAGGCGGCGATCGCCCTGGTCGAACGGCTCGCCGCCGAGTGCGGCGCGGACCCGACCGACGCCGAGCTGGCGGCGCTGTTCGACGAGGTCACGTCCTACCCCGGGATCGCCGACCTGCCCCGGCCCTCGTTGCGGACCGCGGCCGGCAACCTCGTCACGGACCTCCGGGTCGCGACCGACGACGGCGAGCTCCGCCTGATCACCACGATCTCGTCGCTGGCCGCGGCGTCCGACGTGACGCTCGACGAGCTCCGCCTGGAGACCCTGCTGCCCATCGACCGGGCGAGCGCCGACCTGCTGCGCAGGTTCTCCGAACGGGGCTGATCAGACCGGCCCGGTCGTGGCCCCGACCGGCTCGGCATCGACGTCGGCCCGCTTCGCCGGGCGACGCAGGAGCAACCGTTCGGCGATGAGGATCCCGAGCGGCGCCGACAGCCAGATCGACAGCTGGATCGACACCGTCTCGAAGCTCCGTAGGGCCGGTCCGGTCACGACCAGCATCACCCGGAAGAGCCAGAACGACCCCCACATCGCACCGATGAAGCGGATCATCCAGCGTCGGTGGCGGGCGAGATCACCGGCTCGGGCGGCCCGAACCCCGGCGAGGGCGGTGAGGAACACGAACGCCGACATCGAGAGGAAGCCGAGCGTCGAGAGGATGCCGCCGTACTCGTCCACGTCGCCGTGCTCGGTGGCCAGCCAGACGGCGAGCACCGTGCCGATCGACATGCTCCCGAAGGTGATCCGGCCGATCAGCCGGTGGCGCTCGGCGCCGACGCGACCGGTGGGCAGCAGCTGGTGGTGCATCAGGACGAAGGCGATCGAGTTGAAGAAGATGTGGCCGTACAGCAACGAGGTCCGGAGCTGGGGAGCGTCCAGGAACCGCTCGTAGAAGGCCACCCCCCAGGCCGGGTGGTGGAGGTAGCGATCGCCCCAGACCGTGCAGGCGTTGTCGACGCAGGTCGCCAGCGCCGGCGCTCCCTCGTCGGCGGAGAGGCCGAGGTTGTCGAACACGTCGTAGATCCCGACGAACGACGCGATCGCCGCGGGCTGGCCCTCGACGAAGTAGCGGACGTTGAGGCCCAGCATGATGAGCACACCCACGACGACGAACGGCCGGGCGTCACCACGGTGGACCGACACCGCGGTCGTGACCGCCCACACCGCGAGCGCGGCGTAGACGACGAGCACGTCGACGGCGACGTCCATGATGAGCCCCCCGGGTTCCCCGGCGGCGACCCTATCCCTCCGCGCTGGTGAGCGCCTTGAGCGTTCGCTCCACGCCAGCGAGGTCGCCGCGCTGGAGGTCGGCGATCCAGTCCGCCACGAGCGCCGAATGCCGGCCCGCCGGATCGCCGGTCATCGCCACGCTGTAGGTCTCGAGCTCGTCGAGCGAGACGAGCAGTCGATCCCGGTGGTTCTCGAGCTGGGCGACCAGGACCTCGGCGTCGACGTCACGGCCGAAGAAGACCCGGAGGGCGACGTGGTGCTTGAGCACCGGCGCCGGGACGGGCTCGTGTCGCAGCCAGTCGGCCAGCGCGTCGGCGCCGGCGTCGGTCAGCTCGTAGACGATCTTGTCGGGCCGATCGTCCTGCGGCACCGGGGTGCTGGTGACGAGGCCGGACGCCTCCAACCGCTTCAGCTCGCCGTAGATCTGGCTCTGCGCCGGCGTCGTGTACAGGTGCCCGATCGAGTGCCGCGCCCACTGCCGGATCTCGTAGCCCGACAGGGCCTGCCCGAAGGACAGCAGCCCGAGCACCGTGTGGCCCGTGGTGGTGAGCTTGACCTGCGCCATGGGGTGACTATATCTATTAGTCATATCTACGGAGGAGCGGACATGGCGACGACGGACCGCGACGGCGAGCGGGTCACGATGCAGAACCCCAACACCGGGCGCGACGACGGCACGATCGCCAAGCGCATGTACGACCCGGTCCGCGCCGCGATCCTCGAGGCGATCGGCGACGCCGGGACCCTCGCCTTCGCCGACCTCCCGGCGGCGGTCGAGGCCAGGACGCCATCCGAGCTCTGGGAGGACGCCTCGCTCGGCTGGTACACGACCACGGTCAAGCTCGACCTCGAGGCCAAGGGCCTCATCGAGCGGGAGGGCTCACCCCAGCGCCTGCGCCTCGCCTGAGACCACCGGCTCGAACCAGGCCGACGCCCGCACCTGCACCGGCGCCACCTCCCGACGGATCGCCTCGACCTCCGCACCGTCGGCCACCAGCACCTCGATCCGGAGACCGTCGAACCAGCCGATGCCGGTGCTGAACACGTTCGGTCGACCGGGGCCCAGGCGGACCTCGTCCTGCGCCGCGAGCAACTCGTCGAAGGTGGAGCGGGCGGGGAGCAGGCACAGCGGGCCACCCCAGACCTCGCGCACGGCGGCCACCACGGAGGTCGTGTCGCCCACGTGTCGCAGCACCAGGATCTGGTTGAAGGGATCGCTGGCGGCCCGTTCCCACTCGAGCTGGTCGTCGGGGTCGTCGGGGAAGGGTCCCGGGTCGACGATCCGCCCCACCCCGGTGTTGCCGTGTCCGGGGACCCCGCGGACGACCTCGACCGCCGAGTGGAACGCCTCGAAGGTCACCCGTGACGGATCGGGATGGGTCCAGCCGCCCGGCGGTGTCTCGCAGCCGGGCTCGATGATGGGGGCGTCCCGGGGCACGAACCGGGCGTCGTCAGGAGCCGGCCCGAGGATCCGCACCGCATCGATCAGCTGCGTCGTCGGATCCACCGCAGAGACGACGAACCGGCCGCTCCCCCACCGGACCCCGCCGAGGTCTTCGACGCCCTCGACATCATCCCAGTCGAGGTCGACCGCCTGCGGACCACCGCACTGGGGCGGGAGGCTCGCCAGGACGAACAAGCACAGCTCGGGCCCGTCGCCGTCGTCGAGCACGGTCCCGCTCACCACCCAGCGGTCGACGGCGGAGGTGGCGACCAGGTCGACGATCGGGCCGGCCAACCTCTGGTCGGCCAGGCTGCCGAGGAAGGGGGCGTCGTCGGCGAAGACGAACACGCCCCCGTCGGCACCGACCAGCACGTAGCCACCGGGCGCCTCGACGCCGGCCACCACCGGCGCGTTGAGCGGTCGACCGGCGAGCACCCCGGGCAGGCTGCCGACGAAGGGGGCCTCGAAGGCGAACACCCCGCCATCGGCCGCGACCAGCCAGTAGCCGACGCCGTCCGGGTCGGCCACCAGGTCGACCACGGGGGCGTTGAGCGGTCGGCCGCCCATCGACCCGTGGAAGGTCGCGTCGCCGAAGGCGAACACCCCACCGTCGGCCGCGACCAGCCAGTAGCCGTTGCCCGACGAGGTCGGGACGAGGTCGATCACGCCGCCCTGCAGCGGCACACCGTCCAGGTCTCCGTGGTGGGAGGCCGTGCCCTCGACGATGACGCGCCCGCCGACGGTCGCCGTCCACGAGCCGACCAGATCCGGCGTGAGCCGGGTGGCCGCCACCCGCTCACCGGGGAGCAGTCGGCTGAGCAGATCGGGGACGTACGCAGCCCCGCCCGCCCCCATCGAACCGTCGGCGAACGCCGCCGTGTACCCCTCGCCGTCCGGGCGCGCCGAGAGCGAGACGGCGACGTCGCCGGCGCCGCGGACCGGTTGATCCGGCGCGAACGACGTCGCCCCGCCGACCTCGTGCACGACCCCCGTCGCGTCGAGGAGGAGGTAGCCGTCGACCGGCGCCACCTCCTCGCGGTCGGCCTCCGCGCTGCCCGACACCGCCCCCGCCGACATGGCCCACCAGCCGACGAGGACGGTGAGGATCGATCCCACCCGTCGCATGCCCGAAGTCTCCCACGCCGGTTTCACGGCGTTCTCACGCCCCGGTCCCACGTTGGGTGCACCCGCCGGCACCCCGCCGGCGCCGACACCGGAGCAGACCATGAACCGCAACCGCACCCTCGCCGCAACCCTCACGTTCGTCGCCGTCGTCGCCTTGGCGCTCGGCACGTTCTTCGCCCTCGGCGGCAGTGGCACCGACGCCGCGCTCGCCCCCGACGGAGGCACCGAGCAGCAGCTGACGGTGACCGCCCGCGACACGCAGCAGCAGCCGCTGTCGGGCGTCGACGTCCGCCTGCTCGACTCGACCGACACCGCCGTCGCCACCGGTACCACCCGTGGGAACGGCGAGGCCACGCTCTCCTTCACCCCGGCCGCCGGTGACTACGCCGTCGTCGCCACGGCGCCGAAGGGCTACGCCTCCCGCGACGACAAGGACGGCGGGTCATCGCACCAGGGCAGCCCGACCTGCGACGACGTCTTCCTGTGCATCTACCTGACCGCGACCGTCGGCCAGGACGGCAGCGTCCTCGTGAAGATCCCCGACGTCACCGTCGACCAGCAACAGGACCTCGACGACCTCTGGTTCAAGCTCGCCCCGCCCATCGCACCCGTCGAGGACGAGTCGCAGACCGCCGGCGACCCGAGCGACGACGACCTCCTCCTCGGCGATCCGAGCGACGACGTGCTCATCGGCGGCGGCGACGACATCCTCGGCGACCCGAGCGACGACGTGCTCATCGGCGGCGACGGCCTCTTCGGTGGTGGGGACGACGTGCTCGGCGATCCCGTGCCCGAGGCGCCCGGCCTGCGACAGCTCTGCTTCGACGTGGTGCACCAGCCCGTCGCCGAGCAGGGCGCCGCCTCCGGGATCTGGGTCCGCGGCGAGGTCTACGGCCTCGAGGGCGGCTGGATCTGGGTCCAGGGCCCGACGCTCAACGGCGGCGAGCCCATCGAGGTGCCGGTCGTCGACGGCCGCTTCGACGGCCCGCTGGGCATCAACAGCTACGGCGACCACCCCGTCGAGCGCTTCGAGCTGCTGCCCGAGGGCGACGGCGCCGAGCCGATCGACCTGCTGCCCACGCTGAACGACGGCCCGGGCAACGTCGTCCCGGTCACCGGCGCCGAGGGCCCCGCCTTCGAGCAGGGCTGCTTCGACTTCGACGCCCCGGTGCTCGAGACCCCGGCGGCGGAGCTCCCGGCAGCCGACGCCCCCGCACCCGCCCCGGTACCGGTCGCTCCGGTGCTCGACGGTCGCCAGACCGTCGAGGCGTTCCTCGACGGCTTCATCGCCGACCACGCGACGCAGGACGTCGACGGCCTGCTCGACACGCTCCACCCCGCCATCCCGTTGGCGTTCGGTGAGACCGAGTGCGTCGACTACGTGACCCGCACCACCGGCTCGCTCGCCGCCGCCGAGGTCGGTTCGGTCGGTGCGCTGACCGACGTCGACCTGGACAGCCCGGCGGGACCGATCACCATCCCCGACGTGCTCCCCTTCGAGGTGGAGTTCACCCTGACCGACGGCTCGACGATGAGCAGCGAGGCGAACCTCGCCCTCCTCGACGGCGAGCCGCACTGGCTGACCCGCTGCGGTCGGTGATCCCACCACCTTCGGGGCCGGCCGGTCGATCCGACCGCCGGCCCCGTCGGCGCGCCCGGGGATGGGGGCTGCGCGGCCCCGACCGGGAAGGAGCTCACTCGTCGGCGAACCATCGGCGCTCGACCTCGGCGGCCGCCCCCTCGTCGCCTCCGGCCCGGTGCAGCCCGGCGAGCGCGTCGTAGTGGTCGCGCTGCCAGGGCTCGGCGGCGATCAGCGCCTCGAGGGCGACGATCCGGTCGGCCGCCTCGGCGTCGGCGGGCATCGCGGTGGCGGCCCGGATGGTCAGGCGCTCGACGCGACCTGGCCAGTCCTGCGCCCACTCGGCGGCGGCGACCGAGGGTGCGAGACCCGACCGCAGTCGGCTGAACGCCGCACCGGGATCGGTGACGACCAACCCCTCGACGAGGTCGAGGTCGAGCACACCGCCGAACCGGAGCATGTCGTCGCTGGCGGTGAGGTGCCGGGACGCCTCGCCGGCCGGACGGTCGGGCTCGAGGCGGCGGCGGATCTCGCTGAGCGCGGTCCGCAGCAGGGTGCGCCCCTTCTCCGGTGGGCGGTCAGGCCACACCGCCTCGATGACCTGCTCGCGGCGCCCGCCCGTCCGCCCGTGCGAGGCGATGACGGTCAGCACCTCCAGCGCCTTCTTCGACTTCCAGTCCGACCGGCGCACCGTCCGGCCGTCGCAGCGCACCTCGTGGTCGCCGAGCACCCTGACCTCGGCCTCGTCACCACCCGCACCGGCGTCGGCCTCCGCCCCGCCGTCGAGCACCCGGTCGGCGAGCTGCTCGATCGAGGCGTAGCCGCGAGCCCGGAGGTCGCGCAGCCGTCGAGCGTCGCGATCGTGGTCGGGGTGGCTGGTCGCCCGGCTGCATCGCTCGCGGAGGATCGCACCATGGACCCGGGCGAGCTGGTGACGGGGGCCCGACCGGCGTTCGAGGGTCTCGGCGACCAGGAGCGCCTCGTCGTGGGCACCTCGGCGCACCAACGCCAGGCCCCGCACCGCCGACGCCGCGACGAAGGCCTCGCCGCCGGCGTCGACCGATCCGGCGTAGGCGTCGTCGGCCAGCGGGGCTGCCGTTGCGTCGTCGCCGCGACCCAGCGCGCGCAAGGCCGCTGCGGCCAGGTCGAAGGGGTCGCCGCCGGGTGGATCGACCTCGCCCGTCTCTCCCTCGACGACGTCGAGCTGGGCGCCGAGCCAGCGCGCCGGACCCGTCGACGGGGCGTCGGCGAGCGCGGCCCGCGCGCCGAGCAGGTCGCCGAGGAGCCACCGGGTGCCGGCGAGCTCGGCTGCGATCCGTGCGGTTGCGGCCTCGTCGTCGCGCGCCGCACGCAGCGCCGACTCGAAGGCCGTGGCCGCAGCGGCGAGCTCACCGCGGTGGGCCTCCACCGAGCCGAGGGCGAGCAGCGCCTCGCGGCGGGATCGCTCGGTCGTCGCCTGGGCCACCCGCAGTTCGGCGTCGGCGAGGGCGGCGTCGACCTCGACCGTCGCCTGCCCGGCGGCGAGCACCGGCGGGAAGCGACGGCGCAGCTCGGCGGGGAGCCGGTAGAGCCAGGTGAGCGCGCGCTCGACCCCGATCTCCGACAGGTGGCCGGCGAGCACGTCGGCCGCCGCATCGGGCTCACCGGCGTCGAGGAGGAGGTCGATGGCGGTCGTCGGGTCGTCGCCGGCGATCGCCGTGCCCGCAGCGACGCGAAGACGTGCGACCTCGGCGTCGTCCATCCCGCTGCGGTGGGCGACGGCGGCGACCGCAGCCATGCGGACGTAGCCCCCGTGGTCGGTGAGGATCGGCGACTCCTCCACGACTCCCGCCGGGAGATCGAGGCCCAGCGACGCGGCCAGGTCGGCGGTCAGGTAGGCGACCGCGGCGAGGGCATCCACGAGCCGACCGCCGGACGGATCTGCGTCGCGGAGCTGCGCCAGGGGTACCGCGACGTGCTGCGCCGGATCGGTCTCCGGGGCGTGCGCGCCCGCCGCCATCGCCTGGGCCCAACCGCCGAGGGCCTGCCGCCACCGGTCGGCGACGTCGACCGGTGCGCCGTGCTGCTCGAACAGCGCCTCCGCCTCCGCCTCGTCGAAGGCCAGCTCCGCCGCGCCGAGGACGACCCGTCGTCCCGGCGGCACCAGACCGATCAGCCCGGCCGGACGGGCAGCTGCCGCGACGACGATGCGGCCGTCGTCGGGCAGCAGCTCGACGCACTCCGCGATCACCCGGTCGAGGTCGCCGTCGGCGGCGAGGTGCTGGTCGTCGATCACCACGGTGAGGGGCCCGCGATCGAAGAGGTCGAGGAGCTGCTCGGCGAGGTCGATCACGCGACGCGCGGCGCCGATCTCGGCGTCGAGGCCGTCGGCGACCATCTGCACGACGTCGGCCGCCGTGTCATACCCCGACGTCAGCCGGCACCAGGCCACGGTGCCACCGTCTGCGACCGCGAGCTGCGCCGCCACCGTGGTGCACCCCGACCCCTCGGGTGCCGCGAGCACGACCACCGGGGCGCGGCCGGCGAGAGCGAGAAGACGGGGCCGGTCGACCGCGACCCCGAGCCGGGGCGCACGGGTGAGCAACCTCGGACGTCCGGCCATCCGCTCGACGGTACCGCTGCCACGCTGCGCGTCCGGCGTGCCCCGTACCCTGGCCGGCGATGGCGGCGGACGATCTCCGGGGGAGGAGGCTCGGCGGGTTCGAGCTGCGCGAACCCCTCGGCGAGGGCTCCTTCGGCGCGGTCTGGAAGGCTCGCCAGCTCCGCCTCGACCGCGACGTGGCGGTGAAGGTCCTCGATCCTCTCGTCGCCCGCGACCCGAACGCGGCCCGCCGGTTCGAGCGCGAGGGCCGCGCGGCCGCCTCGCTCGACCACCCGTCGATCGTCCCGGTCTACGAGGCCGGCGATGACGACGGCCTCTACTTCCTCGCGATGCGACTCGTCGACGGCGAGACGCTCGCCGACGTCATCGAGCGCGAGGCCCCGCTCGATCGCGGTCGGGTCGTCGAGCTCCTCACGCCGATCGCCGGGGCACTCGACGCGGCCCACGCGATCGACCTGATCCACCGCGACGTGAAGCCGGCCAACATCCTCCTCGAGGACGGCCGACCCTTCCTCACCGACTTCGGCATCGCCGCCTCGACCCGCGAGCTCGGGCGCTACACGACGGGGAGCATCGGCACCGCCGAGTACATGGCGCCCGAGCAGGCCCGCAACGAACCGGTCGACCATCGCAGCGACCTCTACGCGCTGGGCTGCGTCGCCTACCACGCGCTGACGGGCGTCTCACCGTTCGCCCGCGACGACATGGTGAGCACGCTGATGGCCCATTCGGCCGACGAGGTGCCGCCCACCGGCGACGGCGGGCTGGACACCTTCTTCGCCCGTGCGCTCGCCAAGGACCCGGACGAGCGATTCGATCGCGCCACCGAACTGGTCGCCGCTCTCGGCGGCGGTGCGGCCGGCCCGCCGATGTCCTCGTCGGAGCGGCCGGGCGAACCCGCCCGCCGTCCCGTCGCGTGGCTGGCCGCCGGCGCTGCGCTCGTCGCCGCCGTGGTCGCTGGCGCCATCGCCCTCTCGGGAGGCGGCGACGATCCGGACGCGAGCGTCGAGACGAGCGCACCGGTGACCACCGCGGCGCCGACCTCGAGCCCACCCGCCGGCGACACCGCCGCTCCCGCGACGAGCGGACCGGCGACGACCGCGGCCACCGACGCCGCTGCGCTGCGCTCGGGCGGCAGCATCGCGGTCGGCACCCGCCTCGCGCTCGACGATCCCAACCCGCACTCGAACCTCGATGTCGCCCGACTGCTCGCCGAGAACGTCCTCCCCGTCATGTATCGGATCGACGAGCAGCTCGATCCGGTCCCCAGCCTGGCCACCGGACCACCCGAACCCATCGACGGTGACCCGACCCGCCTCCGCTGGACGATCCACGACGACCGCACCTGGGACGACGGCAGTGCGGTCACCGCCGCCGACGTCGTCGCCACCTACGACTACCTGAGCGCCGCGGACACCAACGCCGGCAGCACCGGGCTGTACCGGACCGTCGCGGCGGTCCGAGCCGTGGACGCCACCACCCTCGAGCTCGACCTGACCGAACCGACCGGCGCCGCCTACCTGTTGTTCTCGACCATCCATCCGATCATCCAGGCGGCAGCGTGGGAGTCGCACCTCGGTGGCGGCGGGACCGCCACCGACTTCCTCGTGGACGGCGTCGACTTCGCTGCCGGGCCGTACCAGCTCGCCACCCGCCAGAACCCGGGCGAGATCGCCCTCTCCCGCAACCCGGAGTGGACCGTCGAACCGGCGCCGGCGCTCGACCGGATCGAGATCGCCGCGTACCCGACCTCCGATGCGCTGGTCGCAGCCCAGCGCTCGCGGGAGGTCGACATGATCTGGGTCGACGACGTCGACCGGCTGGAGCTGCTCGACGCGGCGGCGCTGCCCGACACCGAGGTCGTGGTCGGCACGTCCAACGTCGCGCTGCAGCTGACGATGAACCTGCGGTCCGAGCCGCTCGCCGATCCGCTCGTGCGGCGGGCGATCCTCCACGCGATCGACCGGGCCGCCATCGCGGATGTCGCCGTGGGCCGCAAGACCGACTCCATCGCCGAGCCGTGGAACAGCCTCGTGTTCGGCCCCGGCCAGGACGGCAACGAGGACCCCTTCGCCGACACCCTCGACGTCGACGAGGCCAACCGCCTCCTCGACGAGGCCGGGTGGACCCGACCCGACGACACGGTGTTCCGCCGCCGCGACGGCGAGGACCTCGCACTCACCATGGTGCTGCTCTCCGATGCCGACAGCATCAACACCGCGCTGGCGGTCGAGGAGGCGCTGCAGGGGGTGGGCATCGACATCACCGGCGCCGCCGCGTCGCTCGACATCACCAACGAGCGGACCGACACCGGCGACTTCGATCTCCTGCTCCAGTTCCGGATCTTCAGCAACGACCCCGTGGGGACCGAACCGTCCTTCGCCAGCGACGGGTGCCCCACGACGGTGTCGGGCTGCACCGGCGACGGCGTGAACGTGGGTGCGTTCGCCGACGACGAGGTCGACGCCGCGCTGGAGCAGGCCGCCGCCGAGAACGACCCGGCGACCCGATTCGCCGCCTACGCCGAGGTGGATCGGCTCCTGCGCGAGGCCGTGCCGGCCGTGCCGCTCTACGTCGAACCGGCGTTCACCGCCTTCCGCGACGAGATCGGTGGCGTGACGGTCGCTCCCAACGTCGGACCGATCGTCAGCCTCCCCTCGTGGGGCTTCCTCGCCGAACCGGGTTGACCCGACCAGGGCCAGAGCGGCCCGGCGAGCGAGCGGATGCGAAGCATCGAGGAAGCGAGCCCAGAGCGGGAGACGACGAGCCGGGTCGGGTTGACCCGGCTCGCCGGACGGGCTGAGGTGGCGGCGTGGAACGAGTCGACCTGCCCGACGTCACGCTCGCCGTCCGCAAGGTCGGTGACGGCCCGGCGCTCCCGCTGATCTGGGGCCACGGCCTGTCGAGCTCGATGGAGGGCGAGGACGAGCTCGGCCTCGTCGACTGGCACCGGGCCGCGCCCGACCGCACCGTCTGGCGCTACGACGCACGGGGTCACGGGGAGTCCGGCTCCACGCCCGACCCGGTCACCTACACCTGGGACCGGCTCGCGGCCGATCAGCTCGCGCTCGCCGATGCGCTGGGCGTCGACCGCTACGTCGCGACCGGGGCGTCGATGGGCTGCGCCACGGCCCTGTTCGCTGCGCTCGCGGCCCCGGAGCGGATCGAGCGGCTGGTCCTCGTGATCCCGCCGACCGCGTGGGAGACCCGGGCGGCCCAGACCGACATGTACGGGATCATGGCCCGGCTCCTCGACGAGGACGATCTCGACACCCTGCTCGCCGGGGTCGACACCGCTGCCGTTCCCGACCCGTTCGCCGACGACGAGGCGTGGTCGGAGCGCTCGCGCCGGCGCCTGCTCGAGGCCGATCGGCCCCGCCTCGCCAACGTGCTGCGCGGTGCGGCCCTCGCCGACCTCCCGCCGCCGGAGCGGCTCAGGGACATCACCGCGCCGGCGCTCGTCCTCGCCTGGACCGGCGATCCGGGCCACCCGGTCGCGTCGGCCGAGGCGCTCCACGACCTGCTGCCCGACACCCGACTCCACGTGGCGAGCGATGCGGCGGCCCTCGGGACCTGGAGCGACCTGCTCCGCGAGTTCCTCCGCGGGTGAGCGAGTTCAGCCCCGATCGACCGTCCCGGTGATGACGCCGACCCCCTCGGCGCCCGCCTGGAGCGCGTAGTACAGGTAGTAGGTGTCGTCGACCTGCACCGCGCCCATCCACGGGAAGCCGAGACTGGCCGGCTGGGAGAACTGGTTGTCGAGCTCGATCACCGGGTTGTCGGCGTACCGCTGCCAGGCGATGCCCTGGTCGTCGCTGACCGCATAGCCGATGCGGAGGATGGCCTCGCCTGGCTCGGGGCCGGTGAACCCGACGTAGAACATCTCCAGGCCGTCGTCGGTGGCGAGCACCATCGGGCTCCCGGCCCCGGCGCCGTCCCAGGACTGGACCTCCGACGGTGCGAGCACGGGGTCCGCCCCGTACGGCGTGGCCGGGTCGTCGTGCGGGGTGAACGTCACCCCGTCGGTCGACGTGAGCACGCCGGTCGAGGCCGATCGCCCGTCCCGACCGTCGTAGAAGAGCGAGACGACGCCGTCGGCGACCACGACCGACTGCGGCACGATCTCGTCGTCCCACTCACCGGTCTCGGCGGTGTAGATCGGCACGGGGTCGACGGTCCACGGACCTTCCGGCGCCGGCGCGGTCGCCCGCATGATCGCGGGGCCCGGGACCCGCCTCGACACGAGCTGACCGACGTACATCACCCAGGTGCCGTCGTCGTCGACCCACACGACGGGGGCCTCGGGCTGCACGACGCGGCCGTCGACCGGTTCGAGCTCGTCGAGCACCGGCTCGTCGGACGGCCGGGTGAACTGCCTCCCGTCGTCGGACACGGCGTAGCCGATCGAGATCTCACGCCCCCACCCGGTGTAGAAGAGGTGGAAGCGGTCGTCGTGGTGCACGACCCAGGGCGCGTAGGTGAACCGGGTGTCCCACGTCGTGCCCAGCTCGAGCACCGGATCGCTCTCGTCGGCGACCGAGAGATCGAAGCTCACCGGTCCGTCGAACGGGGGCACGACCGCCGGCGGCGGTGCGGTGGTCGCGGGCGTGGACGTGGTCGCCGGCGCTTCCGTCGTCGGTGCTGGCGTGGTCGACGGCGCCGAGGTCGTCGACGTCGTCGCGGATGCGTCCGTCGCCGGGGTGACCGCGTCGTCCGAGTCCGAGTCCGAGCACGCGGTCGCGACCAGCGCGGCGACCATGGCGATGGCGATCCCGCGCCGGGCCCGCCGAGACGTCCGTCGGTTCAGCATGTGTCCCACCCCCAGGGCCGGTTCAGTCGGGCTCGATGACCCCCGCGAGCTCCAGGATCCTCGTCGGGGGCAGGTGCTGCTCGCGGACCGCAGCCCCCAGCGGTGCGAGCGCGTCCTCGACGGCGTTGGTGAGCGCGGCGGGCGAGCCGATCATCCCGCCCTCGCCCACCCCTCGGAAGTCGTTCTCGCCGGGCGTGAGCGTCTCCAGGTGCTCGATCTCGATGTGAGGGATCTCCATCGAGGTGGGCACCAGGTAGTCCATGTAGGTCGTGGCGACCATGTTGGCGTCGGCGTCGTAGGCGGCCCGCTCGTAGAACACCGCGCCGACGCCCTGGGCCACGCCGCCGCGCACCTGCCCGTCGACGATGGCCGGGTTGATGATCGGGCCGCAGTCCTCGACCACCAGGTAGCGGGGGATGGTCACCATGCCGGTCTCGAGGTCGATGTCGACGATCGCCACGTGCGTGGCGCAGGACCAGCCACCGTCGCCCTTGCCGGCGTAGTCGCGGACGACCTCGAAGACCGGTCCGTCATCGATGCCCCGCTCGGCGGCGACGTGCTCGGCGACCTCGCGGTACGTCCGGCCGGCTGCGGGCACACCGACGACGTGGATGTTGCCGTCGGTGATGGTGATGTCGGCCGGATCGGCCTCGAGCAGGTTCGCCGCGGCCTCCACGACCTCCTCGCGCAGCGTCCGCGACGTGAGTCGCATCACGCCGCCACCGATGGGGCCGCCGCGGCTGCCGCCGGTTCCCGCGACGCTGAAGGGCGTCGAATCGGTGTCGCCCCAGACCACGGTGACGTCGTCCATCGCCACGCCGAACTCGTCGGCGGCGATCTGCGAGTAGGTGGTCTCGTGGCTCTGCCCGTGGGGTGACTGCGAGGTGTAGACGGTGATCGCCCCGTCCCGCCCCACCGTCGCGCGCGCCTCCTCGGTGAGCAGGACGTCGGAGCCGGGGTTGACCGACTCCCAGAAGTTCGGCGGGCCCGGAGCCGCCTCGTGGTACGCGGCGATGCCCAGTCCCAGCCGGTGGCCGCGACGTTCGGCCTCGGCCCGGTCGAGCTCGAAGCGGTCGAGATCGATGAGCTCGAGGGCGCGGTCGAGCGTCTTGCGGGTCGACGCGGTCTCGTCGAGGGTCGGACCGGTGACCATCGCCGTCGGGAAGTCCTCGTCGCCGTACATGTTCCGCCGACGCAGCTCGGCCGGGTCGAGGTCGAGCTCGCGGGCGACGACGTCGAGCATGCGCTCGCGGACCCAGGTCTCGTTGGCCCACGGCCCGCGGTACGGGACGTGCTTGCCCTTGTTGGTGGCGATGATCCGCGACCGCATCTCGTAGGCCTCCCACCGGTAGAGGCCGGGGAGGTACACCTTCTGCGTCGACTTCGTCATGGCCGCACCGAACGGGAAGCCCGGGTAGGCGCCCTGGTCGATGTCGACCTCGACCCGCAGGCCACGCAGGGTGCCGTCGTCGTCCACCGCGACCGAGACGGTGAAGTCCTCCTCGCGCGCCTGCCCCCCGTCGAGCAGGTTCTCGACCCGGTCCTCGATCCACTGGACGGAGCGGCCGAGGGCCTTGGCCGCGGCGACGACCGCGATCTCCTCCCGCGGCGTCGAGCCCTTCGCACCGAAGCCGCCGCCGATGTCGTGGGTCAGCACGGTCGGGAAGTCCTCGGCGGACAGCACCCCGAGCGCCATCGACGGCATGTGCTTGAGCAGCGACCGGTCGCGGCGCAGCTGCGAGAGCATCCCCCGGTTGTCCTGGCGCTGGAGCGACTCCTTGTTGGCATCGACGAACGCCGACGCCGCTGCCTTGAAGGCGGCCAGGCGGTCCTGGTTGCCCCTGAGGGCCTGACCGGACTCCTTCGCCGCCTGCTTGGTGGTGAGGGCGGCGACCGCCCACTTCAGGAAGTGCGGGGCCTGCGTGGCCGAGGTGATCGTCAGGTGACCGGTGTCGGCGTCGACCTCGACCACGGTGCCTCGCGTCTCCATGGGCTGGTTGGCCTGGCGGGGGCAGCGGAACGTCTCAGTGATCACCCGGTCGGCTCGGGCGAAGACGTGGTCGACCTCGCCGTAGGTGTCGGTGGCCTCCATGAGCACGTTGCCGTCGGCCCTCTCCCAGATCCTCGGCGTCGCCGGATCGAGCGCCGTCGCCATGTCGGGCACCGGCGCGAGGTCGTCGTACTCGACGACGATGAGCTCCAGCGCGTCCTCGGCGACGGCCCGCGACTCGGCGACGACCAGCGCGACGGGGTCGCCGACGTGGCGCACCTTGTCGTCGCTCATCGCCCAGTACAGCGGTGTGTACATGCCGGGCAGCATCAGCAGCGGCAGGAACGGGTTGGTGAGCTCGTTGATCTCGGCACCGGTGAGCACGCGCACCACACCGGGCAGACGGGCGGCCTCGCCGACGTCGATCGACGTGACGTGGCCGTGGGCGATGGGCGAGCGGAGGAACGCGGCGTGCAGCGCACCCTCCGGCTGGACGTCCGCGACGTAGCGGCCCTCGCCGACGAGCAGCCGCTCGTCCTCGATGCGCTTGACGGACTGGCCGACGAAGCCGAGGCCGCTGGTCTGGCGGTCGGTGCTCATGCCCGCTCCTCCCGGAGGATCTCGGCCGCTCGGTGCACGCCGCGCACGATCGACTCGTAGCCGGTGCAGCGGCACAGGTTCCCGCTCAGCTCCTCACGGATGGCCTCGTCGGTCGGCTCGGCGTCGCCGTCGAGCAGGGCGACGGCGCTCATCATGAAGCCCGGCGCGCAGAACGCGCACTGGAACGACATTCGCTCGTACATCGCTCGCTGGACCGGGTGCATCTCGTCGGCCGTGCCCAGTCCCTCGATCGTGGTGATCTCGACGTCGGTCGCCGACACGGCCAGCATCAGGCACGACCGCGCCGGTTGCCCGTCGACGAGCACCGTGCAGGCGCCGCACACGCCGTGCTCGCACCCGAGGTGGGTGCCGGTGAGACCGAGGTCCTCCCGGAGGGTGTCGGCCAGGTTCTTCCTCGTCTCGATCGTGGCGGACCGCTCCTCGCCGTTCACCCGGAGGGTCACATTGGTCTCGCTGCCGACGGGGATCATGCGGGCACTCCGATCGTCGAGGCGGCTTCGGCGAGGCCGCGGCGTGTGAGGACGCCGGCGGCGTGTCGGCGGTAGGCGGCCGTGGCGTGGATGTCGGACGGCGGCGAGAGCCGGTCCGAGACGATCTCTGCGGCATCGGCGAAGGCCTCCTCGCCGGGCGGCCGGCCGACCAGCGACCGCTCGGCGTCCCCCACCCGGACCGGCACGCTGTCGACGCCGAGGAACGACAGCGCCGCACCGGTGACGAAGCCGTCGGTCACGTCGATGCGACAGGCCAACCCGACGAGCGCGTAGTCGCCGTGGCGGCGACTGAGCTCGACCAGTGCTGCGCCGCTCGACGAGGGCCAGGCCGGGAAGGCGACCTCGACGACGAGCTCGTGATCGGCGACCGCCGTGGTCAGGTAGCCGTCGAAGAAGTCGGCGGCCGCCACCTCACGCCGCCCCTCGGTCGAGGCGACCACCATCGTCGCGTCGAGGGCGAGGCAGACCGCCGGCATCTCGGCGGCCGGGTCGGCGTGGGCGATCGAGCCCACGACGGTGCCCCGGGTGCGGATCGCCCGATGGCCCACGTGGGGCATCGCCGCGGCGACGAGCGGGGCGTGGCGGGCGATGCCCTCGTCGACCTCGGCCTCGGCGTGGCGGACGAGGGCACCGATGCGCACACCGTCGGGGCCGGCGTCGATGGCGCCGAGCTCGTCGGCGAGACCGCCGATGTCGATCAGGTGGGCAGGGCGGGCCAGGCGCAGGCCCATCATCGGGAGCAGGCTCTGGCCGCCGGCCAGGATCTTGGCGTCGTCGGCGTGCTCGGCGAGCAACGCCAGGGCCTCGGCGACCGTCGACGGCCGGTGGTACGTGAACGCCGCGCTCTTCATGCCGCCGCCTCCCGGTAGCGGCCGGCGTGCTCGTCGAGGTGCTCGGCCATCTTGGCGAGGGCCCGTCGACCGAAGCGCCCGAAGCCGAACGCCACGACGGGCTGGAGCAGTCGGAGCCGCTCGGGGCACTCGAAGGCGTACCGCCACACCAGCTCGCAGCGGTCGCCGCGAGGTTCGAGGGTGTACTCCTCGGCGAAGGCGGCGAAGACGGGGCTGTCGCCCTCGGAGAAATAGAACGCGATGCGCCGGGGCGCCTGCCAGGCGATGAACTCCTCAGAGACCCGCGAGCCCTTCCCGACGATGTCGCGGGTCGTGCCCACCCGGTACGGCTTCGGGGAGGTCCACACGACCTCGTCGATCGGTCCGAGCCAGGCGGTCCAGAAGTCGGGCTCCTCGAAGGCGGCGAACACGGTTTCGGCACTGGCCGGGAGGGACTGGCGGAGGGCGGCGCGCACCGGCGCATCGTCGAGGTAGTCGAGCCCCACCGGTCGGTAGCTGCGCTGCTTCGGCATGTCGGGACGCTACCCCGTCGACCTCAGTCCAGGCCGAGGCGCTCGAGGTGCTCGTCGGCCTCGAGCTCGCGGAGCGCCACCCGGAGCAGCTCGCTCAGCTCCGCCTCCCGGCGGCGGTCCTCGCCGACGAGGTTCCGGTCCTCGGTCGGGTCCTCGACCAGGTCGAAGAGGTGGTGCTCGTCCGGTCGGGCCATGCTCGCCCAGTAAGGGATCGGATCGCCCGGCTCGAAGGGCTGACGGATCACCGGAACGTCGCTGCCCGGCATGTGGTCGAGGCGGGCCCGACCGTCCGGCCTCGGCATGCGGTGGCCGTGATCGATCGGCAGCGGCATCGTCGACCAGCGGTTCGACCACATCGAGAGCGGTGCGTTGTCGCCGACGTGGCTGCGGGCGTACTTGCGGCCGGCGGCGTCGACGACGTGGACCCAGTTGCCCCAGTAGCCGGCGACCGCCCAGTCGCGGATCGAGCTCGCGGTGCCGTCGAGCAGCGGCGCGATCGACCGACCGTGCACCCGGTGCTCCATCGAGACGCCGAACACGTCGCACAGCGTGGCGTGGAGGTCGACGTTGGTCGTGAGCGCGTCGACGACCCCCGGCTCGCGCCCGGGCCAGCGGATGAGCAGCGGGGTGTGGGCGATCTCCTCGTAGAGCGGCACCATCGGCTTGCCCCACAGGTCGCGGCCGGTGTCGTCGAGGTCGCCGAGGTAGTGGCCGTGGTCGGTGCAGACGATGATGGCGGTGTCGTCGGCGTCGGGTGAGGCGTCGATCGCGTCCAGGAGGCGGCCGAACCAGTGGTCGATCATCGCCAGCCCGCCGAGGTACGACGCCCGGACCTGGCGAGCCGACGCCTCGTCGAGGCGTCCCTGGCCCAGCGCATCGACGGCGTAGGGCGGCCAGATCAGCTTGGCGTCGGACCAGTCCTCGTCGAAGCGCGACGCCCACGGCTCCGGCGTGTCGAACGGCTCGTGCGGATCGAACTCGTCGACGAAGAGCAGGTAGCGGTCCTGCGCCGCCGCGTTCACCCGGACCCAGTCCGCTGCCGACGCCATCGTGCGCGGACCGGGGAAGTCGGCCTCCTCGCGGAACCACGTGCGCGACACGTCGTAGGCACGGGGGAACGGCGCGGGACGGGCATCGGGGATCGACGGCGCACCGACCGCGGTGGCGTCGGGCACGAGCCGCCACGGGTCGTTCTCGGATCCCCGCTGGTAGTCCCAGGAGTGGAAGTCCGTGTGGTAGTTCTCGCCGCCGGACTCGAACAGGTGGGGGTGGTCCGACACGAGCGCGGTCGTGACCCCGGCGGCGCGGAGGTGGTGGGTGATCGGCTCCTCCCACACCTCGATCGAGCCCCACGGCCGCCAGAGGAAGTCGAGCGCCCCGACGAGGAGGTCGTGGCGGGCCGGCATGCACGGCATCGAGCCGGTGACGTGGCGATCGAAGCGGACGGACTGGGAGGCGAACCGGTCGAGGTTCGGGCTGGCGCCGTGAGCGGCGCCGTAGCAGCCCAGGTCGTGGCGGTTCAGGCTGTCGAGCAGGACGAGGACGACGTTCCGGGGCGACATGTCGACAGTCTCCCGGGCCGCTCGGGCCCTCTGCCAGGCTGAGCACCGTGAAGAACTGGGGCGGGACGTACACCTACCTCGCCGGCGAGGTCACCACGCCCGGCTCGATCGACGAGCTGGCGGCAACGATCCGCGGCGCCGCCGCCGTGCGGATGGTGGGGACCCGCCACACCTTCACCGGCATCAGCGACGCGCCGACCATGGTCGGGCTCGCCGGCCTCGGCGAGCGCTTCGAGCTCGACCGCGAGGCCGGGACGGTCACCATCGACGGTGCCATGTCGTACGGGCGGCTCACCGAGCTCCTCGCGCCCCACGACCTCGCCCTCCACAACCTCGCCTCGCTCGCCCACCTCTCGGTCGCCGGGGCGGTGTCGACCGCGACGCACGGCTCCGGCGACGGCAACGGGTGCCTGTCGACGGCGGTCGTCGGCCTGGAGCTCGTGACGGCGGCCGGCGACGTGCTCACCCGCGGGGTGACGCCGATTTCGACGGCCTGGTCGTCGGGCTCGGCGCCACCGGCGCGGTCACGGCGCTCACCCTGGCGGTCGAGCCCGCCTACGAGGTCGAGCAGCACGTCCACCTCGGCCTCGCGCTCGACGCCGTCGAGGCCTCGCTCGACGCCGTGTTCGCGTCCGGCCACAGCGTGAGCATCTTCACCCGATGGGACGACGTGGCCGAGCAGGTGTGGGTCAAGCAGCGCCGGGGAGCCGGGCGCGAGATCGCCGACGTCCTGGCGTCGGCGCGGCACGCCGACCAGCAGGTGCACCCGGTCCCGGGCAACGATCCGAGCGCCTGCACCGAGCAGCTGGGTCGATCCGGCTCGTGGGCGGATCGGCTCCCGCACTTCCGCTTCGACGCCGTGCCCAACGCCGGTCACGAGCTCCAGTCGGAGTACTTCGTGCCTCGCGACGCCGGTCCCGCAGCGATCGCCGCGCTCCGGGCCATCGGTGCCGAGCTCCGACCGACGCTCATGACGAGCGAGCTCCGCACCGTCGCCGCCGACGCGCTCTGGTTGAGCCCCTTCGCCGATCGCGACTCGCTCGCCCTCCACTTCACGTGGCAGCCGGACCCGAGGTCGGTGGCGGCCGCGGCCGCACGCATCGAGGAGGCGCTCCGGCCGTTCGAGCCGCGACCGCACTGGGGCAAGGTGTTCACGCCGGGTGCGTCGGCCGCCTTCCCGACACCTCGCCGAGCCGAGGCGATCGAGCTGATCGAGGCCCTCGACCCCGCAGGGGTCTTCGCGAACGGCTGGGTCCGCGCCGAGGGGCTCAGGTCGCGATGACCGTGTTCCTGCATCCACAGGTGCCCGTCGGACGCGGCCCGTGTAGACCGGACCCGTGGCGGACATCGGGCTACGGGTGCTCGGACCCATGGAAGCCCTGGTCGATGGCCGGCCCGTCGACCTCGGGGCCCCGCAGCAGCGCGCGCTCCTCGCCGCGCTCGTCATCGCCGACGGTTCGCTGGTCTCGCGCACGGGACTGATCGATCGGCTCTGGCCGGAGGATCCCCCCGCCTCCGCGCCCAAGCTCGTGCAGAAGTACGTCTCCGCGCTGCGATCCGCGCTCGGGCACGGATCGATCGTGACCGAGGGCGGCGGCTACCGGCTCGCCGTCGACCCGCTCGGGATCGACGTCACCCGCTTCGAGGCGGCGATCGCCACCGCCCGGTCCGAGCCGGCGTCGCGGTCCCGGGCACTGGCCAGCGCCGAGGCCGAGTGGCGGGGCGAGCCCTACGCCGGCTGTGGCGACCACCCGTTCGTCCTCGGTGAGCGGCACCGGCTCGCCGGCGTCCACCTCGGGCTCCGGTTGGACCGACTCGCGGACCAGCTCGCCACCGGGGCGACGGCCGAGGTCATCGGTGAGCTGGAACGCCTCGCGGTCGAGCACCCCCACGACGAGCGGATCGCCGCCCAACTGGTGAGGTCGCTCTACGGCTCGGACCGGCAGGTCGAGGCGCTCCAGGCCGCCCGCCGTCTCGCCGACCGCCTCCGCGACGACCTCGGCCTCGACCCCTCACCCGAGCTCGTCGAGCTCGAGCGGCAGGTGCTCGACCACGACGAGGCCCTTCGCGTGCGCCGAGACGACGGCGAACGATCCGAGGTCGGAGGCGACCGATCGCCGCCGGAGCGGGTCACGCCGGGCGATCGCGAGGAGATCCGTGCCGTCGTGATCGTGCTCGTCGAGGACCCCTCCACCGCCGACGCCCCCGAGGACGTGCGCTCCCACCACCTGCGCTTCACCGACGAGATCGAGCGGATGGCAACCCGCCTCGGCGGCGTGGTCGACGCCCGATCGTCCGGTGACGTCGTGGTGACGTTCGGCGTCCCCGCCCACGACGACGACGCCGAACGCGCCGTCGCGCTCGCCCGCGGCGTCCTCCGGGTCCGCTCCACCGCCCGAGCCGCGGTGACGGGCGGGGAGGCGCTGGTGGCCACCGAACCGGACGCTCGGCTGATCGCCGGGAGGCCCGTCGACCGGGCACGAGCGCTGGTCTCGGAGGCGGCGGGTGGAACGGTCGTGATCGCCCCGGAGGTCGACCGTCAGCTCCTCGACCAGGCCGCCTCGCACGCCACGCCGATGATCGGGAGGGACACCGAGTACCGCATCGTCGGGGACGTCTGGGCCCGGGTGATCGACGGCGGTCGGCTGCGACTCGCCGAGGTGATCGGCGAGCCCGGCATCGGCAAGACGCGGCTGTTGCGGGAGAGCGTCGCCGCGCTCGAACCCGCACCGGTCGAGATCATCGAGCTCAGCTTCTCCGCCATCGACGACGGGAGCGTGTTCGCGGTGCTGCTGCGAGCCCTGGATCAGCTCACCGGCGGGCACGCCGACGTCGCAGCGTGGCTCGACTCACTCGCGATCCCACCCGACGAGCGACGAGCGCTCGAGGCGCAGCTGGCCCCGATCGTCGCCGGCACGCCCGTCGACCTCGAGACCGCCGGGGTGGACGAGGCCGACGCGCTGCTGCTCCGACTCGTCGAGCTCCGGTCCGCCGCCGGACCGACGGTCTTGGCCATCGAGGACCTGCACTGGGCACCGGCCAGCGCGCTCGAGAGCCTCGGCGACGCGCTCGGTCACCTCGCCGACCGTCCGATCCTGGTCATCACGACGCGTCGACCTCAGCCGGCGGTCGCCGAGCCCGACACGTCCCTGGTCGCTGAGCGTTCGACGATCCGGCTCGGCCCGCTCCCGCACGGAGATCTCCGCCAGCTCGCGGACCTGGTCGGTCGGGACCTCGCCCCCGAGGCGCTCGCGCTCGCCGCTCGCAGCAGCGGGGGCAACCCGCTCTTCCTGCTGCAGTACGTGCGCATGTTGCTGGACCGGCCCGAGGCCGCGGACGGGACGGCCGCTCCCGACAGCGTTCGGCTGGTGATCTCGGCTCGCCTCGACCACCTCGCCCCACCGCTCCGATCGACGATCCAGGTGGGTGCGCTCCTCGCCGGTGAGCTGCGGACGGACCTCCTCGCCGCCGTCACGGGCCGGGACGACGCCGAGATCGGTGCGGCGCTCGAGGTGCTCGTCCGCTCCGGGCTCCTCCGGCGGTCCCGTCGGGGTCCCACGCACCACGGGCCGGGTTACGAGTTCGAGCACGCGGTCGTCGCGGACGTGGCCTACGGGCAGCTCACCCGGGAGACGCGTCGTGCGCTCCACGAGCGGGCGGCCCGCCGGCTGGCTGAGGAGGCCGAGGCCGACCTCGACGCGCTCCAGGCGACGGCGTGGCACTGGCGCCACGTGATCCGACTCGCCGCCGACGCCGGGCTCGAGATCGAGGCCGAGACGCGGAGCGCGGCCCGGGAGGCCTTCGTCCGAGCCGGTGACCGGCTCCTGCACGTCGACGCCGGGCTCGCGATCGAGGCCTTCCGCAGCGCGCTCGATCTCGCCGCGAAGCCCGACGTTGCCAGGGCCGACGTGCTCGTGCGGCTCGGTCAGATCACCACCGACGCCGGTGAGTTCGACGAGGCGACCGGGGCGCTGGCCGAAGCTGCGGCGATCTACGACGAGCACGGCAGGCACGACTCGGCGGGCGAGGCCCTGGCACGCCGCGCCCGGGCGCTCTGGTACCTCGGGCACGCCGACGAGCTCGACGAGCTCCTCGCCGGTGCGCTCGACCGCATCGACCGCTCACCCCCGTCTCCCGCGCACGCTCACACGATGGCGATCGTCGCCGCGCAGACCGCGCTCCGCGGACGCGCCGCCGAGGCGATCGAGCTGGCCGAGCGGTTCCTCCCCGTCGTCGAAGAGCACGGGACGGAGGAGGATCGGGTCCGGATGCTCCACGTTCGTGGCCAGGCTCGGTTCGACCTCGACGACGAGCGGGGCATCGACGACCTGGAGGAGGCCGTCCGGCGGACCGTCGATCGGGGCTTCGGTCGGCTCGCCAGCCAGTCCTACAACAACCTGGCCGAGCTCGTCTGGCCGGCGCGAGGCCCGGCGCAGGCGGTCCCGCTGGCATCGGCCGGACTCGAGGTCGCCCACGAGCGCGGCTACCGCGGCCAGGCCCCCTGGCACCACGCGCAGCTGGCGGAGATCCGCTTCGATCTCGGTGAGTGGGACGCCGTCACCACGCCGCCAGACCGCACGATCGGGCTCACGCCCGTCGTCGGCTGGCTGCTCGAGTCGCTGGCGGCGCGGATCTCCTTCTGGCGTGGTGACGACCGGGCCGTCGCACGACTCGACTCGGCACTCGCCTCGGCGCGCCGCTCGCAGGAGCGGCAGGTCGTCGTCCCGATCCTCTCCGCTGCCATCTCGACGCGTGCGCTGCTCGACGATGCCGACGCGGCAGCGGACCTGGGCCGCGAGCTCGTCACGTTCGCCGGACCACACCCCTACAACCGGTTGCGTGAGGCGGGTGAGGCCGTCCGCGGCCTCACCCGGATCGGCCGCCTCGACCTCGCCCGGCAGTTGGTGCCCGAGGTGGCTCCGACGATCCGTCGCCGCCAGCTGATGTGGACGACGGCGCAGGCGTCGCTCGCCGAGGCCGAGGAGCGGTGGACCGAGGCCCTCGAGGGCCACCGCCGTGCGGAGGACGGCTGGGCCGGGTTCCCGCACCCGTTCGAGGCGGCGATGGCTGCGCTCGGGGTGTCGCGCTGCGCAGGGCGCCTGGGTCGCGCCGCCGAGTCGGTCGAGGCCGCAGGGCGAGCTGGGGAGCGGTTCGCCTCACTCGGGGTCTCGCGCGGGCTCGACGACGGCGCACCGCCGCTCGCCTGACGTCTACCGAGCGGGAACCGTGTCGGAACCGGCTCCCGCGCGAAGTGATGCCAGCAACGAACACAGGAGACACGACATGACGCTGCGCATCGGTGAGACGGCGCCGGACTTCACGGCCGACACCACCCTGGGACGGATCTCGTTCCACGACTGGCTCGGTGACGGCTGGGGCCTGCTCTTCTCCCACCCCAAGGACTTCACCCCGGTCTGCACCACGGAGATCGGGGCGATGGCCGCCATCGAGGACGAGTTCCTCGCCCGCAACTGCAAGGTGATCGGCCTGGGTGTCGACCCGGTCGAGGCCCACGACCGCTGGCTAACCGACGTCGAGCAGGCGACCGGCAACCGGGTCGGCTACCCGATCATCGGCGACGTCCACCTCGAGGTCGCGAAGGCGTACGGCATGCTGCCCGCCGACGCCGGCGACTCCTCGGAGGGCCGGACCGCCGCCGACAACGCCACCGCACGAACCGTCTTCCTCATCGGACCGGACCGGCGGCTCCGGGCCGTGCTCACGTACCCGATGACGAGCGGCAGGAACTTCGCCGAGATCCTCCGGCTGCTCGACTCGTGCCAGCTCACCGAGCAGCAGCAGCTGGCCACGCCGGCCGACTGGCGGTCCGGCGATCGGGTGATCATCGTCCCGGCCGTGACCGACGAGGCGGCGGCCGAGCGCTTCCCCGACGGCTTCGACGCCGTGCTGCCGTACCTGCGGTACGTCGAAGAGCCGAGCCGGTAGGCGAGGCGTGGCCCGAGCGGCCCCGCGAGCGAGCGGATGCGGCGCGCCACGCACGTGGCGCAGAGCATCGAGGAAGCGAGCTGAGAGCGGGAGACAGCAGCCGGCTCGGGTCTGATTCGACGGTCGGTCGGGGGCCCGGATCCGCGGATCCCGGGCCCCCGGGACGACCAGGGCGTCGCGGCGTGTTGCAACGGGCATGGCCGATGAGACCGACGGCGCCTTCGAGCGCGACACCGACTACATCACCGACCGGATCCTCGACGATCCCGACGCCCGGTGGCCGGTCGAGGCCGGGCGGTACCGGCTCGCGGCAGCTGCGGCCTGCCCCTGGGCCAACCGCACCACGATCGTGCGCCGCCTCCTCGGACTGGAGGACGCGCTGTCGCTCGCCTTCGCCGGCCCGACCCACGACTGGACGAGCTGGCAGTTCGACCTCGACGAGGGACGGGTCGACCCCGTGCTCGGCATCCCCCGCCTGCGCGACGCGTACCTCGCCCGGTTCCCCGACTACCCGAAGGGCATCACGGTGCCGGCGATCGTCGACGTCCCGAGCGGCCAGGTGGCGACGAACGACTTCGCGCAGATGACCCTCGACTTCTCGTCGCAGTGGACGGCGCACCACCGTGCCGGCGCTCCGGACCTCTATCCCGACGAGCACCGCGACGAGATCGACGAGCTGATCGCCGTGATCTACACCGACGTGAACAACGGCGTGTACCGGACCGGCTTCTCGTCGTCACAGGCCGCGTACGAGGACGCCTACCGCACGCTGTTCGCCCGCCTCGACGAGCTCGAGGAGCGGCTCACGACCCGTCGCTTCCTGGTGGGCGACACGATCACCGAGGTCGACGTCCGGCTCTTCACGACGCTCATCCGCTTCGACGCCGTCTACCACGGCCACTTCAAGTGCAACCGCAACAAGCTGTCGGAGATGCCGGCGCTGTGGGGCTACGTCCGGGACCTCTACCAGACCCCCGGCTTCGGCGATCAGGTGCACTTCGACCAGATCAAGGAGCACTACTACGGGGTCCACACGACCATCAACCCGACCCGCGTCGTGCCGGTGGGACCCGATCTGCGCGGGCTGCTGACCCCACACCATCGCGAGGAGCTGGGCGGTCGTCCCTTCGGCGACGGCACCGCCCCGGAGCGCATCGAGCCCCACGGAGGGTTCGGCGCGCCGCCCGACGGGATGACCCCACCGGTCCTGACCGACACGCTCACCGAGCGCATCGGGCTGAGCTGAGGGCGGCTCAGCTCACTTCTCGGTCACCTCGACGAAGACGATGGCGGTGTCGGTCCGGCCCAGGCAGTCGGTGACGGTCATGTGGACCTTGTGGGTCCCGACGTCGAGGTCGGTGTAGTTGACCGAGCGCGGCCCGAGGCCGATCACGATCAGCTGTGGGCCCGACCACCGCGACCCGACGGCGTACACGTCGTAGCGGAAGGAGGTGAGGTGACCGGTCGAGTCGCCGATGTCCCACCCGATCAGCTCACCCTGTCGGAACTTCTCCGCCGAGTACTGCGCCTCGAGCGTCGGGACGGCCTCGGGCGGCCGCGAGTACACGCACAGCGGCGAGGGCGGCGTCGGCGTGAGGTCGTGGGCGGCCGCCGAGGCAGCGAGGGCCGTCCACACCACCACGATGATCGACATCGCGGCGACGACGCATCGGTGCAGGGAGACGGTCATGTCGGGGCTCCTTCGCTGCGGTCGGCCCGGAGGGCTCGGCCTCAGCTTCCGACGAGACCGCTCGGGGGCCATCGGGGACAGCCCCGTCCCACCCCCGGAGCACCCCCCGATGGCGCCGGAGGTCGTCAGGGACGCAGCCCCAACTTCGTCACCGCGCGATGGCGCTTGTCGAGCCACCAGCCCGCCTCGACCGGCCAGCGGTCGAAGTCCCCCGGGTCGTCGAGGGCCGCCGCGGCGTGGAGCGTCCAATTCGGGTCGTCGAGCAGCTCGCGGGCGAGCGCGACCAGGTCGGCCCGGCCGTCGGCGATGACCTGCTCGGCGAACGCCGGGTCCCAGATCATCCCCACCGTCGCGGTGGCGATGCCGGCCTCGTGGCGGACCCGCTCGGCGAGCGGCACCTGGTAGCCCTGGCCGAGCGGGAACCGGACGCGCCGACCGCCGCCGATGCCGCCCGAGGTGCAGTCGATGAGGTCGACGCCCGCATCGCCGAGCCGGCGGGCGAGCTCGATCGTCTCCGCGACCGTCCAGCCGTCGTCGAGCCAGTCGGTGACCGAGAGCCGGAAGGACAGCGGCAGCTCGGCCGGCCACTCGGTGCGGATGCGCTCGGCGACCTCGACGACGATCCTCGTCCGGCCCTCGAGGTCGCCGCCGTAGTCGTCGTTGCGTTGGTTCGCGATCGGCGACACGAACTGGTGGAGCAGGAAGCCGTGCCCGGCGTAGACCTCCACCACGCGGAAGCCCGCGTCTCGCGCCCTCGCCGCGGCGGAGCCGAACGCGGCCACGACCGACTCGATGTCGTCGAGGGTCATCTCGCGGGGCACCGGCCACCCCTCGTCGTACGGCAGCGAGCTCGGCGCGATCGCCTCCCAGGGATGCTCGCCGCGCTGTTGGACATCTTCGTCGTCGAGCGGCGCCTCGCGGTGCCACGGCCGCCGCTCGCTCGCCTTGCGTCCGGCGTGGCCGAGCTGGATCCCCGGCACGGCGCCGTTGCGCTCGAGGAACTCGGCGACGCGGGCGAGCGGTGCGACCTGGGCGTCCTCCCACAAGCCGAGGTCGCCCGGTGTGCGGCGGCCGTCCGGCGTCACCGCCGTCGCCTCGGCCATCACCAGCCCGGCGCCGCCCAGCGCGAACCGGCCGACGTGCACCAGGTGCCAGTCGCCGGCCACGCCGTCGCGGGCGGCGTACTGGCTCATCGGCGAGACCATCACCCGGTTTGGCAGCGTCACGTCCCGGAGCGTCAGCGGCTGCAACAGACTCGGTGTGGCCACGGCGGGCGACGCTAATCGCCGGGTGCGGCGGGGAGCAGCGCGTCGCTGCCGAGCGGGGCGAACTCCTCGGGGGAGAAGATCGCCTCGATCGGGAGGTCGAAGTACCGGGCGATGCGGAAGGCGAGGTGCAGCGACGGGGCGTACTCCCCCCGCTCGATGTAGCCGACCGTCTGGTAGTGGACGTCGACGGCGTTCGCGAGCTCGCGTCGGCTGATGCGGCGCTCGGCGCGCAGCATCTCCAGCCGATTGTGCATCGGACCCTCGTCCTTGGCCGGACGACGGCTCACTCGAGGTCGTCCGGTTCGCACCAGCCGGTGGCCAGCGTCGGCAGCGACGCGACGAGGAAGGTCAGCGGTGGGGCGACGAGGAAGAGATCGGTCGGCTCGATCGCGTCCACCCCGACCACGCTCAGGACGAGCCCACCCACCCAGGGAGCGAGGACGCAGAGGGCGCCCAGCAGGATGAACGCCTGCCGGTAGTACTCACCCCGGACGAGCACCTGGCGCTCGTCGAGCGCCTCGTCGGGGAGATCCGGGAGCGCCCGCACGAGATGGCGGAGGAAGAACCAGGCGCCGAGGGTGACCACCATCGAGGCGAGCAGGCCGAGTCCGCCGACCGGGCCGTCGACCAGGCTGAACCCCAGCACGCCGAGCAACCCGGCGACGACGACGAGCACGAGCGCCCGGCGGCGGGTCCTCGTGCGCCAGGCCGGGTAGTTCTCGGCCTCGACGAGGTGGCGCACGCGGTCCTCGCCCGGCGGGGGTGACGACAACCACGGACGGTTCATAGCATTCTTATTATCAACCGTCGTAGGTTCACACAACGTCGACGGCTGCCAGGATGGGCCCGTGACCGTCGTCGACCTGCAGCTGACCCCACCGCCCCGCTCGTGGGGTGTCACCGTCGAGCACGCGGCGATCGATGCGTTTGGCCGATCGGTGGGCGCCGGAACCGTTCCCGTTGCCGGCCTTCGACTACCCCGGCACCCCGTCGGAGCGGCACGAGCGCTGGTGGTTCGACTACGTGGTGGTCTCGGTGTCGGTGCTGGCCTGCCTGTGGCCACCGGAGGGCGACGAGGTCTGGCACGCGGAGCTCGACGGCACCTGGCTCGACGACGCGCCCGGCATCTTCGCCACCTTCACCCGGCGCCTCACGCCGGACGGACTCGACCTGGCGGCGATCGCCCGGCTCGCCGACGACGAGGGGCGGGCCTGGTTCGCCGGCAGGGGCACGCTCCAGCTCCTCGACGAGCGCACCGTGATGCTGCGCCGGGTCGCAGCGACGCTCCTCGACCGCTGGGAGGGCTCGGCCGGGAACCTCGTCGAGGAGGCCGGACGGGACGGTCACCGCATCGCCCACCTGCTGAGCGAGACCGTGCCCGGCTACCGCGACCGGGCGCAGACGTCGGCGGGCGAGCTGCGCTTCGACAAGCTCGCCCACCTCGCGGCGGCGATCACGGCCGCCGGCGTCGGGTGGGCCGACGCCGGCTTCACCGGCTACGACGACTTCCCGGTGTACCCCGACTACATGCTGCCGAGGGTGCTGCGCCACGTCGGGGCGCTCCGCTACGACGATGCGCTCTCCGCCCGGGTCGACGAGCGTCGCGTCGTCGAGGCCGGCTCCGACGCCGAGCACGCCATCCGCTGGGCGACGGTGTACGCCGGCGCCAGGCTCCGGGCGGCGCTCCACGAACGGGGGGCGTCGGTGAGCGCTCCGGCCCTGGACTACCGGCTGTGGTCCGAGGCCGTGCTCGGGCCCGACGCGTCGACCTTCGGCGAGCACCACCGCACGGTCACGATGCGCTACTGACGCCGCCGCTCAGCTCGCCGCGCTGCCCTCCAGCCGCACCCGGAGGCCGGCCAGGAGCTCGGCGTCGTCGCGTCCGAGCACGTGCCCGAGCTCGGACGCCAGCGCCCGGTGGAGCTCGATGGCGAGCACGCGGCGGGCCGGGTGGGCATCTCCCGCGATGCTGCGGAGGTCGAGGACGGCGGTCACCTTGGCCTCGAAGTCCATGCCGAGCGAGACGTCGTGGCAGCGCCGGAGCACGTCGACGACCTCCGGCTCGGGCGGCTGGCCGTCGTCGGGGCCGTCCAGCCTCGCCCAGGACGACCGGGCTACCTCGTCGGAGACCACCGGTCGCGTCGACTGCTCCCACTCCTCACCGCCGAAGGCCACCGCGAGGTCGCGGCCGAGCACGGTCCCGCGCACGCGGACGACCCCGTCGACGGGCTCGACGGCGTCGACCACCACGGCGCCGAAGCGACTCCCCACCACCTCCCCCACCACCACGGGGCTCGGTCGGCTCACCGGTCCGACGAGACCCCGGCAGCTCGCCGAGCCTGCGCTCGCTCGCGCAGCTTGGCCTGCCACTCGTCGTCGACGCGGTCCTCGAGGATCTCGATGATCTCGCCGTCGGGTCCGCGCACGTAGGTGGTGAGGTGCATCCGCAGATCGGTGGGAGGGGCGTTCGCGCTGAGGCCGTGATCGAGGATGCGACGGTGGAGCTCCTCGACGTCGTCGACCACGAACGCGAAGTGGGTGACGCCGCGGTCGGCGGGGCGGTAGTCATCCGGCAGCGCCCGACCCCGCGGATGGTCGTACTGCCAGAGCTCGAGCATCGTGTCGCCGGCCATCAACCAGCACACGCGGCCGGTCGCATCGGTCATGCCGACGACGGCGTCGAGCGACGGGTTCGGGGCGATCTCGCTGTCGAACACGAGGTCGAGTCCGAGCACGTCGACGTAGAACGCGAGCGACCGCTCCATGTCGGCGACGCTCACCGCGGTGTGGTGGATCCGCGTGATCTCCATGGCCAGAGCATGCCAGCCGTCGGTGGCCCCGTGTCGGTCGCGGTCGCCTGCACCGGGTCGATCGAGGCATGCTCGCGCCATGGCAGACCGCGTCCGCATCCTCGCCTCGCTCGCCAACCAGCGGGCCGAGCTGGAGGCCCGCTACCGCTCGTTCGACGACGAGACCCTCGACACGCCGTGCACGAGCAGCGAGGATCCCGACGGCTCCGCGTGGAGCCCGCGCGATCACCTGGCCCACCTGCTGCGCATCGAGGCCGCCTTCGTCGCCATGGCGAAGGCGACCGTCGCGGGCGACGACGAGCCGGTGAAGATCCCGGGCAGCTCGTGGGAGGAGCGCCTCCAGGCGGTCCACCGCGCCAACGAGGAGCACGTCGAGGGGCTCCGTGGTCGGTCGGTCGACGAGCTGCTCGCCGAGCTGACCTCGACCCGCGACGTGACGCTGGACGCGCTCGACGAGCTGACCGACGAGCAGCTCGATCTCCCGATCCCGGGTGCACCGTGGGGAGACGGCTCGATCGGCAGCGTGCTCTGGACCATCGCCCACCACGAGCGCCAGCACCTCCTGTGGGTCGACGAAGGACTGGACGCCCTCGCCCTGGGCGAGGAGTAGCGGGTGCGCCTGCTCGCGTTCGCCGCCTCCAACAGCAGCCGCTCGATCAACCGCCGCCTCGTCGACCACGCCGTCGAGCTGCTCGAGGGCGGGCTCGTCCCGGACGTCACCGTCGACACGATCGACCTCAACGACTTCGAGATGCCGATCTACAGCATCGATCGCCAGGAGGCGGACGGCATCCCGCAGGAGGCGCACGACTTCCGGGCCGCGATCGGTCGGTCCGACGGCCTGCTGATCTCGTTCGCCGAGCACAACGGCTCCTACACCACGGCGTTCAAGAACCTGTTCGACTGGACCTCCCGGATCGACCTGCGGGTCTACCAGGACAAGCCCGGGGTCTTCTTCGCCACGTCGCCCGGTTCGCGGGGCGGTCGTGGTGTGCTCGAGACGGCCGTGGCGGTCGCGCCGTTCTTCGGCTGCGACGTGCGCGCCAGCCTGTCGATCCCGTCGTTCCACCAGCACGTCGACGAGGCGACCGGCGCGCTGACCGACCCCGAGCTGGCCGAGCGGCTCCGGGACGCGCTGCTCACCCTCGCCCCGTCGGACGGCTGACGGACCAGGCCGAGGCTCACCGCCAGCCGGCGATGCCCTCGGCCTCGACCCAGTCGATGTAGTCGGCGAACGCGCGCCGGACGTCGTCGTCGGTGAACCCGAACTCCTCGGCGGAGTAGGTCCACGCGCCGTGGAGGTGCTGCGGGTTGTCGGCCTCCCACCGGGCCACGTTGTCGGACGTCGCCGCCGACGGCTCGACGCCAGCGAACGCGTAGATGCCGTCGAGGACGGACCGAGCGTCGTTCCTGACGTCCTCGTAGGAGATGTCGTGGAACTCCTCGTCGGGGTGGTCGGCGCGATGGCGCATCGTGGCCCGCATACCGGCTGCGAAGCGCTCGGGCGCGCCGCTCATGTCGACCTCGGCGTCGGAGTAGGCGGCGCGGAACACCCGCCCGAGTCGCGCTGCGGAGGGCACGACGGAGACCGGGTCGCGGTGCATCATCGCGATCCGCACGCCGGGGATCGCCGCCCTGATCTGGGCTTCGAGCCCCAGGTTCACGACGCACTTGAGGAGGAACGGCTTGTCCGGGTCGGCCAGCCCCTGCCACACGAGGTAGCGCAGCGTGTCGTGGAGGTACCGGTACTGGTGCCCGAGGTCCTGGCGGCCGACCCAGGCGACGTAGTCGTGGGCGTTGGCGAACCCGGCGAGCGCACGGCAGCGGAGGCTCTGCATCATCACGTAGGCCTCCTCCTCCGGCTCGAGCGGCGACATGTCGTGGCCGCGCCGGGTCTCGGGTGAGGCCCGACGGAACCAGGCGGCGTAGTCCTCGATCTCCGCGATCCGGGGACGGACGTCCTCGTGCGGCGCACCGGTGTGCGAGGCCGAGTTGATGCACATCCAGTACGGCAGGAAGTTGAAGTCGCCGGTGGCGGCGAGCGTCTTCTGCATCTTCGTTGACCCGGTCCGGGGCAGGCCGTTGATCAGCAGCGGCGGGCGCAGCTCGATGTCGCGGATCTCCGGGTGCGCTGCGAGGTCGCGCGCCATCCGCAGGCGGTTCTGCAGGAAGCGCAGGACGTACGCCCGCTTCATGACGGCGCCGTCCGGTGTGAAGCGGGCCGACGAGTTGTAGGCGTCGAGCAGGATCGCCAGCGGCTCGACGGCGTCGTCGTCCTCGACGTCGATCCCGGTGGTGGCGCGGGCCTCGGCCAGCAGCTCCTCGGCGGTCCCCTGGATCCGGGGCTCGCTCATGCGGTCCCCACGAGCGCGGAGTGCCGTGGCGGGCCGAGCCGGTGCACCTCCTGGATGCCCGGCGGTGCGGCGATCACGTCGCGCACCCGGTTGATGAGCGAGGTCGCCGAGCCGGGCGGTCCGATCTGGCGGTCGACGTGCACGGTCGAGCCGGGCTCACCCTCCACCCTCCAGCGCATGAAGTCCTGTTCGCCGGGCTCGACGGCCCGCAGCTCGATGTGGGCGTGGGCCGTCACCCCCTCGGCCGTCGTCACGTCGACGAGGATGCGCAGCCCGGCCGGCTCACCCGCGGGGATGTCGCGCCGGAGCCCGGCGGCGTGGATCGGCTCGTCGAGCAGCACCGGCTCGCGTCGCTCGACGCACCCGGTGACCTCGAAGCCGAGGGCCTCGGTGACCTGCCACGGGATCAGCCGGTAGAGCTCGCCGACGGGACCGCGGCGATCGACCAGCTCCTCCTGGAACCGCTCGCGGTCGAAGCCGATGCCGGCGAGCGGTGCCACCGTGCCCGACACGCCCAGGTTGGTCCGGCTCACGTGGTGCAGCGAGGTGATGTCCGTACAGGGCGCCGCGGCGAGGATGCCGGACCAGATCCTCGACATGTCCCAGATGCCCGAACCGGTGAACGTGACACCGGCGCGCATCGCGAGGTCGTGGATGCGGCCGGCCAGCTCGGGGTCGGCGGCGCGGGGCAGGTACGACTCGGTGTTGTGCGAGAGCACGTTGACGCCGGCCGGCAGGAGGCGCTCGAGGCAGGGCAGGTTCTCGGCGAGGCGGTCCGTCGTCGCGACCACCGCGAGGTCGGCGCGGTCGCCGAGCGAGGAGTAGTCGGCGGCGTCGCAGTCCTCGACGACGACGCCGAGGTCCCGGTCGAGCCCGGCCAGGCGACCGACGTCCTGGCCCACCTTCGGTCCGGCCCGGTTGTAGGCGGCGACGACGGGCCAGCCCTTCGCCGTCGCCATCCTCACGACGTCGGTGCCGTAGCGGCCGACGCCGTACACCGCGATCCGTGGAGCGCCCGGTTCGGTCATGGTCGCAGTCTGGTCGACCGGGTCGGCTCAGGACCCACCGGCGCCGAGCAGATCGTCGAGCATCCCCTCGATCCCGTCGGCGTCGACGAGCCCGAACGCGAGGTGGCGGCCGAACTGCACGGTGGCCGCCGCCGTGACCGACACCGGCCCGCCCAGCCCGAGCTCGTCGAGGCGCTCGCAGAGGTAGGGATAGGGATCGAACGGCTGCAGGGTCCCGGACCGGGCCAGCTCGTCGCCGATCGTGAACAGGACGCGACCGGTCGGGCCGGCCTGCTCGGCGAGGATCACCCGGAGGTACTCGCGGGGCGTGACGTCGTCGCCGAGCGCGGCCACCCGGCGCTCCAGCTCGGCGAAGATCCACGTCGCGACCTCGCCGAGCAGCCCGGCCCGGTTGGCGAAGTGGTACTGGATCGAGCCCTTGGTGACCCCGGCCCGCTCGGCGATGACGTCGAGGGCGACGTCGGGCGATCCGGCGGCGGCGAACTCGGCGGAGGCGGCCTCGATGATCGCCGCCCGGGTGGTCGCCCGTCGCTCCGCCTGCGTCGCCACCGGGCGATCGTACGCCCGCCCTCTCGACCAGGAGTCGACCAGCTCCAACTTACATTCCTTCGGATAGTAAGTTGGTGCTCGTGCCCACCACCATCGTCAACCGCGTCAAGCCGACCCTCAGCCCGTCGGACCACCCGTACCTGAACGGCGCCTGGACGCCGCTGCACGAGGAGGTCGACGCCACCGACCTCGAGGTGATCGGGGAGATCCCGACCGACCTCAACGGCATCTACGTCCGCAACACCGAGAACCCGGTGCACGACGCCATCGGCGTCTACCACCCCTTCGACGGCGACGGGATGCTCCACTCGATGCGCTTCGACGGCGGCCGGGCGACCTACCGCAACCGGTTCGTGCGCACCGAGGGCTTCCTCGCCGAGCAGGAGGCGGGCCACGCGCTCTGGACCGGCATCACCGGCAACCCGGCCAAGTCGCTGCGCGAGGGCTGGGGCGCCCGAGGGCGCATGAAGGACGCGTCGTCGACCGACGTCGTCGTCCACCACGGCGAGGTGATCTCGACCCACTACATGTGCGGCGAGGGGTACCGCTTCGATCCGATGACGATGGAGCAGCTCGGCACCGCCAACTGGGTCCCGCCCGAGGGCGTGTCGGCCCATCCGAAGGTCGACCTGTCGACCGGCGAGCTGCTGTTCTTCAACTACGGCAAGCAGGCGCCGTACATGCACTACGGCGTGGTCGGGCCGGGCGGTGACCTGAAGCACCTGATCCCCGTCGAGCTCCCCGGGCCACGGCTCCCCCACGACATGGCGTTCACCAGGAACTTCTCGATCCTGGTCGACCTGCCGTTCTTCTGGAACGAGGAGCTCCTCGCCGCCGGCTATCACGCGCCGATGTTCCACGAGCACCTGCCGACCCGCTTCGCGATCGTCCCCCGGTTCGGTTCGCCGAGCGAGATCCGGTGGTTCGAGGCCGACCCGACCTTCGTCCTGCACTGGATGAACGCCTACGAGGACGGCAACGAGATCGTCCTCGACGGCTACTTCCAGGAGGACCCCGACCCCGCCCCGCTCGACCTGCCCGACGTCGACCCGCGGCTGGCCAAGCTGATGGCGACGATCGACGAGCGATCCTTCAAGCCGAAGCTGCACCGCTGGCGCTTCAACCTCGACACCGGCGCGACGACCGAGGAGCACCTCGACGAGCGGCTGCTCGAGTTCGGAACCTGGAACCAGCGCCTCGCCGGAGAGAAGAGTCGCTACCTCTACTCGACGACGACGGCGCCGGGGTTCTTCCTCTTCGACGGCATCGTGAAGCACGACCTCGAGACGGGCGACTCGACGTCGCTGCACTTCGGCCCGGACCGATTCGGCAGCGAGGCACCGTTCGCTCCCCGCGACGGCGCCACCGCCGAGGACGACGGCTACCTCGTGTCGTTCATCACCGATGTCGATGCCGGCCGCTCCGAGTGCGTCGTGATCGACGCCCGTGACGTCGCCGGCGGACCGATCTGCCGGATCCTGCTCCCGCACCAGATCTCCAGCGGGACCCATGCCACCTGGGCGGGCGCGGCCGAGTACGCCAGCGGTGCGTCGTGAGCGAGCCCGTGTACGTCCTCGGCGGGTACCAGACCGACTTCGCTGCGCACTGGACCCGCGCCGAGCTGACCCTCTTCGACCTGTTCGCCGAGGCCGTGCTCGGGGCGATCGAGGCCGCAGGCGTCGATCCGTCCGACCTTGAGGTCGGCCACGTCGGGAACTTCGTCGCCGAGCTGTTCACCGGGCAGGGGATGCTCGGCGGCTGGTTCGGTCATGTCCACCCCGACCTCGCCGGCATGCCGGCCAGCCGCCACGAGGGCGCCTGCGCCTCCGGCTCGCTGGCGGCACTCGCCGCGATGGCCGATCTGCAGAGCGGGCTCTACGGGCTGGCCTGCGTCGCCGGCGTCGAGCTGATGCGCAACGTGTCGGGGCTGGAGGCGAACCAGCACCTCGGCGCCGCCGTGTGGGTTGGGGAGGAGGTGGTCGACCGTCCGTACGTGTGGCCGGCCATGTTCTCCGACCTCGCCGCCGAGTACGACCGCCGCCACGGCCTCGACCACCGGCACCTCATGGGCATCGCCGAGAAGAACTTCACCAACGCGAAGCGCAACCCCAACGCGCAGACGCGCACGTGGGAGTTCACGGCGGAGAGCTTCACGGCCGACGACGCAGCCAACCCCGTCGTCGACGGCTGGATGCGTCGCCAGGACTGCAGCCAGATCACCGACGGCGCCGCCGTGGTGATCCTCGCCTCCGCGGCACGTGCCGCCGAGCACGCGGACGCCACCGGGCGCGACCTGGCGACGATCCCGCGGATCGAGGGGTGGGGTCACACGACGGCCCCGATGCTCTTCGACACCAAGCTGCGTCACAGCGCCGACGCCGAGTACGTCTTCCCCTGGGTGCGCCGAGCGATCACCGACGCCTACCGGCGAGCCGGCATCGCCGGCCCCGACGAGCTCGATGCGATCGAGACGCACGACTGCTTCACGATCAACGAGTACATGGCCATCGAGCACTTCGGGATCACTGAGCCCGGCAGGGCGTGGACGGCGGTCGAGGACGGCACCGTGGCGTTCGACGGCTCGCTGCCGGTCAACCCGTCGGGCGGGCTGATGGGGCTCGGCCACCCCGTCGGCGCGACCGGCGTGCGCATGCTGCTCGACGCCGCCAAGCAGGTCTCGGGCACGGCGGGCGAGTACCAGGTCGACGGAGCCCGCCGGGTCGCGACCTACAACGTGGGAGGCTCGGCCACGACGAACTGCGCCTTCGTCGTCAGCACCACCCCCTGATCGGGAGCAGCCATGGCCCAGTCACCCCAGCTCGACGTGATCGACACCATCTACGAGGCGTGGCGACGTCAGGACGCCGAGACGGTGCTGGCCCAGCTCCACGACGGCGTCGAGTTCGTCTACGCGCTCGGCCAGCGACCGGTGGTCGGGACCGAACGGGTCCGGCGGCTGCTCGCACACCTCGCCGCCAACCAGCGCGACGTCGCGTGGCGCTGGGTGCACCGGGCCCAGGACGGCGACGTCGTGTTCGTCGAGGCGATCGACGACTACATCAACGCCGCCGGACACCACGTGCGGACGCCGTTCGTCACCGTCTACGAGTTCGAGGGCACGAAGATCCGGCGCTGGCGCGAGTACTTCGACACCCGGGGCCTCGAGCTGGTCGAGGCGGGCGAGCCGATCTCGGAGTGGATCGAGCCGCTCGTCGCCCCCGAGCGTGGCCGGTGACCCCGGCCTACCGTCAACCCCAGCGGACCCGGGCGATCGTGAGCGTCGAGCAGTAGTAGACGTCGCGATCCTCCCCCGGCGTGAGGAACATGCCGTTGGCGAGGCTCGACCCGGTGCTGACCCGGCTCACGACCTCGCCCGAGGTGAGATCGATGACGATCAGCTGGTCGTCCCGGTCGTGGAAGTCGTTGATCACCAGCTCCCCGCTGTCGGGGAACACGACGGGCTGCATCGTCGGGCGGGCGTCGACGTGCCACGCGACCTCCAGCTCGTCGCCGTCGGTCGCCACGCCGGCGAGACCGCCGTTGATGCTGTCCCATGCGACGCACAAGCCGTACTCGGGCACGTGCACGGGCGGGGCGATGATGCCACCGCCGGGCGTGCCGAACGGCGCCATCTCCCGGAGGCTCCCGTCGTCGGTCGAGACGCGCAGGAGGCGCTGCGGGCCGGTCCAGGGAGCGGGCCGCTGCCAGCTCAGGCGCTCGTCGCGGCCGGCGAACCGGCCGTTGGGGTGCACGCCGTAGATGGCCCGCAGCGAGTCGATGTCGCCGTCGTCCATCAGCCACAGCGCGTCGGCGGAGAGGCACCCGTCCCACGCCAGGCCCTGCTGCCCGCCGGCGTCCCGATAGCGGGGCTGCCAGTCCGGGTCGATGACCAGATCGTCAGGGGTGACGCGCAGCCGCCACACCCGCTCGATGCCCGGGACGTAGATCAGCTCCCCGTCGTCGGTGAGGTCGCTCGCGATCCGCCCCATCGATCCCTCGGGCAGCTCCACGGGCTCGCCGACGAGCTCCAGCCCGTCCGGGTGCAACCGGGTGATCGTGGACGGGCCCTGTCCGGCGAGGCGGAGGTCCTTGGTGACGATCGTGCCGTCCGCGAGGACGAGCAGGCCGTTGTGCGCGCGGTCGACCGGCAGCTCCCGTTCGGCCACCACACGGCAGTCGGGGTCGAGCCGGTGCAGGTGGTTGCCGTTGACGCCGACCAGGTCGCCGTTGCCGTGCGCGGCGACCGCACCGCACCAGACGTGGTCGCCGCACGGGAGCTCGGGCGACTCGGCGAGCACGTCGAGCGACTCGGGATCGAGCCGCTGGAGCCACCCGAAGGGCGGCGGTCCGGTGAACGCCGGCATCGTGCCGCCCAGATAGAGCTCGCCCGGGCCCCGCCGGACCATCATCACGTTCCAGCGCCCGTTGTGGACGGTCACGACCGTCGGATCGCCCTCCGCCGCGCCGAGGGCGCCGTTCACCGCCTTCTGTCGCCGGTTCCCCCCACACTCGACCGGCCACGGCGAGGGGAAGTAGCCGGGCAGCGGAGCGGCTCGATCGATGCGCACGGGGTCCTCCGGTCGGTGCGGGCGAGGCGCGCAGAACGTAACCCAGCCCGGCTCAGCGGCAGGTGTTCGTGAGCGAGCCGATGCCCTCGAGGGTGGTCACGATCTCGTCGCCCGGGCGGAGGAAGCGCCCGTCGACCGCGCCGACCCCCTCCGGGGTGCCGGTGAAGATCAGGTCGCCGGGGGCGAGGGTGATGAGCGACGAGAGGTAGGCGATCAGGGCGGGGACGTCGAAGATCAGATCGGCGGTCGTGCCGGACTGGCGACGCTCGCCGTTGACGTCGCAGGTGATGGCCAGCGCGTCCCGGTCGGCGAGGGCGTCGGGCGAGACCAGCACCGGGCCGAGCGGCCCGTAGGTGTCCCGTGACTTGCCGAGATCGAAGTGGGGCGGCTTCGCGGCGAACTGCAGCGCCCGGTCGGAGATGTCCTGGCCGACGGTGACCCCGGCGACGTGGTCCCACGCCGATGCCGGGTCGATGTCGCGACCGGCCGTGCCGATCACGACGACCAGCTCGGCCTCGTAGTCGGCGGTCGCGCTGGCGAGCTCGACGTCCGCACGCGGGCCGACGAGGCAGCTCGGGAACTTGGTGAACACGAGCGGCACCTCGGGCAGCTCCATGTCGGCCTCGGCGACGTGCGACCGGTAGTTGAGGCCGATGGCGAAGGAGTTGCGGGGCCGTGGCGCGGGCGGGCCGAGGTCGGCGCCGTCGAGCGAGCCGTCCGCCGACGACGGATCGAGCAGCGCGCTCAGCTCGTGGAGCTCGGCCGCACGGGCGATGGCCTCCATCGGGTCGGGACCGAGGCGCCCGGACGAGACGGCGACCAGGTCGTGCAGACCACCGGCCTCGTCGACAAGGGCGGCGCGTCCGGCGGCGTTGGCGAGGCGGAAGGTCATCGGTCTGCTCCGGTGTGCTCGGGGTGGACGACGGGCGCGGCGGTGGGCGCGAGCACCCGGCAGGTCGCGGCCTCGAGGTCGGCGGTCACGGCGGCGACGTAGCGATCGGGCCGGACGACCACCGTCGTGCCCGGTTCGAAGCGATCGTCGACGTCGTCCGGCGCGAGGTCGTGGACCGTCGCTCCCAGTCGGGCCCAGATCGGCGGGACCGCGTCGACGGCGGCCAGTCGCAGCAGCACCCAGCCGCGACCGATCCCGCCGACGGCGAGGTCCAGGGCGGGCAGGACCTTGCCGACCGCCGGATGGTCGCCGACCAGCGTCGACCCCTCGAGCCGGGGGAACGGCCGCTGCCCGTACCCGGACTCGAGCGCGGCGTCGCCGTCGTGGGCGATCGCGTCGATCAGCATCCCGGCGTCGACGGCGTGGGTGACCTGCCCCGCCGCGTGCGGCCGGCGCTCCTCGTCGTAGCTGTCGAGGAGGGCATCGCCGGCCTCGCCGTGCGACACGGCGGCCAGCTTCCAGGCGAGGTTCTCGGCGTCGCGCATCCCCGTGCACATGCCCTGGCCGTTGAAGGGCGGCATCTGGTGGGCCGCATCGCCGGCGAGGAAGACGGGACCGTCCCGGAGCCGCTCGGCGACCGTGGCGTGGAACCGGTAGACCGCGGCCCGGGTGACCTCCAGACGGTCCGGCCCGCCCCACGGCGAGAGCAGCTGCGCGATCACGCCGTCGTCGAGCACGTCCTCGCGACCCTCGTTCGGGTGGAGGCGGAACTCCCAGCGGCGATGCCGGCCCGGGCCCGGGACGAGGGTGCAGATCCGCTCGGGGTCGCACCGCTGCTGAGCGAGGTGCGGCAGGTCCACCGCCGGGTCGCGCACCAACGTGTCGACCACCAGCCACGTCTGGTCGAAGCCCTGGTCGATCAGACGAAGTCCCCGCAGCCCGCGGACCGTGCTCTTCGCGCCGTCGGCGGCGATCACCCAGCGGGCGGACAGGGTGGCTCCCCCGGCGAGCTCGACCCGGACGCCCTCGGCGGTGTCAGCGACCGCGACGACCTCCCGGCCGAGGCGCACGTCGACGCCGGCGGCGATCGCCACCCCCCGCAGCTCGCGCTCGAGCGAGGGCTGGTCGAAGGTGATGACCCGCGGATGCCCGAGCGCGCCGACCGCGCCGGGCGGGTACTCGATGCCCACGACGCGCCGGCCCGTGGCGTCGACGAACTCGGCGCCGGGCAGCGGCGACGAGTAGCTCCCCAGGCCGGTGAGCCCGGCCCGGGTGAGCAGCTCCTGGATCTCGTCGTCCATGCCGATGGCGCGTGGCAGCGGGTAGATCTCCCCGGAGCGGTCGACGGCGATGACGCGAAGACCGCGCTGGGCACATCGCAGCGCGGCGAGGACGCCGACCGGGCCGCACCCGGCGACGACGACGTCGGTGTCGTGCTCGGTCACGGCGCCGGGTAGGCGAGCAGCGACTCGATCGACTCGCCGCCCGCACGCCGGGCCACCAACTCCGCCGGGTCGAACCGCACGCCGATCGGGTTGGCGTCGAACACCGGGCTCGCCATGAAGGCCTCGGCCTCGTCCGGGGTCATGGCGTCGACCTGCAGCTCGACCTGGTTGCCGTCGGGGTCGGCGTAGTACATCGACACGGTCATGCCGTGGTGGATCGGGGCGACCGGCTCGATGCCCGCGACGGCGAGGCGCTCGTAGGTGGCGAGCAGCGCATCGAGGTCCTCGTAGGTGAAGGCCACGTGCTCGAGCCCGGCCGCCCGCCGGTCGTTCGGGCCGAGCTGCGGGATGCCGACGATCGCCAGGCGATGGTGCTCGTCGTCGTAGGTGAGGAAGGTGAGGAACTCGTTGCCGTAGCGACGCTCGGCGCCCAGCACCGTCATCCACCAGTCCACCGAGGCCTCGTACTGCGGCGTCCGCAGCACCACGTGCGCCAGCTTCGCCGGCCGGATGACGTCGGTCGCGGTCATGGGCCCTCTCCCCTCTGATCGATCGACACAAGTTCTACGGACCGTTGCAAGTTTTGTCAATCGATCATAGAGTCGAGCTCGTGACCGCCCCGGCCCTGAGCGACTCCGACTCGCCCGCACCGGGGCGGCGGCGCCGCAACCGCGGCTCCGAGGTCGTGCGCGACGCGCTCGTCAACGCGGCGATGGTCGAGTTCGCGGCACACGGCTTCGACGGCGCCTCGACCCGGCGCATCGCCGAGGCGGCCGGAGCGCACCAGTCCCAGATCGCCTACCACTTCGACTCCAAGGCCGAGCTGTGGCGACGCTGCGTCTCGTTGCTGATCGACGAGCTCGACGCCGAGGTCGCCGCCGGGCTCGATCGGGTCGACCGCGACGATCCGCAGGCGGCGATGGAGGCGCTGATCCGGGGGCTCGTCCGCTTCGCCTCGACCCACCCCGAGCTCAGCCGGCTGATGATGCACGAGGGCACCACGCCCGGACCGCGCCTGGCCTGGCTGGTCGACACCAAGCTCCAGCGCCGCCACGCCACCATCGCCGCCGCCTGGCAGGAGCTGCTCGACGACGGCACCGTGGCACCGATCGACGCCGACCTCCTCTACCACTCGGTCATCGGTGCGGCGTCGCTGATCTACGCCAACGCACCCGAGGCCGTCCTGCTCGGCATCGAGCCGGCCGACCCCGATCTGGTGCGGCGCCACGAGGACGCCCTCGTCGCGCTCTTCCTCCGCCCGACGAGCCGAACGGGACCACCATGAGCGACTTCGAGAACCGTCAGGACTGGGACCTCGACGCCTGGCCCGAGATGTACGGCGCGCTCAAGCAGCTCCAGGGGGTGGTCTTCCTCGCACCGCCGGGCCTCGAGCTCAACCTGATGGTCTTCACGGTGTCGAGCCTGGCGGCCGGGTGCCGGCACTGCCAGGCCCACGGTGCCTACGGCCTCGACCGCCTCGGCCTCCCGCTCAACAAGATCCAGGCGCTGTGGTCCTTCGAGACCGCCGAGGAGTTCGACGACCGCGAGCGCGCCGCCCTGCGCTTCGCCGTCGCCGCGGGCTCGACGCCCAGCGCCGTCGACGCCGACCACCACGCTGCGCTGCGAGCGCACTTCACCGACGCCGAGGCGCGCACGCTCCTGGCGGTCGTCGGGGTCGGTGGCTTCATGAACCGCTACAACGACGCGCTGGCGACGGTCACCGACGCCGAGTCGGCCGACTGGGCCGCCGCCCACCTCGGTCCGCTCGGCTGGGACCTCGGCAAGCACCACGGGGCGACGCACGAGCAGCGGTCGGGCCCGCCCGGCTCGTGACCGGCCGGACCTGACCCTGCCCTGACCTGCGGCCGCCGCGCCGACCTCGTCGACCGGTACGTTCCGGCGATGCCGGAGCAGGTCGACCTCGCGATCGTCGGCGGGACGGTGGTCCCGTGCGACGGATCCCCACCCGAGCTCGGCTCGGTGCTCGTCGACGGTGGTGTGATCGACGGGGTGGTCGCGCCGGACGGGCCGGTCGACGCGCGCCGCACGATCGACGCCTCGGGCTCGGCGGTGCTGCCCGGCTTCGTCGACTCCCACACCCACATCGCGTCGAACCTGCTGCTGCGAGGGCTGCTCGAGGACACCGAGCTGTTCGCCTGGCTCGACACGATGTGGAAGCTCAAGCAGAACTTCGATCACGAGACCCTCTACTGGGCGAGCTTGTGCGGGCTGGTCGAGATGGCGAGGTCGGGGATCACCTGCTTCAACGAGCACTTCGACGCCTATGCCGTCACGCCGCAGGTCCGAGCGCTCGACGAGATCGGTCTGCGGGCGACGCTCGGGTACGGGTTCGCCGACGGCGGGGTGTACGCCGACGTGGCCGACTGGTCGTGGGCGGCGCTGGACGACTTCGACGCCGCGAGCGCCGGCGCTGCGGGCATCGACGGCGACCGGGTGCGCTTGGCGCTGTCGCCGCACGCCCCGTATTCCTGCAGCGAGCCGATGTGGCGGGCCGTGCGGGAACTGGCCGACGACCGGGGCCTGCCGATCCACACCCACGTCGCCGAGGGCAACCGCGAGGCGGCGTTCATGGCCGAGACGCACGGCCAGACCACCGTCGAGTGGCTGGACTCGATCGGGTTCCTCGGCCCCGACGTCACCGCCGCGCACTGCAGCCGGCTCACCGGCCACGACATCGAGCTGCTCGCCGAGCACGACGTGAAGGTCGCCCACTGCCCGGTCTGCAACGCCAAGCTCGTGTCGGGGACGATGGACCTGCGCGGCCTGCGCGACGCCGGGGTGACGGTCGGGCTCGCCACCGACGGCCCGGCCAGCCACAACACCCTGGACACGTTCCAGGAGATGAAGTTCGCCGCGATCACGCACAAGCAGCACACCGGCGACCCGACCTTCCTGACCACCGGCGAGGTGCTGCAGATGGCGACCGGCGGGTCGGCGGTCGCCATGCACCGACCGGAGCTCGGCGGACTGGCCGCAGGTGCGCCGGCCGACCTGACGGTCGTCGACCTCGGTGGTCCGCACGTGGCTCCCGTCTACGACGTCGAGGCCGCCCTGGTCTACGGGACCCGCGCCGACGACGTCACCCACACGATCGTCGGCGGCGAGCCCGTCCTCGACGGCGGCGAGGTGGTCGGGGTCGACGAGGAGCGCATCGTGGCCCGCTTCCGCGAGCACGCGCTCGCGTTGCGCGACCGCTCGCTCTGAGGCCGCTGACGGCGCTCAGCCGCCGCGCACGAGTCGGCCGGGGAGAGCGCCGGTGTGCTCACCGTGCTCGTGGGTCACCTCGCCGGCGCACACGGTCGCCCGATAGCCGTCGGCCCGCTGGATGAAGCGCTTCCCGCCCGCAGGCAGGTCCCAGACCATCTCCGGGTCGTGGAGCCGGAGCGCGTCGTGATCGATCACGTTGAGGTCGGCGCGCAGCCCCGGGGCGACCAGCCCGCGGTCGGCCATGCCGTAGGTGAGGGCGGTGTCGCGGGTCATCTTGTGGACGATCTGCTCGACGCTCATCAGCGGGCCACGGGTCCGGTCGCGTCCGAAGTAGGCCAGCATGTACGTGGGGACCGAGGCGTCGCAGAGGACCCCGCAGTGGGCGCCGCCGTCGGAGAGCCCGAACACCGTCTCGGGCGCCTCGATCATCTCGCGCTGCCCCTCGAGGTCGCCCGGGTAGCGGCCGAACAGGTGGAGCAGCGGACGACCATCGGCGAGCGCGTCCATGAGGGCCTCGCGGGGATCGATGCCTTGGCGGGCCGCGATGCCGGCGACCGAGTCGTCGTCGGACGGCTCGTAGCTGAGGTCGGGTGGCAGCACGTACATGAGCGAGTAGTCGGAGACGATGCGGTTGGCCTCGGCGAAGCGGGGCGCGGTCGGCTCGTCGGCGAGGATGCGGGCGCGGAGCTCCGGGTCGCGCAGACGGCGGCGCTGCTCGTCGACCGGCAGCGATGCGATCTTCCGGTACGAGGGGAACCGGCGGAGCGGGTTGATCGTCCCCTCCAGGGTCATGAGGAGCGACGCCGGTCGGGCGCCGACCTGCGGACGGAGGCTGCCGCCGCTCCGCTCGATGTCGTGGGCGAGCGAGAACAGCGCGTCGCGGGTGACGGTCGCGGCGAGCACGGTGACCGGCCGGCCGCTGCGCCGGGCCAGCTCGGCGATCCACGCCCGCTCGCCCGGATCGTCGACGTGGTCGGTGATGATCTCGACGGTGCCGTGGCCGAGCCCGGCGAACGCGTCGCCGATGCCGAGCATCTCGTCGGCCGCGGCGTTCGTGCCGGGGACGAGGTTCCCGTCGGCGTCGCGGTGACCGAAGAACCGGGAGGTCGAGAACCCGAGCGCACCGGCCTCCAGCGCCTCGCGGGTCAGACGGGCCATCTCGGCGATGTCGTCGGCGGTCGCGTCGTCGTAGCACCGGTCGCCCATCACGTAGTGGCGGATCGCGACGTGCGGGACCTGGGTGCCGACGTCCATGACGTACGGGGTGTCGATCACGTCGAGGTACTCGGCGAAGGTCTCCCAGCCCCACGGGATGCCCTCGTGCAGGGCGCTGCCGGGGATGTCCTCGACGCTCTCCATCAGCTTGACGAGCGCGTCCTCGGTGCCGGGCCGGACCGGGGCGAAGCCGACGCCGCAGTTGCCGGCCACGACGGTCGTGACACCGTGCCAACTGCTCGGCGTCACGAGCTTGTCCCAGCAGAACTGGCCGTCGTAGTGGGTGTGGATGTCGACGAAGCCGGGGGTCACCAGCGCGCCGTCGGCGTCGAGCTCGCGACGCCCGGACGCCTCGACCACGCCGACGTGGGTGATCACGCCGTCATCGACCGCCACGTCGGCGTGACGTCGTGGCGCTCCGGAGCCGTCCACCACGGCGCCGCCACGGATCACCAGCTCGTGCGTCATGTCCCGACCCCCTCGCGTCCCGCGCTCGATGCTCCCAGGTGCGAGCGAGTCGCCACTAGTCCCGAGGCGCTCAGCCCTCCGGAGAGGGCAACGGTTCGCCCGGCATGAGCGCCGAGAGCTGGCGGGCCTGACCGAGCAGGCGGCCGTCGCGGGTCCACGCCTCGGTCTCGGTGTCGACGTAGCCGCCCGCGTTGATCTTGGACGTGTTGGTCATGGCCACGAAGTCGTCGAGCGGATCGTCCAGCGTGGCGAACAGGTGGTAGGTGATGTCGATCGTGCTCGCCATCATCAGCGGCCCGGGCAGCATCATCACCGGAGGCGGCCAGGCGTCGAGCAGCGCGACCAGCAGGGGGAGATCGACCGGCGTGTGGTCGGCCGGCCGGATCCAGCCCGACACCTCCGCCCGGTCGAGGTCCTGGGGTGGGAACCCGCCGACCGTGTAGCGCGTGTCGTAGCGGGACCGGATCATGAGCGGGTCGGGCCACGCCTCCGACCCGAGCGCCTCCGGTGGCGGGAAGTCGGGGGCGGGGTGATCGATGTGATCGGGGCCCGCCTCCCGATCGGCGGCGACGACGCCGCGGGCGATGGCGACCAGGCGGTCCTCGGCGGCGAGCTCGGCGTCGACGACGGTCGCCGATCGCCCGTCGCGCCGCACCGCGGTCGTGAGCGTCGCCGGGCCGGGCAGCGCCGGTCGCAGCAGGTGGACCGTCAGCGAGCGGAGGTGGCGGGCATCGTCGTGGGTGGCGCGCTCGGCGGCGATCGCGGCCTGGGCGAGCATGGCGGAGACGTAGCCACCGTTCGCGCCGGGGCCGACCGACCACCGGTCCGAGATGGTCGCGGTGAACCGGCCGTCGCCGACCGGCATCAGCGCGGTGTCGGTGTGGAACTCGCCCGGGCTCGACATCGCGCCATCAGACCGCACCGGCGGATCCCGACGACAATCGAGCGAAGGCGGTCAGGTCGCGGTGAGGGCGGCGCGCATCGTCTCGGTCATGTGCGGGAGCTGCCGCAGCTTGAGGTTCTCCAGGATCTGCTGGAGGTGGTCGCGATCGTGGTACGGCCACTCGGCGACGAAGTCGCCGGCCGTGAACCGGCGGCCGTCGGCGAACGTGCCGACGGCGACGAGCTCGGACGGCGTCAGCGACCGGAGCAACCGGACCGACGCCTCGCGCTCCGACCGGAGCTCGTCGAGGAGGTCGGCGAGCGGTTCGGCGGCGAAGTCGCGGGCGTTGATGGCATCCCACGGACGGAACGGAGCGATCCGACCGTCGGCGCGGGCGATGGCGACGATCCGGTCGCGGAAGGCGTCACCGTCGCAGGCGATCAGGTGGCCGATGACCTCGAGCACGCACCACTCACCCGGCTCCGGACGCTCCCGCAGCGCGGCGCCGTCGACCGGCGCCAGCAGGGCGCCGAGCACGTCGGGCAGGCTGGTCAGCGCAGCCTCGATCTCGGCCGTCCCGGTCACCGGTCGAGGCCCCATCCGGCCCGCAGCTCGCTGACCGGCGTCGCTGGACGATCGTGGCGGACATGGCCGGGCGGCCGCTCGCCCATCCACCGTTCGTCGATCGGGTCGTCGGTCGGCTGGAAGCGGACGTCGCAGCTCAGCCGGTGACGGGTCGTGAGGTTGGTCGTCGAGGCGTGCAGCGTCCGCATGCCGAAGAGCACGACGTCGCCGGCCCGGAACTCGGCCGTGGCCCAGGTGCCGCCGAACTCGTCGGTCACGTCGAACGGCTCGGTCGTGAACCACCCGTCGATGTTGTCCCGGTCGACGTCCACCCGGCCGTACGTCTCGCGCAACCGCGCGTAGCCGTCGAGACGGTGCGAGGCCGGCACGATCGCGAGCGTGCCGTCCCGCGGGGTGAGATCACCGATCGGGATCCAGGTCGTCGTCAGCCGGGTCGAGCCGGCACCCATGTAGACCACGTCCATGTGGGCGCCGGTCATGCGTCCGGTCGAGACGGTGCGCAGCCACTTGTGGTCGAAGGTGGTGACCTCAGCGCCGAGCAGTCGACCCAGCACCGCGAACAGCTCGTCGGCCTCCAGGGTCGCCAGCACGTCGCGGTGGTGGGTGACCGGCCGGTGCCCCATGAGCGGGACGTCGACGTCGGGGTCACCGATCTCCAGGTCGAGGTGGTCCGACGACGGCGCCAGCGCGCCCGCCTCGGCCAGCAGGCCGGCGACGTGGCGTCGTGCGGCGAGGACGACCTCGCGGGGGATCACCCCGCGCAGCAACAGGTAGCCGTCGCTCGCGAAGCGGTCGCGCAGGGCGTCGGCGTCGTCGAGCAACTCGGTCGACTCCCTCAGCACCCCGAGGCGCTCCGTTGGCCAGTCGACGTCGACGGAGCCGAAGCGCACCGGCACCGGTCCCCGCGACGTCTCGGTCGTGCTCATGCGACGAGCCTATGGCGACACCGGCGACCGCCCGTCAGGCGTTCTCGTCGAGCTCCGCGGCACCGGCGACCCCGAGGCCGGCGAGCTCCTTCGCCTCGTCGTTGGGGAGACCCAACGACCGGAGCAACTGCGTGACGACGCCGGCGACGTAGCCGTCGTCGAGCCCACGGTCGACGAGGTGACGGCAGGCGAGCAGGATCGCCCCGACCACGACGTCGACGGCCGGCTCCTCGGCGTCGACCTCGAACCGTCCGGTGACGACCCCCTCGGCGAGGTCGGCGCGGAGGTGGTCGACGATGCCGCCGTGCAGGAGGGCGCGCTGCACCGCGTCGAGCCGGAGCACCACCCGGAGCTGATCGGGCCGGACGGCGGCTCGCCGCAGCGCCAGCGCCGTGATGGTGGCGAACCGCTGCGCCGGATCGGCGACGTCGACCCGGTCCGCGCTCTCGGCCGCGAACGCCGCGAGGACCTCGGGCACGACCGCCTCGACCAGGGCGTCGCGATCCTCGAAGTAGTTGTAGAAGGTGCCGTTCGAGACGCCGGCGCGGGTCGAGACGTCGCTGACGCTGAACCCCTCGCCCCGCTCGGCGATGACGTCGATCGCGGCGTCGAGGAGCACCCGCCGGGTCCGCTCCTTCTTCCTGTACCCCCTCGTCCGGGGCTGCTCGGTCGTCGTCCGTGCCACGGCACGAGCATACCTCAGGGTTGACAGAGTCTTCAATATTGAGAAGAGTGTCAATCCTGACGACCCGAGGAGCTCGCACCATGACCGGATCCGCCACCCCACGGCTGAGGCTCAGCCACACGACGATCGCCGTCCGCGACCTCGGGGCCATGCTCGGCTTCTACTGCGACGTCCTCGGCTTCCACGTGACGAACCGGGGCACCGCAGGACCCGACGGCGGCGAGATGGCCTTCATCTCCCAGGACCCTGCCGAGCACCACCAGATCGTCTTCATCGAGGGGCTCCCGACCGGTGAGCACCAGTTCGTCCTGGCCGATCACCTCGCCTTCCGCACCGACGACCTCGCCGGGCTGCGGGCGCTCGGTGCTCGCCTCGACGATGCGGGCGTCGAGGGCGTGATCCCCATCTCGCACGGCAACGCCTGGTCGCTGTACTTCACCGACCCCGAGGGCAACGGCCTCGAGTGCTTCGTCGACTCACCGTTCCACGTCGCCCAGCCGTTCGCCGACGGCCTCGACCTCGGCGCGAGCGACGAGGAGATCGAGGCGACCACCCGGGCGCGCCTCGAGGACGAACCCGAGTTCCAGCCGATGGCGGACTGGCGGAGCGGGTTCGAAGCCCGGCTCAGCGGATCGGCGGGCTGAGCCGTGGAGCTCGGCCTCGGCGGCCGGCGGGCCATCGTGTGCGCGTCGAGCCGCGGCCTCGGGTTCGCCTGCGCCGATGCCCTCGCCCGCGAAGGAGCGCACGTGGTGGTCAACGGCCGCGACGCCGATGCGCTCGACGAGGCCGCCCGACGCCTCGCCGACTCCCACGGCGTCGACGTGCAGGCGGTCGTGGGCGACGTCGGCGACCCGGCCACCAGGGCCGCCCTCTTCGAGGCCTGCCCCGCGCCGGACATCGTCGTCAACAACAACAGCGGTCCCCGGCCCGGTCGCTTCGCCGACTGGGAGCGCGAGGACTGGGTCGGGGCGGTCGACGCCAACATGCTCACCCCCCTCGCCATGATCCGCCTCGCGATCGACGGCATGGTCGAGCGCCGGTTCGGCCGGATCGTCAACATCACGTCCGCCATGGTCAAGTCGCCCCACTCCGCCATGGGGCTCTCCACCGGGGCGCGGGCCGGCCTGACGTCGATGACGAAGGCGCTCTCCCGCGACGTCGCCTCGGCCAACGTCACGATCAACAACCTGCTCCCCGAGCGCTTCGACACGGCCCGCCAGCAGCAGATGGCCGAGCTGCACTCGAAGCTCGGCGGCATCACCGTGGACGAGGCCTACGACCACATGCGCTCGACCATCCCCGCCGGCCGACTCGGCCAGCCCGGCGAGCTCGGCAGCGCCTGCGCCTTCCTGTGCAGCGCGCAGGCCGGGTTCATCACCGGCCAGAACCTCCAGCTCGACGGCGGCGCCTACGAAGGACTGCTCTGATGACCACGATCGACGTCCCGTTCCTCGTCGTCGGCGCCGGGCCGGTCGGCCTCACCGCCGCGCAGCTCCTCGCCCAGCAGGGGCGCCGCTGCCTCGTCGTCGAGCGTCGCGACGGCCCCCAGCGCCACCCCGCGGCCCACGTCGTCAACGCGCGGACCCTCGAGATCTTCCGCCAGGCCGGACTCGACATGGAGGCGATCGGCCGCCTCGCGAAGGATCCCGCCGACGCCGGCCACGTCAACTACGTCACCCGCCTCGCCGGCGACCTCATCGGACGGCTGCCCTTCGAGCGACAGGGCCCCGAGGTCTTCGAGCTGACCCCCACGCCGCTGCGCAACCTCTCCCAGCACCGGTTGGAGCCGCTGCTCGCCGACGCCGTCCACCGGGCGCCGGAGGTCGACCTCCGCTACCGATACGAGTGGGTGTCGGCCGCGCAGGACGCCGACGGGGTGACCTCCCTCGTGCGAGACCTCGACACGGAGGAGCTGATCGAGGTGAGGAGCCGGTACCTGATCGCCGCCGACGGGGCGGGCAGCCCGGTCCGCAAGTCGCTCGGCATCGAGATGGTCGGGCCCCCGAGCCTCCAGTCCTTCGTCGCGATCCACTTCCTCGCCGACCTGCGGGCGGTCGTGGCCGAGCGGCTCGGCGTCCTGCACTTCGTGATGGAGCCGGCCGTGGGCGGGGCGTTCGTCGCCCACGACGTCGACCGCGAGTGGGTGTTCATGGTCGGCTTCGACCCGGCGGAGGAAACCGTCGACGACTACCCGCCCGAGCGGTGCGCGGCCATCGTCCGGTCCGCGATCGGCGACGCACCCGTCGACCTCGAGATCGTGAGCGCCGGCACCTGGCACATGAGCGCCCAGGTCGCCCCGCGAACGCGTGAAGGCCGGATGTTCCTCGTCGGCGACGCGGCCCACCGCTTCCCGCCGACCGGCGGACTCGGGCTGAACACCGGTGTCGCCGACGTGCACGGCCTCGTGTGGAAGCTGCTGGCGGTCGAGGACGGCTGGGCGGCCCCAGCGCTGCTCGACACCTGCGAGACCGAGCGGATCCCGGTCGCCGGGCTCAACTGCGAGCAGAGCACGACGAACGCCTTCAAGATCGTCTCGCTGCTCGAGGCGTTGGGCGTCACGACCGACCCGACCGGTGAGGGCCTGACGGCGACGTTGGCCGATCCGGCGAACCGGGGCGCGATCGACGCGGCGGTCGACGACCAGGCCACCCACTTCGACATGATCGGCCTCCAGCTCGGCCACCGCTACGACGAGGGCGCGCTGGTGCGCGAGGGCGACCCGCCGCCGGCGATCGACGACCCCCGGCACTTCGACCCCCGGGGTGAGGTCGGCGCCCGCCTCCCCCACGCCTGGCTCGACGACGGCCGGTCGACGCTCGATCTCGTCGAACCCGGGACGATGACGCTGTTCACCACCGGCGACCACGACGCCTGGGGCGAGTCGCTCGCCGCGGTCGACGTGCCGGTGCGCCAGGTGCGGGTGGGCATCGACGTCGCCATCGACGACAAGTGGGTCGAGCGCTGCGGCCTCGCCACCGGCGTGGCGATGCTCGTGCGCCCCGACCAGCACATCGCCTGGCGCTCGGACGAGGCGCCGGACGAGCTGGCGCCGGTGGTCGCGCGCGTCGTGGGGCGCTGACGTGGCGGTCAACGCGATCCGGTACGAGCGCGACGGCGAGGTGCGCTGGGGCGTCGTCTCCGATGACGGCGTCCGGCCCGTCGTCGGTTCGTACGACTCCACCCGGGCGTTCGTGCTCGAGGCCGCGGCGACGGTCCGAGCCGGCGAGCACCCGCTCGACGACCCGGTGCCACTCGACGAGGTCACCGTCCTCAGCCCGGTCACCGCCGATCAGCAATTCCTCTGCCAGGCGGTCAACTACCGGTCGCACATGGAGGAGTCGGGCCTGTCGCCCGAGGCGAGCCCGTTCAACGTCTTCTTCCGGAAGGCGTCGTCGTGCTTGTCACCTCCACACGGCGACATCGTCAGCCCCGCCCACGTGGAGCTGCTCGACCACGAGGTGGAGATCGGGCTCGTGCTCGCCCGCGACGTCGACGGCCCGGTCACGGTCGCCGACGACGAGCTCGCCTCGCACGTGGCGGCGCTCGTCGCGGTGAACGACGTGAGCGCGCGCGACGTGCAGCTCGGCGACACGCAGTTCTACCGGGCGAAGAGCTACCGGACGTTCGGGCCGACCGGCCCCCACCTCGCGCTCGTCGACCGGCACGACCTCGACCGCTTCGCCGAGCTGCGGCTCCGGCTCTGGGTCGACGGCGTCACCCGCCAGGACGCGCTCGCCGCCGACATGGTCCACCGCCCGGCGGCGACGCTCACCGAGCTCTCGTCGGTGCAGGACTGGCGGGCCGGCGACCTCCTCGCCACCGGCACCCCGGGTGGTTGCGCCCTCCGAGCGCCCGCCGCACCGCTCCGGATGCTCGCCCAGGCCGTCTCCCCCCGGCGCCGCCACGCGCTGGTGCAGCGCAGCGCCGCCCGCAACCCGAGGCGCCTGCGCCCCGGCGATCGCGTCGAGCTCCACATCGGCACCGAGGACGGAGCGATCGACCTCGGCCGACAGGAGACGGCCGTCGTCGCCGGCTGAACGGCGATAGAGCCACCGGGTTAGCGTCGGCGTCATGGAGGGGACCGCGACCGACGATCCGACCGCGCTCATCACCCCGGAGCTGATCGAGCGGTACCGCGAGGACGGCGTCGTGATGGTCCCCGGCGCGCTCCACGCCGAGTGGCTCCAGCTCATCGAGATGGCACTCGACCGGGTGCTGCACCACTCGTCGCAACGCCAGCACCTGTTCTACGACGGGCGCGAGGACGAGTTCGTCGAGACGGTGCGGAACTACGAGGTCACACCCGAGCTGCAGCATCTGCTGCACGCCTCGCCGATCGCGGACATGGTCGGCCGGCTCGTCGGCTCCGAGAACCTGTGGCTGTACTCCGACGAGTTCTTCGTGAAGGACCGGGCCGGGGCCGGGCGGACCCCGTGGCACCAGGACCTGCCGTACTGGCCGATGGCGGGCGAGCAGATCGCCTCGATGTGGATCAGCCTCGATCCGCTCCCGGCCGTCGACTGCCTGGAGTACGTGCGGGGATCGCATCGCGGCCCGATGTACGACGGGTTCAACCCCCGCCGGGTCAGCGAGGACCCGACCCTGCCGTACTACGGCCAGGACCTGCCGCCGCTCCCGCACATCGAGGCCGATCGCGACGCCTGGGACATCGTGTCGTGGGACATCGAGCCGGGCGACGTCATCCTCGCCCACCCCGGCGTGCTCCACGGCGGCGGCGCCACCACCACCGCCGGGCGACGGCGGGCGATCACGATCCGGCTCTACGGCGACGACATCGTCTACGACGAGCGGCCGCCCACCCGGCCGACCGCCCCGCAGACCCCGGGCCTCGGCCTCACCCTGCGTCCGGGCGACCCGCTGCGGGGCTCGTGGTACCCGCAGATCCGGCCCCGCCGCACCCCGTAGCGCGTCAGCGGCCGGCGAACGCCGAGCCGAACATCTCCAGCGTCACCGTCCAGCTCGTCTCGGCGGCGGCCTCGTCGTAGGTCGGGTAGCCGGGCCACGTGTAGCCGTGATCCGCGCCGGGGAACGTCCGGACGTCGACGTGGTCCAGGTCCGCGACGGCGTCGAGGAAGCGCTGGTGCATCTCGATCGACTGCACCTGGTCGGCTTCGCCGATGCCGAGGTAGAGCGGCGGCGCGAGCTGCGCCGCGCTGAGGTGGGGGGAGTCGGGCTCGTCGTCGGCGAGGAACGACGGATGCCAGCCCGCGCCGGCCACGACCCGATCGGCGTCGCGCTCCATCGCCCGCACCACTGCGCGGGCGCCGAGGCAGAAGCCGACGACGGCGTACGGCGCGCCGGCGGGCACGCCCGCGGCGGCGAGGGCCCGCTCGCCGTCGTGCGCGATCTGCGCATCGGTCATCGAGGCGATCCAGCCCATCACCGTCGGCCGCGCGTCGGGATCGGCCGCGAAGTCGGCCGGCTCGAAGTGCAGCAGACGCCCGTGCCGGTGGTGCAGGTCGGGCGTGACGACGACGTAGCCCTCGGCAGCCATCCGGGCCATCCAGTCGCGCGTCGCCGGGCGCAGCCCCGGGGCGTCGATGTAGACGAGCACGACCGGTCGGTCACCGCCACCATCGGGCCGGGCGACGACCACCGCCATCTCGCCGTCGTCGGTCGTGGTGTCGATGGTCTGCTCGGTCACGTCCATGCGCCGGGACGTTAGCGCCGGGCGTCGGGGCGATCGCCGGCCACCAGCGCCTCGACGATGCGCTGCACCTCGAGGGCCTCGGCGAAGGTGGCCAGCGAATGGGATCGACCCTCGACGAGCGCGGCGAGCTGGCCGAGCTGGGCGGCGTACGCGGCGGGTCCCGACGCGGCATCGGCATCGAGTCCGGGGCGCCAGGGCTCACCGGCGTCGGCGATCGAGTAGCCGTACCAGTTCGTGAGCCGCCACGACCGGTCGACGCCGCGGATGGTGAGCTCGACCTCGTCGGCTCCCGCCGCATCGCTCGACCCGACGACGCGGACCGGCACGCCACGGCCGACCAGCTCGGCGGTCAGCCACCGCTCCGACGTGCCGTCGTCGGGGAACCGGACGGCGCTGCGCTCGATCGCGAGCGGCCCGAGCAGACGTCCGGCCAGGAACACGAAGTGCGAGACGACCTCGCGGGTCCAGCCACCCTGGTCGCGATCGCGCAACCACCCGGCTCCGGCCTGCCACGGTCGGGGCCACCGCTCGAAGTGCACCCGGAGGTCGACGCCCAGCAGCTCGGTGCCGGTCGCCCGCACGTCGTCGAGCAACGCCACCGCAGCCGGAGCGGCGCCGAACACGAAGTTCACGGCTGCCGCGGTCCCCGCGACCCGCTCGACCATCGCCACGCTCTCGGCCTCGTCGACCCCGAGGGGCTTCTCGCACAGCAGCGCCCGACCGGCGGCGACGACCCGGTCGACGTAGGCGGCGTGATGCACCGGCGGGACGGCCACGTACACGACGTCCACCCGGGGATCGGCGATCAGCTCGTCCGCCGTCGCCGGGGTGTCGATGCCGAACCGCTCCCGTGCGGCGCCCGCCGCCGCGGTCGACGAGTCGTGGCCGCCCACCACGGTGAAGCGGTCGTCGAGCAGGAACTGCTCGACGTAGCGGAGACCGACGGTCCCCAACCCGATGACGGCCACACCGTGCTGCTCGTTCGCCACGGCGGCGACCGTAGTGGCGCCGGGGGCGAACCCTCGCTCACCGTCGAACGCAGCCGACTCGCCGTGGCCGTCCCGGGAGAGCAGCCTGCGGCGGGGTCGCTACGGTCGCCGCCGATGGCGCCGAGCAGCAGGACCGTGAGCGGGCTCATCATCGAGCGGAGCGGCTCGCAGCTGACGCTGCGCCAGCCGACCCTGGGCCGCACCACCCTCATGATGGTCGGCTTCCTGGTGGCCGGGATCCTCTTCCTGGGCCTCGCCGTCACCGCGGCACAGGGCTTCGCCGTGCTGGTCGCCCTCGCCGTCGGCGGAGTGCTCACCTGGCTGAGCGGCATGGGGCTGCTCGGTCACTTCCGGGGCGACGGCATCCTCCGGATCAACCTCGAGACCGGAGCGATGACCCGGGCACGCGAGACCCTCGCCAGCGCTGACGGCGAGCTCCCCGAGGTGGTGGTCGTGCACGAGATCCGACACCGGACCGATCCGAACGGCATCTCCTCCACCCCGGTCTCCTGGTGGTACGTCGAGCTCGTGGTCGACGGCGAGGGCTGGCCCCTCTTCCCCGCCCACCAGAACAAGGCAACGACCGACCACATGGCGCTCGCCGTCCGCGAGCACCTCGGCGGCACCGTCGGCTACCGGGACGACGCCGCCGACGACGACGGCTAGACCGGGCGATCAGGTCGGGAAGCCCGGGCCCAAATCGACGGTGATGTCGCGGGCCACGAGCGGCTCCTCGCACCGCTCGCAGCTCAGATGGGAGCGGACCTCCCCGCCGCAGTCGGTGTGGAGATAGCGCAGCGGCGGCCCGTCGGGGGCGAGGTGGGCGTCGCCCCAGCCCCGAAGCGCCATCAGGATCGGGTACACGTCGTGACCCCGCTGCGTGAGCCGGTACTCCGATCTCGTCCTGGTGTCCTTGTACTCGACCCGTTCGAGGATGCCGTGCTCGACGAGCTCGTTGAGCCGGGTGGTCAGGCGGCTCCGTGAGATCCCGGTCGTCGCCACGAAGTCGTCGAAGCGCCGCGTCCCCGCGAACGCCTGTTTGAGGATCACCAGCGTCCACCGCTCGCCCAGGATCGCGAGCGAGCGCGAGATCGAGCACGGCTGATCGGCCAGGTCGCTGAAGCGCACGACACGAATGCTAGCGATTTTGAGTTCTGAAGTGAGACTCAAGTACGGTCTCGTTCCGAGACCCAACTTCGAGGAGCACGTGATGCGCGCCTGGCAGGTCACCGACCCGACCGATCCGACGAACGGCCTCGGCATCGCCGACGTCGCCGAGCCCGACGGCGAGCTGGTCGTCGAGGTCCGGCGGGCCGGCATCGGCTACCCCGACCTGCTGATGCGGCGGGGCGAGTTCCAGATCCCCCAGGAGCCACCCTTCGTCCTGGGCTGGGAGGCGGCGGGCGAGGTCGTCGCCGCGCCGGCCGACGCCGCGGTGGCGGTCGGCGACCGGGTCGCGACCATGACGTTCGGTGCCTTCACCGAGCGGGTGAGCGCCGACCCGAACACCACCTTCCGGATCCCCGAGGAGATGAGCTTCGACCAGGCGGCTGCGCTGCCCCTCAACTCGTTCACCGCGCTGGCGGCCATGCGGCGAGGCGGCGTCGACGGGGGCGACGTCGTGCTCGTGCACGGCGCGGCCGGCGGCGTCGGCTCGTCGTCGGTCCAGCTGGCGAAGGCTCGGGGCGCCACCGTGATCGCCGTCGTCTCCACCGACGAGAAGGCCCGGCAGGCGACGGCCGACGGCGCCGACCACGTGGCGATCGGTGACGACTGGGTCGCCGCGGTGCGCGCAGCCGCTCCCCTCGGGGTCGACGTGATCATCGACCCCGTCACCGGTGACCGCTTCCGCGACTCGATCCGGCTGCTCGCCACCGAGGGCCGACTTCTCGTGATCGGGTTCGTCGGCGGTTCGATCCCGTCGGTCTCGGTCAACAAGCTGCTGTTCAACAACACCGACGTGCGAGGGTGCTCGTGGAGCGTCCTCGGCTCCCAGCCCGGAGGGTTCCCCGCCGCAGCCGCAGAGCTGAGCGAGCTCGCGACCCGCGGCGAGATCGCTCCCGTCGTCGGCGAGACGCTGCCCTTCGAGGAGCTGCCGCGCGCGCTGGAGACCCTCGGTGCCCGTCAGGCGATCGGCAAGCTCGTGCTCGACACCACCGCCTGAGCGCGCCTCAGACGACGGGTGCCGGCACGGCGCACCGCCGGACCGTGACCGCCGTCGGCGTCTCGGCGTCGATCGTCGCCCCCACGCCGACGCCACGCAGCGCGTCGCGCAGATCGGTCGCCGAGCCGCCGTCGTCCATCACGACGGTTCCGACCACGCAGGGCCGGCCGCCCTGCTCGAACAGCGCGTAGCGGTCGCCGCCCCACGCCGTGACCAGGTCGTGGGCGGCCGCATCGTCGAGCACCTGCTCCACCAGCAGGCGAAGCACGAAGGCACCCATGGTCCCGGTCGCCGTCACCTCGACCCCGACTGGCTCGGGGAGCTGGACCTCGACCGGCTGTTCGTCGTCGAGGTAGGCGTCGACGTCGAGCACCTGCTCGGTCGTCGTCGGAGGGCGGACGAAGGCCTGCTCGACGAGCGGCAGCCCGCCTCGCTCGTAGAGCTGCTCGCTGAGGGTCGCCCCCTCCTCGTACGGGAGCTCGAGGACCTGGAGCACGGCATCGGGGATGCGGGGCTCCGCCCAGTCGAACACGAAGCGCGACGGCAGCGCTCCCGCCGCCACCAGCTCGTCCCGGTAGTCGAACGCCACGCGTTGGGCGTTGCCCTCCAGCACGATCGAGTCGAAGCGGACGTCCTCGTCGGTGTCGATCCGCCGGTCGAGCGGCCGCTGCCGATCGAGCAGGTGGGTCAGCTCGTGCACGACGACCACGCTCGTGAGCAGCGGATGGTCGTCGGTCTCGAACAGGACGACCGGGCAGCACACGCCTCGCACCTGGTCGAGGCGGGCCTGACCGGCGGCGATCCGGTCGTCGTCCGGGCCGACGAGGCCGAGCGGCACGAACAGGTTCCACAGTCGCTCGTCGACGAAGAGCCCGGGGTCGATGTCGAGCTCGTCGCTGGCGACGGTGCCGAACGCGATCTCCGGCGGTTCGTCGAAGGTGAGACCGCTGCGCTGCTCGACGTAGGCGGCGAGGACCTCGATGTCGGTCTCGGCGACCGGCTCGGCGATCGTGGTCGGTGGCGCGACCGTGGTCGTGGTCGACGGGGTCGAGGTCGCCGGCACGGTGGTGGGTGGCGCGGCCGACGGACGCGGCGCGGTGGTGGGGGGCGCGGTCGACAGAGGAGGCGAGGTGGTGGGTGGCGCGGTCGACGGAGGAGGCGAGGTGGTGCTCGTCGCCGCCGGAGCGGCGGCCGTCTCGCCACCACCCGACGAGCACGCCGCCGCGAGCAACGCCACGGCGACGACCGCGACCGCCCGTGTCCGCCACACGCCGGCCAGGCTCCCACGTCGCGGGCCGTTCGTACCGTCAGGTCCGGGTCGACGGGCCGGGTTCCGGGCGGCTCATCGGGCGGGACGTACGACGACGGAGGTGGGCGAGGTGAGGATGTCGAACACGGCCGACCGCTTGACCGCCGACGCGATCAGGGCGTCGAGCGAGCCCCGATCGGCGTCGCCCTCGACGTCGACGTCGACGGTGATCTGGCTGAAGCCGTTGCGCACGTCGGGGTCGATCCCGAGCACGCCGCGGACGTCCATGGAGCCGCGGGCGACGCTGTCGATCTTGGTGAGGGTGATGCCCCGGTTGGCGGCGGTCGTGGCGACGCCGGCGGCGACGCAGGCGGCGAGGGCGTGGAGGACGTACTCGTGCGGCGTCGGGCCGTGCCCGTGCCCCAGCGTCGGGTGATCCGCCGTGGCGGAGAACTCCGCGGCGTGCAGCTGGTCGCCCCCGGCGCCGTACCACTCGTGGATGGTCGACCGGGTGGCGGTGCCCTCCACCCAGGTGTTGCGGGCCGTGAAGCGGAAGTCCGCCAGGTCCGGGTCGGCGGTCAGCTTCGCGATCGTGCCCCGGAGCTTCTCGAGGGGCACGCCGTTGGGCTCGGCGATGGTGGCTTCGGTGGTCGGCATGGTGGTCTCCGCTCGTCTGATCGGTGTGGCCGACGGCGGGCGCCGTGGCTCCACCTCACCTTCCGCCTTCTCGACGGCGGGTGCGTGGAGACCGGTTGGAGAACTCCTGGAGACGCTGATCCGAGTCCGCTGACCTGCGCATCTGCGATACTGCCGCCCATGCGCGTCGAGTTCGACGGCCACCGGCTCGACACCGACACCCGGGAGCTCGTCGGACCGGAGGGCGCGACCGTGCCCCTCGAGCCGCAGGCGTTCGACGTCCTCGCCGTGCTCGTCCGGGAGCGTCACCGCGTGGTCCCCCGGGCCGAGCTGCTCGACGAGGTCTGGGGCAGCCAGTTCGTCACGGACTCCGCGCTGGCCACGAGGATCAAACAGGTCCGCCAGGCGGTCGGGGACGACGGCCGACGCCAGGAGATCGTGAAGACCCTGCACGGGCGCGGGGTCCGCTTCGTCGCCGAGGTGACCGAGCTCGCCGACGACCAACCCGGCCCCGCACGGCCCGCCCCACCGCCGGGTCGACCCGAGATCGATCCCGACCTCACCGTCGGGCCGCTGATCGGTCGGACCGACGACCTCGAGCTCATCGCGACCAAGACCGCACGCCACCGCGTGGTCACCCTGACCGGGCCGGGTGGTGTGGGCAAGACGCACCTGCTGCACCACGTCGCCCGGCGGGTCGGTGCGGCCAGCGGGAGCGGCGCCGTGATCGTCGAGCTCGCGCCCCTGCGGACCGGGGAGGCCGTCGGCTCGGCCCTGCTCGCCGCGGTCGGCGCAGGTGGCGACGGCCGATCCGATCCGCTCGACGCCGCCATCGGTCACCTGCGGTCCAGCGACGCGCTGCTGCTGCTCGACAACGCCGAGCACGTCATCGACGAGGTCGCCGCCGTCTGTCGTCGGGTGCAGGACGAGTGCCCCGAGGTCCGCCTCGTCGTGTCGTCGCGCCGCCCGCTCGCGTTGCCGGGCGAGGCGCTCCACGCGGTCGCACCGTTGGCTGAGGAGGCGAGCGCGGAGCTCTTCGTCCAACAGGCGCAACTGGTCGGCGCGGACATGGAGCCCTCGGATCCGGCCGTCCGAGAGCTGTGCCGACGGGTCGACGGCATCCCCCTGGCGGTGCGCGTCCTCGCCGGGCGGAGCCACGTGTTCTCCGTCGACGACCTGTCCGAGGACCTCGCCGCCCACCTCGGCCGACCGGTTGGTGACGACGGCCGTCACGAGAGCGTCGAGGGCGCGCTGGCGTGGTCGATCGAGGCGCTCGATGCCGACGATCGCGGCGTGCTCCAGCACCTGTCGGTCGCCGCCGGCTGGTTCGATCTCGCGGCTGCAGCGGCCATCGCGGGGGTCGACGACGTGACCGCACCGCTGCTCCGGCTCCACCAGCAGTCCCTGGTCGTGGCGTCACCCGACCGCGGTGTCAGCCGCTTTCGCCTGCTCGAACCGATCCGCCTCTTCGTCGCGACCTCCCGCGCCGACCGCGCCGCCGAGCAACGCCATGCCGACCACTACCTCGCCGTCGCCGAGCGAGCGGCGATCGACATCGACAGGCCGGAGATCGACCGAGGCTTCGCGACGATCGAACGGGACTGGGCGAACCTGCGTCTCGCGTTCGAGCACCACCGAGCCGGCGACGACCTCGCCGCGATGGTGCGGATGGTCGACGCCCTGGCCGACTACGCGGAGGGCAACCTCTCCTCCGAGGTGCATCGCTTCGCCGCCATCGCCTTCGAGGCGCACGTCGGGGCCAACGCGGCCGTGCCGCTCTCGCTGCGAGCGAACCACGCCCGGTTCGTCTCGCACCGCGGTGACCTGGCGCAGGTGACCGACCTCCTCCGCGGGATCAGGGAGAGCGACGGATCTAACCGGCTCAGCACGGCGCTGATGACCCGCGACTTCTTCGCCGGCGACCTCGACGCGACGAGGGCGACCCTGGAGGCCGGCCTCGACCGGAACGCCGGGACCGGTGGCTTCGGGGAGTTCTCCTTCAGCGCGCTCGCCATCATCAGCGGCGTGCTGCCGTCGGAGCGGGTGGCGCAGCTGGCGACGCGACTGGAGCGGCTGGGGGCATCGGGCGGCTACGTGGCCCGATGCTTCGGCGACTACGGGCTCGCCGTGCGGCAGCTCCACGACGGGGAGGTCGAGCAGGCGATCGACACCCTCACCGACGTGGAGGAGCGCTTCGAGGAGCGACGCCACTCGGGCTTCGCCCGTGTCGCCACCTCGCTGCGCAGCCTCGCGCTGGTCCGCGTGGGCGACCCGGACCTGATGCGCTCGATGATGGTTCGCTCGCTCGAGCGCGGGCTCGACCAGGGAGCCGGCTCGATGATGGCCGGCGACATCGCCCGGGCGGCCCGGCTGCTGGCGCGATTCGGCGACGTGGACACCGCCGTCACCCTGGCCTCGGCCGGTGAGTCATCGGGCTTCGCCGCCGGAGCGGAGGCGATGGCCGAGGTGTCCGCAGGGCGCGACGCCGACGGCGGCGACGACGAGCGTTGGGCGAGGGCGGTCGAGATCGGCCGCTCGCTCACGCTCGAGGACGCGGCCCGCCTCGCCATCGAGGCGCTCTCCGCGATCGCCTGACCGATCAGCTCCCCGGCTCGTTCATCGCCCGCCACACCCGCTGCGGCGTGACCGGGATGTCGACGTGGCGGACACCGAGGTGGGCGAGCGCGTCGACCACCGCGTTCTGGACCGCCGGCGTCGAGCCGATCGTGCCCGACTCCCCGATGCCCTTCACGCCGAGCGGGTTGACCGGGGTCGGCGTCTCCTGCTCGATGCGCTCGAACGAGGGCAGCTCGGCCGCCGACACGATCCCGTAGTCGAGGAAGTTGGTCGTCAACGGGTTGCCGTCGGGGTCGTAGTGGAACTCCTCCATGAGCGCCTGGGCGATGCCGGAGGCGACGCCGCCGTGCACCTGCCCGTCGACGACCATCGGGTTCACGAGGACCCCGGCGTCGTCGCACGCGACGTGCCGCACCACCGTGACCTCGCCGGTCCCGGGGTCGACCTCGACCACCGAGGCGTGCACACCGAACGGGAACGTCGCACCCGGCGGTTGGAAGTCGATCTCCCCCGACAGCTGCTCGCCGCCGTTCGCTGCCTCGGTCGCGACCTCGGGCCACCCGACCGACACCGCCGGCGTCCCCACCACGGCGAAGCGACCCCCGTCGACGTCGAGCACGACGTCGTCGACGTTCGCCTCGAGCAGGTGGGCGGCGAGCTCACGGGCCCGGTCGACCACCAGCTCCGCGGCCTGGTGCACGGCGGTGCCGCCGGTCTGCAGCGAGCGCGAGCCCCCGGTGCCGCCGCCCCGCGGGACCTCGCCGGTGTCACCGTGGCGGACCTCGATCCGCTCGAAGGGGATGCCCAACACGTCGGCGGCCACCTGGGCGAAGGTCGTGTGGTGGCCCTGGCCGTGAGCGGAGCTGCCGGTGAGGACGAGCGCCGAGCCGTCGGGGCGGACCTCGACGCTGCCGAACTCGCCGTTGCCGATCGGGTTGGCCACCTCGACGTAGGCGGCCCAGCCGAGACCCAGCAGCGGCTCACCCGACGCCCGGCGGCGGGCCTGCTCGGTGCGGAGCTCGTCGACGTCGACCACCCCGAGCACGGCGTCCAGGGCGTCCTCGTACCGACCGGTGTCCATGTTCATGCCCGCCGGGGTGTCGTACGGGAACTGGTCCTCGCGCACGAAGTTGCGTCGCCGGACCTCGGCGGGGTCGGCACCGACCTCGGCGGCGAAGACGTCGACCATCCGCTCGATCGCGTGCGCCGCCTCCGGTCGACCGGCACCCCGGTAGGCCCCGACCGGCGTGGTGTTGGTGATGACCGACCGGAAGCCGACCTCGAGGTTCGCGATGTCGTACACGCCCGTCGCCATGCGCCCGGTGATCATCGGCAGCACGCTCCCCGTTGCCGGGTAGGCACCGCCGTCCTGGAGGATCTCCAGCCGGTAGTGGGTGATCCGCCCGTCCGCGGTGCCACCCATCGTGGCCGTGAAGTCCTGCCCCCGGCCGTGGGCGAGGTTGAGCATCGACTCGGTCCGGGTCTCGACCCAGGCCACCGGCCGGCCGATGGCGCGGGCGGCCAGCGCCACGACGATGTCCTCGGCGTAGGCGCCGTTCTTGGCGCCGAAGCCGCCGCCCACCTCGGGCGTGATGACCCGGACGTCGTCCTGCTCGACGCCGCACGCCGACGCGATCGAGTCGCGGGCGGTGTGGGGGAACTGCGTGCACGACCACTGCGTCAGGTGCGGGCGTCCGTCCCGCTCGCCCCAGGACGAGATCGACGTGCGGGGCTCGATCGGTGCCCCGCTCATGCGCTGGTTCCGGAAGCTCAGGGTCGCCGTGACCTCGCACCCGGCGAAGAAGTCCTCGGCGTCCGGGCAGGGTTGGGCGAAGACCGTGTTGGTGCCGGCCGCCTCGTGGACCACCAGCTCGTCGGTCGCCGCCGCTCGGGGATCGACCACGGCCTCGAGCGGCTCGACGTCGACGAACACCGCCTCGGCGGCGTCGGCTCCCGCGGCGGGGGTCTCGGCCAGGATCAGCGCGATCGGCTCGCCGACGTAGCGAACCCGGTCGGTGGCGAGCCAGGTGCGGGTCATGTCGGCGTTGAAGAAGGGGAACGGGGGTGGCACCGCGGGCAGCTCGAGGTCGGCGGCGGTGTAGACGGCGACGACGCCGGGCATCGCGAGCGCCTCGCTCACGTCGATCGACTCGATCGACCCGTGGGCGAGGAAGCTGCGAACGAACACGGCGTGCAGCGCGTCGTCGGGGGCGAGGTCGCCGACGTAGCGGCCGGCGCCCCGCAGCAGTGCGGGGTCCTCGGTGCGGCGGACTCGGGTGCCCAGCAGGGTCATGCGTGCTCCTGGATCGGATGGGGTTCGGACGGTGGGTCGATCTCGAGGTAGCTGCACACCGAGCGCATCGCCTCGGCGTGCAGCTGCTCGTCGGTGCGGGTGCCGAAGCGGGTGGGCAACCGTGCCTCGAGCAACCGGCTGCGCAGGATCGAGCCGAGCTGCTCGAGCACGAAGCTCACGGCGAGCTCGGGGTCGGGGTGGCCGAGCTCGTCGCGCCGGGCGAGCAGGAGCCGACGCAGCCCCTCGTCGACCTGGACGCGGAGCTCGTCGTGGCGGGCAGCGAGCGCGGGGTCGACGCGGCACACCATGAGGCAGGCCCGCTTCCGGCCCGGCCGGTCGCGGTCGGTGCGGAGGGAGAAGGCGACGTAGCTGGACAATATGTCGGCGACCGACGCGCCCTCCCAGCGAGCGGGGTCGAGCGCCGCCTTCGTGGTGGCGTCGAGCTCGGCGGCGTAGCGCTCGAAGAGGGCGACCTGGAGGGCGTGCTTGTCGCGGTAGTGGTGGTACAGCGCGCCGATCGTGACGCCGGCGGCCGCGGCGATGTCGACGACCGTCGCGCCCTCGACCCCCAGCTCGGCGAAGCGCTCCTCGGCCGCGTCGAGCAGCGCTGCCTTGGTCCGCCCGCCCCTGGTCGATTCGGCACGACGGACCCATCGGAGCTCCGACTCGGTCGAGTCGACCATAACCATGACTATGATTATGGCACGAGTCGGAGGAGGCACGGACATGGGGTACGACGTCGACCGGCTGCCGGGTCAGGAGGGCCGAGTCGCGCTGATCACCGGCGCCAACACGGGCCTCGGGTTCCACAACGCGAAGGACCTCGCCGCCAAGGGCGCGAAGGTCGTCATGGCGTGTCGAAGCGAGTCCCGGGCCGAGGACGCGATGCGACGCATCCGGGCCGAGGTCCCCGACGCCGACCTCGAGCTGCTCCTGCTCGACCTCGGCTCGCTCGAGGCCGTGCGGTCCGCCGCCGCGACCTTCCGGGAGCGCCACGACTCCCTCGATCTGCTCGTCAACAACGCCGGCATCATGATGACGCCCTACGAGCAGACCGAGGACGGGTTCGAGGGGCAGATGGCCGCCAACTACTGGGGCCACTTCCTGCTCACGATGTCGCTCGTCGACCTGCTGCCCGACACCCCGGCGTCGCGGATCGTGACGCTGTCGAGCCTCGCCCACGCCCAGGGCGCCAAGCGGATCAACTTCGACGACCTCCACTGGGAGCGGAAGTACAGCCGTCAGGGCGCCTACCAGCAGACCAAGCTCGCCTGCCTGATGTTCACGCTCGAGCTGGACCGCCGGCTCCGAGCGGCGGGCAAGGAGATCGTGTCGGCGGCGTCGCACCCGGGCGTGTCCGAGACCGAGCTGGGCCGAGCGCTGCCGAAGGCGCTCGTCCTCGCGGTGCGCTACACCATCGGCCCGTTCATGTCGCACGACCCCGACGTGGCGTCGCTCCCGACGCTCGTCGCCGCCATCGACCCCGACGTGAGCGGTGGCGACTACCTCGGTCCCCAGGGCTTCCAGGAGTTCCGCGGCGACCCGGGCCCGGCGAAGATCCACGCCTGCGCTCGCGACGAGGCCGCCGCACGACGCCTGTGGGAGCGATCGGTCGAGCTGACCGGCGCCGACCTCCCGTTCTGAGCGCCCGCTCCGCTCAGAGGGCGCGCGCCACCGTCGCCCCGCTCCTGACGGCGGCCTGGATCGTGTCGGTACCCACGGCGTTGCCGACGACGTGGACGCCGAAGGGCCCGCCGTCGAGGTGGGCCGCCAGCTCATCGTTGCGGTCGTGGTACGTGACGATGCAGACGGTGTCCGCGGCGTAGCTGCGCTCGCGTCCGCGCCCGAGCCCGGCGGCGATCACCTCGGTCTCGGTGATGCGCCGCAACGACATCGCGGGCACGAACGTCACCCCCTCGTCGAACAGTCGCTCGCGGCTGGCCGCCACGGTGGCGGGTGGGTACGGGATCATCGCGCCGAGCTGCTCGTGGCGACCGATGATGGTCACGTCGCAGCCCTCGGCGAGCAGCCGGTCGGCGACCGACACGGCCTCGAAGGTGCCGGTGTCGTCGTACACGACCGCGGTGGAGCCGACCTGCGCCCGACCGCCGAAGCCGAGCACCTGCCAGCTGGTCGAGACGTGGGGCAGGTCCGCTCCCGGCACCGCCCTCGACGGCGAGGACAGCTGGAAGCCGGGCGCCTTGGGTGTCGACCCCGTGGCGATGACGACCTCGTCGGGCGACGCCTCCCTGATCAGGTCGGGATCAACCGGCGTCCGCAGGTGCACCCGCACGCCGAGCCGGTCGATCTCGTCGGCGAGCCAACGGGTGAGCGCCTCCAGGTCCGACCGGGGCGGAACGGACGCGGCCATGCGCACCTGACCGCCGAGGTGGCCGGTCAGCTCGTAGAGCTCGACCTCGTGGCCCCGCAGCGCGGCGGTGCGGGCCGCCTCCAGCCCGGCCGGCCCTCCGCCGACGACGAGCACCCGCTTCGTCACGTCGGCCGGTCCCGGCGTCTCGAACGGGACCGTCGTCTCGGCCCCCGCGGCCACGTTCACGACGCACTGGATGCGTCCGGTGGTCATCAGCTGCGCCACGCACCCCATCGACGTGCCGATGCACGGCCGGATCTCGTCCTCGCGGCCGTGGCGGGCCTTCGCGACGAGGCGGGGATCGGCGATCATCGCCCGCACCATCGAGACCATGTCGGCCATCCCGGAGCCGACGATGTGGTCGGCGTGGTCGAGCGTCATGATCCGCCCGGTCACGATCGTGGGCACGTCGACGACCTTCGTGACGTGCTCGCTGGTGTCGAGCTCGTAGCCGAGCGGGTCGTCGAGCGTCGACAGGAACTTGTGGAACCGCCAGTAGGTCCCCATCGACACGTCGAGGAAGTCGAGGTCGGGCTCGAGCGCGCGGGCGATGCTCTCGGCCTCTGCGTGGTCGATGCCGCCCTCGATGAACTCGTCGCCCGAGATGCGGATGCCGACCGGGAAGCCGGCTGACACCTCCGACCGGATCGCCTGCAGCACCTCCCTGGTGAAGCGGACCCGGTTCTCCAGCGAGCCGCCGTAGTCGTCGTCGCGCTGGTTGGTCGCCGGCGACAGGAACGAGCCGAGCAGGTACCCATGGGCGGCGTGGAGCTCGACCCCGTCGAGCCCGCCGGCCTCGACCCGGCGCGCAGCTGCCGCGAAGGCCTCGACCAGGTCCGCGATCTCGCCGACCGTGAGCACCCGCGGCGTGATGCCGACCATGGCGTTCGGGATCGGGCTGGGCCCGACCGGGCCGCCGCCGCGCGTGAGCGTGATGCCGCCGTGCCAGAGCTGCTGGAAGACCTTCGTCCCGTGGGCGTGCAGCCGCGACGAGAGCTCCTCGAACCACGGCAGGACGCGGTCGGAGTGGACCGGGATGCCGGTCGGCGAGTCGGTGGTCACGCCGGCGATCTCGATGATCGCCAGCCCGATGCCGCCCTCCGCCCGGGCCTCGTGATAGGCGATCAGGTCGTCGCCGAGGGTGCCGGTCGAGTGGGCGGTGCGCACGATGCGGTTGGGGATCGTGCAGCCGGCGATGTGCTGGAGCTGGAAGACGTTCGGGTACCTCACGGGGCGTCCCAGGCGACGGGGAGGGACTCGACGCCGTGCAGCACCGGCGCGGAGATGAACGCCGGCTCGCCGGTGAGGCGGAGGTTCGGGAGTCGGTCGAGGATCGCGTCGAGCGCGACCGCCGCCTCGATCCGACTCAGCGGCGCCCCCATGCAGTAGTGGATGCCCTTGCCGAACGCGAAGTGCTTCTTCAGCCCGTCCAGATCGCGCGTGACGTCGAACCGCTCCGGCTCGTCCCACAGGTCGGGGTCGAGGTTCGCCGAGAAGAAGCTGCACATCACCTTGGACCCCTCCGGGATCGTCTGGCCCTGCAGCTCGGTCTCCTCGGTGTTGGTGCGGAAGAGCCCGTGGACCGGTGCGTCGTAGCGCAGGCTCTCCTCCACCGCGTTGGCGACGAGGTCTCGGTCCTGGCGGACGAGGGCCAGCTGGTCCGGGCGCTGGAGGAGCCGCCACACGAGGTTGCCGATCAGCTGGGTGGTGGTCTGGCTCCCCGCGATGAACAGGAAGCCCATGAAGCCCAGCACCTCGACGTCGCTCAGCACCCGACCGTCGAGCTCGGCGGTGAGCAGCGCCGTGAGCGTGTCGTCCGGGAGGGGCTCGCCGTCGGCCGCGAGCCGACGCCGCTCGGCGATCATGCGCAGGAAGTAGGCGGTCTCCTCCTCCCGGTCGGGGTCGCGGCGACCGGGCCGAGCCGACTGCTCGTCGGCGTGCCGGGCGATCACGGCGTCCGCACGCGGGCGGATCTCGCGGCAGTAGTCGACGTCGAGTCCGAGGAGCCAGGCGATCACGATCAGCGGGACCGGCATGGCGAGGAGCTCCATCAGGTCGCCCTCGCCGCGCTCGATCCAGGCGTCCATCTCGTCGTGGACGAGTCGGCGGATGTCGGGCTCGAGCGCCTCGAGCGCCTCGGCGCTGAAGGCCCGCTGCACGAGACGGCGGTCGGAGGTGTGCTGGGGCGGGTCGACGCTCACGAGCACGCCCCCGCCGGCGTAGGCGAGGCCGGGACCGTGCTCGCTGCTCCACAGCTTGTAGCGCCGCAGCATCTGGGCGACGTCGTCGGCGCGCGTCACCGCCCACCAGTCGTACGGCTCGCCGGCGTGCGCCACCGGGCACCGCTCCCGCAGCCGGGCGTACTCGGCGTGCGGATCGGTTCGGAACGACGGCGAGAAGAAGTCGAAGTCGTCGGTCATCGGTGGGTCCCCCTGTCCCGGCCGGTGACCGTACCGCCCTCGCCCCGCGACGCGAGCGCCGGCCCTTCAGTCGTCGACGCGGAGGATCAGCAGCGGACCGTCCGGCACGACCGCCCACCGGGCGTCGCGTCCGAAGCGGTCGAGGAGCTCCTCGATCGCGGCGTCGAGGTCGGCCACCGGCCGGAAGTGCAGGCGCTCGAGGGTGTCGTCGTCGATGCCCTCGGTGTGGATCCAGATCTCGTTCTTCAGGCGGACCTGGTAGGTCTCCTGCGCGCACCACTGGTCGAGGACGAAGAACTCGCCGGCCATGATCCGGTCGATGAACTCCTGCGGCGTGGTCGCATGCTCGAACACCTCGCGGTACTCGTCGCTGCCGAACCCCTCGCGGCACTCGCTCGCGATCAGGATGACCCCACCCTCCCGGGTCGCCCCCGCCACCCCGGAGAGCCCCTTGGACGTCTGGTACAGGTTGAGGTCGAGCGGCGCGCCCGAGTTGGTGGTCACGACGAAGTCCAGCGGCTCGTCCAGGACCTCGAGGCAGTGCTCGGCGAGCGCGTCGACGCCCCGCAGGTGCGCGGTGACCGGATCGCCGGCGTAGATGCCGGTGACCCGCTTCTCGGTGTCGAGCGTGACGTTCACGATGAAGTCTGCCCCGACCTTGGCCATGACCTCCAGGCCCGCCTCGTGGAACGGGTTGCCGTCGAGCACGCCGTATGCCGTCATCGGGTGGGCGACCATCTCGGGCCCGTGCATGTAGGTGAGGGTCTCGGCTGCCGAGATGCCCGGCAGGATCGACTTCCGTCCGCCGGAGTAGCCGGCCCACATGTGCGGCTCGATGAACCCGGTGAGGATCTTCAGGTCGGCCTCGACGTAGCGGCGGTTCACGTACGCCGGCACCCCGTCGGCGATCTCGCCGACCAGCACCATGTCGTCCTGCTCCTTGGAGAGGTGGTCGACGACTCGGTAGCGCTCGGCGATCTCACCGCCGACGAGCCCGACCAGCTCCGCCGGATCGGTCGGCCGGTGGATGCCGGTGGCGACCAGGATCGTGATCGCCTCGGCGGGCAGCCCGGCGGCTTCGAGCCGGGCCAGGATGCCGGGGAGCAGGAGGGTGTTGGGGACCGGCCGGGTGACGTCGCTGATGACGATCACGGCGTCGCCTCGACCCCGGGCGATCTCGGTGAGCGGATCGCTGTCGATGGGCCGGTCGAGCACCCGGGCGAGCTCCGCCTCCGGATCGGCGAGCGGTGCCGCCGCGCCGGGGCGCAGCACCCCCCGGAAGTTGGGCGTCTCGGGACACTCGACCTTGATGCCGTCGGTCCCGTACCTCAGCTCGACCTGCATGACCCACCCCTCCCGGACGTCGCACTCCCGTCGACACGTCGGGGGGCGGCCGCGTCCGCGCCGACGCTACTGCGGCCGGGCCGGGCCGTGAAGGGCCCGCCGGGGCGACGTCCGTGCGCACGAGGGCCGCCGTGACGCATGCTCGTGCCATGGACGTCTTCGAGGCGATGAGCACCTGCCGGGCGATGCGGTACCTGAGGCCCGATCCCGTGGAAGACGAGCTCATCGAGCAGGTCGTCACCGCCGCCACCTGGGCGCCGAGCCCGGGCAACTCCCAGGGCCGTGACATCGTCGTGGTCACCGACCCGGCGAAGAAGGAACCGATCGCCGAGGCGATCGCCGCGGTGATGGCCGATCGCGTCGCTGCGATGGAGCGGCCCGACCGGACGCACCGGCTCATGCTCGACGGCACCGGTCACCTCGTCGAGACCCTGGCGACGTGCCCGGTGTTGATCTTCGTCTGTGGCCGGGCGATCTACCCGTACGGCGCCCCGCGGGAGTCGTTCGTGTGGTCGTCGATCTACCCGGCGGCCCAGAACCTGATCGTCGCCGCGCGGGCGCTCGGCCTGGGCACGGTCTTCACCACGTTCCAGGGCGTCGCCGAGCCGGTGATCCGCGAGACCCTGGCGATCCCCGACGACGTCCACATCGGCTGCATGATCCCGATGGGCTGGCCCGAGCGGAACTTCGGCCCCGTCAACCGGGTGCCCTACGACCAGGTCGTTCACCGCGACGGCTGGCAGGGCGACCTTCGCCCGCCACCGGGCTCGCCCTGATCAGGCGACCTGCGAGATGACCTCGTCGCCGAACCGAGCGAGCGTCTCCTCGGCGTCGCGGTAGAAGAGGAAGGCCGGCACGACCACCCGGTCGACACCCATCGCCGCGAGCGCCTCGATCTCGCCGAGCGACTGCGGCCCGACGACGCCGTTGCCACCGGAGGTGATCTCGATCGCGTCGGCATCGCGGCCGTGTTCGTCAGCGGTCCGGCGTACCACCTCGAACAGCTCGGCCAGCTGCTCGTGGGTGCCCGACGCCGGGAAGAACCCGTCGCCGAGCCGACCCGCCCGCTTCGCCGCCGGCACGGTGTGCCCGCCGACGTGGATGGGGATCGTGCCGTTCACCGGCGACGGCTCCTGGATGCAGTTGGTGAACGACACGAACTCACCGTCGTAGGACGCCTGGTCCTCGCTCCACAGCGCCCGCATGGCGTGGGTGTGCTCGTCGGTCATCCGCCCCCGCTCGCGGAACGGCACCCCGATGGCGTCGAACTCCTCCTCGAGCCAGCCGACCCCGATGCCGAGCTCGACCCGCCCGCCGGACAGCTGGTCGAGCGTGGCGACCTCCTTGGCGAACACCACCGGGTTGCGCTGCGGGAGGATCATCACCCCGGTCGCGAGCCGGATCGTCGACGTGACGCCGGCCAGGTACGCCAGCCACACCACCGGATCGGGGATCGGGGCGTTCTCCTGACCGGGCATCTTGCCCGTCGGCGAGTACGGGTAGGCCGACTCGTAGCCGGCGGGCACGACCACGTGCTCGACGGTCCAGAGGGTGTCGAAGCCGGCCGCCTCGGCGGCCCGGGCCATGGCGGCGGCCTCGGCCGGCTCGGCGAAGGGTCCGGTGTTGGCGAAGACGATCCCGAAGCGCATGCCCGGACCCTACGCCCGACCCCCCGTGCATCGCTCACGACCTGTGCGGGACGGTCGATGGAGAGGTCGGACCGAGCAGATGGGCGGGCGGTGTCGAAGATCAACGCGTACATCACGCTGCTCCTCGCATCGGCGGTGACCGCGACCGCCGTGGCCTTCGGCGACCTCGACCTCGACGAGCCGCTCGGCGCCGACCCGCTGCTCTTCGTCGTCTTCGTCGGCCTCGCCGTGGCGACCGAGCTCCGCCCGCTCCCCTACCTCTTCGTGAACGACGGCGGCAGCGAGATCACGGCCTCCTGGACGTTCTGGATGGTCGTGCTCGTCTACGCGCCGCTCGGCCCCGCGCTCGCGATCACCTTCGTCGTCGCGGCGGGCGCCGACGTCGTCCAGCGCAAGCCGCTCAACCGGGTGCTGTTCAACGGCTCGCAGCTCACCCTGTGCGTCGCGTTCGCCGGCTTCGCGATCGACTGGCTGGCGACGGCGACCCACGCCGAGGACCGATCGCTGCGGTGGGCGCTGGCGATCATGGTCGGCGGGGGCATCGCGATCCTGCTCAACAGCCTGCTCCTCTCGGGCGCGATCGCCTTCAGCAGCCACGTGTCGCTGCGCGACGTCGCACGGCAGACGGTCGGGTTCAACCTCACGCTCGACGGGCTCCTGATCGCGCTCGCCCCGATCTTCGTCGTCGTCGCCGACCACGACCCGCTGTTCATCGCGCTGCTGCTCTTCACGGTGTGGATGATCTACGTCAGCACCCGGCTCGCGATGGCCCACCGCCACGAGTCGATGCACGACCTCCTGACCGACCTGCCGAACCGGCGGCACTTCTACGAGCACGCCGCGATGGTGGTCGGCGGGGCCGGAGCCGACGCCCGCATGGCGGTCGTCTACATCGATCTGAACGGGTTCAAGGCCATCAACGACCGGCTCGGACACCACGTCGGCGACCTCGTGTTGTGCGCGACGGCTGAGCGGTTGAGCGGTGCGACCGGCGACGGCGTCGCCGCCCGCCTGGGCGGCGACGAGTTCCTCCTGCTCCTCGTCGACATCGAGGACATCGACGACGCCGTGCGCCGCGCCGCCGAGATCTCCGAGCTGCTCGTCCAGCCCATGGACATCGAGGGGGTGGCGCTCGACATCGGCGCATCGGTCGGCGTGGCGGTCTACCCCGACCATGCCGACGACGTCGCCGAGCTCGTTGACTTCGCCGACGTCGCGATGTACCAGGCCAAGACGACCGGCGGAGGCGTCCGGCTCGTCGACGACCGCGACGCCATCGCCGGCGCGGGTCGGATGACGCTGCTGGCCGAGCTCCCCGCCGCGATCGAGCGGTCCGAGCTGTTCGTGCACTTCCAGCCGCAGGTCTCGCTGCAGGACGGGAGGGTCACGGGCGCCGAGGCGCTCGTGCGCTGGATCCACCCGCAGCTCGGGCACGTGCCTCCGGCCCGCTTCGTGAGCGTGGCCGAGGGCACCCAGGCGATCGATCTCCTGACGGACTTCGTGCTGCGCACCTCGCTCGGGCACGCCGCGGCGTGGGCGGACGCCGGACACGACCTCGTCACGGCGGTCAACGTCTCGGCTCGCAACATCCAGGACCCGGCGTTCGTGAAGGTGATGCGACTCTGCATCGCCGAGGCCGGCGTCAGCCCCGAGCGCATCGAGATCGAGATCACCGAGCACATGCTGATGTCGGATCTCCCCCGAGCCAGCCTCGTCCTGCAGCAGCTCCGGGAGATGGGCGTCACGATCGCGCTGGACGACTTCGGCACGGGCTACAGCTCGCTGACCGTCCTCCGCAACATGCCGATCGATCGGATCAAGCTCGACCGCACCTACGTGACCAACCTCGCCCGGAACGTCGGCGACATGTACATCGTCAGGGCGATGGTGCAGCTCTCCCACGACCTCGGGCTGAGCATCCTGGCGGAGGGTGTCGAGGACGAGGAGACCCTGCACCTGCTCGCCGAGCTGGGCTGCGATGCGGCGCAGGGCTACGGCATCGCCCGGCCGGGGCCGGCCGACGGCGTGGTCGAGCTCCTGACGGCGAGGGCGGTGTCCGACGCGCCGCAGACGAGGAGCAGCACGACGTGATCGTCCTGTTCGCCTTCGTCGTCGTCGTGGCCGCCGTGCCGCTCACCGGGGGAGACCTGCGCCGTGTCGCGGCGATCCGCCTGCGCATGCCGTGGCTGATCGCGGTGACGTTCGTCGGTCAGGTGCTCGTCACCGACGTCTTCGCCACGCAGCTCGCAGGCACCCCGGGGGCGATCCTGCACGTGATCACCTACGTGGCCGCGTTCGCCTTCATGTGGCTGAACCTGCACGTTCGCGGCCTGTGGCTGATCGTGCTGGGCGGCTTCATGAACTTCGTCGCGATCGTCGCGAACGGCGGGGTGATGCCCACGACGGAGTGGGCGCTCGAGACCGCCGGCGCCGAGGAGGCGACCGACGACGAGTTCCGGAACTCCGGGCTGGTCGACGATGCCCGGCTCGTGTTCCTCGGCGACTTCCTGGCGATCCCCGAACCGCTCCCCCTCGCCAACGTGTTCAGCATCGGCGACGTGGTGCTGGTGATCGGGGTCGGCGTCGTCGTGCACACCCAGGCGCGGCGCCCCGACGAGGAGGACCCGGAGGGCGGGGCGGCGGTCGGCAGCGCCGCGAGGGTCCGGCGGCCGCCGGTGCTGTGAGCGCGACGAAGTGGACGCCGAGGCGCCCGCTTCGTCAAGGTCGGTTCCTCAACACCACTTCTGTGGTGCAGCGACCACGTACGCCGCGATCACGAGTGACACCGTGGTCGCGAGGTGGCCGTGGGTCAGCGCTCGGATGTGGCGCACGACCTCTCCTTTCGTCGCTCCGGCAGATGGTTCTCACGAGCTCCCGGAGGAGCTCAGAACCACTTGGCAGGAGCGGCGACGGAGCTGATCGTGGCAGCGAGGATGGCGAGGGTGTAGATGCGAGCCTTCATGATGTCGGTCCTCTCGTGGGCCGGCTCCCTGAGCCGCGCCGTGTGCGTGATGACCTGGACTACGGCAGGTCCGGCCGCCCGATTGAATGACGGACGCGCACCGCTCGTGCAACCGCGGCACAACCGCCGGGACGGCCGGCGGCGGGGTGTCAGGACCGTCCGGTGCCCAGCCACATCGGCGGGTCGGCCTTCCGGAAGCACAGGTCGAGACGCAACGTGCCGAGCATGATCCCGGGCTGGTGGAGCCAGTCGTTGCTCTCGCCGTACTCGATCGACTCGATCCGATCGCACAGCACACCCCAGGCGATCTGCTGCTCGAGGCGTGAGAGCGTGGCACCGGGGCACACCCGCGGCCCGGCCGAGAACGTGACGTGCCGGGTGACGCCCTTCCGGTCGAGGTCGAGGTCGAAGGGGCACTCGAACTCCTCCTCGTCGACGTTCGCAGCGCCGAACCGGAGGTGCAGCAGCGAACCGGCCGGGACCTCGACGCCCTGGAAGACCTCGTCCCGCGACGTCATGCGGGTCGAGAGCCCGTGGGTGGGCGAACGCATCCGCATCGCCTCCTCGGTGAAGGCCCGCAGGTGCGAGCGGTCCTGGCGCAGCTGCTCGAAGAGGCCGGGCCGCTCGCAGAGCAGCTGGGCCTGCTCCTCGAGCGCGTACTGGGTCGTCTCGAGGCCGCCGAGGATCATGGCGTGGACGATGCCGGCGATCTCGAGGTCGGTGAGCTTCCGGTCGAGCGCTTCGTAGTGGGCATCGCACAGGAAGCTGACCATGTCGTCCTGCGGAACGGCCCGCTTCGCCTCGACGTGCTCGTAGATGTAGTCCTGGAAGCCGTCGAGGCGGGCGAGCATGTCCTCGGTCTGGTCGGGCTCGAGCGTGTGCTGCAGTCCGTCGCCGTGCACGAACGGGGTGACGGCGGCGTCACCCCAGGCGGCGAGGCGGGGGATGTCCTCCTGCGGGAAGCCGAGGATGCTCGCCATCACGCGCTGGGGCAGCGGTCGGGCGAAGCGGCCGACGAACTCGACCTCACCGTCGTCGATCCACGCGTCGAGCAGGTCGTTGGCGTGCGCGGTGATCATCTCGCGGTGGCGGAGCGCACCGGGCCCGACCCAGGGGTCGGTCAGCTCGCGCCGGTGCTGGAAGTAGAGCTGCTGCGTGGGGCGCAGCGACAGCATCGACGCCTGCATGAGGTTGTGGTGCGTGGCGTACACCTCCTCCGGGGTCAGGCCCTGCTCGACCAGCGCGCCGAGGCGGGTGGTCGTCATGGTCGGGAAGCGCTCCGGGTCCTTGACGACGAGGCTGATGTCGGCGTGCTTGGTGAGCACGAACGCGTCGGCGCCCTCGGCGTAGCCACCGCCCTCGATCCGCAGGACCGGTGCGTCGCGGTGGAGGATCTCGTAGGCCTCGTACCAGTGCTCCTGCGCACCCTCGCCGAACAGGTCGACGTCGTCGAGACCGACGGGACACGCCATCGGGCTGAGCTCGTGGTTGACGTGCTTCGGGTACCCCATCTCCGCTGCTCCCCCGATCGGCGGGCCCCCGTGCCCGCGCCGGCCCCTGGCCTAGCAGACCGGGGCCGGAGCTTCCGAAGGCGGCCGCCGATCGGGGCCGCGAGGCCCGGCGAGCGCTTCAGGCCCCGGCCTGCTCGAGGAAGAGCTCGAAGGCCGGCCGGGCCGAGCCGTCGGACCGGACCAGTCCGGCGGTCAGCAACCAGGTCTCGAAGCGCTCGACGAAGTCGGGGCCCACCTCCTCGGTGAGCCCTTCGAGGGTGGAGCCGTAGTCGAGCTCGAAGACCGCGGGCGACCAATCGAGGAACTCGAAGACGAACGCAGCACGGACCCGCTCGATCGAGTCGAGGTGTTCGAACGCGACCTCGAACCAGGCGAGCTGATCGGCGTCGGAGGATCCATTCGCCTCGCCGGCGGGGCAGCCGAGCTCCTGGAAGACGACGGGCAGGTCGCCGGCGCGTTCGACGAGTCGGTCGATCTGCGCGGTCGCCTCCTCCAACGGCAGGCGCCGGAGGTCGCCTCCGAGGCAGTAGTGGTTGACGCTGAACGCGTCGACGGTCTCGATCATGCGGTCGATGGCGGGCTCGGGGAGGAAGGGGTCACCCCCGGCGAACGTGAACGTCACCGCCAGATCGGGCGCGAGCCGCTGCGCCCCGGCCTCGACGCGTTCGACGAACGATGCGAAGTCGTCGACGTCGAGCTCGCCATCGGCCAGCGGCGGCTCGTTGGCGATCGCCAGGAGCCAGACGCCGTGGGCGCGGAGCGTGGGGAGCATCGCCGCGATCATCTCCACGTACGCCTCGGCCGCATCACGGGGATCGAACCCACCGAGCCACTCGGGGAACGGCGTCCCCGAGACATCGACCGCCGCGATCGTCACCATCGGTGCGAGGCCGGCGTCGGTCAGCTCACCGAGGGCCTCGTCGAGGAGGTCGGCTCGATGGTCGCCTCGCTGCGGCTCCAACTCGACCCAGTCGACGAGGACCCTGCCGACCGTCGAGGCGGCCTGGGCCTCGGCCCAACGCTCGTCGACCGACCGCGCCGCTGCGGGCTCCGCCGGGCTGAACCAGGAGAGCCCGAGATGGGTGGTCGGGCTCGGGGCGAGCAGCGGGTGGGTCGACGGCGATGGTGCCGGGGTCTCGACGACGGTCGTCGACGTGTCGACCGTCGTGCTCGACGGCGCCGGGTCGGCGGTCCCGCTCGAGGAGCAGGCTGCGACGAGGAGCGCGAGCGAGGTCGCGGCGGCGAGGCGCCACAGGATCGTGCTGCTGCGGTGAGCGGCGGAGGACATGAGACTGCTCCGTGGGCGAAGGGTTCGGTCCCCCTCACCATGAGCCCGCGCCGGTCGGCGCACATCCGCTGACCGGCCGACCATCGGCTCACTCGAACGGCTGACCTTCGACGCGGACGGCGCCACTCGTGGTCTGGTCGCCGACCCCTCTCAGTCGGTCGTCGCCGGGCGCAGGTCGTCGAGGATGCCGGTCGCGACGGCGCAGGCCGCCTTGACCTGGTGCGACGGTGCTTCGGCCCGGATGCAGGCAGCGACCCCGATCAGCGCCATGGTGAAGTAGGCGGCGAGGGCGTCGATGTCGGCGTCGGCGTCGACCTCGCCGGTGCGCACACCGTTGCCGAGTGCGTGGGCGAACGCGTTGGTGAGGCGTTCGAGATACGCCGCGACGTGACGGCCGGCGCCGGGGTCGAGTGCGCCGCGCTCGACCGCGGTGTTGCACAGCAGGCAGCCGCGGCCCTGCGCCCACCCGTCGCTCGCATCGGCGTAGCCGGCGAACGCGCCGAGGATGGCGTCGGGACCGGCGTCGGGGGCCTCGACGGGCCCGAGGACGTTGGTCAGGTGGTGCTCGCTGTATCGCTCGAGCGCCGCTTCGAACAGCTCCTGCTTGGAGCCGAACTCGGCGTACATGCTCTTGCGGTTCACCCCCAGCGCGGCCACGAGCTCGGCGGTGCCGGTGCCGTTGAACCCCTGCCGACGGAAGAGCTCGATCGCGCGGTCGAGCAGCTCGATGCGGTCGTACCGCTTCACCCCTGCCATGAGATCTCTCCCGAGGAATCGCTTGACCTCAGGGTAACCGTCTGATTACTTATGTCACAAGTAATCGATCAGTTACCCAAGGGAGCACGCCATGAACCCCGACCACGTCACCGTCGTCTACAAGTGGACCGCCCAGCCCGGGAAGCTCGACGAGCTCGCCGCGATCTACTCCTCGGTCACCGACCAGATGGAGCGGGACGAGCCCGGCGCCGAGACCGTGCACGTCTACGTGTCGAAGGAGGAGAACGCGCTCTACGTCCGCGACGAGTTCGCCGACGCCGGCGCGGTCGGGTTCCACCTCGGCACGACGGCGGCCGGGCACTTCGGTGACCTGCTCGCCATCGCGACGCCGGGTCCGTTCTTCTTCCTGGGTGAGGTGCCCGACGAGTTGCAGCAGGCCGCCGGGCAGATGGGCCTCGGTGCGGAGTTCGCCGTTCACGTCGCGGGCTTCGACCGCTGAAGGTCGCCGAGCCGGCGCCCGACCGCGGGCGGCGACGGTGTGGCCTCAGCCCCGTTCGTCGACGCCGGTCGGGCGCCGATCGATCGAGGTCGGCCGCGGTTCGTCCGGCCGCTCCTCGACGTCGAGCCGGGCGAGGGCCTCGGCGTTGGTGGCGTGGAGGCGATCACCGAGACGCCGCCAGAGACCGCCGCCGATCAAGGCGTCGCGCACGGGCCCCTTCAGGTTCGTGAGGTGCAGCTCGATGCTCCGACCGTCGAGCTCCTCCAGCAGCTCGGTCAGCGCCTGCTCGGCCGACGCGTCCAGCCGATTCACCCCGCTGCAGTCGAGGACGACGATTCGCGCCGCCGCGTGATCGCGCAGCAGACGGTCGACACGGGGCCGGAGGAACGTCGAGTTCATGAAGTTCAGCGAGCTGTCGACCCGGAGCACCACCGCGGAGGGGCTCGTCTCGACCTCGGGGAAGCGGTCGATGTTGCGGAAGACGTCGGTGCCCGGCAGGCGACCCAGCACCGCGGTGTGCGGCCGGGCCTGGCGGTACAGCAACACGAGGACCGAGAAGGCGATCGCGACACCGATGCCCAGCTCGATGCCGATCGCGAGGGTGGCGCCGAACGACACCACGGCCACCAGGAGGTCCGCCCGATCCACGGCGGCCATGTGGCGCAGCTCGGCGACGTCGACCAGCCCGGCGACCGCCACGACGACGACCGCACCGAGCGTCGCCTTCGGCAGCTCGGTGAAGGCCGGCGTGAGGAGGACGACCGTCGCCAGGACGAGGAGCGCCGTCACGATCGACGCCAGCGGGGTGCGGGCACCGGCCGATGCGTTCACCGCGGTGCGCGAGAAGCCTCCGGTGACGGGGTAGGCGCCGAACGCCCCACCGGCGACGTTGGCGGCGCCCAGCGCGACGAGCTCCTGGTTGGCCTCGATCCGGTAGCGGTTGCGCCGGGCGTAGACCTTGGCGATCGCGATCGACTCGAGGAACCCGACCACGGTGATGACCAGCGCCGTGGGGAGCAGGTCGCCGACCAGGCCGCCCCCGAGGTCGGGGAACGAGAGGGAGGGCAGGTCGCCGGGGATGTCGCCGACCACGGCCACGCCCCGGTCGCCGAGGTCGAAGATCACCGACATCGCGGTGGTCACCGCGACGACGATGAGCGCAGCGGGCAGCGTCGGGAGGCGGCGCTTCATGACCAGCAGCAGCCCCACGGCGAGGACGCCGACGGCCAGCGTGAGCCCGTGCGTGTCGCCGAGCCCGGTCGCGTACTCCCTGACCGTCTCGTCGAAGCGCTCGGTCCGCTCGGTGCTGATGCCGAGGAGGTGCTTGAGCTGCGAGAACCCGATGATCACCGCCGCTCCCGCGGTGAACCCGACGAGCACGGCGTGCGACAGGAAGTTCACCAGGAAGCCGAGCCGGAGCCCTCCGATCAGCAGATGGATCCCGCCCACCAGCACGGCCAGCGTCGAGGCAGCGACCAGGTAGTCGGCGCTCCCCTCCTCCGCCAACTCGCCCAGCGCCGACGCCGTCAAGAGGCTCACGATCGCGACCGGTCCGACGGCGAGCTGGCGGGACGTGCCCAACACGGCGTACACGAGGACGGGCACGATGGCGGCGTACAGGCCGATCTCCGGCGGCAGGCCGGCGAGGAGGGCGTACGCCATGCCCTGCGGGACGAGCATGGCCCCGACCGTCAGTCCCGCCAGCAGGTCGCTCCGGAGATCGCCGCGGTCGTAGCGACGGCCCCAGTCGAGGACCGGGACGACGCGGGCGAGGTGGTCGACCGGCGTGCGTCGGTGGGGTGTTCGGACCATGGAGGTAAATGTACGTACATTCGTACTCATCGTCAACCACCGCAGTTGTACGGTGATACGGACAATTGCTCGAGCGAGTTAGGGTGCGACATGACCCTGGATCGGACGAGCCCACTCCCGCTGTGGGCGCAGCTCGAGGAGCAGCTCCGGGCCCAGCTCGTGGCGGGCGACTTCGGGGAGCGATTCCCGACCGATGCGGAGCTGGTGGAGCGCTACGCGGTGAGCCGCCAGACCGTGCGGCAGGCGATCGCCCGCCTGACGGCCGACGGCCTCGTGGAACGCCAGCGCGGCCGCGGCACCGCGGTGGTCACCACCCGGATCGAACAACCGGTCGGCACGATCTACAGCCTCTTCTCGCTGGTGGAGTCGCAGGGACTCGAGCAGCGGAGTGAGGTGCTCGAGCTCGGCGAGGTGACCGACGAGTCGATCGCCGGGCGGCTCGGGCTCGGGCCCACGGAGCCGCTCGTCCACCTGTCGCGCCTCCGCTGCGCCGGTACCGAGCCGCTGGCCCTCGACCACAGCTGGCTCCCCGCGAGCTTGGCGGCACCGCTCCTCGACGCCGACTTCGCCCGCACGGCGCTCTACGCCGAGCTGCGCGAGCGGTGCGGCGTCCACATCGACGGCGGTTCCGAGCGGGTCGACGCGGTCCTGTTGTCACCGGCCGAGCGCGAGCTGCTCGAGCTCGGTCGCCGACCGGTGGCGGGCTTCTCGGTCGAGCGGATCGGCCGGGCGGCCGGCCGAGACGTCGAGTACCGCCGGACGCTCGTGGCCGGTCACGGCTACTCGCTGGTCATGGAGTGGTCGCCGGCCACGGAGGCCCCGGTCCGAGCGGTCGGACCGACCTAGGCTCGGCGTTCCACCACACCGGAGCCCGCCCACCTCGTCGTCGGAGAACGACATGCCCGCTACGCCGGCGCCGTCAGCTCAGGAGGTTCAGCCGCCCTCGGGCTCCGAGCCGACGGCGGTGAGCAGCCACTGCGACGCGACCGTGGCGACGTCGTCGCCGTCGGCGACCCTCCGGTTGAGCGAGCGGAGCTCACCGGTCGTCATCGTCCGGGAGATGAGGTCAGCGATCTCGGCCAGCTCGGGTCCCCAACGCTCCAGCGCATCGAGCCGGACGATCGGCACGACGTGGTCGGGCGGCTGGAGGTCCCGGTCATCGCGGAGGACGAGCAGGTCGCCGTCCACGAGCTCGCCGGCCGTCGAGAACAGCAGCCCGACGTCGATCTCGTCGCGACGGAGGGCCTCGGCGGTGAAGGCGAGCGACGGCTGCGGCACGAACTCGGCGAACGCCAGCCCGTACGCCGCTTCGAGCCCACGGAGGCAGAGGTCCCGCTCCGGGCACTCGGGTGGGCCGCCGAAGCGGAGGGACCCGGCGACGGGGACCAGGTCGCTGACGGAGCGCAACCCGAGCTCGGCTGCGGTGTCGCCGGAGACCACGACGACGTTGATGTCGCGAGCTCTCGAGAGGCCGAGCGCGGTGAGACCGCGGTGCTCCAACCGGTCGATCAGGTCGAGCCGGGCCGTGAGCGGATCGCGCGCGACCTCCTCCACGCCGAAGAACAGCGAGGCCGTGCCGAGGTACTCCGGAACGAGATCGATCCGACCCTGCTCCAGCGCCGGCGCGGTGATCTCCCTCGGCCCGACCGGCCCCAACCGGTCGACCGGCACGCCGACCAGCTCGGCGCCCTGTGCGTACAGCTCCGCCAGCAGCTCGCTCTCCCCGAAGTCGAAGCTGGCGACCCGCAACCCGGCGGGCGGCGCCGACCGGTCCACAGGCTCCTCGTCGTCGCCGCACGCACCCACGAGCAGCGCGACGGCGACCACGACGAGGACGAGCGCACGCCGGTCGACCACGCCCGGAGTCTCCCACCGGTGGCATCGACCATGACGTCCCCCTCCACCCCCACCGGCACCCGGCAGGGACGGCTCCGACGACCGTCCGGCGAGCCGCCACCGCTGCCCCGCGAGCTCAACCGGGTCGCGTTCGCCTGGCTCGGTGCCTTCGTGATGTGGGCGATCGTCTGGGTGTGGGTGTTCCTCTCGGACGACCCGGCGATCTGGATCACCGAGCTCGATCTGCGGTTGATGGGCCCGATCGTCGAGCGCCGCACGGGCTGGCTCACGCCGCCGATGGAGTGGGCGAACCGGATCGGCACGACCTGGGCGGTCCCCGTCGTCGGCTGGATCACCATCGCCGTCGGCCTCGCCGCGAGGCGGATCCGGCACGTGCTCCTGCTGATCGCGTCGCTCTCGTCGGTGGCGGCGGTCTCGACGTTCGTGGGGTCGGAGATCCTGCGGCCGCGGCCGCTCGGCATCACGCAGATCGGCGAGTGGGAGGGCTTCGCCCAGCCATCCCGCCCGGTGGCGCTGCTCACCACCGCACTGGTCGCGGGTGGGCTCACGACGATCCCGACCGGCCGACCCCGCCGAGCCTGGATCGGCGTCACGACGGCCGTGCTCGTCGTCTTCGGTTTCGCCCAGGTCTACGTCGGCGTCGACCATCCGACCGACGTGGTCGCCGGCGCCACCGTCGGCGTCGCGCTCACGCTGCTGCTCTACCGGCTCGCCGCGCCCGAGGCCGTCTTCCCGATCCACTATCGGGGCGGCAAGACCGCCCACCTCGACGTCACCGGCCGCCGCGGCGAGGCGATCCGTCGCGCGCTGCGGGACCAGCTCGGCATCGAGGTCGCGGAGATCGAGCCGGTCGGCCTCGAGGGGTCGGCCGGGTCGACACCGCTCAAGATCACGCAGACCGACGGCGCTGCGGTGTTCGCCAAGCTGTACGCCCGGAGCCACCTCAGGTCGGATCGGTCCTACAAGCTGGGCCGCACGCTGCTGTACGGGCGGCTCGAGGACGAGCAGCACTTCACGTCGGTCCGGCGGCTGATCCAGCACGAGGACTACATGCTCAGGGTGATGGCCGCAGCGGGTGTCGAGGCCATGGATCCCCTCGGCGTCGTCGAGATCACCCCGGAGCACGAGTACCTGCTGGTCACGCAGTTCCTCGACGGTGCCGTCGAGATCGACCGGGCCGAGATGACCGAGGCGCTGATCGACGCGAGCCTCCGGGCCGTCTGCTCGCTGTGGGGCGCCGGGCTCGCACACCGGGACATCAAGCCGGCGAACGTCATGGTGCGCGACGGGCAGGTCCACCTGATCGACGTGGCCTTCGCGCAGGTCCGGCCGTCGCCGTGGCGCCAGGCCGTCGACCTCGCCAACATGATGCTGGTGCTCGCCCTGTCGAGCTCGCCCGAGGTCGTCTACGAGCGTGCTCGCCTGCAGTTCAGCGACGACGAGATCGCCGAGGCGTTCGCCGCGTCCCGGGGCGTGACGCTGCCCTCCCAGCTCCGCGCCGAGGTCCGGAGCGACGGCCGCGAGCTGCTCGAGCGGTTCCGGGCGTTGGCCCCCGCACGGCCTCGGGTGGCCATCCAGCGGTGGACGGTCCGCCGCGTCGCGCTGACGCTGTGGGTCGCGTTCGTCACGGCGGTGCTCGCCGCCATCTTCCTGGGAAACGTCGGGGACATCGGCCTGCGATGACACGACGATCCGCCCCTCGCCTCGCCGCGCTCGCGGTCGCCGTGCTGGCCGGTGCGTCCTGCTCCGTCGAGCAGACGCTTCCCCCGCCGCACTGCGACCGCGAGGGGTCCGGGCTGATCGTCGCGCAGTCCGTGCCCGACGCCGAGCTCGTGCCCTGCGTGCGTCGCCTCCCCGCCGGCTGGGAGGTCGACGGCGTGCGCATCGACGACGGCGGGACCCGGGTGCGCTTCGACTCCGACCGCGCGGGCGATGATGCGGCCGTGCTCCACTTCACACGGTCCTGCGAGCTCGGCGACGCGGTCGCGATCCCCTCCGACCAGCCCGGCGCCGACCGGCTCGAGGACATCGAGCGGCTGACGCCCGGGTTCCGGGCCGACCGCTACTACACGTTCGACGGTGGGTGCGTCCGCTGGCGCTTCGACTTCGATGACGGCGCACCGGCCGGGCTCGCGGTGGAGCTGGGCGGCGCGCTGCTGCTCCTCTCGCGCGACGACGTGAACGAGATCCTCCGCGAGACGTTCATCGACGAGGAGCTGTGAGCCCCCGCCGGGCACAGCTCGCGACCGCAGCCCTCGCCGCCGCCGGAGGCTTGGCGAGCGCCCGGTTCGCCTCGCGCCACACGGTCGGCCCCCGCGAGGAGCGGGTCTTCCGCTCGGCCAACGACGCGCCCGGGGGCCTGCACCTCCCCGTCTGGGCGATCATGCAGTCGGGCTCGCTCGGCGCCGTGCTCGTCGTCTCGTCGCTGCGGTGCCGCAGTGCCGGCGGGGAGCGTCAGGCGGCCATCACGGCGCTGGTCGGCACGGGGGTCTGGGGCGGCGTCAAGCTGCTCAAGCCGCTCGTCGGCCGCGGCCGACCGGACCAACATCTCGACGGGGTCCGCGTCCGCGGACACGCCCAGTCCGGGCTCGGCTACCCGTCGGGTCATGCCGCCGTGTCCCTCACGCTCGCGCTCGTGTCGACCCGAGGCCGACCGCCAGCCGAGCGGGCCACGGCGCTCTGCCTCGCCGCCGCGACCGGATGGGCTCGCATGTACGTCGGTGCGCACCTCCCCCTCGACATCGTGGGCGGGTTCGCGGTGGGGTGCCTGAGCGGCGAGGCTGCCCGCCTGCTCGCCGACGCGACGGCACGCTGAGGTCAGACCGTGAGGGAGTGCTCGACCACGATCTCGTTGCGCCAGTTCCGCCCGGTCAGGGTCACGGCGACGGTCTCCCCGTCGTCGTCGACCGTCACCTGACCGAACTGGCCACCTCCCGGGAAGGTCCCATGGCTGTACGGACCACCCTTGACCGAACCGGGCCGATCGAGCGCCCCGGCATGGAACACCGGGAAGCCGGCGCCACCGCCCGGCGAGTAGTCGCTGTTCGAGCCATCGTCGATCGCGAGCATGTGGGCGTCGCCGCTCAACATCACGAGCGAGGGTGCGATGTCGTGCTCCGCGATGAACGCAGCGATCTCGGCCCGCTCCGCGGCGAACCCACCCCAGCCGTCTCCGTCCACTGACGGCGTCTCGATCCACGGGACCGGGTTGACCCAGAGGGTGAGCGCATGGGAGTCGCGGGCGTCGAGGAGCTCGTCGAGCAGCCACGCCTTCTGCTCCGGGCCGAGCATCGTGCCGGCGACGTCACCGTCCTGGGGACGTCGGTCGGACCTGGCGTCGGTCAGGACGATCCGCACCCGTCCGAACGAGAACGACTGGTGGACCGCGGAGGACTCGGACGCAAGCGGGTGGTGCGGCACGTAGCGGCGGTAGCTGGCCATGGCCGCGGGCCGCGAGCCGACCGAGGCGTCAGGTCCCCCGAAGTCGTGGTCGTCCCACACGTAGGCGACCGGGTAGCGCATCAGCAAGGCCTCCTGCGCCGGCCGGCTCAGCGTGTGGTCGAGCACCCGCCGGTAGGCGAGCTGGTCGTTCCGGGTGATGTCGGCGTAGTGGAAGTCGCCGTCGAAGACCACGAGGTCCGGATCGAGCGATCGCATCGTGTCGAAGACGGCGGCGTTCGAACCCGTGCGCGCGCAGCAGCCGATGAGGAGGTTGAGCGATGCCGGCCCGGTCGGATGGGTCCGGAACCGGCCGACGCGGGTCCGATCGACCTCGCCCTCCACCACGAAGGCGTAGTGGTACTCCGACGCCGGGTCCAGCCCGTCGAGGTCGACGCGGACGAGTCCCTCGTCACGCAGGAGGGCCTCGTGCACCGTGCCGTCGCGCAGCGACTCGCTCCGGGCGACCAGCAGCGCCACCTCGGTCAGGTCGTCGTCCTCCAGCCGACAGGTCACCGCTGCGGAGCTCGACGTGACGGCGCCCGACCAGACCCAGCGCGTCGCCGAGCCCCGGACCGCGGCAACGGTCGAGGACGGGTGGGTCGGCCCGTACAGGCGGTCGAACAGCCAGCGGCCGACGACCGCACCGGCGAGGAGGGTCACCCCCAGCGCCGCACCGCCACCGAGCACGTCCCGCCGCCGGAGGAGCTGACGGGGCGGTTCGTCAGGATCCCGATGGAACTGCTCGTCGCGGAGCTCGAACAGCCCGACGACGATCCAGATGACGGCCGGCACGGCGAACCCGACCACCACGAGCCCGGCGTCGAGCGGCTCGAACTGGCGACCGGCGAAGACGACGAGCCCTGCGGAGGTGAAGGCGGCGAGGGTGCCCCCCAGGAGGCGCCAGCGCAACGCCAGCAGCGCGCCCAGAGCGAACAGCGCCATGAACACGGGCTGCTGCACGACGTCGAACGCTTCGCCGCCCGGTCGGTGACGCAACCAGCCGTAGCGCTGGTCGAGCGCCAGCCACGCGACCACGACCAGCGCGAGGATCGTGGCTGCCCGACGACCCGCATCCAGCAGGCCGTGGTGCACGTGGACCTGTCCCGGTCGGAGACCGGACGTCATCAGACCGTCAACTCCTCCCGAGCTGGGACGGGCAGTCCGAGCAGCTGTCGTGATGCGCACCCGGCGTGGTCAGGCTCCAGATCACCACGACCAGGCTCGCCCCGATGAGGAACCCGGCGAGCTGGTCGCTCGGCCAGTGGCCACCGGTGATGAACGTATCCGTGAGGACCAGCGCGAGGGCCGCGGCCGACAAGACGCCAGCGACGGCCTGGACCCACCGTCTCCTCGTGACGATGTAGGCGACCAGGGGGATCACGCCGAAGAGCAGCGTCATCTGCATGAAGTGACCGCCGGGGAAGGAGCTCACCGCGCCGACGTGGGCGCTGAACGGCGGCCGTTCGCGCCGGACCGTCCACCCGAAGAAGACGTTGGTGGCGCCGGCCGCGACCACCGCCAGCGGGAACGCCAGCGCGACGACCCGGCACCGAACCGTCCCCAGCCCGATGACGATCGCCAGCGGGATGATGATCTGCGGTCGAGCCAGCCAGACCAGCCAGTCCGGACCGAAACGATCGCGATCCTCGCGGAGGTCCCAGTCGCGGTACGCGGCCTCGTCGAAGTCGAGCAGCACGCTCTCCGCGAACGTGGCGAGCACGGCCAGCACCGCCACGGTGGCGAGCATCAGTGCCACCACGATCTTCGCCCCGGTCGGGATCGCTGCCGCCCACGAGCCCTCGACCCGGGGTTGGGCGGGTAGCAGCTGTCGGACCGTCGGGAGGACGTGAGGCCACGTGACGGCCGCGTTGCCGACGTAGATCGTGAGCATCCCGAGCGTCGCCGCGCCGCTCATGCTCAGCGCCCAGTACACGAGGTTGGTCTCGGGCCCGCTCTCGTCCGCGAGGTACGCGTTCGTCGAGATCACGGCGAGGGCGACCGAAGCGGTCGCGAGGACGAGGGTGGCCAGGAGGTAGTGCAGCCGGGGGCGGATGCCGAGCGTTCGAGCGCTCTCGTCGTCGAAGCCCCGCCTCGTCCCGAGGCTGAGCGTCGCCGCGATCGGCGCGGCCCGCCGGTACAGCCGGTTGCGGCCACGGCGGCTGCTCATCGACTCGGTCAGCGCGATCGCGGTCGAGAACAGCGCCCCCGCCCCGATGAGACCGGTCACGAACACGTTGAAGCCGCTGATGTCGACGTTCGGCTCGGCCGGCGTCCGCAGCGGCGCCACGCCGGCAGCGAGGTCCGGCGCAGGCCGCTCGCCCTCGTCGCTCTCGGACGGCCGGTGGATGACGACCTCGCCCGTCGTCCCGTCCACCCGCAGGGCCACCCCGTCGGGCTCCGCGTCGATGCGGTCCATGATCCCCGGCACGTTGAGCACCGCCGGCATGCCCAGTTCGCGAGCCACGATCGCGGCGTGCGACAGGGGGCCGCCGTCCTCGACCACGATGGCGCCGGCGAGCAGGAACAGCGGCGCCCACGAGGCGTCGGTGGCCCGGGCGACCAGCACATCGCCCTTGCGCAGCGAGCTGGCGCTGACCGACCGCACGACCCTGGCCGGCCCCTCGTAGCGACCTGGGCTCGCCCCCCACCCCTCGACGTGCTCGCCCTGGATCTGGGCGGCCTCGGCGGTGTCGGGCGCGCCCTCGAACACCCGGGGCAGCGGGCCGTCGAGCTCGGCCTCGTCGAGACGTCGACGGCGGAGCGCGACCACGTCGGCGGTCGGCCCCTCGCCCCGCACCAGCGCGACGAGCTCGGCGTTGGAGAGGAACTGGACGTCCTCGACGTCGTCCAGGCGACCGGCCTCGACCAGGCGGGCGCCGAACTCCAGGTTGAGCCGCCGGAGCGCTCCACCGAGCTTCAGCATCGCCGCCTTCGTGTGCTCGCGGCGGTCGAGGAACTCCGCTGCGTCCGCTGCCTCGCGACGGAAGAAGCGGCGCCGCACGTCGAAGAGCTGCCCGCTGTTCCAGCGGGTGTAGGACCAGTCGGGCCCCTGCATCAGGCGCTGCTCGATCTCGTCGCGGGCCGCCTGGCGCTCGGCATCGTCGTCGCGCGGCGGTGAGGTCACCTCGTGACGGAACGTCAGCCACGCGAGGTCGGGGACCTCGGACCACGTGGGCCCGCCGAAGTAGGACGTCGAGCCGGCCCGGCGGAGCGCCTCGTCGAAGCGCTCGATGAACGCTCGGCCGCTCGGGAACCGGCCGAGCGCAGCGCGCGCCTCGGTCCAGTCGTCGCTGCTCGTCGCCTCCCGGAGCTCGTCGCTGGTCTGCGACTCGGTGACGAGCTCGCGCAGCGCCAGGGCGATCAGCGCCCGCCTGCTCCCCCCGCTCCCGGAGGTCATCAGCTGGGCCGCACGGCTCGCCTCGGCATCGCCGAGTTGCTGACACAGGAAGACCTCGATGCTGCGGTAGCTGGCGGTCGCCATGGCGGCGATGGCGACCTCGGCGGTCACGACGCGGGTCGCGAGGTGGAGCAGTCGGGCTCGGTAGGCCAGCAGCTCGTCGTCCTCTCGGAGGCGGAGCTCGGGCTCGAGGTCGAGCAGCCCGTCGACGGCGATGGTGACGACCTCGGACTCCTGCGCCGCCGTCTGCCGGGCCCGCAGGGTCCGCAGCCCCTGTGCTGCACCCGCCTTCGGGGGCGTCGGAGCGGGCGGCGCGTCTTCGGAGCGGACGGCCTCACCGAAGTACTGGTGCTCGAGCTCCTCCGGTGACGCCCCCGGGATCGACCCGGCCGCCTGCAGCATCCGATCGAGGTTCAGCGCCGCCCGCCCCCGGAACCGTCCGATGAGCGCGTGCGGCTCGGAGAGCCCGTCGGGACACCCGCCGAGCCGGTGGAACAGGTTGCGGAAGCCGTTCTCCAGCGTCCAGGAGTTCACGGTCCAGTCGAGCGGCGGCACCACCCCCGGGAGCGACTCGCCGATGCCCGCCGTCGTGAAGCTCGCCTCGTCTCCCCCGCTCACGTCGAAGCCGTCGTCGGTCCCGGCCTCGATCGCGTCGGTGGTGATCGGACGGGCCTGCACGAGGTAGACTCGACCGTCGTCGACGGCCCACTCGATGTCCTGGGGTGCGCCGAGCTCGCCCTCGATCCGCAACGCCTCGGCGACCACCTCGCTGAACACCGGCTGGACCGCAGCGAGCCGATCGACGCTCTCGTCGTGCGGGACGACGAAGGCGTCCGGCGTCGCCTCGCCCGAGACCAGGGCCTCGCCGAGGCCCTCGACGATCTCGATGCGCAGGTGGTCGGGTGACCCGCCGGGATCGCTGGTGAAGATCACGCCGGCGTGGGACGGATCGAGCATCCGCATCAGGACGACCGCCATAGACAGGTCGTCCTCGGAGACGTCGCGGAACCGCCGGTAGCTCCGGGGCGCCGGGTGCCACAGCGATGCCCACACCAGCCGGACGGCGCGGCTCAGCTCGTCGGGACCGATGCCGAGCAGCGAGCGGTACTGCCCCGCGAACGAGGCCGAGGCCGTGTCCTCGGCGGTCGCCGACGAGCGGACGGCGACCGTCCTCCCGTCACCGATCGGCGGCCCGTGCTCGCGCATGGCGTCGAGGATCGGCGCGGGGAGCTCGACCGCGAGGAAGGCGTCGTCGACGCGCTGCTGCTCCCTTTCGTGGTCCTGCGGCGGGGGCAGCTCCCCGGCGCGGAGCTCGTCGAGCAACGCGGCGATCGACGGGTGCGATGCGAAGAGGCGGTACGCCGCCGTCGTGACGATGCTCGTCTCGGGCACGGTCGCGCCGAGGGACACGAGCACGTCGAGCGACGAGCCCTTGCCACCGGCGACCTCGTTGGCCAGACCGCTGCCGTCGACGACCGCGACCAGCGGGGTCTCAGCCGTCATCCCGGCTCCCCGCGAGATCGGCCCGATAGCTGCTGAGCGCGGCGTTGCTGAGCTCTTCGATCGAGTCGCCGGTCACGGAGGCGGTGTCGTCCAGCCACTCGCGCAGATCGGGACGCACCCGGATGGGGCGTTGGCTGGCGCGGTCCCTGGCGATCACGGACCCGATGGCCAGCACCAGCCCGAACAGCACGGCGACGCTGGGCCGATCGATCCGGATGCCCTCGACGACGCCAGCGAGGCAGAGCACCGCCGCGGTGAGCACCATGGTCCGCTGCGTCAGTCGTTCGAGCACGTCGCCCCCACATCACCGCCGCGCCGGGCACCGGCGCCCGGGCGTTGGTGCGACGCTACGTCCCGTCCGGCCGCGCGGTCATCCGTCGAATGGCCCCTTCGCCCTCCCTCTGACGGATGAGCGGCCGGGCCGAGCGACCGCACGCATGCAGGGCGATGCTCCCGGTGCAGAGGGCGCTCCCCCGACGTCAGGCGTGGCTGAGCCAGACGACCCGGTCCCACGACGCGGCGTAGTGGAACGCGACGAGCGCAGCGACGGTCAGCCCGGCCGGCGGTCCGGCGACCCGGGCCACCGCCAGCGCTCCGCCGCCGAGGATGGTGAGCTCGAGGGTGAGCCGGATCCAGCCCGCGACCTCGACCGGCGCCGCGCCCGACCGGCTGGGATCGTCGAGCACGTTGAAGACGACCCAGACCGCCGCGGCGGCCGCGGGGACGAGCACGACCGCCAACCAGCGCACCGGATCCGAGGCGAGCGACCAGGCTGCGGCCCCGAGCCCGACCAGCGCCATCACCTCCAGCACGAAGCGGAGGCCGAGGTTCCAGCCCGGCATGGTCGGCGGCATCACGACGCCTCCTCGACCCGGGACTTGAGGGCGGCGTTCATCGCCTCGAAGCCGGCGCGGGTCGATGACTCCAGCGATCGCCACAGGACCGGGACCAGCACGCCGGTGAACCGCTCGCTGTGGACGAGTCGGGTGCCGCCGCCCGGCAACGACTCGAGCTGGAAGCGGTGCCGCCCGTCGAAGAGCCCGGGCAGGACGAGGCGCCCCAGCCACTCGAAGGTCCGGTCGGCCTCGACCTCCGTGACGGTCGGCCGGAAGGTCATCGCTCGACCCCCTGGCGGCTCGAGCCGGTTGGTGAGGCGCTCCCCCACCGCCACCCGACCTTCGGACGAGACCACGAACGGGTTCCACTCGGGGTACCGGTCGAGGTCCGTGAGGACCGACCACACGACCTCGGGTGTGGCGTCGATGTCGATCTGGGTGTGCAACTGACGGGCCATCATCGCCCTCCTCCTTGACGCAACTTTCGTTGCGACACTCACTCTGCCAGCTCTCGGCTGCAAACGCAACCTTCGATGCGATAAGTTGACGAACATGACCGAGCACCCACGTGTCGGCGATGCCCGCCCCGGAGGTCGTGCGGCCCGCGTCCGCGACGCCGTGCTGAGCGCCACCGCCGAGCTGCTCGACGAGGTCGGCTACGAGCGTCTCAGCATCGAGGAGGTCGCGAGCCGGGCCGGGGTGCACAAGACAACGGTGTATCGACGGTGGCCGACCAAGCCCGAGCTCGTGGTCGACGCCGTGCAGGTCCACTCGGAGACCAACGTCCCGATCCCCGACACCGGGACCCTCGAGGGGGACCTGCGCCTCCTCACCCGCGCCGTCGTCGCGAACATCAGCGGAGAGGGCGGCGCGCGCCGCTCCCGGAGCATCGTCGCCGCGGCCATCTCGTCCGGCGAGCTCGCCGACGCCACCGCTCGATTCTGGGCCGCACGCATGGCCGCCTCCGCGCCCATCGTCGAGCGGGCCGTCGAGCGGGGCGAGCTGCCACCGAGCAGCGATCCCACGCTGCTCATCGAGGCCGCGGTCGGTCCACTCTGGCTCCGACTCCTGCTCACGGGCGAACCGCTCGACGACGACATCGCCGACCGGCTGGCCGAGTTGGTGGCCGCCGGCGCGCCAGCCCTCGGTCCGGCCTGAGCGCGCCGGGCTGCCCCGTCGCCGAACCGATCCCCCTAGGCTCCGGGACGTGTCACCGGACGACGAGCGGTCTCGCCGGACCGTCGAGGTCGACGGGGACGAGACCGACCCAGCACCGCCGATCGTGCGCACCAAGCTCGCGCCCCCGATCCCGGCGCCGGGGCTCCTGGACCGACCGACGCTGGTGGCGCCCTTGATGGCGTCGGGCCGGGTGGTCGTCCTCAGCGCTCCGGCCGGGTGGGGCAAGACCTCGCTGCTCGCGGTGTGGCACGCCGCCGAGGAGCACCATCGTCGCTTCGCGTACGTGCGCATCGGCCCCGGCGACGACCGACCGGCGTCGGTCTTCTGGAGCTACGTGGTCGAGGCGCTGCGGGGCGCGCGGCCCGAGCTCGCCCCCGACGCCGACGCCATCTTGCAGCGGCCGGTGGCCGACCTCCGGCGGGAGCTCGTGCCTGCGCTGGCCAACGACCTCGACGCCGTCGACGAGCGGATCGTCCTCGTGCTCGACGACTACCACGTCGTCCAGAACCCCGCGGTCCACGAGGCCGTCGTGGAGCTGATCGAGGACCTGCCGCCGTCGATCGGTGTGGCCGTGGCGAGCCGGTCGGATCCGCCGTTCCCGCTGGCGCGCTGGCGCGCGTCGGGGGACCTCGTGGAGCTGCGCGCCGAGCACCTCGCGTTCGGCCCGACGGAGACGGCGACGTTCCTCCGGCAGCGCTTCGGCGTGGAGCTCGACGGCGACGACGCCCGCACGCTGCGCGATCGGACCGAGGGGTGGCCGGCCGGGCTGCAGCTCGCCGGGCTCTCGCTCGCTCGCGAACCCGACCCGACCGCCTTCGTCCAGCGGTTCGCCGGCGACGACCGCAACGTCGCCGACTACCTGGTCGGCGAGGTCATCTCGACACTCGACGAGCGGCGCCGCGAGTTCCTGCTGCGCACCTCGGTGCTCGAGGAGATGAGCGGGCCGCTCTGCGACGCCGTGACGGGTCGGGACGACTCGGCGGCCGAGCTCGCCGAGCTCGAGCGCGATGGCCTCTTCGTCATCCCGCTCGATCGTCGACGCCACTGGTACCGGTATCACCACCTCTTCCGCGACTGGCTCCGGCACGAGCTGCGATCGACCGATCCTGACGCGCTCCCCGAGCTGCACCGTCGTGCGAGTGCGTGGCACGAGCGCCGCGGTGAGCTCAGCGCCGCGATCGACCACACCCTGGCCGTCCCCGATGCCGAGGGCGCCGCCGAGCTCCTCGCCGCCTACCTCGGTGTCTGGGAGCAGGTCCGGTGGCCCCAGACGTGGCGATGGCTCGATCAGCTTCCCGACGAGATCATCTCGGCCCATCCGGCGGTCGCCCTGGCCCGCTCGCGCCTGGCCTTCGAGTCCGGCGAGTTCGGCCGCGGCCTGGCGTGGGCCGATGCCGCCGAGGCCGGGCTCGACTCGTTGCCAGCGGCGTCGCGGGCCGCCATGGCGACGTGGCTCAAGCTGTGGCACGCGCTGGCCCACGTCATCGCCGGGGATCTGGAGTCGGCGCGATCGCTCGCCGAGTCGGTCGCCGACGCCGAGCGGCCACGGCGATCCGCCGAGTTCGCCAGCGCCATCGGCGTCGCCGGCATCGCGACCTTCTGGCAGGTCGGCGCGCTCGAGGCGATCCCGCCCCTGTCGGAGGCCTCCGCCGCTCGCGCCGACACCGGCATCGAGGACGGTGGCATCACGTCGCTGCTCGCGCTCGCTCACGCCGAGGTCGGCGACTGGTCCGCGGCCGAGTCGGTCGCGGAGCGTGGCCTGGCGATGCCGTGGCCCGACGAGCGGAACCGGTATCCGGCCGAGATGTCGGCCCACTACGCGCTCGGCACGGTGGCGATGGCACGAGGCGATCGGGCCGGAGCGCTGCACCGGATCGAGCTCGGCCTCGAGCTGGCCCGGGCCTGGGTCGAGCCGATCTTCGTCGCGTACGGCTGTCTGCTCCGGGCCGAGGCCTCGGACGACTTCACCGAGAGGCGGGCGCTGGTCCGCGAGGCGCGGGAGCTGGTCGCCGACGGTGCCGGGCGCGGGCGGATCACCGAGCTGGTCGAAGCTGCGGCCAGGAAGCTCTCGATACGTCAGCCGCGCCAGGACAGCGCCGGGACGGTCTTCGTCGAGCCACTCACCGAGCGCGAGCTCGAGATCGTCCGACTGCTCCGCAGCGACCTGTCCCTGCGGGAGATCGGCGTCGAGCTGTCCCTGGCCCACAACACGGTCAAGAGCTACACCAGGTCGATCTACCGGAAGCTGGGCGTGACCTCCCGCGAGACCGCGGTCGCCGTCGCCACCGACCTCGCCCTCGACTGAACCAGTACCCCCCGGGTGGACCGGCTCGGGGGGATGCGCAGCCCCACCGACGGGTCGGAGACTCGGCTCATGGCCGAGCACGCGTCGAGGCGGGAGCTCCGCATCTGGGTCGAGGGACGGCTGTCCGCCCACTTCGCCGACGGCGTCGAGGGCATCGAGCAGCACGACGACGAGCTCGGCACCGTCTTGTGCGGCGACTACCGCGACGAGGCCCACGCCCACGGGGTCCTCGAGCACCTCCGCGGCCTGGGCGTGACGGTCCGCCGCTTCGACATCACCGACGAGCGCGACCGGAGCGAACCATGAGCACGACATCGCAGGGCGACGAGCACACCCCGACGCGCGGCCCGACGCCGGTGCACGGCGTCACGGCGATCCAGGTCGGTGCCGCCGGGCTCCACGTCGAGCACATGTACGGCACCCGGAAGCCCACCCTGTGGTGGATCTTCTGCTCGCGACGGTTCGAGACGCTGCCGGTCAACGTCTTCGTCGTCGAGCACGACGACGGGCTGATCCTGTTCGACACCGGCCCCAGCCAGTCGCTCGTCACCGACCCCGAGTACTGGCCCGACCGGGTGACCCGCCTCTTCATGCGCAAGATCTTCCGACTGCACATCGGCCCGGAGGACACGCTCGCGATCCAGCTCGAACAGGCCGGGTACCGGGTGGCGGACGTCCGGACGGCGGTGCTGTCGCACCTCCACTTCGATCACGCCGGTGGGATCGGCGACATCCCCGCTGCCGAGCTCCTCGTCGCACCCGAGGCATGGGAGCACCTGCTCGGACCGCATCCCGAGCGCGAGGCGGTGGTGCGCCGCGACCTCGACGTGCCCGGTGCCCGGTGGAGGCAGATGGAATTCGTCCCCACCGACGATCCCGACCTCGCCCCCTTCACCGAGGTGCACGACGTCGCCGGAGACGGATCCGTGCTGGTCGTGCCGACGCCGGGGCACCTGCCCGGATCGGTCTCGATGCTCATCCGCAGAACCGCAGCACCACCGGTGCTGCTCATCGGCGACCTGACCTACTCCGAGGACCTGCTCCAGCGCGATCAGGTACCCGCCACCGGCGACGCGGCCGTGCTTCGGGAGAGCTTCGCCAAGGTCCGGGCGCTCAAGGCCCACACACCGGACCTGGTCGTCGTCGCCTCGCACGACGCGACGGCGGCCGAGAAGCTCGCCGTCGGCCCCGCATCGGGCCGCCCGGCTCCGAGCGACCCGATCGCGGCGCGCACCCCCACGAGCTGAGGAGGACGACATGACTCCCACCGACGCATCGGCCCGAGCCCGTCGCCGCGCCAAGCGGGCGGCGCTGCGACGCGCTCCCGATCGCCCCATCCGGGTCGTCGTCGTCGACGACTGCGAGCTGGTCCGTCACGGCCTCCGCGATCTGCTGCACGATGCGGGTGGCTTCGAGATCGTCGGCGAGGCGGGCTCCGTCGATGCCGCGATGGCGACGGTCGCCGCGTCCGCACCCGATCTCGTCGTCCTCGACATCCGCCTCCCCGACGGGAACGGGCTCGCGGTGTGCCGCGCGCTCCCGCGCTCCGAGCCCGAGGCGGTCTGCGTCGTCTTGACCGCCTTCGACGAGCACCTGGTGTGCCTCGAGGCGGCGCGGGCCGGGGCGGTCGGCGTCATCTCGAAGGGCGAGCCGGAGGAGGAGCTGGTGACCGCCCTCCGCCGTGCAGCTGCGGGTGAGTCGCTCCTCGACGCCGACGACGTCGAGCGCTCGGCCCGAGGTCGCCAACCGGAGGTCCCGAGCGCCCTGGCGGACCTGAGCAGCCAGCACCGGCGCGTCGTCGAGCTGCTGGGCGAGGGGCTCACCAACCGCCAGATCGGTGATCGGATGCACCTGGCGGAGAAGACGATCAAGAACTACGTCTCCAACATCCTCACGAGCCTCGGCATGGAGCGCCGCACCGAGGTGGCGGCGCTCGCCGCCCGGCTCGACGAGCGGAAGCGGGCGAGCTCGGCACGACTCGCCGGCTGACGGCGCCGCCACGAACCGGGCGGCGAGCGCTCACTCGGCTCCCGCGAGGTTCAGGCCGACCAGCCCGCTCGCGATGATGACGAGCGAGATGACCTTGAGCGCGCTCACCGGCTCGTCGAAGGCGGCGATGCCGATCGTGGCGACCACGAGCGTGCCGAGGCCGGCCCAGACGGCGTACGCGTAGCTCAGCGAGAACCGATCGACGACGAGCATGAAGACCAGCAGGCCGGCGATCGTGGCGGCGACGGCGGTCACGGTCGGACCGGGCCGGCGGAGCCCTTCGGAGAGCTTGAGGCTGACGGAGCTGGTGATCTCCAACCCGATGCCGACGGCCAGCAGGGCCCACCGCACGGCTACTGCGCCGCGGCAGCATCGCGGGCGGCGGCTTCCGAGCCGAGCCGGAGCAGCCGCCACCCGACGATCAGGCTGAACGCCACCATCGCCAGGACGCTGAGGGCGGAGAGGTCGGTCGAGGTGTCGACGGTCTCGATCGCCGCGCCGACGAAGCCCAGCCCGCCCAGGACCAGGCACGAGGTCGCGAGACGAGGTCCGAAGCCGGGAGCGTGGCGCATGGCGACCCCGAGGAGCGCCAGACCGACCGGCACCAGCAGCAGGCCGGTGACCAGCATCGTGTCGAACACGCTCTGCGCACCGGCCCAGGCGTACTCGATCGACTCCCGCCCGTCCGCGGATCGAGACGGGTCCTCGTACAGGTCGGACAACGCCGCCGTCGAGACGTGCAGCACGGACGAGGCGGCCAGGATGACGAACCCGAAGAGCGCGACGACCGCACCGAAGAGCGCCGCCGCCGGGTCGGCCGCGTGGAGCGCACGGCGCAGCACGACGACGTGCAGCGCGAAGAGCACGAGCGCGCCCAGGTAGAGGAAGTGCTCGGCGATGCGTCCGACCTCGAGGTCGTCGAAGTCGGTCAACGTCTCGAGGTCGGCGGCGTCCGGCAGGCCGAACGACAGGACCACGACGACCGAGGCGAGCAGCAGGAAGACGCCACCCAGCCCGGCCACCCCGCCCCATCGCAGCAGCCGGCGATCCTGCGTCGCCGCGTCGGTCGGCCCCGGAGACGTCGGCGCCGCGGTCAGGTCGATCCCACTCATCGGTCTCCTCCTCCGCGTGGACGCGCGTCCACGGGCCCAGCGTCCGCCTCGCCGGTGGGGCACCGCATCCCACCGCCCGGCCCTCCCCCGGGGTGGCTCGGGTCGCCGGCCGGCGGACCCGGCTCAGCCACGTCGGGGCGAGTCGACCTCACGCCGCAGCCACCGCACCACGGCAGCGACCCGTCGGTCCACCGCCGTGTCGGGGGGCAGGTCGAGCTTGGTGAGGATGTTGCTGACGTGGGTCTCCGCCGTGCGTTGGTTGACGACGAGGTGCTCGGCGATCGCGGCGTTCGAGCGGCCCTCCGCCATCAGGGCGAGCACCTCCCGCTCCCGGTCCGTGAGTCGGGCCAGCACGTCGTCGCGGCGTGGTCGGTGGACGAGCCGAGCGACGACGTCAGGGTCGATGGCGCTCCCGCCTCCTGCGACGCGGCGCAGGGCGTCGAGGAACGTGTCGATGTCCGTGACCCGATCCTTCAACAGGTAGCCGACGCCGGCGGCCCCCTCCTCGAGCAGCTCGACCGCGTACCGGGTCTCGATGTGCTGTGAGAGGACCAACACACTGCACGTCGGGAGACGACGTCGGGTGGCGAGCGCCGCCTCGAGCCCCTCGGTCGCGAAGCCGGGTGGCATGCGCACGTCGATCACCAACACGTCGGGTCGGTGTTCGACGACGGCGTCGACCACTCCGGTGCCGTCGGCGAGCGAGGCGACGACCTCGATGCCCTCGTCAGCGAGCAGGCGAGCGAGCCCGTCGCGGATGAGCGCCGAGTCATCGACGACGATCACCCGCACGGCAGCGTCACCTCGAGGGTCGTGCCCGTGGGGGTCGTGTCGATGGCCAGCGAGCCGCCGGCGGCCGACACCCGATCACCGAGCCCCTCGAGCCCGGACCCGGCCGTCGCCGTGGCGCCGCCGTGCCCGTCGTCGCGGATCCGGATCGACGCCGTGCCGTCGGCCCGAGTCACCTCGACCGAGGCGCTCCGGGCGCCGGCGTGCTTGGCCACGTTGGTGAGGCCCTCGGCGATGACGAAGTACGCCGTGGACCGCACCCCCTCGGGGAGCGGGTCCGACGGGATGTCGATGTCGACGGGCAGCGGGGTGCGCTCCGCGAGGGCGTCGACCGCCGCGGCGAGGCCTCGCTCGGCCAGGATCGACGGCTGGCAGCCACGCGCCACCGCTCGGATGTCCGCGATGGTGTCGCGCACCTCACTGACCGCGCCATCGAGGAGCTCCGGCAGTTCGTCGGTCGTGCCGGCGCCCGCCAGGCGCCGGGCGCGCTGGAGCTCGATCCCGAGCGCCACGAGCCGCTGCTGCGCCCCGTCGTGCAGATCGCGCTCGACCTGCCGTCGTGCCGCGTCGCTGGCCTGGACGATGCGGATGCGCGAGGCGTTCACCTCCTCGAGCTGGGCGACGACGCGGGCGTTCAGGCGCTCGACCTCCAACGCCAGCCCCGCAGCGGCCACGACGGCGCGGAGCCGCTCGGTCTCGTGGCGCAGCCTGGCGTCGTGCACGACGGCGCCCACGAGCCGATCGCCGGTCCGGATCTCGGTGATCGCCCGGTCGGGACCGAGCTCCTCCACATCGACCACCTCACCACCCGGCGTCGCCAGGTGGACGGCATCGGGGGACACGAGGATCGTCGCCGTCGGATCCTCGAGCGCGACGGCGACGGCGTCGCCGAGCTGTGCGCCATCGGCCTCCAGGTCGATGACCAGCCGCTCGATCCCGTGGCGCTCCCATCGTGCGGCGAGGATGCCGATGACGGCGACGGCAGGGACCAACAGGACCGCCGTCGAGCTCACGGCGGCCAACGGTCCGTGGGCCCAGGCGCCGTCGCCGATGGCGTGGTCGACCGACGAGCCGACGGCCGCGACCGCCCACACGGCGGCGACGCCGGCGACACCCCAGCGATGCGTGCGGTCGGCGCGGACGGCACCCCGGGCACCGCGAACAGCGATGACGGCGAGGGCGACCAGCACCACCCCGGCGGCGGTCGACGAGACGCACAGCAGCGACCGGTAGACCGCTTCGCTGTCGACCCACGAACCTCCGAGGCTCGGGTGCGCGATCAGGGCCGGATCACGGGTGAAGGGTGCGACGACGGCGAACGACGCTGCGACGGTCGCGGCGACGGGGAGCACCGAGGTGGAGGTCGAGCGAAGCGGCCGCACGAGCAGCCACACCGCGAGCGGGAGCGCGGCGACGGGCAGCACCCGCCCGATCGCGTACGCCACCCGCGCGTCGCTGAGCAGCAGGATCGCGGAGGCGACGACGGGACCGGTGGCGAGCAGGCCCCAGGCGGGCACCCCATCCCGGAACCGCGCCGCAGCGATCGAGGCCGCGACGAAGGACCAGGCGGCGAGGAGCACCAGGGCCGCCTGCCACGGCGGGAGCCGCGGGGAGGCCGGCACCGCATCGAGGGTGAGCGACTCGACCAGGCCGCCGTCGGCGACGGACAGCCACACCGTGACCGGCATCCCGCGGTCGGCGACTGCGAGCGCCCGGATCTGGTCGGCCTCCAGCTCGACGAGGCGGTGGAAGCGGATGGGACCGAGGTCCTCGAGGAGGAGGTCGAGCCCGGCGTTGAGGCCGGTGGCGTCGAAGCTCTCGTTGAAGCCCGGCGTGAAGCGCTCGGCCAGGTCGGCCTCGGTCCAGCGCACCTCCCCGCCGAAGAGCTCGAAGGTCCAGGCGAGGTGGTCCTCCGGTGAACCGGCCGGCCCGTCGGGTGGTTGCTCGACCAGGAGCAGCTCGTCGAGTTGCAGCGCCTCGTCGGAGCCGAGCGTGAACGCCCCCACGGTGGCCGCCACCAGCGAGGCCGTGCACACGGCGAGAGCCGTTGCGAAGCGACCGATCGGTGCCATGGATCGCGAGTCTTGCGTCATCGGCCGCACGACACCTCCGTGCGCACACGGATCCCGTGGTCCGGTCCGCACGGACGCCGGTGCCGCACGCGCCCCGATGCGCACGGTGCCGCTGTGGCGCAGCGTCGAGGACGTACCTCGACCACGGGAGATCACCATGAGCCAACCCCTCACCCGCACCCTCGCCGCGCTGGTGCTGACCGCCGGGCTCGCGGCCGGAGCCTGCGCGGCCGACGACGACCCGGACGGTTCCGAGCCGGTCGCTACCACCACGGCTCCCGAGACGACGAGCATCGTCGACCTCACCCCCCGACCGACCGACGAGCTCGCCGACTCGCTCTACACCATCGTCGCCGACACCGGCGTCCCGGCCCTCGGCGCCGCGATCTTCGACGGCGACGGCCTCGTCTCCCAGGCGGTGGCCGGCGTCCGTGAGCGGGGCGGCGACGCTGCCGTCACGATCGACGACACCTTCCACCTGGGCTCCAACACCAAGGCCATGACCGCAGCGCTCGTGGCCCGGTTCGACGAGCGCGGCGGACCGGTCGGCTTCGACACGACCCTCGCCGAGGCCTTCGGCGAGACGACCGACGTGCACAGCGACTACGCCGACGTCACGCTGGCGCAGCTGCTGTCCCACACCGGCGGAGCGCCCACCGACGACGACCTCGAGCTCGACGACTCGATCCTGACGCTCCCGGTCGAGGAGGCACGGGCACTCGGCACCCGGCTCGTCCTGGCCGCCCCGCCGGCTGCACCTCCGGGGAGCGTGTCGGCCTACTCGAACGCCGGATACGTCGTGGTCGCGGCGGCGTTGGAGGAAGCGACCGGGCAGAGCTGGGAGGAGCTGATGCGGGCCGAGCTCTTCGACCCGCTCGCCATGGACTCGTGCGGCTTCGGCCCTCCCGGCACCGAGGGCGCGGTGGACCAGCCGCTGGGCCACGACGCCGAATCCGGTGAGCCGGCCTGGTTCGACCATCCCGCCGTGGTCGCGCCCGCCGGCGGCATGCACTGCTCGATGGCCGACTGGGGTCGGTTCCTGGTCGAGCTGCTCAACGGGCTCGACGGCGACAGCGAGCACCTGACGCACGCCAGCGTCGAGCGGCTCTTCGAGGTGAGCGACGTCCCGGTGCCGGGCCTCGACGGTGGAGCAGCGCTCGGCTGGTTCGCGATCGAGGGACCCCAGGGCACGGCCTGGTTCCACGACGGCTCCAACACCGCCTGGTACAGCCAGGCCGCGATCGTGCCCGACATCGATCGGGTCGTCGTCGCCGTCTCCAACGAGGAGGCGACCGGCGAGCAGGCTGCGGCGATGGCCTTCGTCGCCCTCTCCGAGATCGACCCCGCGTGACGTGAGCTCAGGCCGGGCGGACCGAGGGGTCGGAGAAGCCCAGCGCCCCGAACGTGCGGAAGCCGGCCAGGCGGCGGACCTCGGGCGACAGCTCGGCCACCCGCTCCGGTGGCAGGTCGAGGTACTGGTTCTCCTCCTGGCGGAGCCAGCCGACCGAGTAGGTGAGGATGACGCCGTAGCGATGATCGGCGGCGGTGCTCTGGCCGGCGCCGTGGAGTGTGCCGCCCATCCAGTACAGGACCGATCCGGCGGGCATCTCCGCCTGGACGACCTCGTGGTCCTCGGCGGTGCGATCGGCCGGCCAGCGGTGGCTGCCGGGGACGAGGAGCGTGGCACCGTTGTCGGCGCGGAAGTCGGAGATCGCCCACATGCTGGCGACGATGAGGTCGGGGCGCGGCGGGGAGAAGATCGCGAACGGGTCCTCCTCCCGGTGCAGGACCTGGGCCCGTGCCCCGGGCCCGACCTCGAGCGCCGCGGTGACGTGGAGCTGGTAGCCATCGGCACCGTTGGGCAGGAGGAGGTCGTCGCAGCGCTGTGTCGAGATCGGGTGGGCGACCAGCTCGTCGGCGACCGTCGCCGATCGGGCCAGCAGCGCCGTCACCCGACGGGTGCGGCCGGGGTAGAACTCGGTCGGGTCGTCGTTCTCGGCGACGGTGGCCGCCGCCATCGCCGGGGCCAGCTCCGACCGGATGGCCGCCCGGACGTCGTCGCTCATGACGTCGGTGACGACGGCACATCCGGCGTCGGACAGCGCAGCGGTCAGCCCGTCGAGCGAGCCATCAGCCGAGAACCTCGGGATCATCGTTCGCCCCCCTCGATGGCGTCGGCGGCATGGTCCCGCTCCGGTCGGGCCGGCGGGTAGAGCAGCAACGCCAGCGCCGCGATCACCACGAACAGGACCGCGACGAGCGTCCACACCATGTGGTACCCGTCGACGACCTCCTGGGGTGGGGCGCCGAGCTCCGGCAGCAGCACGACCATGACGGCGATGCCGATCGCTCCACCGATCTGGAACACGGTCTGGCGCATGGCGGTGGCGGCGGCGAACCCGGCCTCCGGCACGTCGCGGAGCACGGCGCTGATCGAGGTCGGCATGGCCATGCCCAGCCCGACGCCGAGCAGGATCGTGCCCGGGAAGAAGGCCGTCCAGTAGGCGGGCTCGGCGTCGACGGTGAGCGTCCACCAGACGAACGCCGACCCGGCGATCACGCAGCCGAGCGCCAGGAGGCGGCGATGGCCGATGCGGTCGACGCGGCTACCGAACGGCACGGCGAGCAGCGCGGTCAGCAGCGGCCCCGGCGACAGACCGAAGCCGGTGCGGAGCGTCGACCAGCCCCACGCCGCCCGGAAGAAGAGCGGCAAGACGAACCAGAAGGCGAGGAACACGACGGCGAAGAGGACCGACAGCGCGATGGCCACCGCGTACGACCGGATGCGGAACATGCCGAGGTCGATGAGCGGCGAGTCGTGCTGGGCGGACCGCCACACGGTGACGACGACCAGCACCACACCGGCGGCGAGCGATGCCCAGACCGTGGTCGATCCCCAGCCCCAGACGTCGGCCCGGCTGATCGACAGCACGACGAGCGCCACCCCCGCCGTGCCGGTCAGCACGCCGACGAGATCGAAGCGACCGGTGGCCGTCTCGTCGCGGGACTCGGGGACGAGGCGGAGGGCCAACGCGATCACGACCACGCCGATCGGGAGGTTGACCAGGAACACCGCCCGCCACCCGGCGAGGTCGATGAGCACCGCGCCGAGGCTCGGCGCGAACGCCGCCGCGCCGGCACCCAACGCTCCCCACAGGGAGATGGCGACCGAGCGGTGGCTGGGCGGGAACCGCGGGAGCACGAGCGCGAGCGATGCGGGGATCAGCAACGCGCCGCCCGCTCCCTGCAGGACCCGGGCGGCGATGAGGAACCCGGCGTTCGGGGCGAGGCCGGCCAGCGCCGAGGTCGCGACGAAGATCGCCATGCCGGTGACGAAGGTCAGCCGGCGGCCTCTGACGTCGGCGATGCGGCCGCTCACGAGGAACAGGGCGGCCAGCGCGATGTTGTAGCCGGTCGCGATCCACGACAACGTCGCCAGCGGCGTGCCGGAGAAGTCGTCGGCGATCTCGGGGAGGGCGAGGCTGACGATGGTGATGTCGAGGCTCACCACGAAGAAGGCCGAGCCCGTGATCGCCAGGGCGATCCACGCCGAGCGGCTCGGACCAGCCGTCGGTTCGGCGGCGGTGCCCGACCCGATGGGCGACGGGCCCTCGTGGGTCGACGAGCTCATCCCGTCGCCGCCGAGCCGTCCGCGGCCTCGATGCGCTGCTGGAGCTTGCCCATGCCCCGCAGCCACTTGTCGGGCTCGGCCGTCTTGAAGGTCATCCACTCCTGCGCCACGTCGTCGGTGGTGATGAGGAAGCGCTCCTCGCGGAAGGCGTCGAGCACCATCTCGGCCACGTCCTCGGGCTCGACCACCTCGCCCGCCGCGCTGCGCTGCCACTCGGGGTCGGCGGTCGCGGCGAGCATCGGCGTGTTGACACCGAGGGGAGCCAGCAGGTGGACCTTGAGGCCCCGGTGGGCGTAGGTGAACGCCAACCACTCGGCGAGCCCGACGACCGCGTGCTTGGTCGTGGCGTAGACGGCGTTGCCGTGGCTGGACAGGATCCCGGCCATCGACGCGGTGTGCAGCACCCGACCCTCGCCGCGGGCCAGCATCCCCGGCAGCACGGCCCGCAGCGCGTGGACATGGGACATGACGTTGACGTCCCACTGGAGCTGCCACTCGTCGAGGGGCGTGGTGAGCGGGTCGGCGCCCGAGGCGATGCCGGCGTTGTTGCAGAGCACGTCGACCGGGCCGTGCTCATCCTCGATCGCCGTGAACGCCTCGGTCACCGCGTCGCCGTCGCCGAGATCCAGCTCGACCGATACGCCGCCGACCTCCGCCGCCACCGCTGCCGACCCCTCGGCGTCCCGGTCGACCACGACGACCGTGCGTGCACCCGCCGCTGCGAAGCTGCGACACAGGCAGGCCCCGATGCCGCTCGCCCCTCCCGTGACGATCACGACCTGGTCCTCGACGGTGCCCATGGCGACCTCCCCCTCCGCCGGCGAGTCTGTCAGGCCGCCTCGGACCCCACCGACCTCACTCGACGTCGCCCGCGGACCGGCCCCCCGTTCCGAGCCGACCTCGCTCGACGTCGCCCACGGACCGGCCCCTCGTTCGCTGGCCGGTCGTCGTGGGACCATCTTCCGACGTATGTCCTGCGCCGAACGGGTTGGACGACGTCGAGGGGGCAGTGTGGAGACGTTCGACGTGATCATGCTGGGGTCGGGCGCGGCCGCGCTGGCGGCGGCGGCCGCGGCTGCCGGGCACGGCGCCGAACGGGTCGGTGTCTTCGAGAAGGCCGACGTCGTCGGGGGGACCTCGGCGATGTCGGGCGGGATGATCTGGATCCCCTGCAACCACCACATGGAAGTGGCCGGGGCCCCGGACTCACGCGACGACGCGCTGCGGTACCTCGAATCACTGTCCCACGGGATGATCGTGCCCGAGCTGGCCGAGGCCTACGTCGACACCGGACCGGAGATGCTGCGCTGGTTCGAGGCCAACACGCCGGTCGTGTTCGAGATCGTCGAGAGCTTCCCGGACTACCACCCCGAGCAGCCCGGCGGGAGTACCGGAGGAGGGCGCTCGTTGGAGTGCCCGCTGTTCGGCTTCGACGCGCTCGGCGACTGGGCCGACCGGGTCGCGCAGAGCCGCCAGATGTCGCGCCACGTGCTCATGAACGAGACCTCGCTGGGCCGGGGCGCCACGACCGGCGTGTCCCGGGAGGTCCTGGCCGAGCGCGAGTCGAAGGACCTGCGCGGCTGCGGGCAGGCCCTCGTCGGTCGGCTCCTGCGCGCCTGCCTCGACCGCGGCGTCGAGATCTCCACCGGGCACCGAGCCGTCCGACTCGCCGCCGTCGACGGTCGCGTCACCAGCGTGCGCTTCGAGACCGACGAGGGCGCCCGCGAGGTCGGCACCCGCGCCGGGGTGATCCTGGCGACCGGCGGTTTCGAGTGGAACCGCGAGATGGTGCGCGACTTCCTCCGTGGCCCCCTCGAACGACCGGTGTCGATCGAGACGAACACCGGCGACGGCATCAAGATGGCCATGCGTGCCGGGGCGTCGATCGGCAACATGCAGGAGGCCTGGTGGGTGCCCACCATCGACGTGCCCGACGACCGCGGCGAGACCATCCCCTGGATGGTGAACCGCGAGCGCGTCCAGCCCCGCACGATCATGGTCAACCGCGCCGGGCGACGCTTCGCCAACGAGGCGGCCAACTACAACGCGTTCGGCGCAGCCTTCCACCAGCTCGACCCCGGCTCCTTCGAGTACCGCAACCTGCCCGCCTACATGGTCATGGACCACGAGTACATGGTCAGGTCCGGCCTCTACCGGTACCGAGGCGAGGGGCCGGTCCCCGACTGGCTGACGTCGGCGGACACCCTCGCCGAGCTGGCCGAGGCGATCGACGTCGACGGTGTGGGACTGGAGGAGACGGTCGCCCGCTGGAACGCCCAGGTGGCCGATCTGGACGATCCCGACTTCGGCAGAGGTCGCAGCGTCAACGACACCCACTGGGGCGACGGCACCCGAACACCGGCGGCCACCCTCGGGCCCCTCGACACCGCGCCCTTCTACGCCGTCCAGGTCCGACCGGGCGCGCTCGGCACCAAGGGCGGGCCGCGCACCGACGGCACGGGGAGGGTGCTCGACCTCGACGGCGACGTCATCGAGGGGCTCTACGCCGCCGGCAACGTCATGGCCTCGGCCATGGGCATGACCTACGGCGGCGCGGGCGGCACGCTCGGGCCCGGCATGGTGTTCGGCTTCGCCGCCGGTCGCGACGCGGCCCGACGATTGGCCCCGACCGGCTGAGCGCGATCGCTGACGTCAGTCGACATCGTCCTCCCCCATGCCGGCGACGGCGAGCGCGCTGCGCTTCGCGGCGTCGAGGTCGTAGTGGCGGCGGGTCACGATGCGCTGGGCGTACAGGCCGCCGCCGGCCTGCAGGTTGGTGACGAACTTCCAGCCGCCGTAGGCGTCCGCGGTCAGGTCGCGGATGGCGTGCATCAGCCGGGCCCGGTACTCGCCGTCGACGTCGTGGCCGGTCGACATGTACTTGCGGGCCAGCTCGCCGACCTCGGCGTTCTCGAAGTCCGCCGGAGCCGGTGCCGTCAGCACGGCGCCACCGGCGATGTCGTGGAGGTGGCGCACCATGAGGTGATAGTTCGCCGCCGCGTGGAACTTGCCGGCGTTGACGTAGAGCTCGTTCGGGAAGGCGGCGCCGTCGGGGCCGGTGTTGCAGTTCGTGACCGCGGCCTCGAGCGTCGAGCGGACCAGCGTCGCGTGGATGATCATCTCGCTGATCTTCTCCTTGACGTGCGAGATGCCGGCCGTGCCGTTGGCCTCGGCGACGAGCTGCGCGAACCCGACCAGCTGGTCGCACTCCTCGACGAACGCCGAGAGCCCGCCGAGGCGCTCCCACAGGCCCAGGCTGTGGGCGAACACCGCGGCGAACGACGTCTCGCCGTCGAGGAACACCCGCTCCCACGGCACGAACACGTCGTCGAAGACCACGAACCCCTCGGGGTAGTGGTGCTCGCCCGAGACGGGGAACACCCGGGCGTCCTCGTGCCGGGGCGCGTAGGTGGTGTTGATGATCTTCACGCCCTCGGCGTTGACCGGCACGACGCAGCCGATCGACCAGTCCTCCTCGCCGGGCTTCATCGCCTTGGTCGGGATGGTCAGCAGGTCGTGGCCGAACGAGGCGCCGGTGATGTGGAGCTTGGCGCCCCGGATGACGACGCCGTCGCGCTCGCGGCTCACGACGCGGGTGTAGCTGTCGAGGTCGTCCTGATCGCTCGGCTTCTTCGAGCGGTTCCCCTTGGCATCGGTGATGCACTGGGTGATGCGGACGTCGGCGCGCTGGGCCTCGTCGATGTAGTGCCCGATGCGCTCGATGTAGTCCGGCTTGACCCCGTCCATGCGCCCGGCGGCGGTCTTCAGCGTCTGGATCGACGTCGAGGTGACGTGGGCCATCATCCCGGCCTCGTGCAGGAGCGGGATCAGCTCCCGCAGGTCGTCCGCCGAGCGGGGCACCGCCAGCAACGGCGATCTGGCCTCCGGCGCCGGGTCGAAGTGCAGGTCGTAGCCGCGGGCCGTCGCCTCGACCGTCTGACCGAGCAGCGGGTGGCCGACCAGATCGTCGACGCGCTCCCCTTCGAAGAAGGTCGCACGACCGTCGTCGAGCGACCCCTTGTACTGCTCACCGGTCAACATCTGCGCACCCCCGTCGGCTGGCCCCGGACCACCTCGGGACGTTAGTGCCGTGACCGCTGACGCCGGCCCGCCCTCAGAGGGTCCAGCCGCCGTCGGTCGGGATGATCGCGCCGTGCACGTAGGACGCGTCGGGCGAGGCGAGCCACCACACCACCGCGGCGGCCTCAGCACCTCGCCCGAGGCGCTGTGCCGGCACCTCCCTCAGCAGGGCCGCCTGGAACTTGGGATCGGCGACGGTCTCGGGCGGGAAGTACGACGGGTTCTCGATGAAGTTCGGTGCGATCCCGTTGACCCGCACGCCGTGCCGTGCCATCTCCTTGCCGACGCTGTGCACCAGCTGCAGCTGCGTGGCCCGTGCGGCCTCGTAGCCCGCGATCGCGTGCGACGACGAACGGATCGCGGTCGCGGAGGTCGGGACGACCACCGCGCCGTCGCCGCGCTCGATCATCGGCGGGAGGCAAGCGGCGAGGAGCCAGTAGAGCGGCAGCACGAGCCGGGCGTTGAGCTCGTCGAGCACGGCGTCGTCGTGCTCCACGATCGAGACGACCGTGATCGGCGCATCGAGGTTGGCGACGACCACGTCGAACGGGCCGTGCTCGTCGGCGAAGGCCTCGACCTCGGCGCGCGAGCCGAACGGCTCGACCCGCTCGATGACCTCCTCGCCGGCGGCGCGGAACCGCTCGACGGCGGCCGGCCCGATGAAGTGCTCGGCGTCGGTGACCAGGACCCGCCGATCGCTCACGCCGGACCTCCGGACCGCAGCCGAACGGATCGGCGTCGTTGGATCTCGATCATGGGCGGAGTCTCGCGGATCGCCGGGCCGGGGTGTCAGGCCCGGGCGGCGAGCTCCTCGCGCTTGCGCGCCGACGGCTCACCGGTCTCGACGAATACCGCCAGGTCGTCGAGCAGCTCGGGGTAGAGCCGCTCCAGCGATCGCCTCATCGGGATCTCGAGGAGCGTGCCGATGACGGGCAACGTCTCGATCCTCGGGCCGATCGTGAGCGCGGTCTCGGTGTCTGACACCGGCTCCAACGTCCAGGTGCTCACGACGGACCGGACGAAGAACGGCAGGCCCTCGACCGAGAACTCGAAGACGTGGTCGGCCTCGTCGACCCGGACGATCGTGTCGCGGAGCCGGCCGCTCTCGGTGTCGCAGACCCGGTCGAAGTCCTCCGCCTCCGTCCCCGGACGGCAGGTCGGGGTCCCGAACGCCCACTCGTGGGCCGAGCTGAAGTCGTCGACGACGACCCGCCAGACCTCGTCGATGGGCTTCCTGATGTGCCGGGTGACCATGATGTCGAGCACGTCGGTGTCCTCTCTCTCGGTGATCGTCGGCGCGTCAGGAGGCGAGCCAGGCCCGGGCGTCGTCGCGGGTGGCGAAGAAGGCGGTTCGGTGCCGATCCCACTTCCGGAACCGGCGGGTTCCGTTGCAGCGTAGACCGATGAGTTCCGGAACGCAACAGTTCTGCTAAGGTCCCCGTGCATGACCGAGGACGCCGGCCGTCGGCCGACCAACACCACCGGACGGCGGCGCGACGAGGAGCGGACCGAGGCGATCCTCGAAGCGGCCGCCGACCTGCTGCTGGAGGTCGGCTTCGATCGGATCCGGACCCAGGACGTCGCCGAGCGCGCCGGAGCCGGCAAGGGAGCGATCTACCGCCGGTGGCCCACGAAGGAGGCCCTGCTGGCCGAAGCCATCCGGAACATGCCGGCGGGCGTGGCACCGGAGAGCGACGACCCTGTCGCCGACCTCCGGACGCTCGTGGGCGACCGGTGCCGGTCAGCCGAGGCGAAACCCGATCTGGTCCCGGGCCTCATCTCGGCGATGCGAGCCGACGAGGGCATCGAGGCGGCGGTCAAGGAGGGCTACGACCTCTCCCACGTGCGGGACACGATCGGCCGCATCCTCGGGTCGGACCACCCGCACCTCGACGTCCTGGCCGACATGACCCAGGCCGTCCCGCTCCTGCGGGCCGCCTTCACGCCCGAGGACCTCGACGGCGAGGCGATGACCGACGAGATCGTCTCGCTCATCGTCGCGCTCGCCCGCCGATAGGACATCGCCCGGCGGTGGTGACCGCCGACGGTGTGCTCAACCGACGGGCTCGACGGTCTCGATGTTGAGCTGGCCGGCGAGCCCCGCGGTGCGGTGGACGGAGAGCTCCGCCCACTCCGGTGAGGCGGACATCTCCAGCAGCGCAGCCCGACTCGGGTAGCGGGCGATGGCGACCGCGTCCCAGAGCTCGCCGACCTGGCCGATCGTGAGGAACGTCACCTCACCCTCGAACACGACGCCGCCGCCGTACCGCTCGATCAGCTCGGAGACGCCGGCCTCGTAGATGGCGTACGCCTCCTCACCGGTCAGATCGGTCTCCCGACCGTCCTCGTACTCGGCGACCTCGTTGAACTCGAGCAGGTTGACCATGTAGATCGGCCCGTCCGGCCCCGGCTCCTGGAACTCGGCGATCTGCTCGGGCGTCGACGGTCCGAGCTCGTTCACGACCGTCATGCCCTCACCCGCAGCCGCGCCATCTGCAGCCGGCCCCCCGGCCGCCGACTCGACCGGGAGCCCGCCGAGCCAGTCGACCATGCGGGAGACGATCTCGGTGCCCTGATCCGACTGGAGGAAGTGACCGGCCTCGGCGAGCCGGTCGTGCGGCTGACCCTCGGCGCCGGGCACGTTGTCGATCAGGTTCTGCTGCGTCTCGCAGGCGCCCAACGAGCCCGCGTCGTTGGCACCCCACAGGGTGAGGAACGGCCGATCGAAGCTCTGGAGCCCGGCCCACGCCTCCTCGTTCACGCCGCCGACCTCGAGGACCAGCGACGGGAACACCCGCGCTCCGGCCAGGTACTCGCGCCGGGGGAACGGCGCGTCGTAGGCCGCTTCCACCTCCGGGGTGAGGTCGAACCAGGTCAACGCCTCGACGACACTGCCGGCGGTGAAGGACTCCGCCGTCATGGCGTAGGCCATCCAGTCGCCGAAACGGTCTGCACCTCCCGGCGGGGCCGTCAGCTCACAGCCGTCGTAGAAGGGCGGCTGCTGGTCGGGGATCTCGGCGAAGGGCGAGACGAGATCGGTGAGCTCGTCGGGATCCTCCACCGCGGAGAACGGGATCACGCCCTCGGGGACCACCGGGAGGTTGCCGTTGCCGACGGTGATCGTGGAGAACAGCTCGGTGTGCTCGCCCGCGACCCGGAGGCCGATGAGGCTGCCCCAGTCCTGCACGAACAGGTTGATGTCGGTCAGGCCGAGCTCGCCGATGAACCGCTCCAGCCGGTCGGCGTGGCCGAGGTAGCTGTACGACCCGATGTCGGTCGGCTTGTCGGAGCGACCCATGCCGAGGTGGTCCATCGCGATCACCCGGTAGCCGGCATCGACGAACACCGGGATCATGTCGCGGTACAGGTAGGACCACGACGGCTGGCCGTGCAGCAGCAGCACCGCCTCGCCGTCGTCAGGTCCCTCGTCGACGTAGGCCTGGCGCAGGCCGTTCAGCTCGACGTACTCGGGCGCGTACGGCCAGTCGGGCAGATCGTCGAAGCAGGCGTCCGGGGTGCGGACGAACTCGACACCGGCATCGGTGGACCGCACCTCCGGTTCGGCGCCACACGAGCCCGCGTCCCCCTCGTCGTCGGAGCAGCCGACGACGAGGAGGACCAGCACGGCGACCAGCGCGGTTGTCGTTCGCACGGCGCGCCCTCAGCCGTTGCGCTGGTAGGCGTTGTTGAGCTCGTCCTGGATGACCACCGCGCCGTCGGGCGACAGCGCGACCTGCAGCGGCTCGTCGAGGACCCGGGAGCTGTAGGACCAGCCCTCGGGCAGGTCGAGCCGATCGCCCAGCGTGGGCAGATCCGCCGCGGTGAGCTCTCGGTCCTCGATCTGGGAGTAGGACTGCATCGTGTAGACGTTCCCGTCCGGGTCGGTCAGCTCGTAGACCTCGGTCCCGGCCTCGTAGGTCCAGGTCGTGGTCCGCACGACGAGATCCGGTTCGTACGGCAGGCTCTCCTCGCTCGCCTCGGTGGTGGCCAGCAGCGCCATCGTCACGTCGCCGAAGCTCCGGGTCTCGGACTGCCCTCCCGCAGCGATGCCGGTTCCGCCCGTGGCGCCCCCGGTGTCGGCGGTGCCGTCGACGATGAAGTACCGCGGACCGTTCATCCTGACGAACGACGCGTCGTACTCGGCCCGGATCTCCTCGGGATCGAGCGCGTACCAGGCGTCGTCGGTGCACGGGTCGACGCCCGGTGTGCCCCACACCTCGGTCACCTCCTGGCCGTCGTCGCCGGTGAGGGTGAGCAGGATCTCGCAGTAGCGGAAGTCGTAGAGGCTGAAGCCGCCGGCGGTCGCTCCTCCACCGGCACTCGCGTCAACCGCGGGCTCGGTCGGGGCCGGCGCCGCGGTGCTCGGCGGCGCCTCGATGGTCGTCTCGACCGCCGGGGGCGACGCGGTGTCATCCGTTGCATCGGTGTCGTCGTCGCCGCAGGCGACGAGCACCAGGGTCACGGCCACCAGGGCCGCCAAGGGGGTCTGCATCTCCGGTCCTTTCCGGTCGGGCCGGGGGCGACCCGCGGGCTACGAGTAGAACCTATCATCTAGACACAAACTTCTAGTAAGGCGCTTCGACGCAGCCAGGTCACCTGCCCGGTGGCAGCGGCGCTGCCAGGATGGTCACCATGAGGAAGCAGGCTCGGGCGTGACCCCGAGGTCCAGGCCGGAGGGTCGCACGCGGGCCGAGCAGCGGGAGGCGACGCGCCTGGCGCTGATGGAGGCGGGTGCAGCGGCGTTCGCCGCCAAGGGCCACGACGGGGTCAACCTGGCCAAGGACGTCCTCGACCCGGTCGGGATCTCGGTCGGCAGCTTTTACCACCAGTTCGACAACAAGACCGACCTGCTCCTCGCGATCATCGACCTCGCGACCGCCGTGGCCGAGGCACGCTTCTCCGGGTCGCTCCCGGAGGAGGGAGCCGGCATGAGCCCCGACGACGTCAGCAGGTTGTGGGAGGCCTACCTCAACATGGTCGACGTCCGCGAGGACATCGTCACCATCCAGTTGCGCGAGACCCACAGCCCACACCCGGAGATCGCCGACGCCATCCAACGCCTCGCCGACGTCCGGCGGCACGGTCTCGCAGCCCGGTATCGCAGGATCGCCCGACCGGAGGTCACCGTCGATGCCGAGGCGATGTCGGACATGGTCGAGGCGCTCGCCGTCGGTGCGCTCACGACATACCTCCGCACTCCCGCGGCCGAGCGGCCTCAGCGCAAGAGCGAGCTCACGCGGCGGCTCACCACCATGACCCTCGGCGGGATCCGAGGCTTCATCGACGACGGGTCGTCCTGACCGCGCGGGCGGCCCTCAACTCGCACCGACGTGTCGGGCGATCGCCGACACGACGATGGACGGCTCGAGCGAGGTGACCTCGACGCAACGGGCTCCCATGGCGTCGGCCAGCTGGGCAGCCATGCCGAGCCGGACGGTTCCGGTCTCGCAGTCGAGCACGAGGGCATCGATCGGCGACGCCGCGATTCGCCCGGCGATAGCCAGGGCCTCGTCGAGGCCGTGATCCCCGGTGGCCCTCCCATCGGTGAGGACCACGACGAGCGCGTCGGCGTCGTCACCGGTGGCGCGCTCTGCGACGGCGAGAGCCTGAGCGAGACCGGCGGCGAGCGGCGTCGCTCCGCCGGTGACGAGCCCGTCGAGCCGGTTGCGTGCGATCTCGACGCTGGTGGTCGGCGACAGCACGGTGGTCGCTTCGTCGCCGCGGAACGTCACCAGCGCGACCGCCTGGCGCTCCTCGTAGGCGGAGGTCAACAAACCGAGCACGGTGCCGCTGGCGGCACCGGCTCGCTCGGGTGCGCCCATCGAACCGCTCAGGTCGACGCACAACACGATGGTGCGTCTGCGCCGTGTCCGCCGCACGGCGGCTCGGAGGTCGTCGGCGGCGAGGCCGGCGCCGACCGCCCCGGCTCGACGGGCCGCCAGGTTCCGGACCGTCGGGACGACGGCGACGGCGTCGGTCGGCCCGGCCGGTCGGTCGCCGACGACTCGCCCGCGACCGCTCGACACGTCGGCGCCCGAGGGCGGCACCGGCGGCCGACGCATCGCGCCGAGCCCCATCGACCGATCACCCGCGGCGCCACCGGGATCCGTGTCGCCATCGGCGTCAGGGCCTCCATCGGGGTCCGGCCCGTCGGCCTCGTCCGGCGGATCGAGCGCCTCCTCGATCGATCGTCGCAGCTCGTCGGGTGGCAGGACGGGCGGATCGAACGGGCCCCGCCGGCTGCGGTGGGCGAGCACGAGCGGGGCCACCCGGCGGAGGTCGTCGAGGCCGACCGCCGGTCGCCGCTCGGCCCGGGCCAGCGCCGCCGCCGCACGGCAGAGGGTGAGATCGGCCCGGAGACCCTCGGCACCCACGTCGAGGGCGAGGTGCGCGGCAGCTTCGAGCACATCGGCCTCGATCGCCGGCGTGCGGTCGCCGGGGAGCCAGTCCTCGGGACGGTCCTCGCCGCCGAGCGGTTCGCCGGCGTCGAAGGCCAACCGGCGTCTCACGGCCTCGACCCGGTCGGAGACCGACGCCGGGGCGACGACGTTCACGCACAGTCCGAAGCGGTCGAGGAGCTGGGGCCGGAGCTCTCCCTCCTCGGGGTTCATCGAGCCGACGAGGACGAATCGGGCGGGATGCCGATGGGAGACGGCGTCGCGCTCGACGATGTTCTCGCCGGAGACGGCCACGTCGAGCAGCACGTCGACGAGATGGTCGGCGAGGAGGTTGATCTCGTCGACGTAGAGGACACCACCGTCGGCCGCGGCGAGCAGGCCGGGCTGGAAGCGCACCTCACCGCCGGTCAGGGCCGCCCGGGTGTCGAGGGTGCCGACGACACGATCCTCCGACGCCCCGAGCGGCAACTCGACGAAGGGGGCGTCACCGAGCTCGGCGGCGAGGCCGCGCGCGAGGGTGGTCTTGGCCGATCCCTTCTGGCCCCGCAGGAGCACCCCGCCGATCAACGGGTCGAGCGCGGCGAGGCGCAGGGCCAGCTTGGCGTCGTCGTGCCCGACGACGGCGCCGAAGGGGAACGGGCGTCGACCGGTCACCGCGTCTCCTCCCACCCCTCCGCCTCGAGCACTGCCGCTGTGAGCGCCGAGCGGGCAGCGTCGGAGGCGGCCCACATGTCGCGGTCGTCGGCCTCGAGCAGCCGTTCGGCGATCGACCGCAGCGCCCACGGATTCGACTGCTCGAAGAACTTCCGCATCTCGGCGTCGGCGACGTAGGCGTCGGTCACCCGCTCGTACATCCAGTCCTCGAGCACGTCGGCGGTGGCGTCGTAGCCGAAGAGGTAGTCCACGGTCGCGGCGAGCTCGAAGGCCCCCTTGTAACCGTGCTCTCGCATCGCCGCGATCCACTTCGGGTTGAGCACCCGGCTGCGGACCACCCGGGCCGCCTCCTCGGCGAGGGTGCGAACCTGCGGGTTGGCCGGGTCGGCGGAGTCCCCGAACCAGGCCTTGGGAGCGGTGCCGGTGAGCGCCCGGACCGCGGCGACCATCCCGCCATGGTCCTGGAGGTAGTCGTCGGAGTCGAAGATGTCGTGCTCGCGGTTGTCCTGGTTCTTGACCGCCACGTCGATGGCGGCGAACCGGCGGGCCATGCCGTCGGGGTCGGCATCGCCGTGCCGATCGCGGCCGTACGCGAACCCCGACCAGGCGAGGTAGACCTCGGCGAGGTCCTGCTGGGTGCGCCAGGACCCCTGCTCGATCACCGGCAGGATCCCGGACCCGTAGCCGCCCGGTGGCGGGCCCCAGAGGCGGGCGTCGGCAGCGCCGGTCGCCGCGATGGGGTTCTGGTCGGTGGGCTCGTCCAGGCCCGCCACCAGTTCCACGGCCTCGTCGAGCAGCGCGATCACGTGGGGGAACGCATCGCGGAAGAAGCCGGAGATCCGGAGCGTGACGTCCACCCTCGGCCGGCCGAGCTCCTCGAGCGGGATCACGTCGAGCCCCACGACCCGCTGGCTCTGCTCGTCCCAGCTCGGGCGCACGCCGAGCAGGGCGAGGGCCTCGGCGGCGTCGTCGCCTGCGGTCCGCATGCAGGCGGTTCCCCAGAGCACCAGCCCGACCGTCGTCGGCGCCACGCCGGTCTCGTCGACGTGACGCTCGACGAGACGCTGGGCCAGCGTCGAGCCCACCTCCCACGCCAGCGGCGATGGGATCGCCTTCGGGTCGACGGAGTAGAAGTTGCGGCCGGTCGGTAGGACGTTGGCCGCGCCCCGGCTCGGTGCCCCGCTCGGACCGGCCGGGATGTGCCGGCCGCCGAGCCCGGCGAGCAGGTTGCCGACCTCGTCCGGCGTGTGGCGCAGGTCGGGGACGAGCCGCCGCGCCACCCAGGCGAGGGTCGGGTCGTCGGTCGCCGCCTCGTCCCAGCCGGCGGCGGCGAGGGCCTCGACGCGCTCGCGGCACGCCGCCTCGACGCGGTCGACCTCGATCCGCCCCGCGTCGGCCAGGTCGATGCCGAGCTCGGCAGCGACGGTCGCCCGCAGCGCGGGCACCGGGCCCTGTGGCAGGCGGGTGACCGCGAGCACGAGATCGACGAGCGAGTCGTCGGCCGGCACCTGCCCGAGGGTGTGCAGCCCGCCACGGATCTGCGCGTCCTTGAGGGCGCACAGGTAACCGTCCACGTGGAGGACCATGTCGCCGAACTCGTCCTCGTCGGTCGGCGGGGCGTCGCCCAGCTCCAGATCGCGGTGGATCTCGGCGGCGACGAGCACCTCCCACACCTGCTGGCGGAGCGCCGGCGCCTTGGCCGGGTCCATCGCCTCGGCGTTGGCGAGCGCGTCGAGGAGCTGCTCCAGGCGGGCGATGTCGTCGTAGGTGTCGGCCCGGGTGAGCGGCGGTGGAAGATGGTCGACGACGACCGCGTGCGTACGGCGCTTGGCCTGGGTCCCCTCTCCCGGATCGTTGACGATGAACGGATAGAAGAACGGGACGTCGGCGACCGCGGCGTCGGGGTAGCACCCCGACGACAACGCCAGCGCCTTACCGGGCAGCCACTCGACGGTGCCGTGCTTACCGAGGTGGACGATGGCGTCGGCGCCCCATCCGCCGGCGGCAGGTGCCTCGGCGAGCCAGCGGTAGAACCCGAGGTAGTGGTGGGGCGGGGGGATGTCGGGAGCGTGGTAGGTGGCGATCGGGTCGGCACCGAACCCGCGCGGCGGCTGGATCGTCACGAGCACGTTGCCGAGATCGAGTCCCGGGAAGTGGAGCGCGCCGTCACGGACGTACACCTCGCCAGGCGCCTCACCCCAGAGCTCGGTGACCTCCGCCCGCGCCTGGTCGGGGAGCTCGTCGAACCACCCGGTGTAGGCACCGGCGGGGAGCGAGCCGGCGACGATCGCCACCTGCTCGTCGCCGAGCGTCGGCCGGTCGTAGGTGAACCCGGCGGTCAGCAGCTCCATCAGCGCATCGCCGTCCTCGGGGATCTCACCGACGACGTAGCCGGCGCGGCGCATCGCGTGGAGCAGCTCGATCGCCGAGGCCGGCGTGTCGAGTCCGACGGCGTTGCCCAGCCGCGAGCGCTTGGTCGGGTACGCGGAGAGCGCGATGGCGACGCGCCGCTCGGCGTCGGACGTATGACGGAGGCGGGCGGTCCGCACTGCCAGGGCGGCGAGCCGAGCGGCTCGTTCGGCGACCGACCGCGTGGCGAGGATCTGCTCCCCTGCGGCACCGTCCTCCACGACCTCTTTGAAGGCGTGGGTCGGGCCGATGATCCGACCGTCGAACTCGGGGATCGCCACCCCGGTCGCGACGTCGAGCGGTGACAGCCCGGCCTCGTCGTCGAGCCACTCGGCCGACGAACGGCTTGACGACGGCGACTGGATCACCGGGATGCCGAGCTCGTCGAGCACCGGCACCTCCCAGGCCGCGCCGTCGTCGACGGTGTTCCCACCGGCGCGCGTCGAGGTGATGATCGCGTCGACGCCGAGCTCTCGGCAGCGCTCCAACGCCGGGACCTCGCCGTCGCCATCCCGGCGCAGCGAGTAGGTCCAGATCGCCACGGCGTCGGCACCGGCTGCGTCCAGCGCGTCGCACAGGTCGCGGACGTGCGTGGTGTTCCCGGCCACCAGGTGCGCACGGTAGAAGAGGACGGCGACCAGGGGGCGGCCGACCCGCCGATCACCGCCGGGGCCGATGCCGGCGCCGTCCCAGACGCCGACGTCGGGTACGTGGGCCGGCGGTTCGAACCCGTGGCCGCTCATCGTCAGCGTGTCGGCGAGGAACCTGGCGAGGTTGGCCAGGTTCGTCGGGCCACCCGCTGCGAGGTAGCGGTGCACCTCGCTGGCGACGCCGGTCGGGACCGTCGACGACGCGAGCAGGTCGGGATCGGGTGCCACCTCACCGCCGACGGCGACGAAGGCGATGTCGCGCTCGACGCAGGCGGCGCGCAGGTGCTCCACCATCGGCACGCCAGCGTCGTCGATCCAGGCGTCCCGGCCGCCCAGCAGGCGGACCACCACGACGCGGACGCCCTCGGGGAGCTCGAGGTCGGCGGTGCGATCGGGGTGCGCCCATCGGACGGTCCCGATCTCGGCGGGAAGGTCGTCGACGACGGAGCGCAGGGCGAGGAGCTCGGTGTCGGCGTTGGAGACGAGCAACAGCATGGTCAGTCCTGTCCGATCAGTTCGGCGTAGCGGGCGGATCGTTCGGCTGCGGTGAACAGCGAGCAGTCGCCGCACTTGCGTCGCTCACCGTCGGCCCCAAGCGCGCCATCGGTCTGGTAGTAAAGGCAGCACGCGGTGCGCTCCCAGACCCAGCGTGGCCCGTCCCCGAGTCGCACGAGGCGGCCGGCCTCCCGGAGCTCGGGCCGCCCGGTGGTCGCGAACACCTCGGCGATCTCCCGAAGGCGGTCGCGACCGTCGGGTCGGGGATCGACGAAGGCGCCGAAGCTGGCCGCGCACGACGACGCGACGTTGCTCCACAACAACCGCTCGCCGATCCGTGTGGCGCTCCGGCAAGCGTCGACCAGCGGCGCGAGGTGGTCCTCGACGAGCACGTCGTGGAGCACGGCGACGTCGCCGCCCGCGGTGACGAGCGTCGGGCGATCGAGCCGCACCGCGTTCGGGCGGTGACCGCCGAGGGCGACCGACGTCGTCGCCGGGTCGACGTCGAGCACGTCACCGCTGATCACGAAGGCGCCGATCGCCGCCGAGGCGATCCGGAAGGCGTAGCCCTGCATGAACAGCGACATGGCGACGCCGTCGTCGTCGGTGCCACGCGCCGGCTTGGACTCCCGGACCAGCTCGGCGAGCCAGTCGGTCCGCTCGAGCAGGTCGGCGCACCGCAGCCACTCCCGGTCGGCGGCCTCCGGATCGTCCGCTGCGGTGATGCGCAGGTAGCCGACCGTGCCGAGCAGCTCGTCGACGACGCCATCAGCGCGGCTCGCCGTCGCCTCCCCGTCGGCGGCGGTCACGCTGCGCTCCGGTCGAGCTGCGGGTAGTGGATCGGCCCGAGGTGCCAGCCCGACGGCACCTCCATCTCGTGTGGGAGGTCGACGCCGAGGTCGAGTTCGTTCGGGCGGAGGTGGGTGTGCGAGCCGTCGGGCGACGTCCCGTCGGGCGGTGGGATCGGTGCGGTCACCTCGATCCGGCCCACCGCCGTCGTCACGATCCGGGTCGGGGAGCACTCGACGATCGCGGCGAAGACGTCGGTACCGATGTTGGTCAGGGGTGCGCCGGCGTGACGCCGCAGGAGCTCGATCAGGCCGAGATCGCCGGTGCGGATGCCGAACTGCGCCGCCGGCCGGCCCAGGCCCAGGTCGAACACCGTCTGGTCGGCCTCGTGCTCGACGAGCGGCGAGGGGTCGGGACCGAGCTCGGTCAGGCCGTCGCTCGCAGCGAGGCCCCCGTGCCGACGCACGAGCAGCTGCGCGTCGGGCTGCCCGTCCCGCTCGAACGCGAACGCCCGCGTCGAGGCATCGACCAACAGCCGCATCGCCCCGGTGTCGGTTCGGGCCTCGATCACACGGCCGGCGGCGGTGCCGGCGTCGGAGAGGTCGACGCCGCCGTTGGTGTGGAACTCGGCGAGCGCTCCGTGCACCCCCATCGTCCAGGCGCCACCGGACGCGAGCTGCTCGAGGCAGCGGGCCGCCAGCTCGGGACCCCACTCGGGCAGCAGCCGCCGGTCGGCCGGCGGTGTCGGCTTCGGGAAGTGGTGGCGGGCGAGCGCGCCCAACGGCCCGTCCGCACCGTCGGCGATCCAGGCACCGAGGCGTTCGATCTCGTCGTCGCGCAGCAGGTCGCCGAACCAGTGCCGATCGGCCCCGCGGCGGACCACGACGACGTTGGATCGCTCGCACGGCCCGACGCAGTCGACGGTCCGCATCCGTCCCCCGGCGCGCTCGGCAGCGTCGCCCAGGTGCGCTCGATGACCGTCGTGATCGACGTCGGGGTGCTTGCGCTCCGAGCCGCAGCAACACCCTCGACACACCAGCACCGAGATCGACGGATCACCAACGGGCTCCGTCATCAGAAGTCGATGCCCTTCTTGGCCCGGTAGCCGGCCTGGTACGCGTGCTTCACCGCAGCGATCTCCGAGACGGTGTCGGCCACCTCGATCAACTCGGCGGAGGCGTTGCGACCGGTGAGCACGACGCTGACGTGCTCCGGGCGAGCGGTGATCGCCTCGACGACCCGGTCGGTGGGGATCCACTCCCAGTTGATCGGGTAGGTGATCTCGTCGAGCACGACGAGCTGGTGGTCGCCCGCGGCGATGATCCGCTCGGCGTGCTCCCACGCCGCAGCCGCGACGGCCTGGTCGACGGTCAGGTCCTCGGAGTCCCAGGTGAAGCCCTCCCCCTCCGCCCACCAGTCGACACCGAGCTGCCGACAGATCTTCTCCTCGCCGGTCTTCCAGGTGCCGGACTTGAGGAACTGGACCACGCCGACCGGCCAGCCTCGTGCGACCGCCCGGACGACCACACCGACGGCGGCGGTGGTCTTGCCCTTGCCCGGCCCCGTGTTGACGAGCACGAGCGAGGGCGCACGGCGCAGTTCGGTGGGTCGCGGATCGTCGGTGGGGATGTCGTCGGGTTCACGTTCCGGCATCGTCGGCTCCCTCGTTCGGGGTCGGTGTCGTTCGGTCGGAGGGCGGCGGGCGGTCAGCGGCACGCGGAGCCGAACCCTGGGCCCGCAACGGGACCACGACGAGCTGACCGCGGTGCCGGATGACGTCCACGGTCGCGCCGTAGTGCGCCGCGAGGTGTGGCCCGGTCAGCACCTGGACGGCCGGGCCCGACGCCACGATGTCGCCGGCCGCCAGCATCACGAGGTGGTCGCCGTAGCGGGCGGCGAGGGTGAGGTCGTGCATCGTCGAGACGACCGTCAGGCCGAGCTCGATGCGGAGCTGGTCGACGAGCTCGAGCACCTCTTGCTGATGGCCGATGTCGAGCGCGCTCGTCGGTTCGTCCAGCAGCAGCAGGGACGGCTCCTGGGCGAACGCCCGTGCCAGCGCGACCCGTTGTCGTTCACCACCCGACAGCGTCTCGAGGGTGCGCGGCGCGAGCTTGGTCAGTTGCAGTTGCGAGAGCGCCCGGTCGACGGCGGCGAAGTCGTCCGGTCCTTCCACCGCGAGCGGGCGCACGTGCGGTGACCGTCCGAGCAGGACGTACTGGTCGACCGTCATGCCGGCGGGCATCGTGGGCTCCTGAGCGACGAAGCCAACGGTTCGGGCGCGGGTGCGGAGGTCGAGCTCGGCGATCGGTCGCCCGCCCAGCTCGATGCGGCCGGTGGCCTCGACCAGGCCGGCCAGCGCTCGCAGCAGCGTGCTCTTCCCGGCCCCGTTCGGTCCGATCACGTTCACCCAGTCGCCCTCGCCGACGGTGAGCGACGTGGGACCGAGCAGCGTGACGCCGTCGATCTCGACCTCCAGCCCGGTGGCGTAGACGGCCGGTCGGGGCGCCGAGGACGGGCGGCGTGGTGGTCGGCGGGTCGGCGTCACGTCGCTGGGCCGATCGACGGCCACCGCCGCGGGGTCGACGGCTCGGTGGGCGCAGTGCACGCAGCGGTCATCCCGGGCCGACCCCGGCGACGGCGGTCGCGATCGACGTCGCCAACTCCACGACTCGCGGCCCCCAGCGCGAAGCGACGTTCGGGTCGAGGAACACGATGTCGTCGCCGGCAACTGCGCTGAGGTCGGCCCAACCGGGCCGACCGACGAGGTCGTCGAGCGTCGGCACCGACCCGTCCGTGTGGGCGACGAAGATCAGATCCGGATCGGTCTCGAGCACGAACTCGGCGGAGAGCTGGGGGAACGGGCCGGCCGCCGGATCGACCCCGTCCGCGATGTTGACGATCCCGGCCCGGGCGGACAGCGCTCCGATCAGCGAGTCCGACGTCGAGGAGTTGTACTCGCCGGACAGCTCGACGTAGTAAGTGACCTCGTCGGCCGGCGCCTCGAGTGTGGCGAACGCCGCATCGACGCCGGCGACCACGTCGTCGGCGAGCTGCTCCGCTGCAGCCACGTTGCCCGTCGCCTGGCCCAGCACGCGGATCTGCTCGGCCACGGTGGCGATGTCGCCCGCCGAGCCCAGCACCAGCGCGGGGATGCCGACCGTGTCCAGCGTCGCGACGACGTCGTCACGGTCGCGAGCGAGGAGCACCAGATCCGGACGAAGCGCGCCGATCGCCTCGACGTTGGGACGGAAGCCGCTGAGGTCGGTCATCGGCGTGCCCTCTGGGAAGTTCGACGAACCGTCGACGGCCACGACCTGCTCGCCGGCGCCCATGGCGAAGAGCATCTCGGTCAGCGATGGCGACAACGACACGATCGCGACCGGCCGCTCCTGGACCGTGAGCTCACCCGCATCTCCGACGACCGTCGCGGGGAAGTCGGCCGCCGGCTCGGCGGTGCCGAGGGTGGTCGTGGTCTCGTCCGTCGCCTCCGACGTCGCCGGCGCCGCAGCAGAGGTCGTCGGTGCGACGGTCGTCTCCGCGACGGTGGTGACCGCCTCGGCGGTGTCGTCGTCGTCCGAGCCGCACGCAGCGACGGCGACGACGAGCGACAGCCCGATGGCGAGACGGCGGATTCCAGACACGATGCGCTCCTCGGCGACGGCGAGGGCAGAGCGCTCGAGCGGAGTCCGGCTGGACCGACGAGAGGCCCGTCCTCGCAGGCTTCTGGTGTGGTGTCGGCTGCGAGGCGACCGGGCTCGCCCCGGGCTCACGTGCCGGGGACCACCGTTGCGGGACAGCGCCGGAATCTCACCGGACTTCGCTCACCGTCGACGTCCGGCACCGTAGCACCCCGACGGAGCCGGCCACTTCGGGTCCCGGCTCGCAGCGGCGGACGTCGCCGTCACCGAGTGCTCGATAGCGTCCTCGGGCGCGACCGAGGAGGCAACGCTGAGCCGGGACGACACGACACCTCGACGGACCACCACGCTCGGCCCTCGACTCGTCGTGGCCGGGGTCGCCTCCGGGGTGGGCAAGACCACCATCGCCACCGGGCTCATGGCGGCGCTGCACCGCCGCGGCATCGAGGTCGCCAACGCCAAGGTCGGGCCGGACTTCATCGACCCCGGCTATCACGCCCTCGCCACCGGCCGGCCACCCCGCAACCTCGACCCGTGGCTGTGCGGAGCCGACCACCTCCCCGGGCTCGCCGGGCGGGCCGGTGACGGTGCCGACCTGCTCGTCATCGAGGGCGTCATGGGCCTCTTCGACGGTGCCGACGACGGCTCACCCTCGTCGACCGCCGACCTGGCCGCGCTCCTCGACGCACCGGTCGTGCTCGTCGTCGACGCGTCGGCGATGAGCTCGTCGGTCGCCGCGATCGTCCGCGGCTTCCGCGACCACGACGAGCGAGTCCGGCTCGGGGGCGTCATCTGCAACCGTGTGGGCTCCGACCGTCACGAGGCGCTGCTGCGGCAGGCCATCGGACCGCTCGGGGTGCCTGTCGTGGGGTGCCTGCGACGCGACGATGCGTTCGAGTGGCGCGATCGCCACCTGGGTCTCGTCCCCGTCGCCGAACGAGCGACCGCGGTGAGCCGCTCGATCGATCGACTCGCTCACGCCGTCGAGCGCGACCTCGACCTCGCTGCCATCGAATCCATCGCTCGCGAGGCGCCACGCCTCGACGTCGCGCACCCCCCGATGCCGGCGCACGTCGGGCCGTGCCGAATCGCTGTCGCGGGCGGAGCGGCCTTCACGTTCTCCTACGCCGACAACGTCGAGGCCCTTCGGGCCGCCGGCGCCGAGATCGTGCCGCTCGACCCACGTCGAGATCCCACCCTGCCGGACGGCATCGGCGGCCTGATCGTCGGCGGCGGCTTCCCCGAGGTCTTCGGTGAGGAGCTGTCCGCCAACGTGGACCTGCGGTCTGAGGTGCGCAGCCGCATCGCGGCCGGACTCCCCACCTGGGCGGAGTGCGGCGGGCTCCTCTGGCTGGCCGCCGCACTCGACGACCGACCGATGGTGGGCGCCCTTCCCGTGCGCGCTGCGCTCGGTGCCCGGCTGACGCTGGGCTATCGGACGGTCAGGACGCGACGGGACTCGGTGATCGGACCCGAGGGGACCCGGTTCCGGGGCCACGAGTTCCACTACTCGACCTGTGATCCCCCCGGCGAAGCGCTCGCCCTGGACGCGGCGCACCGATCGGGCCGGGAGGGCTTCGCCACGCCCACGCTGCTCGCGACCTACGTGCACCACCACGCCGGTGGAGACACCTCCCTCATCGAGCACTTCGTCGGCGCTGTCGTGTCCTCGTCGAGTTGAGCGCCGGCGTCCCGCTCACATCGCCGACACCCGGTTCCGACGCAGCAGGAAGAGGAAGAACGGCGCACCGACGATCGCCGTGACCACACCGATCGGGATCTCGGCCGGAGCGAGCATCGTCCGGGCGAGCAGATCGGCGAGGCAGAGGAACGGTGCGCCGAGGATGGCTGCGAGCGGCAGGATCCGCCGGTAGCTGGGACCGACCCGCAGCCGGATGGCGTGGGGGACCACGATGCCCACGAACCCGATCAGGCCGCTCACGGCGACGGCGGCCGCGGTGGCGAACGTGGCGGCGGTGACCACCACGAGCCGGAGCCGGGCGGCGTCGACCCCGAGCGCGTACGCCTCGTCGTCACCCAACGCCAGGAGATCGAGTCGCCGACCGGCGGCCACGAGCACGGCGATCGTGACGAGCGCCGACGGAGCGAGGAGACGGACCTCGTCCCACCCCGCCACGTTGAACCGGCCGAGGAGCCAGGAGTACACGTCGCGGATCGCCTCGTCGTCCCGCTGGAGCAGAAGGTTCTGCAGCGCGCTGAACAGCGCAGCGACGGCGACGCCGGCCAGGATCAACGACGCGCCCGAGCGCTCCCCGACGCTCGAGCCGAGGGCGTAGGCGACGATCACGGCGAGCATCGCTCCCACGAACGCTGCGGTCGTCACCCCCACGCCCGAGTCGCCGAGGCTCGCACCAGCACCGGACAGCGCGATGGTGACACCGAGGCCGGCGCCGGCCGCCGCGCCGAGGAGGAACGGATCGGCCAACGGGTTCCGGAACGTGGCCTGGTAGGCGCCGCCGGCCGTGGCGAGCACCGAACCGACCATCGCTGCGAGCAACACCCTCGGGAGCCGGACGTCCGCGACGATGGCGGCGATGCGGGCGTCAACGCCGTGGTCGATGTCGATCAGCGGGACGCGATCGAGCACGACCTGCAGCGCATCGCCGACGCCCACCCCGACGGGTCCGACCGAGACCGAGACCACACCCGCGGCCAGCGCGACTGCGCCGGCGATGGCCAACCACCGCATCGGCGGCCGGGTGGGATGGGCGCGATGCGAAGGGCTCGCTCGTTCGACCGCGGCGGAGGTGTCCATGTCCCGCCTCATCGAGCCGAGCGTGTGCGGCGGGACCGTAGCAGCCGACCTGGGCGCATCCGCTACGAGGCGGTGATCTGCCAGTGCCGATCGGCCAGCTGGGCGTTCCACATGGCGGCGTAACGGCCGTCGAGGTCGAGCAGCTCGTCGTGGTTGCCCTCTTCGACGAGGCGGCCGGCCTCGAGGACGATGATGTTGTCGGCGGCCACGATCGTCGAGAGCCGGTGGGCGATGACGATGACGGTCTTGTCCTGCACGAGCGTGTCGATCGCCCGCTGGACGGCGACCTCGCTCTCGGTGTCGAGCGCGGACGTCGGCTCGTCGAGGATGACGATCGGTGCGTCCTTCAGGATCGCCCGGGCGATCGAGATGCGCTGGCGCTCACCACCGGACAGCGCCCCGCCGATCTCGCCGACGCCGGTGTCGTAGCCGTTGGGCAGCGCCGAGATGAAGTCGTGGCAGTTCGCCGCGATGGCGGCGGCGACGATCTCGTCGTGGGTCGCGTCGGGCTTCGCCAGTCGGATGTTCTCCCGGATCGAGTCGTCGAACAGGTACACGTCCTGGAACACGACGGAGAACTGCTGCATCAGCTGCTGCTGGGTGAGGGTGCGCACGTCGGCGCCGCCGATCGTGACCGACCCGGCCTGCGGGTCGGCGAAGCGGGTGAGGAGCCGCGTCACGGTCGTCTTGCCGCTGCCCGAGCTGCCCACGAGCGCGGTGAGGCTCCGCTCGGGCACGACGAACGACAGCCCGCGCAGCACGTCCTCGTCGGTCCCGTCGTACGCGAATGTGACGTCGTCGAGGACGACCCGAGCGCCGTCGACCGGGCAGCCGTCGGGCTCGACCGCCAGTGGCACCACGGCGAGCACCTCGCCGATCCGGTCGATCGCCGCCTCCATGAAGTCGAACATCTGCGAGAGGTTGGCGAACAGCGCGAGCGGCTCGCTGAAGCGGACGCTGATGACGATGACCACCAGCACGACCGCGGCGTCCACGCTGTCGTCGAGCGCGAAGCGCACCGCGAGCGCGGTGATCACGAGGATGCCGAGCTGCACGACGGCGGACATGACGATCGACGGGAGCGTGCCGAGCTCGAGCCCCTTGGTCTGCGCCTCCCGGAGGCGGGCCAGCGAGGCCTGGAGGCGCTCGGACCGCGGGCCGACCTGCCGGGTCGCCCGGAGCACCGCCAGACCCTGGGTGTACTCGACGAGGTGCGCCGCGGTGTCGGCGTGCGCGGCGGCGGAGATCCGGTTCTCACGAGCGCCCTGCCTTCGCATGACCCGGTACATCGGGATCGCCAGCGGGAAGAGGACGAGCAGCGCGACCGCGAGGCGCCAGTCGACGAAGAAGACGGTGAACACGGTCACGACCGGGGCGACGATCGTCTTGACGACGACGGCGAACAGCCCGCCGGCGATCGAGACGACGTCGTTGACGTTGCCGGTGAGGACGTTGTTGAGGTCACCGGTCTGGCGCCGGGCGAGCTGCTGCAGCGGCATGCGCTTGAGCTGCTCGCCGAGGTTGGAGCGGGTCTCGTCGGAGACCTCGATGTAGATCCTCCAGCTCGTCTGCGTCTCGCCGAAGCGGAACACGGCATCGAGGACGACGAGCGCGGCGATGGCGGCGAACCACCACCACACGTCGTCGGAGGAGTCCACGAGGGCGGAGAACAGGGGGAAGAGGAGCCCGTACGCCAGCCCCTGCACCACGGCGGACAGGAAGGCGAAGACGAGCGCGAGGCGCATGAGGTGGGCCTTGGTGCCACAGGCCTCGATCATGTTGCGGAACGTCGTGATCACGTCAGGACCTCACCGCCGACTCGGACTCGTTCGCTCGGAGCCCCCAGTCCTGCGCCTCGTTGAAACGGGCCCAGAGCTGGGCGTACCTGCCGTCGCCGGCGACCAGCTGCTCGTGGGTGCCCGACTCGGCCACCCGGCCCCGGTCGAGCACGACGATCTGGTGCGCGTCGCGGATGGTCGAGAGCCGGTGCGCCACGACGATCAGCGTCTTGCCCCGGGCGAGCTCCGCGAGGGCGCGGTGGATCTTGGCCTCGTTGTCGGGGTCGGCGAACGCGGTCGCCTCGTCGAGGACGATGATCGGTGCGTCCTGGAGGATCGCTCGGGCGATCGTGATGCGCTGCCGCTGACCGCCCGAGAGGCTCGAGCCCCGCTCGCTGACGATGGTGTCGTAGCCGTCGGGGAGCTCGTCGACGATGAACTCGTGCGCCTGCGCCGCGCGGGCCGCCCGCTCGATCTGCTCGTCGGACGCATCGGGCCGGCCCAGCCGGATGTTGTTGCGGATCGTGTCGCCGAGGAGGAACGGCGACTGGAAGACGAAGGCCACGGACCGCATGAGCTCGTCGGTCGTCATGCGGCGGACGTCGACACCCCCGACGAGGATCTGGCCCTCGGCGACGTCCCAGAACCGGGGGATCAGCTGGGCGACCGTGCTCTTGCCGGCGCCGGACGGCCCGACGAGGGCGGTGACGGTCCCCTCGGGCATGACGATGTCGACCTCGGTCAGCGCGTCGTCGTCTCGGCCCTCGTACCGGAAGGTCACGCCGCGCAGCTCGACCGAGGCGTCCTCGGGCGCCGTCCCCTCCGTCACCTCGGGCATCAGCTCGACGGCGCGGAGTCGACCGATCCGCTTCACGGACGCAGCGGCGTTGGTGATCAGCTGCTGCATCCAGACGATCGGCACGATCGACTCGGTCACGGTCGGAGCGACCACCAGGAAGATCATCAGCTCGGCGAGCTCGATCGAGCCCCGGTCGTACATCGGGATCCCGACCGCGAGCAGCACGAGGACGGTCGGGAGGGCGGCGAACAGCGTCTGGGCGAGGAAGGCCCCGGTCTGGGACTTCTCGGTCCACTCGCGCACCGTCGCCGTCGCCTCGGCGAGCGCGCTGCGGTAGCGCTCGAAGGACCCCGACCCGTCGTCGAAGGTGCGCACGACGTGCATGCCCTGGACGTACTCGTTGATGACGCCGTTGATCCGCTCGTTGGCGTCGTCGACCTTCCGTCGGGACTCCTCGTAGTCCCGGAACGCGAAGAACATCCCGATCATCCCGACGGGGAGCAGCACCAGCGAGATCAGCGCCAACCGCCAGTCGAGCACGAGCATGATCACCGTGCCCAGGAACGGGGCGGCGAAGGTCTTGGCGAAGAGCGGGGTGCTGTCCGCCACGAAGGCGTGCAACGCCTTGACGTCGTCGAGGACGACCTTCTTGAGGGTGCCCGATCCCGTGGTGACGACGTAGCCGAGTGGGACCCGTGCCAGGCGGGTCGTGAGCTCGGTGCGCAGCACCTGCTCCAGCCGGAACGCCCCCAGGTGGGAGATGCGGAACGACAGCACCCGGCACAGGAACGACACCACGACCAGGCCGAGGCTGACGCCGAGCAGCGTCCAGAGGCGCCCCGAGTCGGGGTCCGCCGAGGTGATCTCGCGCCCGATCGGCAGGAACAGCACGATCGATCCCAGCCAGGCGACGAGGCTGAGCAGCGACACGGCCATGCCCGCGTAGATCTCGCGGTTGACCGGCGAGATGATCGTCCACAGGCCCGGTTCGGCGGGTGCCGGCCGCTCCTCCTCGGTCGTCTCGGTCATCGCTCCTCGGCTCCCTCGGCCAACGCTCCGCGACCGTCGACGGGTTAGGTTAACTTACTGTTACGTGTTCAGGTCAGTATCTGATTCCGGTCCAAGCTAGCGATATCGAGGATCGTTCTCAACTAGGGTCGAGCGCTCCTGACACCTGACAAGGACGACCATGGATCGACGGGACTTCCTCCGCACCGGCTCCGCGCTCGCCGCGCTCCTCGCCACCGGAACCCTCGCGGCCTGCGGAGACGACGACGACAGCGACGCCTCGGGCGCGGCCGACACCACCGGCGCCACCGACGACACGACGGCGACCACGACGGCTCCGACCGAGGGCGCCACCGGCGGGGGCACCGTCCGCGTCGGCCTGCTCGCCTCGCCCACCGACACCCTCGACCCGGGGAGCGTGACCGGGCTGATGGACTTCGCTGCGCTGTTCGCCATCCACGACTCGCTCGTGCTGCTCAAGGGCGACACCTTCGAGCTCCAGCTCGCCGAGTCGATCGAGCCCAACGAGGACGGCAGCGAGTGGACGATCGTGCTGCGCGAGGGCCCGACCTTCCACGACGGCAGCCCGGTGACCGCCGCCGACGTCGTGTACAGCATCAACCTGTACGGGCTGTCACCCAACTACGGCCAGTTCTTCGCCCTCATCGACCTGCCCAACGTCACCGCTGCGGACGACCGGACCGTGATCGTGCCGATGATCACCCCACGGGCCGATCTCATCGAGTCGATCCTCGGCCAGCTGTCGATGGTGGTCCCGGACGGCTTCACCGACTTCGGCAGCAACATCGGCTCCGGGCCGTTCGTGCTCGAGCAGTTCGAGCAGGGCGTCGGCGTGGTCGTCGTCCGCAACCCCGACTACTGGGCGGGACCACCGTCGATCGAGCGGATCGAGTTCACCGGCATCACCGACGCGGCGACACGTGGTCGGGCGCTGGCCAGCGGCGAGGTCGACTACGTCGGATCGCTCGACGCTGCGGCGGCGGCGACGTTGGAGGACGCCGACGGCGTCAGCGTGATCCGGGGCGGCGCGGTCAACTCCACGATCCGCTGCTTCGCGCTGAACCGCACGCAGCCGCCGTTCGACAACCCGGCCGTGGTCGAGGCGTGCAAGCTCGCCGTCGACCGCCAGCAGCTGATCGACGTCGTGGCGTTCGGCAACGCGCAGCTCGGCAACGACATGCCGAGCCAGGGCTTCACGGGCTACCCCGCCGACGTGCCCCAGCGCGAGCGGGACGTCGAGCGGGCGACCGAGCTGTTCGCCGAGGCCGGCGTCACGGAGTTCACGATCCGCGCCGCCGACTTCGTCCCGGGGACCGTGGCCTCGGCAGAGCTGTACGCGCAGCAGCTGGCGGAGTGCGGCGTGACGGCAACCGTCGACGTCGGTGACCCGACGACGTACTTCAACGACTTCGCCCAGGTGCTCTCGACGCCGTGCCAGTCCTTCTACTTCATCAACCGACCCGCTGCGACGATGCTGTCGAGCTACACCGGCTCGTCCGCCGCCTTCAACGTCTTCGGATCGTTCGACCCCGACTACGACGCGGCGCTGAACGAGGCGCTCGCGACCCTCGACGCCGACTCGCGGACCGCCCAGATCTCCGAGCTCCTCGAGACGGTGCACGCCGACGACGGGTGGCTGATCTGGGGGTTCGAGGACCAGATCGAGGCGTCCAGCGATGCGCTGTTGGGCGTGGACCTGACCCAGTCGGTTCCCGTGTTCACCGCGGCGACCTTCGGCTGAGCTCGAGCACACGGTGGCGCTGGCGCGCTTCGCCGCAGCCCGACTGGCGACGATGCTCGGGATCGCGCTCGTCGTCAGCGTGGCGCTCTTCGCCGCGGTCGAGCTCCTCCCGGGTGACGCCGCGACGACGATCCTCGGCCAGAACGCGACGCCCGAACGGCTCGACCAGGTCAGGGAGCAGCTCCAGCTCGACGACAGCCCGGTCGAGCGGTACGCGTCGTGGCTCGGCGGTGTCGTGCAGGGGGACTTCGGCACCTCGGTCGTGTCGCAGCGCCCGGTCTGGGACGTGATCGAGGCGCCCGCCCGCAACTCCGTGATCCTCGGCGCCCTCGCGCTCACGGGGATGTCCGTGGTCGCGGTCGGGCTCGGCCTCCTCGCCGGTTTCCGGCCGGGAGGTCGTGCGGATCGTGTCGTGTCGGTCGTGACGTCCTCCATCGCTGCCGTGCCGGACTTCGTGCTCGGCGGCGTGCTCATCGCCGTCTTCGCCTCGTGGCTGGACCTGCTCCCCGCCGTGTCGCTGGTCCCGGTGGGGTCCTCGCCGCTGGACGACCCGACGGCGCTCGTCCTGCCCGCAGCGACCCTCGCCATCGTCGGTGGGGCGTTCGGCGCTCGGCTGATCAGAGCGGTGGTGGCCGACGCCTCGGCGTCACCCCACGTCGAGGCGGCCCTGCTCGCCGGGCTGCCGGAACGGCGGGTGGTCCTCCGCCACCTCCTGCCCACGGTCGTGTCACCGGTCGCCCAGGTGCTCGCCTCGCTGGCGCCCTACGCCGTCGGCGGGACGATCGTCGTGGAGCGACTGTTCGGCTACCCGGGCCTGGGAGCCGCGCTCGTCGGTCAACTCGCCGCCCGCGACGTGACCGTCGTCGAGGCGATCGGCCTGCTGTTCACGGTCGTCGTCCTCGCCGCGCTGTTCGTCGCCGACCTGGTCGGGGCCGCCGCCGACCCCCGCCGTCGGACGGCCCGCCAGGACCGAGTCGACGAGCGGCTCGTGGTGGAGGTGCGGTGAGCGACGTCGATGCGCAATTCGCGGAACCGGCGACGGAGGACCGTCCGCCTCGCCGGCTCGATGTCTGGGGACTCGCGATCGCCCTCCTGCTCGGCACGACGATCCTGCTGGCGCTCGTCGGACCGCTGCTCGCACCGCAACCGGTGGGGCGCACGGTCGGCCGACCGTTCGACGGCTCCGGCGGCGGCTGGTTGGGCACCGGCGTGCTCGGGGTGGACCTCTGGTCCGAGCTGCTCCACGGCGGGCGCCGCATCGTGCTCGCTCCGGTGGTGATCACCCTCGTCGCCACGCTCGTGGGCACCACGATCGGCGCGTTCATGGCCGCGTCGAGGACAGCGGGTCGCGTCCTCCGGGCGCTCGACGTCGTGGCCGTGCTTCCCCCGCTGCTGGTGCTGCTGCTCCTGCTGTACCGCTTCGGCGAGAGCGTACTCGTCGTCGGCATCTCGGTGGTGCTCGTCAGCGCCCCGTACATCGCTCGCTACATGCGATCGGTCGCCGAGCCGGTCCTGGCGTCCGACTACGTGCTCCAAGCTCAGTTGGTCGGTGAGCCGCGCCGCGTGATCCTCTGGCGTCACGTGCTCCCGAACCTCACCGGCCCGGTCCTCGCCGACGCCGCGCTGCGGGTCGCCGGCACGGTCTACGTCGTGGCGGCGGCGAGCTTCCTCGGGTTCGGACCCGCTCCCCCGTCGACCGACTGGGCCGTGATGATCAACGAGGGCACGGCCGGTGCGACACTCAACGCCTGGGCCGTCGTCGCACCCGCCCTCGCCATCGGCGCGTTCGCCGTGTCCCTCAACCTGCTCGGCGACCGGCTCGCCGCGCGCTGGCGGTCGACGTGAGGGCCTCGCTCCAGGCCGGGGCGCGCCCCGCCGGGCTCGGCGTACGGGGGCTCACCGTCACCGCGCCCCGGATCGGTCGACGGATCCTCGACGGCCTCGACCTCGAGCTCGAACCGGGTGCGGTGACCGGCGTCGTCGGCGAGTCCGGCTCGGGCAAGACCACGCTCCTGCGGAGCCTGCTCGGCGCGATCGCACCGGGACTCGTGGCGACCGGCGAGGTCGAGCTCGTCGACCCCGACCGCTCGCTGGAGCTGCTCGGCGCGTCCCGGGCGCAGCTCCGCGACGTCCGAGCTCGACGGATCGCCTACCTGGCCCAGGACCCGGCTCGCAGCCTCACGCCGACCATGCGCATCGGCGCTGCGGTGGCCGAACGCCTTCCCCCGACCATCCGACGCGCCGATCGAGACGCCGCCGTCCGCGATCTCCTGGAGAGCGTCGGCCTCCCCGCCGACGACGACCTGCTGCGTCGCCGTCCCTTCGCCGTGTCGGGAGGCCAGGCGCAACGCGTGGCGCTGGCCCGCGCGCTCGCCTCGTCGCCGGACGTGCTGCTCCTCGACGAGCCGACGACCGGCCTCGACGTGGTCACGCAGGCCGACGTCCTCGACGAGCTCCGACGGCAGCACGAGCGGTCGCCGAGGACGACCGTCATCGTGTCGCACGACCTCGCCGTCGTGGCCCGCCTCGCGGAGCACGTCGTGGTGCTCCGCCACGGCGAGATCGTCGAGCGCGGCCCCTGCCACGACACGCTGCGCCATCCCCGCCACGCCTACACCCGTCAGCTCGTCGAGGCGTGCCCGGATCCGCTGGCGACCGACGGGAGCGGGCGCAACTCCCCACCGCGCGACACCGCTCCCGCGGTGCTGCGGATCGACGGCTTGGTCGCGACGCACCGCCGACCTCGCCGTCCGCCGGTCGTCGCCGCCGACGGCATCGACCTCGAGCTCCGAGCCGGTCGATGCCTCGCGCTCGTCGGGTCGTCGGGTTCGGGCAAGTCGACGATCGCTCGCGCCGTCGTCGGCGCCCACCGCCCCGACGCCGGGACCGTGTCGCTCGACGACAGGACGGTCGCGCCGTCGTTCGGCGACCGGCCACCCAGCGACCGGTGGCAGATCCAGCTGGTGCCGCAGGACCCGACCAGCTCGCTCAACCCGCGACGCGACGTCGGCCGCGCCGTCGCCGACGTCGTCCGGCGCTGCCGGAGCGACGTTCCGGCGGCACGGGTCGCCGACACCGTCGCCGAGCTGTTCGTCCAGGTCGGTCTCGATCCCTCGCTCATGTTGCGACGACCCGGAGCGCTGAGCGGCGGCGAGCGCCAGCGCGTCGCCATCGCCCGAGCGCTCGCGGCGTCGCCGTCGGCGCTCGTCTGCGACGAGGTGACCTCGGCCCTCGACGTCTCGGTGCAGGCGGACGTGGTGCGCTTGCTGCGGTCGCTCGTCGACGAGCAGGGTCTCGCGATGCTGTTCATCACCCACGACCTCGGCATCGTCCACGACATCGCCGACGAGGTCGCCGTGCTCCACCATGGGCGGGTGGTGGAGATCGGCGCCGTCGACGAGCTGTTGACCGCACCCGGGGACGATGTCACGAAGACGCTGCTCGCCGCCTCACCGTCGTTGTCGGCCGAGCTCGAGCGCCCCGGGACCTCCGTCCCCATCGACCGCTGACGCCCGCTGCCGGTCGCGATGTCACTCGGCGCCGCTGCGACCGCGTTCGTCACCGTCTTCCTGGCGGAGCTCCCCGACAAGACGATGGTGGCGACGATCGTGCTGGTCGCTCGATTCCGGCGGCCCGGGCTCGTCTGGGCCGGAGCGACGGCCGCGTTCTCGGTGCACGTGACCGTGGCCGTCGTGGCCGGGAGCGCGATCGGTCGCCTCCCCGATCGGGTGGTCGGCGTCGCGGTCTTCCTGCTCTTCTCGGCCGGCGCCGTCGCGATGGCCCTGGCGGCCCGGCGCCCGGTCGATGTCGACGACGCAGAGGCCGAGGCGTCACCCGCTTCGGCGCGCCGGGTGCTGACCGGCAGCTTCGCCTTCATCGCGCTCGCGGAGTGGGGCGACCTGACCCAGCTCGCCACCGCGGGCCTGGCCGCACGGAGCGACGCAGCGGCGTCGGTGTGGGTCGGTGCGATCATCGCGCTGGCGACCGTCGCCGCCATCGCGGCGCTGACCGGCCGTCAGCTGGTCCGACGGGTGCCGATCGGTCGCATCAACCTCGTGGCCGCGGTCGTGTTCGCCTCGCTGGCCGTGTGGACGCTGATCGACGTGGTGCGCGGGCCGTAGGCGCGACTCAGCGACGTAGGACGACGACGCCGGGTCGGGGCTCGGCGACGTCGAGATCGCTGCTCACCACACGGGCCCGGACGTCATCGGCGGTGATGCGCTCCCACGAACCGGTGACGACGACCGACCGGATGACCTCCTCACCGTCGAGCACCTCGAACGACGACTCGTAGGTGTGCGCATCGGGGGCGTGGTGGGCGGCCCGGTGGAGGTGTCGGCCGACCCGCCGCTCCTCGACGTGCACGGCGTCGGGGTCGGGCGTGCCGGCGCCGGAGACGGTCAGCAGCGCTGCGCCACGCTCACGCAGGTGCGCGGCGGTCCAGTCGAGCACGGCGTGGCGATCATCGCTCGTGAGATGTCCGAGCATGTGCCCGGCGACGACACCGTCGACCCGGTCGGGAACCCGTTCGAGCGCGGCGGGCACCGCATCGGCCAGCACCGTCACGCGGTCGAGGAGGCCGGCTGCCGCCAGACGGGCCATCAGCATGGCGCGCATGGTCGGGCTGGGTTCGATGGCGATGATCTCGCAGGCGGTGCGCTCGGCGACGACGACGACCCCGGCCCCGCTGCCGGCACCGACGTCGACGATCACCCCGTCGGGCGGCAGGGCTCCGAACGCGACGGTGACGACGTCGCCGAGCTCGTCCCAGACCGCGTCCATGTGGACCTCGTGGAGCTCGGCCGTCGATGCGTAATCGTCGACTCGCCCACCCAGCTGCCGCGATCGCCAGACCAGATCGTGCTCGGGATCGTCGCTCCGCTCGCGCCGGAGCACCGTGAGACCGTGCCGCTCGTAGAACCGGGCTGCCCGCTCGTTCGACGCGATGTGCTCCAGCAGGAGCCGGTCGTGCCCGGGCCCGATCCCGCCCTCCGCGACCTGCAACAGGCGCGGCCCGATCCCACGGTTGCGCCAGGTCGGCGCGACGTAGAGCTTCCACACGACGGGCTCGCCGTCGAGGACGCCGCGCTCGACCAGCCCGACGAGCTCGATGTCGCCGTCGCCGCACGCCACGGCCACGTGGACGTGGCCGAGGTCGACCGCCTCGGCCAGCGGCTGACCCCACCAGTCGAGGACGCGCCGGGCCCCCTCGGGGCCGATCAGCGGGTCGTACGTGTCGTGCACCACCACCTCGGCGAACCGAGCGATCGCCTGCAGGTCGCGGCGACGGGCGAGCCGCAGGAGCACCCTGGGGTCATCGCGATCACCCAACGCCGGCACCCGACACCGGAGGCTCGATCCGGCGCAACACGCTGGTGTGGAACCGGGCGCACAGCCCGATGCCCTTCTCCTGGGTGGTCGAGAACGCGGCGAGGTGCTCGACGAGGCGAGCTCGGGCCTCGCCGCCCACACCGAGCGAGTCGAAGGTCTCGAGGAGCTGCGCCCACCCACCCGACCAGCGCTCGAGCTGCTCGGCGGCATCCGCCACCGAGGCGAACCGGATCACGAGGTCGTCGGCGACCGCGGCCGCGACCTCGAACCCACCGTCCGCCGCGAACGGGCCCACGGCGGTGGTCCAGGTGCTCATGTCGGGCATCACCGGCCGCTGGGGCAGCAGCTCGAGCAGGGTGTCGGGCACCATCATCACCCCGTCGGGGTCCCAGCCGGTCACGCCGACCAGCCCATCCGGGGCGAGCAACCGGTCGAAGCCGGCGAGTGTTGTCGGTGGGTCGGGGGCGAAGATCACCCCGAACGAGGAGGTGATCACGTCGAAGACGGCGTCGCCGATCACTTCGTCGAGCCGGTCGAAGTCGCCGATCGCGAGGCGCACCTCGACGCCGGCTTCGGCGGCGCGGTGCCGTCCGATGTCGACGAGCTCGTCGGTGAGGTCGACGCCGACGACCACCGCTCCCCGCCGCGCGGCCTCGATGGCGACCGCACCCGTCCCGGTCGCCGCGTCCAGGAGCCGCCGACCATCGATGCTGCCGGACACCTCCTCCAGCCGGTCCAGGACCGACAGCGACGCCGGTCGCACCCAGTCGCCGGCGATCTCGTACGACCCACGTCGCCACATCGCTCGACGGGGATCGATGTCCCCGCCGTCGGGCTCGCTGCTCACCACTCGTGGTCGTGGGACAGGTCCCACTCGGGGAGCGGATCGGGGTACCGGGCCCAGGCCTCCATGCCCTGCTCGAACTCGGCGCCGGTCAGCACGCATCGGTCGAGGCGCGCCCGGACGGCTGCCTCGTCCATGTCGATGCCGATGAAGACGAGCTCGGTCTGGCGGTCGCCGAGGAGGGGGTCCCAGCGACACGCCAGATCGACCCGGTCCTCGTCGGACTCGAACTCCCACTCCTCCTCGGGGAGCGCGGCGTACCACGGCGCGGCCGGTTCGAGCATGACCGACAACCCGGCCTGGCTCCACAGCGCCTGCACGTCGGGGCGGCTGGCGAGCCAGAAGAAGCCCTTGCTCCGAAGCACGCCGTCCCAGTCCTCCTCCAACGCCTCGGCGAGGCGCTGGGGGTGGAACGGCCAGCGGTGCCGGTAGACGAACGACGTGATGCCGTACTCCTCGGTCTCCGGCGTCTGCTCCTCGTTGAGCGCCATGACCCAACCGGGCGCCGTCGCCGCCTCGTCCTCGTCGAACAGGCCGGTGTCGAGCACCTCGAGCGGGTGGTCGCTGCCGTTCGCCAGCTCAACCCCCGCGCCCGGCTCGTCGTGGCGGAGCGAGGCGACGTCCCGTTGGGCGAGGTGCTCGACACCGGCCTGTTCGACGAGGACGAGG
>JBCBSZ010000002.1:0-168657 GCA_039818945.1 Actinomycetota bacterium
GGGCATCCCGGTCATCACCACCATGTCCGCCGCGCTCGCCGCCGTGCTGGGCATGGCCGACAGCCGGGCGTACCCGAAGGTGGTGTCGACGCCCATGACCTCGCCGGTCGAGCGCATCTCCGGGCCGAGCACCGCGTCGACCTCGGGGAAGCGCCGGAACGGGAGCACGGCCTCCTTGACCGACACGTGCCCCATCGGCGCCGGCTCGGTGAGCAGGCCCTCGCCGCGCAGCTCCACCAACGTGGCGCCGAGCATCACTCGCGCCGCGACCGACGCCAGCGGCACACCCGTCGCCTTGGCCACGAACGGCACCGTGCGCGACGCGCGGGGGTTGGCCTCGATGACGAACACCTGCCCGTCGCGCACGGCGAACTGCACGTTGAGCAGCCCGACGACGCCCAGCTCGGCGGCCAGCGTGCGGGCGAATTGAGCCAACACGTCGAGGGTCGCCGGCGGCAGCGTCTGGGGCGGGAGGGCGCAGGCCGAGTCGCCGGAGTGCACGCCGGCCTCCTCGACGTGCTCCATGATCCCGCCGATGAGCACCTCGCCGGTGTGGTCGCGGACCGAGTCGACGTCGACCTCGATGGCGTCCTCGAGGAACCGGTCGATCAGCACCGGCCGCTCGGCCGACAGCCCACCCTCGCGGCCGAGCGAACCGGCCTCGGTGAGCTCGGCCATGGCGGCGGCGAGCTGCTCGTCGTCGTAGACGATCGTCATCGCTCGACCGCCGAGCACGTAGGACGGGCGCACCAGCACCGGGAAGCCGACCTCGGCGCAGACCATCTGCGCCTCGGCGAGCGTGGTGGCCGTGCCGCCGGGGGGCTGCGGGATGCCGAGCCGCTCGCAGAGCTGGTTCCACAGCTCGCGGTCCTCGGCGGCGTCGATGGCCTCGGGCGGGGTGCCCGCCACGAGCTCGCGGGGCAACGAGTTGGCGAGCTTGAGCGGGGTCTGCCCGCCGAGGCTCACGACGATCGCCTCCGGGCCCTCGGCGTCGATGATGTTCGTGACGTCCTCGAGGGTCAGCGGCTCGAAGTAGAGCCGGTCGCTGGTGTCGTAGTCGGTCGAGACGGTCTCGGGGTTGCAGTTGACCATGATCGTCTCGTAGCCGGCCGCCGTGAGGGCGAAGCTGGCGTGGACGCAGCAGTAGTCGAACTCGATGCCCTGACCGATGCGGTTGGGGCCCGAGCCGAGGATCATCACCTTCGGCTTGTCGGAGGGCGCGATCTCGTCCTCGTCCTCCCAGGTCGAGTAGTGGTAGGGCGTCCTCGCCGCGAACTCGGCCGCGCACGTGTCGACGGTCTTGAACGTCGGCCGCACCCCACGGCCCTCGCGGGCGGCCCGGACCGCCGCCTCGTCGACGCCCCAGAGGTGGGCGAGCTGGGCGTCCGAGAACCCGAGGCGCTTGGCCCGCCGCCACCCGGACCGGCTCAGCTCGTCGGGCTTCGTTCCCTCCAGCTCGGCTCGCTCCTCGGAGATCATCAGCATCTGGTCGAGGAACCACGGGTCGATGTGGCAGCGATCGTGGACGACGGCGGGGTCGATGCCGCGGCGCAGGGCCGCCTCGACCTCGAAGATCCGGTCCGGCGTCGGCACGGCGATGCGGTCGAGGAGCTCGTCGTCACCGAGCTCGTCGAGCAGCGACTCCGCCGGGTCGCCGTTGAGCCCGAAGCGACCCGACTCCAGCGAGCGGCACGCCTTCTGCAGCGACTCGGTGAAGGTCCGCCCGATCGACATGACCTCGCCGACCGCCTGCATCTGGGTGCCGAGCACGCCGTCGGAGCCGGGCAGCTTCTCGAACGCCCAGCGGGGGATCTTCGTGACGACGTAGTCGATCGTCGGCTCGAAGCTGGCCGGGGTCTCGCCGGTGATGTCGTTGGTGATCTCGTCGAGCGTGTAGCCCACGGCGAGGCGGGCGGCGATCTTGGCGATCGGGAAGCCGGTGGCCTTCGAGGCGAGCGCCGACGATCGGCTGACACGGGGATTCATCTCGATCACGACCTGCCGGCCGGTCTCGGGGTGCACGGCGAACTGCACGTTGGAGCCACCGGTCTCGACGCCGACCCGCCGGATGCACGCCAGCGCGGCGTTGCGCATCTCCTGGTACTCGACGTCGGCGAGGGTCTGGATCGGCGCCACGGTGATCGAGTCGCCGGTGTGGACGCCCATGGCGTCGACGTTCTCGATGCCGCAGATGATCACGCAGTTGTCCGCGTGGTCCCGCATGACCTCGAGCTCGTACTCCTTCCAGCCGACGATCGACTGCTCGACGAGGATCTCGTCGACCGGCGACGCGTCCAGCCCGTTGGCGGCGACGGCCTCGAACTCCTCGGGGGTCGAGGCGATGCCGGTGCCACGGCCGCCGAGGATGTAGGCGGGGCGGATGATGACGGGCAGGCCGATCCGCCCGACGACCTCGCGGGCCTCCTCCATCGAGTGGGCGATGCCGGAGCGGGGCACGTCGAGCCCGATCTCGAGCATGGCCTCCTTGAACCGCTGCCGGTTCTCGGCCGTCTCGATCGCCTCGGCGTCGGCGCCGATCATCTCGACGCCGTGGCGCTCCAGCACGCCGGCGGCCTGGAGGTCCATGGCGAGGTTGAGGGCGGTCTGGCCGCCCAGGGTCGGCAGCAACGCGTCGGGGCGCTCGCGCTCGATGATCTGCTCGAGCACCGGCACGGTGAGCGGCTCGACGTAGGTGCGGTCGGCGAAGTCGGGGTCGGTCATGATCGTCGCCGGGTTGGAGTTGGCGAGGATGACCTCGTAGCCCTCGTCGCGCAGCACCCGGCAGGCCTGGGTGCCCGAGTAGTCGAACTCGCAGGCCTGACCGATGACGATGGGCCCGGAGCCGATGATGAGGATGCGGTGGATGTCGTCGCGACGCGGCATCTAGCGGGGCCCTCCGTGGACCTGCTCGAGGAGCTCGACGAAGTCGCCGAAGAGGGCCCGGGCGTCGTGCGGCCCAGGAGCCGCCTCGGGATGGTGCTGCACGGCGAAGGCGGGGACGTCGCGACAGCGGATGCCCTCGACCGTGCCGTCGTTGAGGTTGACGTGGGTGACGTCGGCGCCGGGCACCGACCCCTCGACCACGGCGAAGTTGTGGTTCTGGCTCGTGATGGCCACGGTGCCGGTGGCGACCTCGCGGACCGGGTGGTTGGCCCCGTGGTGCCCGAACGGCAGCTTCGTGATCTCGCCGCCGAGCGCCAGCGAGAGGATCTGGTGCCCGAGGCAGATCCCGAAGATCGGCACCCGGCCGACCAGCTCGGCGACGGCGGCGGGTGCGCCCTCGACCGCCTCGGGATCGCCGGGGCCGTTGGAGAGGAACACCCCGTCGGGTGTGCGCTCGAGCACCGCCGCCGCGGGCGTGCCGGCCGGGACGACCTCGACGGTGGCGAACTCGCCGAGCAGCCGGCCGATGTTGCGCTTCATGCCGAAGTCGTAGGCGACGACCCGCCACGGCCCGGTGCCGACGGTGTAGGGCTGCTCCGTGGTGACCGTGGCGACGAGATCGACGCCGTCGGTCCCCGGCTCGGCCTGCGCGGCGGCGAGGAGCTCGCTCTCGGACGCCGTGCCGAACGCGCCGACCATCGCCCCCTCGTCGCGCAGGTGGCGGGTGAGGCGGCGGGTGTCGACCGCGCCGATGCCGGCGATGTCGCGGGCCCGGAGGAAGGCGTCGAGATCGCCGTCGGCGCGCCAGTTGCTCCGGCGCCGGGCGAGCTCGCGCACCACGACCCCGCGGCAGGGCGTGCCCGCCGACTCGTCGTCGTGGCCGGTGACCCCGTAGTTGCCGATGTGGGGGTAGGTGAAGGTGATGATCTGCCCGGCGTAGGACGGGTCGGTGATGATCTCCTGGTAGCCCGCCATCGCGGTGTTGAAGACCACCTCACCGGCCTGGACGTCGGCCTCGACCCCGATCGCCTCCCCCTCGAAGACCGTCCCGTCGCGCAGCACCAGCGCTGCGTCGCGAACCCGGCTCATCGAGTCGCCTCGCCGTCGTGGAACACCAGCTCTCCTCCGCTGATCGTGTGTCGGACCACCCCGCGCAGCTCCCGCCCGGCGAAGGGGGTGTTGCGGCTGCGGCTCACGGTCGCGCCGGCGTCGACGGTCCACGTCGCGTCGGGATCGACGACCGTGAGGTCGGCCCGGTGCCCGGCCTCGACGAGCCCGTGGCCTGGTCGACCGAGCAGCGCGGCCGGCGTCCACGACAGCCGATCGAGGAGCACCTCCAGCGGGAGGTCGAGCTCGGTGTTGGCGACCGCGAACGCGGTCTCGAGCCCGATCATGCCGGGTGGCGCCTCGTCGAAGGGCAGGTCCTTGGTCTCGGGGGTGTGGGGCGCGTGGTCGGTCGCGACGCAGTCGAGCGTGCCGTCGGCGAGGCCGGCGCGGCAGGCGTCGACGTCGGGCTCGGTGCGCAGGGGCGGGTGGACCTTGAACACCGCGTCGTAGCCCTCGCAGCACTCGTCGGTGAGCGCGAGGTGATGCGGGGTGACCTCGGCGGTCACGGGGATGCCGCCGGCGCGGGCGGCGCGGATCATCGCCACGGCGCCGGCGGTCGAGACGTGCATCATGTGCACGCGCGCGCCGGTGAGGCGGGCGAGGGCGATGTCTCGCATCACCATCAGCTCCTCGGCCTCGGCCGGCTGGCCGGGCAGCCCCAGGCGGCTCGACACCGCGCCTTCGTGCATGACACCGCCGGCGGACAGCGCCGAGTTCTCGCAGTGCTGGGCGAGCACGACCCCGAGCGGGAGCGAGTACTCCATCGCCCGGCGCATGAGGTGGTCGTCCTGCACGCCGGTGCCGTCGTCGGTGAACCACCGGACGCCGAGCTCGGCCAGCTCGGCCATCGGCGTGAGCTGCGTGCCGGCCCGGTCGACGGTGATCGCCGCCGAGACCTCGACGTCGCACAGCGCGCGGCGCCCGAGCTCCTGGACGTCGCGCACGACCGACGCGTTGTCGATGGTCGGCGTGGTGTTGGGCATGGCGAGCACGCACGTGTACCCGCCGGCGACGGCGGAGCGGGAGCCGGTCTCGACGGTCTCGGCCTCCTCCTTGCCCGGCTCGCGCAGGTGGGTGTGGAGGTCGACGAAGCCGGGCGTGACGATGCAGCCGCCGGCGTCGAGCTCGGTGCCGGCGCGGAGGTCGTCGCCGACGGCCAGCACCTCGCCGCCGTCGCCGATCAGCACGTCGGCACGGCGCGAGCCGTTGCGATCGACGACGGTGCCGCCCCGGACCGCGATCTCAACCATCGATGGAACCTCCCAGCAGCCAGAACAGCGCAGCCATGCGGGTCGCCACCCCGTTGCGGACCTGATCGGTGACGAGGGAGCCGACGTGGCGGGTGGCGTCGTCGGCGATCTCGACGCCCCGGTTCATCGGTCCCGGGTGCATGACCACGATGTCGTCGCGCAGGCGGCGGGTCCGCTCGACGGTGAGGCCGTAGGTCGTCGTGTACTCCCGGATGGACGGCAGCAGGCCGGCCTCCATCCGCTCGCGCTGGAGGCGCAGCAGGTAGACGACGTCGGTGTCGGCCAGCACGGCGTCGAGGTCGTGGCTGACCGTGACCGGCCAGCCCGGCATGGCCGCCGGGAGCAGGGTCGGCGGCGCCACCAATGTGACCTCGGCGCCGAGCAGGGTGAACGCCTCGATGTTGGAGCGGGCCACCCGGCTGTGGCGGATGTCGCCGACGATGGCGATCCGTTGCCCCTCGAGCGTGGGCTCCTCCCCCGGCTCGCGCCCGAGGTGTTCGAGGAGTGAGTAGCAGTCGAGCAGCGCCTGGGTCGGGTGCTGGTGCCAGCCGTCGCCGCCGTTGAGCACCGAGATGGTGCGGCCGGACTCGATCTCGTCGCACCACCGCGCCACCTGCAGCGGAGCCCCCGACGACCGGTGCCGCACGACCAACCCGTCGACGCCCATGGCGAGGATCGTCTCGACGGTGTCGCGCAGCGACTCGCCCTTCTTCAGCGACGACGACCCGGCGGAGAAGCCCATCACGTCGGCCGAGAGCCGCTTGGCGGCGGTCTCGAACGAGATGCGGGTGCGGGTCGAGTCCTCGAAGAACATCGACACGATCGTGCGGCCCCGCAGCGCCGGCACCTTGGGGATCTCCCGCTGACCGACCTCGACGAAGGTGTCGCTGAGGGTGAGCAGGGTGCGCAGGCCGTCGGCGCCGAGCTCGTCGATGGACAGCAGGTGGCGGGGGCGGCCGTCGATCCCGGTCGCTCCCGTCACGCGTCACCCCGGTGCATCTCGCCGATCGTGACCTCGTCGAGGGTGACGTCGACGACCTCGGAGCGGGCGGTCGGCAGGTTCTTGCCGATGAAGTCGGGACGGATGGGCAGCTCGCGGTGGCCCCGGTCGACCATCACCGCGAGCTGGACCGCCTGCGGGCGCCCGTAGTCGTGGACCGCGTCGAGCGCGGCCCGGATCGTCCGGCCGGTGAAGAGCACGTCGTCGACGAGCACGACGATGCGACCGTCGACGTCGACGGGGATGTCGGTCACCGCCTCGGGCAGCACCGGGCGGAGGGTGATGTCGTCGCGGTAGAGGGCGACGTCCAGGCGGCCGAGCGGGACGTCGACCTCCTCGAACTCCTCCAGCAGCTCGACGATGCGCTCCGCGAGCGGCACGCCGCCGGTCTGCAGGCCGATCACGAGCACGTCGTCGACGCCGGAGTTGCGCTCGATGATCTCGTGGGCGATGCGGGTCAGGGCCCGTTGGATGGACTCGGCGTCCAACACCTGGGAACGGGCCACGTAGGTGCCGCCGTAGGGCGGCGCGAGACGACGCTCGCGTTCGGCCACTGCGCTCCTTCCGTCCGTCCGGGCCTCACGGGACCCGCTTCACGGTCGAGCTCCGAACCTAGCAGTCGCGCAGACGTACACTTCACGTATCAGCGAGTTGTACACTGAGGTCGTGGACGTCGCGGTGAGTCAGCTGAGAGCGCACCTGGCCGAGTGGCTCGAACGGGTCGAGGGCGGTGACGAGGTCGTCGTGACCGATCGAGGCACCCCGGTGGCGCGCATCATCCCGATCGATTGCGCGCCACGCCTCGACGAGCTCGCCGAGCGCGGGGTGATCTCGAAGCCGACGTCCACGACGCGGGTGCACTCGTCCGAGATCGAGCGCGTCGACGCCGACGGTGAGGTCTCGGCGATCGTCTCGGAGCAGCGCTCGGGCTGATGGCGCTCGTGTACTTCGACTCGAGCGCCCTCGTGAAGCTGCTGGTTCAGGAGCGGGGATCCGAGCTCGCCGCCGAGCTGTGGGACCGGTGCGACGCCGCGACCTCGAGCCGGCTGGCAGAGGCCGAGGTACCAGCGGCGCTCGCCGCGGCGAACCGGAACCACGTGCTCACGGACGACGCCCTTCGTCATGCCCGGCAGGGCTGGGAGAGGATCTGGGCCTCGGCGAGACCGGCCGAGCTCACCCCGGAGGTGTCGTCCGCTGCGGGCGCGCTCGCCGTCGAGCACCCGCTGTCGGGTGCGGACGCCGTGCACCTGGCGAGCGCGCTCGCCGTCCAGGACGCAGGAGTGATCGTTGCCGTCTGGGATCGACGCCTGCATGCCGGCTGCGAGGCGACCGGGCTCGCGGTAGCGCCGGCCGATCTCGATGCCGTCCCGTGATCAGCCGAAGGGACCCGACTTCCAGGCGCCCCAGATGGCGACCGTGTAGCCGGTGCTCGACTGGATGTTGACGAACAGCGTCGAGTAGTCCGGGCTGAACGCGGCCCCGGCGAACTCCTGGCCCTCCTGCTCGGGGTCGCGGTTGCGGGCGAAGTCGAAGAGGTGGCCGTCCGGTGTGAGGCCGCGCAGGAAGTTGTCACCCCGACCGTCCTCGCACAGCACCAGCGCACCGGTGCGGCTGGCGACGACGTTGTCGGGCAGGTCCAGCGTGTCCGAGCCCGGCGACTCGTAGGCGAGCTGCAACGTGGAGGCCGCCGGGTCGAGCACCCACACCTGGCCCCGTCCGTCGCCGAAGCCGAAGGGCGCCTCGTCGGGGGCGACGGTCGCGCCGCCCTGGGTCGACACGAAGTAGATGCGGCCACCGTCGTAGGTGCAGCCCTCGAGTCGCGAGAACACCGCCGCGCCCTGGGCCCGGCCCTGGTTGCCGACGGCCTGGATGGCCTCGTCGTTGGTTGTGCCGGCGGGGAAGGTCGGGTCGGGATCGTCGATGTCGACCCACTCGACGTCGTACGCCGCGCCCGGGGCCTGCGCCTCCTGGAGCTGGGCCTGGTCGACGCCGACCACCTTGAGCATCTGCAGCCGCCCGCCGTCGGTGAGGCGCCCGACGTCCATCGGGTTCTCCGGCGCCAGGTAGCGGTAGAGACCGGACGGGAAGTTGAAGTTGTCCTCGGTCAGGTACACGTAGCCCGTGTGCGGATCGACGGCCGCCGCCTCGTGGGCGAAGCGGCCAGCGGCGCGGATCGGCACGCGGTCCGACTCGCCGCGCGCCGGCACCTCGAAGACGTAGCCGTGCGGGGCGAGCCCGTCGTTGGACTGCCCGGTGAAGTCGTCGCCGACGTCGTCGCCGTTGACGGTCTCCTCGCAGCTGAGCCAGCTCCCCCACGGCGTGCGCCCGCCGGCGCAGTTCATCTGGGTGCCGTTCAGCGAGACCCAGTCGTCGAGCACGTGGCCCCAGCGGTTGACGAGCACCGAGATCGTGCCGCCCCCGGTGAGCGGGTCGTACCCGGCGCTCGGGTCGCCATAGGCGCCGACCGGACCGTTGATCTCCTGGTTGCGCACGAGGATCGTGCGCCCGCGGCCGGCGTCGAAGGCGGCCATGCCGTCGTGGCGGCCGGGGATGGTGGTCCCGTCCTTGAGCTCGGTGCCGGCCTGGTGGAAGGTGCGGTAGCGGAAGCCGGGCGGCAGCTCGAGCCGCTTCATGCCGTCGCGCTTGTCGCGCACCGAGCGCAGCCGCCCGTACTCGCGCCGCCGGCTGCTCGCCCCCGCCGGTGCCACGAACCCGGCGTAGGGTCCGGCCAGCGCCGCTGCGCCGACCACCGCCGCGCTCCGCCCGATGAACGCGCGTCGATCGATCCCGGTCATGTGCTCCCCCATCCCCCTGGAGCCGGCGACGCTACCCCGCGTTCACCTCGCGGTCATCCGATGTTCAAGTCCGGGGTGGTGCGCCCGTGCGAGCCCGGGCGAGCGCCAGGCGCTCGATGGCGAGATCGATGGCCTCGTCGAGGTGCAGCGCGCCGCCGGTGCGGGCGGCGAGGTCGAAGGCCGCCGCACCCATCCGCTCCTGCGCCGACGCGCAGAGCCCGAGCGGGTCGCGCACCGCCATCGGCCGCAACGTCTCCGCCCGACCGACGAGGCGCGCCGCCGTCTCGTCGTCGCCGAGCGCCGCGAGCGCAGCGGCGACGTAGTCGAGCAGCGCGGCCAGCAACACCCGGTTCGGGGCGCTGCGTCCCGACCGCAGGCCGCCGACCAGCCGATCGAGCGCGTCGTCGACCCGACCCGCGGCGAGGAGCACCCGGGCGCTGTAGGCGTGGCCGAGGGTGGTGCCCAACCGGTCGCCGAGCACCTCGGCGAGCGCCGTGCCCCGGTCGAGGAGGGCGAGCCCGGCGTCGACGTCGCCCCGGGCGCACTCGATCCGTCCGAGGTTGAGCGTCGGCAGCAGCGTGCCGAGCCGGTCGCCGAGCCCGACGAAGCGCTCCAGCGCCCGTCGCGAGGCCTCCTCGGCGTGATCGAGGCGTCCGGCGCGCCGGGCGAGGAGGCCGTCGACGGCATCGACCCACGCCGAGAGCCAGTCGTCGTCGAGCTCGGCGGAGCGTTCGCGAGCCGTGGCGATCAGCTCGGCGGCCTCGTCGTTGCGGTCGGCGAGCACGTACGAGAACGCCGCGATCACGAGCGCCCGCGCCGAGCGGCGTCGGTCGCCGGAGTCGCGCAGCGCTGCGAGGGTGCGGTCGGCCAACCGGTCGAGCCGCTCGTAGTCGCCCGAGAACAGCGCCTGGGTGGCCCGCAGGTCGAGCGCCACCGCGGCGTGAGGACCGTCGCCCGCGCCGAGCCGTTCGAGCCAGGCCACGACGGCGGGCGGCAACGACAGGCGGTACATCCGGATGTTGACGCCGTCGAGGAGGCGGATGGCGAGATCGTCGCGGCCGACATCGATGGCCCACAGGAGCGCGGCCCGGAGATCGGACAGCTCGGCGCTGCGGATCACGTCGCCGACGTCGCCGGCCCGGGCCGGATCGCCCACCGAGGCGGCGTGGTCGGCGAAGTGCTGGGCGTGTGCGGCGGCGAGCGAGTCGGCGACCGCGCCCTCGCGGGCCAGCCGCCGGGTGTGGGAGCGGATGGTCTCGAGCAACCGGAACCGGGTGGTGTCGTCGTCGGCGACCGGTGACAGCAGCGACCGGCTCACCAGCGCGTCGGGGAGCCGGGACCAGTCGGCCGTGCGGTTCGACGGGAACGTGGCGTCGGCGACGCTCGCGAACGCCTCCCGGGTGAAGGGACCGGCGAACGCCGAGGCGGTCAGCAGCGCGGCGTGCTCGTGCTCGGTCAGGCGCGACACGCTCCAGTCGATGACCTCGCCGAGGGTCCGCTGACGGAGGTGGGGGCTGCGCACCGGTCGGGCGACCTCGGGCTGCTCGGCCAGGCGCTGCTCGAGCTCGTCGAGGGTGTAGAGCGAGGCGAGCGGCGCGACGAGCTCGATGGCGAGCGGGAGCCCGTCGAGCCGGCGGCAGATCTGCTCGACCAGGCGGCGCTGCACCGGCGAGCCCAGCACGGTCGCCGGGTCGACGTTCCACCCCGCGTCGACGGCCCGCGTCGTGAACAGGCGGGCGCCGTCGCTCGGCCCCGCGTCGTCGCCGGCGGTGTCGGTGGCGATCGGGAGCGGCTTGAGCGGCACGATCCGCTCACCCGGCAGGTGCAGCGCCTCTCGGCTGGTGACCAGGACCCGCAGATCGGGCACCCGCTCGACCAGGCTCACGACGGCCAGCGCGGCGTGGTCGAGCACGTGCTCGCAGTTGTCGAGCACCATCAGCTCCGGGCCCGACGACGCGGCGGCGACCGAGCCGAGCAGTTGGTCGAGGGCATCGACCTCGAGGCCCCACACGCGGCCGATGCGCTCGACGACCGCTGCCGCGTCGCCCTCGGGGCAGTCGGCGAGCTGGACCAGCCGGACCGCAGATCCTGCGGACGACCGGCGGGCGAGCTCGCGGGCCAGGCGGGTCTTGCCGCACCCGCCGGCTCCCACCAGCGTCACGATCGGCGCCCGATCGAGCGCCGCGGCCACCTCGGCGAGCTCGGCCTCCCGCCCGACGAAGCTGGTCAGCTCGGCGCCGAGGCCGACGGGGCGAGCCGGCTCGCTCGCGGCGGCCGGAGCCGCCTCCACCGACTCGACCGGGCGGAGGGCGACGACCTCGGGATCGTGGCGGAGGATCTGCCCGTCGAGCTCGGCCAGCTCGGGCAGCGGGACGTCGCCGCTGCGGTCGCGCAGCAGGCGGACCAGCTCGCCGTACACGGCGCTGGCCCGCTCGGGTCGACCCGACGACGCGTACGCGCGCATGAGCCGGGCCGCGGTCCGCTGGTCGGTCGGCTCGCGCGCCAGCGCCGCCTCGAGCTCGGGGATGACCGCCGACGGATCGCCGGTCCGCATCGCCAGGTCGACCGCCTGCTGCTCGGCCCACTCCCGCAGCGACGCCAGCTCGACCACCAGGCTCCGAGCGTCGAGATCGTCGGCCAGCTCGGGCAGGGCGACCGGGCCGTGCCAGCAGTCGAGCGCCGCCTGCAGCTCGGCCCGTGCGGCGACGATCTCGTCGCTCTGGACCAGCTGGCGGGCGGCCCCGACGTGGGACCGGAAGTCGAGCAGGTCGAGCGTGGCGCCGTCGGGATCGGCCGGCGCGAGCCGGACGCGGTAGCCCCGACCCCGCTGGTTGGCGATGAGCGTCCCGGCGGCGCCCAACGCGCCGCGGACGGCCCGCACGTGGGAGTGCAGGGTGGCGACCGCCGCGGACGGTGGTCGTCCGTCCCAGAGCCGCTCGACGAGTCGGTCCACACTGACGAAGTCGCCCTGCGCCGCGAGCAACAGGGCCAGGAGCCGCTCCGGGTGCCCGGGCCGCAGGCGCGCGAGGTCGCCGTCGACCTGCACGCGCAGGGGTCCGAGCACCGAGCAGCGCAGCTGCGCAGCGACTGGCCGATCGACCATCCGCTCCCATCCGAGTTCGCGAGCCAGCAGACGCTAGTCCGGTCCCTGCAACCGCCGTGCGGCGTCGTTGCAGGTTCGCTGCAGGTTGGCGCCAGGTTGGCGCGGCTTGATGACCCTCGTGCAGACACGAGGGGAGCAGCAGATGAGCGGCCTGGCCATCGCCACCGAGCCCGACCTCCCCGCCGGGGGCCGATCCAGCGGGGATCCGACCGCGGATGACCTCGCCCGGGCCGTGGCGGCCGTGCGGGCCGGCGACCGGTCGGCCTGGACCGAGCTGTGGAGCCTGCTCGAGTCGACCGTGACCGGGGTGGCCCGGGGCCGGTTCCGCCTCGACGGTGCCGACGTCGACGACATCGGCCAGGAGGTCTGGCTCCGGCTGCAGCTGCACCTCGACCGCATCGACGAGCCGCGGGCCGTCCGGGCCTGGGTCCGCACCACCGCCACCCGGGAGTGCCTCCGCCTGCTGCGCCAGCGGGGTCGGACCGAGGCGCTCGGCGACCGCCTCGACGATGAGATCGACCTCACCGACGCGCCCGAGCGCCACGCCGAGCGGGCCGAGGTGTGCCGGGCGATGCGCAGCGCCGTGGGTCGGCTCTCGCCCCGTCGGCGGCGACTGGTCCGGATGCTGTTCGTCGAGGACCGCGACTACGCCGAGATCGCGTCGGAGCTCCAGATGCCGATCGGCTCGATCGGCCCGACCCGCTGCCGCCTGATGGCCGGGCTCCGCAGCGACGCCGAGGTCGCCGCCCTGGCCTGAGCCGGCCGACCCGGTCCGCCTACGATCTCCCGGTCGCCGACCACGAGGAGATCGATGGAGCCGCAGGGGTACGTCGCCGAGGGCTACGGCAAGGTGGCCGACGCCTTCGCCACCAACTTCGCCGAGCACGGTGAGCTGGGGGCCGGGTTCTCGCTCCACGTCGACGGTGAGCTGCAGGTCGACCTGCACGCCGGCATCGCCGTGAGCGCCGACGGGACGCCCTGGACCGACCGGACGCTGCAGCTCGTCTACTCGACGACCAAGGGCGTCGCCGCCATCTGCGTCGGGATGCTGCGCGACCGCGGCCTGGTCGACTTCGACCGCCCCGTCGAGGACTACTGGCCCGAGTTCGGTCAGGCCGGCAAGGAGCGCATCACGGTCGGCGAGATGATGAGCCACCAGGCCGGGCTCCCGGCGGTCGACGCCACCCTGACCTTCGACGAGGTCATGTCGGTCGGTCCGATCGTCGAGGCGCTCGCCGCGCAGATGCCGCTGTGGGAGCCGGGCACCCGCCACGGCTATCACGCCCTGACCTACGGCTGGCTGGTCGGCGAGCTGGTCCGGCGGGTCGACGGACGCCGCATCAACCAGTTCCTCCAAGAGGAGGTGTGCGGCCCGCTCGACGTCGAGTTCTGGATCGGCCTGCCCGAGAGCGAGGAGCCCCGGGTGTCGAGGCTCGAGGCGGCCCCGTTCCCCACCGACCCCGCCGAGCTCCAGCAGATGATGGAGATGGCCGGGCCCGGCACGCTCGGCGGCCGGGCGCTGTTCCTCGATGGCCTGTTCGCCCCCGGGTCCGAGCACGGCTTCAACGACCGGGCGGTGCACGCGACCGAGATGCCCGGCGCCAACGGCATCACCAACGCCCGGTCGCTGTCGCGGATCTACGCCGCGACCGTCGCCGAGGTCGACGGGGTGCGGCTGCTCAGCGACGACACGGTCGAGGCGATGCGCGCGGAGCGGGTGAGGGACAGCGACACCTGCCTGCTCGCCGAGACCCGCTTCGGCGTCGGCTTCTGGCTCGACAACGACACCGCACCGATGCTCGGGGCCGGCTCGTACGGCCATCCCGGCGCCGGGGGCTCGCTCGGCTACGCCGACCCCGAGACCGGCGTCGGCTACGGGTACCTGATGAACCAAATGGGCAACGGGATCGCCGGCGACCCCCGCACGATCGCGCTCAACGACGCCGTGCGCGCCTGCCTCCCCTGAGGGCGCCGTCGGGTCAGGCGGCGCCGATCGTGGTGCGGTGCAGGAGACGGTCGTAGCCGTCGTAGCCGCCGGTCGCCCGGTGCAGCACCGACCGGTTGTCCCACATGACGAGCATGTTCGGCTCCCAGCGGTGCTGGTAGACGAAGTCGTCGCGGGTCTGCCAGCGGTACCACTCGGTCAGGAGCTCGGCGGCCTCGTCGTCGGCCACACCGTCGATGCCGATCACGTAACCGATGCAGCCGAAGAGCCCGAGCCGGCCCGTCTCGGGGTGGACGCGGATGATGGGGTGGAGCTGCGTGGCCATCGCCGCCTCGGACGGGCGGATGTCCATGCTGCGGTCGGTGGCCTGGTCGGCCTCGCCGTACATGCCGCTGGGCGCGTAGCCGCCTCGGGCCGAGTGGACGGCCTGGAGGCCGGTCAACCGGGCCCGGAGCTCGGAGGGCATGGCGTCGAGAGCGGCGTGCTGGTCGGCGTAGAGGGTGTCGCCGCCGTGCGGCGGGATGGTGATGCCGTAGAGGCAGGTGCCGTCGGGCGGCCGCTCCTGGAAGCTCCAGTCGGTGTGCCAGTTCTCGGCGAACAGCGGGGCGGTCTCGTCGGCCGTGCGGGAGATGGCGATGACGTTGCGACGGCCCTCGATCGGGGCGATGAAGGGATCGTCGCCGAAGGGACCGAAGCGGAGGGTGAACCGTTCGAGGTCGTCGTCGGTCAGGTCCTGGTCGGGGAAGGCGAGCACGTGGTGCTCGAGCCACGCCGCCCGGATCTCGGCGACGGTCTCGTCGTCGAGCGGTCGCGTCAGGTCGACCCCCGTGACCCGTGCCCCGCACACCTGCCCCGACGGTTCGACCTCGATCCCCATGGAGCCGACGCTAGAACGTGCGGCCGCCGGGCGCCCGGTGGCCAGGGCGCACGTCGGAGCGCGGCCGCCCGGTCACCATCCGGACCGGTTCTCCGGCCCGCGCCGTCCCGAGCTGACCTAGACCGGGCGCGAGACCGCCGGTCGAGTCCCCGGGCCCGAGCGGTGGCAGGCCGACGGGGGCAGCACGGTGGGCCGAGCTCGATTCGAGGCACCCAGGCGACGCGAGCACCCGGGCCCGGGCGCGGCCCTGCTCCCCTCGCGGCCCGGCTGCCGGTTCGTCGTCGCACCGGGCGGGCGGCTGGCGTCGGAGGACCTCGTCGAGGTCGATGCGCACGGGCGACCGCCGGTCTGGCTGCGCCTCGACCGCCTCGACCGCCGCGACGACGTGCTCGCCATCTCGATCGTCGCCGCCTTCACCGTCGCCGGCAGGCCCGTGCCCGAGCATCTGCCCCCACCACCCCAGCGACCGATCGCGGAGCTCGGCCGCCAGCTCGGCGAGGCGGCGGGCGGACCCGCCGTGGTCATCGAGGACGTCGTCGCGATCCCGCTCGGCGAGTCGATGGCCGAGCTGGCCCGCGGGCTCGTCGACGGCGACGGGCGGGTCGTGCTGGTCCGCCACCGGCGCTCGTGGCGACGGCCGGCGCAGCTGGAGCGGTTCCCGCCCGTGGTCGCCGCGGAGCCACCACTCCCGGTTGGCCCGACCGGGTCGAGGCACGACCGGCTCCGTCGCCTGGTGGCCGGCCGCCCGGCCATCCGCCGCGACGTCGACGAGCTGATCGGCACCGACGACGTCCGCCACGTCGAGGACGCCGCGAGGTCGTCACGGCGACTCGGCCGGTTCCTCCACCGCCTGACCCGCGCCGCCCTCGCCGACCGCTCCCCCACAGAGCTGCTCGCGCTCGAGGCCGCTGCGATCGCGGGGTACTGGACCCCCGGTCGCGGCGAACGTGACCAGGTCGACCTCGACCACCTGCGCCCCTGGCTGGTGCCGCTCGAGGGGGGCTCGTGGTGGCTGCGGCCCTGCTGGGCTGGCCCCCTCCGCCACCAGCTGCGGCGCGTCGAACGAGCCCGGCCGGTGCCCGCAGCGAGGCCGGGTGCCCGTTCGCCCGCACCGGTGGCGACACCCGACGCGACGTCGCTCGACCTGGGCCCGACCCAGCTGCGCGCCCAGCTGCTGGGCGGGTTCGCCGTGACCGTCGACGGCCGCCCGGTCGAGCGGTGGATCGGCCAGCGCGGGCCGATGCTCCTCAAGTTCCTCCTGGCCCAACCGGGTCGGACCGCGACACGAGATCGGCTGCTCGACGTCTTCTGGCCCGACGTCACCCCGACGCGGGCACGGAACCGGCTCCACGTCGCGCTCGGCGCGCTGGGCCGGAGCATCTCGGCGGTGACCGACGCCGCGGTCGTCGAGCACCACGACGGCAGCTACCGCATCTCCGGCGAGGTGGAGGTCGTGCTCGACCTGGAGGAGTTCGATCGTCACGCCTCGGAGGGCGGCCGGTACGAGCGCGATGGCGACGTGGACGCCGCGATCGCCCACTACGACAAGGCAGTCGAGTGGTACGGCGGGCCGCTGCTGCCGGACCACCCCTACGAGGAGTGGACCGTCCTCCCCCGGGAGACGTGCCGGCTCGCCTACCTCGACCTCCTCGACCGCCTGGGCGCGCTGCACCTCGACGCCGGTCGACTCGACCAGGCGATCGCGGTCGCGCAGCGGCTCGTCGACGAGGACCCGTGCCACGAGGAGGCCCACCGGTTGGCGATGCGCTGCTTCGCCCTGCAGGGGCGAGCCGAGCGGGCCGAGCGCCAGTTCGCGCTGTGCGCCCGGGCGCTGGCGTCGCGCCTCGACGTCGAGCCGTCGGCGGCGACGGTCGAGCTGCGCGACTCGCTGCGCGGCCTCGGCGCGTGAACCGCGGCGGCGCGGCCCCGCTCAGCGCGCGCTCAGCACGTGCTCATCACCTCCCAGCAGGGCGAACGGGTGCTCACCGCACGCTGGGTGCCGACCAGGCCGCGCCCTTCGCGGGCCTCCCTACCGTCCGGATCGAGGCGGCACACGGTCGCCTGACGGAGGAGACGACATGAACTTCGATCCGAACATCCCCGGCTACATGGAGGGCGAGATCACGAGCGTCGTGACCGGGCCCAGCCCGTGGGCCGGCATCGGCGGGATGCCGAACCTGGTGATCGACCGCAGCGAGCCGTTCACGGTCGCGGTCGACTGGGAGGTCCACGGCCTCCTCAAGCCCCTGTGGCTGGCCGCGCTGGCGGACAACTGGCGGGTGCGGGTCTTCGCCGAGTCGCTCGGCGGTGGCCCGGAGGTGCAGATCGCCGAGGACACCGTGCCCAAGTCGAGCGAGGTGGCCTGCACGGCGTACGGCGGGCCCGATCCGTGCGGCCGGTTCTCGGCCACGCTCACGGTGCCGGCCAACACGCTGCCGGAAGACGCCGGCGCCGCCCGGTCGGGCGTCTACAAGCTCGTCACGACGGTGTTCCTGAACAGCACCCTGGGCGAGCCGGGCTTCGACGTCATCGGCTTCCACGAGGGTCCGATCATCCAGGTCGAGAACCCGGTCTGAGGCGAGACCCGATGGCCGGCACCAGCCGCGGTTGGTGCCGGCCATCGTCGCGAGGAGGCGACATGAGCGACCGAGACGACCTGCAGGAGCTCCACGGCGTCGGGCCAGCCGTCGAGACCCGTCTGCACGAGGCCGGCATCACCGACCTGGCCCACCTCGCAGGTGCCGACCCCGCCGCGATCGCGGCGGCGGTGGCCGGGCTCCGGGGCATGACCGACGAACGGATCGCGGCGTGGATCGCCGAGGCGGCGCAGCGCACGGCGGCGTCGCCGGGCGAGCCGTCCAGCGCGGAGCGACGGGAGACCTTCGTGCTCACGCTCGTGATCGGACCCGACGGCGAGGTGACCCGCTCCGCGCTGCGGCACGTGCGCACCGACGCGGAGCGCAGCTGGCCGGGTTGGCGCCACGACGAGCTGGACCGGTTCGTCGCGGCGTCGGCCGGCATGACCGGAGCTGCGGACGCAGCTGCACGCGAGCCGCTCCCCGCGCTGACGCTGCACCACGACCTCGGGCTCGTGGTCGGCGGGCGGAGAACCGCCATCGGCGCGACCGTCGACGCAGCGCCCTTGGAGGAGCGCGACATCGGCGACTTCGCCTACCGGGCCGTCCTCTCGGCGCGGGTCATCGGTGAGGTCCAGCCGCGCGCCGTGACCTGGCACGCCGGGACGGCCGACACCTCACGAGCGCTCGACGTCACCTTCCCGGACGTCGAGCTGAGAGCGGGAGTGCACCGCATGGAGGTGGTCGTGGAGGTGACACCGCTCGTCCGCACCGGGAGCGATGCGTGACGTTCAGATCGAGGAGGCGCCGCTGACGCGCAGAGGTCCGGACGAGCCCGAGTGCAGAACTTCGACGTCACCGCGATCGATGACGGTGAACCGGCCGGACCGGCTGATGACGACCCGGCGGCCGCACCCGTGGTCGCAGGTCAGGAGGAGCTCGTCGCCGTTGTCGGCGTCGACGGTCATGGTGTGTCTGGTGGCCACGAGCAGGCGAGGGTACCGACCACCGTCCCGCCGGGCGCGGCACCCGGCCCCGCACCGCGAGCCGAGCGCTCGCGCGAGGCTGCCGGAGACTCAGCCCTCCAGCGGCTCGAGGTCGAAGCGGCCGGTGGCCTCGTCGAGGATCGGCGGCGTCTGCACCGAGAGGAAGGTGAGCGACGAGTCGCCGGTGCGCACGCCGTGGTACTGCCCGGGGCGGATGCGGATGCGATCGCCGCGCCCGACGACGTGGTCGGTGTCCTCGATCACCACGACCCCGGCCCCGTCGAGGACGTAGAGGACGGTCTCGGCGAGGTTGTGGCGGTGGATCTTCGACGTCCGGTGCGGTTCGAGCACGACGTGATCGGCGCCGACCTCGGTCTCGAGCGCCGTGCCGCGGGTGAGCTGGGTCACGTGGAAGACGTCGTGGAGCTCGACCTCGAGATCGGCGTCGACGACGGGAGCGGTGCGAGGAACGGTGACGTCGGTCATACGCAAAGTGTATTCATGTGAATGCAAATGTCCAGGGTTCGGGTCGCTCCGCCCGAGCCACCACACTCGTCGTCGTGCGAACCGTCTGGGTCCTCGGCGATCAGCTGAACCGGCGCATCGGCGCCCTCGCCGACGCCGAGCCCGGCGACACGCGGGTCCTGCTCGTCGAGAGCGAGCAGGTGCTCGGCCTCGGCCGCCACGTGCAGCGCAACCACCTGGTCGTCGCAGCGATGCGGCGCTTCGCTTCGGAGCTGGCCGCCGAGGGCTTCGAGGTCGACCTGCGCCGGGCGCCGACGATGGCCGACGGGGTGCGGGCCCACGTCGACCAGCACTCCCCCGACGCGCTCGTCGCCACCGAGCCCAACTCCCGACGGGCCCGGGCGCTGTGCGAGCGCCTCGACGCTGAGCAGGTGCGCTCGGACCAGTTCCTCTGCCACCACGACGACTTCGCCGCCTGGGCGGACGGCCAGAAGACGTTGCAGATGGAGCGCTTCTACCGCTGGCGGCGGACGCAGACCGGCTACCTGATGGACGGCGACGAGCCGGTCGGCGGGCAGTGGAACTTCGACCACGACAACCGCGAGCCGCCACCGAAGGACACCTCGATCTTCACGGCACCGCAGACCTCGGACCTGGACGAGCTCGACGCCGAGGTGCTCGAGTCGCTGCCCGCGAGCCACGGCGCGGCCCCGGTCGGGTGGTGGGCGACGACCCGCCGGGCGGCGCTGTCCCGCCTGCGGCACTTCGTCGACCACGAGCTCGGCCGCTTCGGCCCCTACGAGGACGCCATGACCCACCGGTCGTGGAGCCTGGCCCACTCGATGCTCAGCCCGTACCTCAACCTCGGCCTCCTCCTGCCCGACGAGGTGTGTGAGCGGGTCGAGGCCCGCTACCGCGCCGGCGAGGTGCCGATCAGCTCGGCCGAGGGGTTCATCCGCCAGATCATCGGCTGGCGGGAGTACGTGTGGGGCCTCTACTGGCTGTGGCCCGACCACGCCGAGGCCAACGTCTTCGACCACGACGACTCGCTTCCCCCGGCGTTCACCGGCGAGGCCGAGACGAAGATGCGCTGCGTCGCCGACGTGCTCGACGGCCTCCACGAGCGCGCGTGGGTGCACCACATCCCCCGCCTGATGGTGCTCTCGAACCTGTCCAACCTCGTCGGCCTCGACCCGAAGGCCGTGATGCGCTGGCAATGGGACCACTACATCGACGGCGCCGAATGGGTCATGGTCCCCAACGTCATGGGCATGGGCCTGTGGGCCGACGGCGGCCGCATGGCGACCAAGCCCTACGTGTCCGGCGGCGCCTACATCAACCGCATGAGCGACTACTGCGGCGACTGCCACTACAACGCCAAGCAGCGGGTCGGCGACGACGCCTGCCCCTTCACCACCCTCTACTGGGACTTCCTCGCCCGCCACGAGGACCGCCTCACCGGCAACCACCGCCTCTCGCGACCGCTGGCCAGCATGCGCAAGCTCGCCGACCTCCCCGACGTGCGAGCACGCGCCGCCGAGGTCATCGACGGCATCCACCGCGGCGAGATCTGAGCCGGGCCACTCACCCGTCGAGCTCGGCGAGCCGTTCGCTCACCACCTCCTGCACCGGTGGGTTGCACGTCTCGACGGCGTCGGCGAGCAGCGATGCGCTGTCGACCGCCTCCGTCGTCGACGGGCCCACGAGCACGTCTTCGGTGTCGCTCTCGACGACGTCGGTCGGCTCCGGTCGGGCGTCCCCGGCGGTCGCCTCGTCCAGTGCCGACACGAGCTCGTCGGGGTCCTCGTAGCGGCCGAGCACGCCGAGCGACCCGATGCAGCGCCGCCACTCGTCGAGCGCGGCGATGACGGCAGGGTCCTCACGGATGTCGGGCCGGGGCGGCTCGCCACTCAGCAGGGACGAGCCGTCGGAACTCGACCCGCCGCACGCCGCCACGAGCACACCGCAGCACAGCAGCATCGCCCGGCGACACGACGCAGCGCTCATCCGATGACCACCTCGCCCTCGCCGACCGGGACGAGCCCAGTATCGCCACCACCGCCCACGGCACGCCGTCGGCCAGAAACCGACCCGTCGGGGAAGCACGCTTCCCATCACAGACCACAGGTTTGAGCATCTGTTGTGATGTTCGGGTGCTTTTCGGTTGTCCCCATGACAGACCACTGACTACGTTCCGTGGGTGATGCGGGCGAACATCACGGAGCGCGAGGTCTCGCGCTCGCCTCTCCTCGAGATCGAACGAGCCGTCCAGGGCGACGCCGAACGGCTCCGCCTCGACCCCGGCGACCCGGTCGACCGCGACCGGCTCGGCGCGCTCATCGACGACCACATCGCCGAGTGGAACGACGATCACCGCCGCGGCCGGCGCGATCGTCCCATCGCCGACCCCGGCGGGCTCGCCGGCCGGGCCCGCCGCAACCTCCTCGGCTACGGCCCGCTCACACCGCTCCTCGACGACCCCGACGTGTGGGAGATCATGGTCAACGCCCCCGACCAGATCTTCGTGAAGCGCCACCGCGGCCCGAGCGGATACCACCACGAGATCTTCCACGACGACGACCACGTCGCCCGGACGATCACGAAGCTCCTCGACGACAACTCGGTCTCGCACCGCAAGCTCGACCCGGCCGAGGGCCTCCAGGACGCCCACCTCGACGACGGCTCCCGCCTGCACCTCGTCCACCGCGACCTCACCCGTGGCGGCCATCTCGTCGCCAACATCCGCCGCTTCACCGGCGTCGGATTCCGTCAGCTCGACCAGCTGGTCGAGACCGGCACCCTCGACGCGCACTCGGCCGCCGTGCTGCGCGCCCTCGTAGCCGCCCAACGTTCGATCGTCGTCGCCGGCGCCCCCGGCTCGGGCAAGACCACGTTGCTCTCGTGCCTGTGCGCCGAGCTCGACCCGTCGCTGCGGGTCGTGGTGGCCGAGGAGGTCATCGAGGCCGACATCCCGGTCCCCAACGTCGCCGGCCTCCAGACCCGCCCGGCCCGGGGCGAGCGCGACCGGGTCGACCTGCGCCGACTCGTCTCCGGGTTCCTCCGCATGGCCCCCGACGTCGCGATCGTCGGTGAGGTCCGCGACCGCGAAGCCCTGCCGCTCCTCCTCACCCTGTCCTCGGGCGTCACCGGCTACACGACGATCCACGCTGCGAGCGCCCGCCGTGCGCTCACCCGGCTCCGCTTCGTCGCCCAGCTCGACCCGGCCGCCGCCCAGCTCTCGGTGGCGGCGCTGAACCATCTCGTCGCCGACTCGATCGATGTCGTGGTCCACCTGCGCCGCCTCGACGGCCGCCCTCGCGTCACGGAGATCCTCGCGGTCGAGGACCTGGCCGCCGGCGACGCCGCCTCGACGTTCACCGCCACCGAGCTCTTCCACCGACCTGCACCCGACGCACCGCTGTCGTGGACGGGTCAGGTGCCGGTCCGGCTGAGCAGGCTGGCGGGCGAGTACGGCGTCGACCTCGGCGACGTGCTCCGGGCCGGGTCGTGATCGCGCTGCTCGCCGCCCTCTGCGCCGGCGCCGGTGTGTGGCTCGTCGTCGTCCCACGGGGCGCGTCCGAGGCCGGTGGCGAGCGGGTGGGCTGGGACGAGCGCTCGTTGCGGTGGTTGCGCCAGGCCGGACTCGTCGACGTCGGCCTCCTCGAGTTCGCCACCGTCTGCCTCGTCGTCGCGACCGTCGCCGGGACGCTCGCATGGCTGGTGTTCGCCGGCGCTCCCGCTGCGCTCGTCATGGCGGCCTTCGCCCTCACCCTCCCGGTCGCCGGGTACCGGAACCGACGCCGGCAGCGGCGTGAGCTGGCCCGAGACGCCTGGCCCCGCCTCCTCGAGCAGATCCGGCTCAACGCCACGAGCCTCGGCATGTCGCTCCCGCGGGCCCTCTTCGCAGCCGGTCGCGACGCGCCGCCCGGCCTCGCCGAGCCCTTCGCCACCGCCGAACGGATCTGGCGCATGAGCGGTGACCTCGAGCGCGCCCTCGACGTCCTCAAGGACGAGATGGGCGATGCGACCACCGACACCGTCGCCGAGACCCTGCTCGTCGCCCACGAGGCCGGTGGCACCGATCTGTCGCCACGACTCCTCGCACTCGTCGAGGACCGCCACGCCGACGTCCGGGCCCGCCGCGATGCTCGGGCGCAACAGGCCGGCGCCCGCTTCGCCCGGGCCTTTGTCCTCGTCGTGCCAGCCGGCATGGCGCTCGTCGGACTCACGATCGGCGAGGGTCGCGATGCCTACGCGACCGCCGGCGGACAGGCGACCGTCGTCGCCGCCCTGGCCGCTCTGGCGCTGTGCTGGGTCTGGTCCGGCCGCATCCTCCGCCTGCCCGACGACGAACGGGTCTTCGGCGCATGACCCGCTGGCTCCTCGTCGTCGCGGCGGTTCCGCTGTGGTTGGGCAGCTCCGTCCTGCTCGGCTCGATCCCCGCCCTTCGGCGCGGGTCGCTCTCCGCTCGCCTCCTCCCCCACACGCCGGGGGCGAGGGCACCGGCGCACCGGGGCGGCAACTCGCTTCGGGCCGTGGTCGAGCCGATCGCCGCCGACTGGGCCGAGCGGATCGCACGCGCCGCCGGCCTGGGCCAGGACCTGCGCCGACGGCTCGACCTCGTCGGCGACCACCGGAGCACGTCGGCGTTCCGGATCCGGCAGGTCGCGCTCAGCCTGGCGACCGGACTCACCGCGACCGTGCTCGCCGGAGCGGTCGGCCTCCCCGGTGCCGCGCTCACCGCCGTGGCGATCGCGTCGCCGGCGATCGCCTTCGCCGCCCTCGACGAGCACCTGTCGAGCCGAGCCCGCCAGGAACAGCGACGGCGGCGCAACGAGCTCCCGGTCGTGGCCGAGCAGCTCGGCATGCTGATCGCGACCGGCTACTCCGTCCCCGCGGCGCTCGCTCGGGTCGGCGAGCGCGGTCATGGTCGGGTGAGCCACGACCTCCGGCTCGTCGTCGCGCGGATCGGCCAGGGCGTGGACGAGACCGTCGCGCTGCGGAGCTGGGCCGACATGGTGGACCTCGACGGCGCGCACCGACTCGTGTCGGTGCTGTCGCTGCACCGATCGACGACCGACCTCGGCCGGCTGATCGGCCAGGAGGCGCGCAGCATCCGGGACGAACTGCACCGCGAGCTGCTGGCGACCCTCGAGCGGCGCACGCAGCAGGTCTGGATCCCGGTCACCGTGGCGACCCTCGTTCCCGGTGTCATGTTCCTGCTCGTGCCGTTCCTCGCCGCTGTCCGCTCGTTCACCGACCTCTAGGGAGTCCAGGAGACGCCATGACCCGACCACTGTCCGAACCCGTGCTGCGCACCGCCGTGGCCCTGCAGATGCTCCGATCCGACCCCGGCGACGATCGGGGGGAAGGTGTGATCTCCGCTGCGATCGTCGTGCTCATCATGGCGCTGCTCGGCGCCGCCATGTGGATCGCCTTCAACGGGATCTTCACCGACGCCACCAACCGCGCCGGCGACGAGATCAACCGGATCGGTGGCTGACACCGGCCACCGCACCTGCGACGGGGCCGGCGGCGGTCAGATCAGCGCGGCCGTCGGCGTCACCGTCCTCCTGGCGACCCTCCTCCTCACCGTCCACGTCCTCCTCGGGGCGTGGGCCAGCAGCCGCGCCGGTGCGCTCGCCCACGACGCAGCCCGGATCGTCGCCGAGGCCGAGGACCCGGCCGCCGGGGTCGCCCGCGCCGAGGCGATGGTGGTCGGGGCGCAGCCGGACGCCACGGTCATCGTGACCCTGACCGACGGCGCACCGGGCGAGGTGGCCGTGACCATCTCCTTCCCGGGCCCGACCCTGGCGGGCTCGGCCGCGCCGTTCGCCACCATCGAACGCACCGCCCGACTCCCCCGCGAGGAGCTGGCCCGATCGTGACCGTTCCGTCGACGTGCGACCGCGGCGAGGCGGGCGTCGTGGTCCTCCCCCTCGTGCTCGCCGCCGTGTTCGGCTTCGGGCTGCTCGGCATCGGCGTCTGGCGGGTGACCGAGACGAGCTCCGCGGTGGTCGACGCAGCCCGAGCGGGCGCCCGCAGCTACGTCGAGAGCCCGGCGGCGACCGGCGACGGTACGGCATCGGAGCGAGCGGTCGCTGCCGCACGACGTTCGGCATCCGCCGCAGGCATCGACGACGTCGACGTGCTGGTGCGGTCCTCCACCCGCGAGCGGTGCGCGGCCGTCGAGGTCACGGTCAGCGCACAGGTCCCGGCGATGCCGGTGCCGTGGGTGGGCTCGCTCGCGGCGACCACCGTCTCCTCGACGCACCGACAGCTGGTGGATCCCCATCGCGACCATCTGGACGGGGTGGCCTGGTGCCTGGACGGTTGACCGCAGCGCACCGCAGCGATCGGGGCAGCGCGCTGCTGCTGGTGCCTGTTGCCGTGCTCATCGTGCTGCTGCTCCTCACGCTCACGGTCGACGGCGGCCGGGCGTTGGTCGTCCAGCGGCGCGCCGCGAGCGAGGCGACCGCCATCGCCAACGACCTCGCCGCGCTGGGGCTCGACCGCCGCGCGTTCCAGGAGGAGGGCGAGCTCCGCCTCCTCCCCGAGGCAGAGCTGGCCGCCCGTGCGGCACCGCTGCTGCATCGCGGCCAGCTCTCGGTCCGCCGCATCGACGACCTCACCGTGGAGGTCCGGGTGACCGACTCGGTCGTGCCGTGGGTCGGCAACGGCTCGCTGCCGGGCTGGGGCCCCATCGACGTCGGTGCCACGGCGAGAGGTGAGCTGCGGTCGCCGACCGACGGCGCTTGACCCTTTTCATGCATTTCAGTACTTTTCATTCAGACGATCGGAGGTCACGTGGCGATCGAGCTGCGCATGCATGACGGCGAGGCGGTGGTGGCCAAGGTGCGACCGGGTGTCGACGACGCCCGCACCCGACTCGACGACGAGCGGCGGCTGCTGCGCGAGCTCGACCTGGCCGGCACGGTGACCCCGCTCGACGAGGAGGTCACCGACGAGCCCGCCCTGCTCCTGCGACCGTCGGGCACCTCCACGCTGGCGTCGTCGGCCCCCACGCCCGCCGACGTCCGAACGATCGGCGCGTCGTTGGCGGACACCCTCCTCGGACTGCACGAACGAGGCGTGACCCACGGGGCGATCGAGCCGGATCACGTCCTCTGGTCGCCCGGGCGGTCGCCCGTGCTGTGTGGCTTCGGCACAGCGACTCGGGAGGGCGAGCCGACCGAGGACATCGAGGCGCTCGGCCGACTCCTCGTGGCGCTCGCCGCCGACGACCCGACCATCGCCGAGGCCGTCGAGGGATCGGGCGGCGACCTCCGGCGCCTGCGCTCATCGCTCGGCCCGTCGCCCGCATCCGGTCCGATGCTGCCACCGGCGGCGCCGAGGCCGGCCGGGGGTCTCCCCGCCCGACCCATCGGTCGCGAACGCGGACCGAGGGGACGCTGGCCGGTCGTCGTCGGCGCCGTGCTGCTCATCGCCGCGCTCGCCGGGATCGGCGTGCTGCTCGTCGGTCGTGGCTCCGAGCCCTCCGCGTCACCACCTCCGTCCACCACCGTGACCTCAACGACACCCACGACCACCGCCCCGACGACCACCACGACCCCTCCCCGAGCCGAGCAGGTCTGGCCGGCACCGAACGACTGCCCGGCGATCGGACTCGGCTCGGGCGACCGACTCGGCGAGACCGACCTCGACGCCGACGGCTGTCCCGAGTCGGTCGTCCGCGCCGGCGCCGAGCTGGTGGTGGGCGACCGGCGCTTCGAGGTGGGAAGCCCGGAGGACCTCGTGGTCCTGGGCGACTGGGACTGCGACGGGAGCACGACCCCGACCCTCGTCACCGCGACGGCCGGCGCGGTCCATCCGTTCCCGTACTGGCCCGATGAGGGGCCGCTCGACGTCGAGGCGGTCGCCGTGCTCGGTGAGGCCAGCGCCGCGAGCGTCGTCACCAGCGACGGGTGCGACGCCCTGGTCGTCGAGCTCGCCGACGGCACGACGACCGAGGTCTCGTGGTGACCGAACGACGCTCCTCGAGAGCGCCGGCCGCCGGCCTCGTGCTCGCCGGGGCCCTCGCCATCGTCACTGCGTCGGCCCTCGATCCCGCCGGTCTGTCCGAGAGCGAGCAGCTCGCCGTCACGATGCTGCGCACCGCCGTGGGGCTGCTCGGTGCCCACGCGATCCTCGTCGGTGTCCTCACGCTCGTGGCCTCGGCCCTGGGCTGGATGCGAGGCATCCGGTGGGCGATGCGCCTCGGCGCCGCCCGTCTCGGCCTCGCCGCCACCATCGGGGCGGCTTCGCTGAGCGCAGCGGCGTTGTCGACGGCGACCCCCGCCGGCGCGGTCGGGGCCGACCCCGCGGAGACGGCGCCCGTCGCTTCGCTCCGGCCGGTACCAGCGCCGGTCGCCACCCTCACGCCGCTGCCGGCCGAGGAGTCTGGCGACATCGACGACGCGCCGACCGAGCAGGCCGAGGCCGGGACGTGGGTCGTCGAGCAGGGTGACCACCTCTGGGCGATCGCCGAAGCGCAGGTCGGCCCCGAGGCCGACGACCTCGAGGTGCACGACTACTGGGTCCGCCTCGTCGAGCTCAACACCGACCGCCTCGTCGTCCCCGACGATCCCGACCTCATCCTCCCCGGCCAGGAGCTCCTGCTGCCCGAGCGGTGAGCCGCGCCTACGAGCCGAGTGATCCGGCGTGGAGGGTGCCGTTGCGCCCGGCGAGCACGACGGTGCCCGAGCCGGCGGCGTCCGTCGCAGCGGCCAGACGCTCGGCCCGCGACGACAGGCGACGCTGCCAGGCGCTCCACCGCCGCCCGTCCCACTCGACGCTCGTGACCCGGCCCGAGGCCGTGAGCACGGCGATGGTCGTCTGGGATCCGCCGGCGCTGGTGACCGCGAGATCGCGCCCGGACTCGGGATGCTCGCCATCCATCGGCACCTCGACGAGCGGCGGCCACTCCTGGCGCTCGCTGCGCGTCCAGCGGATCGAGCCGTATGCCTCGAGCACGACGAGATCGAGGCCCCCGGTGCCGGCCCTGCTCGCTGCGATCGCGCTGCCCCGGTGCGAGCCCACGCCGAGGTCGATCCAGTCGCTCCAGACGTCCCCCTGCCACCAGGTGTGCGTGATCCGGCCCGACGTCGTCAGGACGAACACCTCCAGGTGCCCGGGTCGTCGGCTGGCCATCGCGACGTCGACCACCGAGCCGGGCGCGTCACCACCCCTGGGCAGCTCGGCGAAGGGCCGCCACTCCCGGTCCCGTGCCCACGAGTGGTGGACGTGACCGCCGTGATCGACGACGACCACCTCGAGCTGGCCCTGCGAGTGCGACGCCGCGTCGAGGGCCTTCGCACGCGGGAGCCGATCCCGCTCCGCCCACCCACTCCACCCGTCATGGCCTCGCCAGGAGTGCACCACGCGGCCGCTCGTGGTGAGCACGAACACCTCGGCCTGCCCCGCCGCCTGAGCGGCGACGCCGGCCGCCTCCACGGACTTCGGGTGAGCACCCTGCTGAGGCATCGGCTCGACCGGCCAATCGTTCGAGAACCGCCTCGCAACCAGTGTCCGGACGAGCGCTTCGGGAACATGGCCGTCCCTCGCCACGTAGCTCTGGAGCGAGTCGACGCCTACCCAGATCGGTACCGGCTCGAGGATGACGGGAAGGAGCCGGTCACCGGTCAGACCCACCTTGTGGGCCGACCCCAGTTCGGCCTCGACCCAGGTCGAGGCCTCGGCAGCCGGAGACACCACGAGCACGAACTCAGACGCCGCAGCGATCGCCTGCCCGATCTGCTTGGCGAAGGGTCCCGGACCCAGGCGCTCCCGATCGATCCAAACTTGGAGGCCAGCCTCGCTCAGCTCGTCCGCGAGCCGGAGGGCGAACTCCCGATCGGCGCTCGCGTACGAGACGAAGACGTGGGCCATTCGCCTACGGGTCGACGGGGAGGCCGGCGCGGCGGCGCAGCACCCGCTCGAGCGACGCGGCGTCGTCGGGGGTCAGACCGGCCCAGCCCGCCACCGTGGGGATCGGCGCCTCCCAGCGGCTGCCGTCGGGGCGCTGGACCGAGATCATCCAGCCGTTGGCCACCGTGCCGACCTCACCGTCGGCGACGTGATGGTGGCGACGACCGACGATCACGTCGTTGGCCTCGCTGAGGCGTACGGTGCGGTCGGCGGCGCCGCTGGTGATGCGCAGGTTGCCCTCGGGATCGACCCGGAGCGTCCAGCGGAACGGCATCCAGAACAGCCAGTCGACGAACAACGCGAACGCGACGACCACCGCACAGGCGATGACCCCGACCTCGGGCGACAGCGCGCTCACGTCCTCGCTGAAGATCGCGATGCCCGTCGCCGCCGCGATCGCACCGGCGAACACGAAGAACACGGTGCGGACCCGACGCCGGGCCCGAGCGATCTCGGCCAGGCGGGGGTGGCGCCACTCGAAGCGGGTCCGGTCGCGCTGGTGCCGTGGCGCGAGCGGGAACTGTGACGCGGCCACCGGCGGGACCGCCGAGCCGTCCGCGTCGGCCTTGGCCGCGAGCTGGGCGACGATGTGCTCGACCTCCTCGACCGGCGGGTTGAACCAGCCGGCGAGCGCCGGCAGCTCCCGGGTCATGCGGCGGCCGTCGTTGGCCTCCAGCTCGATCCCCCACCGCCACGGCGCCCCGAGGCGCAGCCGGCCCCTGGCCCGCCGGCACATCCCGACCTCACACCCGGCGAGCGGCACGATCTGGCGATGCCCCCGGCCGTCGTCGAACACGGCGTCGCCGCGCTCGGTCACGGCCAGGCGGAACGCCATCGACCACGCCCGCTGCTGCCACAGCATGGCCGCACCACCGAGCAGCGCGGCGGGCAGCACGTAGGTCCGGAGCTGGGCGTCGGCGAAGAACGAGGTGATCGTCAGGATGAGCGCGGTCCCCACGAGCACGAGCAGCACGAGATCGATCGCCCGCAGGTGCGCAGGCGCCGGCGTGATCCGCCACTCGTAGATCGCTCGACCCGTCTCGCTCACCCGCACCCGTCTCCCAGGGCGAGGGTGCCGGACCCGCACCGGTCGGGCGGCACGAGATCACCACCCGAGGTGAGCGGGGACGCGCCGACGCCACGCTTCGTCGACCCGGTGGCCGATGCGAACGCCTCATCGCAGCCGATGGCGACCCGCTGCCCCACGGAGAGCGATCCTCCCACACTCCGCCCGGCCGGTGGGGCAGGGTCACCGCTCAGTCGTTGAACGGCACCGTCGGATCGAGGCGGAAGATGTGGCCGCGGGCCTGGAACTGGAAGTTCAGGACCCAGATGTCGTCGACGACGGGTTCGATCACGTACACCCCGGTGGTCAGCTTGAGCCGGTCGATCACCTCACCGCTCGTGGCATCGAGCCGGGTGACGATCCCCTGCCCGGAGTCGGGCACCCACACGTCGGTCTCCGTGACGACGAGGTCGAGCGGGCCCTCACCCACGTCGGTCGTGCTCAGCACCTCGCCGGTGTCCGGATCGAGCTGCTGGAGCCCGTCGGACGTGGTCAGCCAGACCGAGGCGTCGTTGGCGCCGAACCACTTCGGCGCCTGCCCGACCGCGAGGCGATCGACCACCGCGACGGTGTCAGGATCGATCCGCACCACCTCGGCGTTGAGCTCGTCGGCCACCCACACCAGGCCGTTGGCCACGACCAGTCCGCTGGCGGATCCCAGCCCCTCGACCCGGCCCGACTCGGCGCCGGTGGCCGGATCGACCCGGATCACCACGCCGGGGTCGCGCTCGGCCACCCACAGGTACCCGGCTCCCGGCTGCAGGTCCCACGGGTCCGAGGCCAGCTCGACGGTGGCGAGCACGTCGCCGGTGTCGGGGTCGATGCGGTTGACGAGGTCGGTGCCGAGCTCGGCCACCCACAGCTGGTCGTCGATGGCCGCGACGCCGCACGGCCCGCCGCCGGTGCGCAGCCGCTGGATCACGTCCCCGGTGGCCGGGTCCATCTCGGCCACGTCGTTGCCGCCGAAGAACGTCACGAACACGCGGCCGGCGTCGGTCACCTCGAGCGCGCACGGCTGACGCCCGTGATCCCGACGGTCGATGATCGCCGGCGACTCCTGGGCCTGGGGCGGGGGCAACGTCAGCGGGTCGACGGCCTCCGTGGTCGTGGTGACGACCGTCGTGGTCGGCGCCGCCGAGGTCGTCGTGGTCGCCACCGTCGTCGAGGTCGTCGGTGCGGCGGTCGGGACCGGCGCCGTGTCGTCACCGTCGTCGTCACCGCAGGCAGCGGCGAGCAGCGCGACCGCCGCCACCATCACGAGCACACGACACGTCGGTCGTCCCACGGCGCACTCCCCCAGGTCGCTGACGGGAGCGTAGCCGGCGCTACCGAATCTGTAGACGAGGCTCAGGCGACCGCGAGGGCGATGGCGAGCAGGAGCGGGCCGAAGACCACCAGCAGGACCAGACTCAACGCCGACCAGGCGGCCAACGAGAGCCGGGGCACCAGGCCCGCCAGGCGGGTCGGGGTGAACGCGCCCATCACATCGTCGAGGTCGGTCGGCAGCTCGGCGGCCAGCTTGCGCAGCCCCCAGAGCGACCGCAGGCGGCCCTTGCCCTGGAGGCGGCGGGCGATCAGCTGACCGGCATCGCCGAGCTCGTCGACGACCGACCCCGACGCCGCCTCGACCCGCGACCGGAACCCGGCCGCCTGCCCCTTCGCGTCCTCGCGCACCTCGGCCGCCCACCCGCTCAGGCCACGGCTGAGCACCCAACCCCCGCCGGCGAGGACCACCGCCACGAGCAGACCGGCCCACCACCGCCCGACGATCAGGCCGATGAGGAGCAGCAGCCCCGCCCAGGCGAAGGCGGCGAGACGGATCGTCGACGCACCCCAGTGCGCGGTCCGCGCTGCGGCCGACCCGGCGCGCTCGAGCAGCGGCCCGATGTGGCGGAGCGGATCGTCGTCGGTCATCGCCGACCAGTCATAGCCGACCGACCCGGAGCCCCGAGCCACGGACCCGTGGGCCAAATCCGACCTCGCCAGTCAGCAATTCGGTCACTACGCTCTCCCCGCAGTCTTGTTTCCGGGAGGACACATGAGCAGCGAGGCCTGGGGCTTCGAGACCAAGATGATCCACGCGGGTCAGGAGCCCGATGCGGCCACCGGGTCGCGGGCCGTGCCGATCTACCAGACGACGTCGTACGTCTTCCGCGACAGCGAGCACGCGGCCAACCTGTTCGCGCTCGCCGAGATCGGCAACATCTACACCCGCATCATGAACCCGACCCAGCACGTGCTGGAGGAGCGCGTCGGGGCGCTCGAGGGTGGCGTGCGCACCGCCGTCGGGCTCCCGGGCTGCCTCGCGGTGTCGTCGGGTCAGGCGGCGGAGACGCTGGCCATCCTCAACCTGGCCGAGTCCGGCGACCACATCGTCTCGGCGGCCGCCCTCTACGGCGGCACCTACAACCTCTTCCACCACACGCTGCCCAAAATGGGCATCTCGGCGACCTTCATCGATGACCCCGACGACCTCGACGAGTGGGCGGCGGCGATCCAGCCGAACACGAAGGTCCTGTTCGCCGAGACCATCGGCAACCCGAAGAACAACATCCTCGACATCGAGGGCGTGGCCAAGGTCGCCCACGACGCGGGCGTGCCGCTCATGGTCGACAACACCGTCGCCACGCCGTACCTGCTCAACCCGATCGCGTTCGGCGCCGACATCGTCATCCACTCGGGCACGAAGTTCCTCGGCGGGCACGGCACGTCGATCGCCGGGCTGATCGTCGACGGCGGCACCTTCGACTACGCCGCGAGCGGCCGGTTCCCGAACTTCACCGAGCCGGACCCGAGCTACCACGGCCTGGCCTACTTCCCGGCGCTCGGCCACGGCTCGTTCATCATCAAGGCCCGGGTCCAGCTGCTGCGCGACCTCGGCTGCGCCATCGCCCCGATGAACGCCTTCCAGCTCCTGCAGGGCATCGAGACGCTCAGCCTCCGCATGGAGCGCCACGTCTCCAACGCCCAGGCCGTCGCCCAGTACCTCGAGGGCCACGAGCAGGTCGAGTGGGTCAACTACGCCGGCCTGCCGTCGAACCAGTGGCACGCCGCGGCGCAGAAGTACACGCCGAAGGGCGCCGGCTCGGTGCTCGCGTTCGGCATCAAGGGCGGCGCCGAGGCCGGTCAGAAGTTCGTCGAGGCCCTCGAGCTGCACAGCCACGTGGCCAACATCGGCGACGTCCGCAGCCTCGCCATCCACCCGGCCAGCACCACCCACAGCCAGCTCACCCCGGAGGAGCAGTCGTCCACCGGCGTCGAGCCGAACCTGGTGCGCCTGTCGGTCGGCATCGAGTCGATCGGCGACATCATCGACGACATCAACCTGGGCTTCAAGGCCGCCGGCCAGTAGTCCGCCCGCCGAACGAGCGGATGCGCAGGCCCACCACCGCTGGGTCTGCGCATCCGGCTCCCGGGCGCTGCGGCGTCGGCTCCAGCCGGCGCTAGGTTCCGACGATGCGCTCAGCCCTCGTCGTCCTCGCGGCCGTCGTCGCGCTGGCGGCGTGCGGCTCCGACGACGACAAGGACGCCGCGGCCGCCACGACCGAACCGCCGCCGACCACGGCGGCCCCGTCGACCACGATCACCCCCACGACCACCACCGTCGACGGCCCGTTCGCGGCGATCGATCCGATCGTGAGCGCCTTCGTCGACGACAACGAGCTGAACGGTGCCGGCCTGATCGTGGTCGACGCCGTCGACGGCATCGTCCTCCACGAGCACTGGGGCGAGTTCTCCGAGGACCGGATCTCGCTCATCGCCTCGTCGTCGAAGATGATCAGCGCCGGCGTCCTGCTCCACCTCGCCGACGACGGCCTGCTCGACTTGGACGCCCCGGTCGCCGATGTCGCCGACTGGGGGGACGGCAACCCCGACGTCACCCCTGCCCAGCTGCTCTCGAACAGCTCCGGGCTCGTCGGCCTGGCACCGAACCCGTTCTACGAGCCATACCTGTGCATGTTCGACGCCGAGGCGGTCCTGGAGGACTGCGGCCAGGCGATCTTCACCACCCCCGACGACGATGGCGACGTGGGCCCGCCCGACACCGCGTTCGACTACGGCGGTGCGCAGTGGCAGGTCGCGGGCGCCGTCGCCGAGGCGGCGTCGGGGCAGACCTGGGACCAGCTGATCGACGAGATCTACGTCCAACCCTGTGGCCTGGAGACCCTGGCGTTCAACAACCACTTCGCCCAGCTGCCCTCGCTCGGGTACCCGACCGAGTTCGCGGCCGATCCGTCCACCCTCGCTGCGACCGACAACCCCAACATCGAGGGCGGCGCCTACGTGACCACCGGCGACTACGGCGAGCTGCTCCTGATGATCCTGCGCGACGGTCGGTGCGGCGACGAGCAGGTCCTCTCCCCCGAGGCGCTCGACGCGATGCTCGACGACCGGATCGGCGCGGTCTACGGCGGCGACGCCGCCCCCGGGACCGGGTATGGCCTGGGCTGGTGGATCGACCGTGACACCGGCCTGCGCTCGGACCCCGGGCTGTACGGCGCCACCGCCTGGCTCGACCTCGAGGACGGCTACGGCGCCTACCTGGTCATCGAGGCGACCGGCGACGAGGGGCTCGAGCTCGCGCTCCAGCTCGGGCCGGTCATCGACGAGGCGATCGCGATCCGCTGACGGTCAGCGGAGCCTGACCGCCACCTCGTTGGCGAGGAGGCGGCCCTGGCGGTTGAGCCGGGCCCGTCCGTCGGCACCGACCTCGGTGAGATGGGCGACGTCGGCGGGAACCACCCCGGCCGGGACACCGTCGCTCGTGCGGATCCGCAGCTGGAGCCCCTCGACCCGCCGGCCCTCGTCGTCGAGCTCCTCGGCGGCGGCCTCGGTGGAGCTCCCCGCCTGCACGGCGGCGATGTAGCGCTCCGGCGTCCGGAGGTTCCACCAGCGCCGCCCGCTGCGGTGGGAGTGGGCTGCGGCGCCGAAGCCGAGGTAGTCGCCCTGACGCCAGTACAGGAGGTTGTGGCGGCACTCCCGACCGGGGCGGGCCCAGTTGGAGATCTCGTAGTTGCGGTAGCCGGCGGTGGTGAGCAGCTCGTCGGCGAGGAGGTACTTGTCGGCCTGGTCATCGTCGTCGGGGTGGCGGGCCGGGTCGGCGGCCAACGGGGTGCCGGGCTCGACGGTCAGGGCGTAGGCGCTGACGTGATCGGGAGCGAGCGCCAACACGGCGTCCAGGCTGGCCCGCCAGTCGTCGAGCGTCTCCCCCGCTCCGCCGTAGATCAGGTCGAGGTTGACGTCGAGGCCGACGTCCCGGGCCGCAGCGACGGCCCGCTCGACGTTGGCCCGGTCGTGCGAGCGACCCAGCGCGATCAGGACCCGATCGACCATCGACTGCACACCGAGCGAGATGCGGGTCACCCCGCCGCCGCGGAAGGTGCGGAGCAGCTCGACGGTCACGTCGTCGGGATTGCACTCGACGGTCACCTCAGCGCCGTCGACGAGGGGCAGCGGGGCCAGGGCCCGCACCAGGCCGGCGGGCGGAACCCGGGTCGGCGCCCCGCCGCCGACGAACACCGTGGAGATCGGTGCGAGCCCGGCGGCGACTCCCCGCTCGATGTCGAGCGCGAGCGCGTCGAGGTACTCGTCGATCAGGTGGTCACGATCGGTCCAGGTCGCGAAGGCGCAGTAGTCGCACCGACGGGCGCAGAACGGGACGTGGACGTAGACACCGAGGGGCTCCACACCCCCCAGTGTGCCGGCTCGATCAGCCGCCCAGCGGGCCGCTCGGCCCTGGGCTAGCCGCCCAGCCGAAGGCCCAGGTCCGCCAGCTTCGTCGTCGACATCTCCACCGAGGTGTCGAGGATGCAGGCGATGGCGCGCAGGTCGTCGCGGCGGATCGTGAGCATCCGGCCGTTGAAGTCCTGACGCTGCATCTGGACCATGTGCAGGTAGCGACCCAACATCGCCGCCTCGGGCCCAGAGAGGGACTCCAGGCGGGTCAGGTCGATCGTGACGTTGGTCTCCTCGCGGAGATCGATGACGTCGAGGTCGGCTTCCTCGTCGGTGCGGGGCAGCAGCTGCGACACCGGCACGTTGTAGAAGCGCGCCAGGCGGTGCAGACGAGGCACCGAGATCGCGCGCTCTCCGCGCTCGTAGGCCCCGAGCACCGACGCCTTGAACTCGTGCGCCGACTCGGCCTCGACGTCCTGGAGCGACATGCGCTTCTGACGCCGGATGGCGCGCAGGCGCTCTCCCACCCGCTTGCCGTAGACCGACTGCTGCTCGTCCGTTTCGTCCATGCGCCTCTCTCCGCCGCACACGGAGCCGCCGATACCCACGCTCGGCGCTCCTCGATGTCAGGAGAGCAAGCTAGCAGCACTCTCCGTAGCGATACAACCAGGTCAACGCTGGCCGGCGAGATGCACTGCCGCGGCCAGCGCCGCGGTCTCCACTCTGAGCACGTGGGTTCCGACACAGACCCTCGGGCCGTCGAGCGCGCGCTCCGCTGCGCTCCAGCCGCCCTCGGGCCCCACGAGGATCGTCGGATGGTCGAGCGAGGGGGTGCCACCGCTGCGGTCGGCCATGGCCACGCCCGGTGACCCTGCGAGGTCGCCCACCGCCCGTGGTCCGTCGAGCTGCGGGAGTCGGACCCGGCGCGACTGCATGGCCGCCTCGCGGGCGATGCGACGCCATCGGCTCAGCTGGCGCTGCAGCCGCTCCCCCGTCCAGCGGACGACGCCGTGCTCGGTCTCGAGCACGACGATCCGGTCGACGCCGAGCTCGGTGAGCTTCTGCACCGCCCAGTCGGGACGGTCACCCTTGACCGGTGGGAAGCCGATCGTGATCTCGACCGCCGGTGCCGGCACCTCGACGATCGCTCCGGTCGGCTCCGGCTCGTCGCCCAGCACGCACGGCCGCCACCGCCCGGCGCCGTCGGACACCGTCAGCGGATCGCCCGGCCGCACCCGGAGCACCCGGACGAGGTGGTGGCGGTCGTCCGGATCGAACGTCGGGTCGTCGAGGTCGTCGACGAAGACGTGGGGTCCGCCCCGCCCGTCGGGCAGCACTACCGGAAGGCGGACTTGATGCGGCCGAGCAGCCCCGGGTCGGGGTCGGCGACCGGCTCACCCCGCAGCTCGGCGAGCTGGCGCAGCAGCGCCTCCTGCTCGTCGTCGAGCGCCTCGGGCGTGACGACCCGGAGGGTCACGATGAGGTCGCCCCGACCCCGGCCGCGACCCTCGAGGCGGGGCACGCCCTGCCCCCGGAACCGGACCATGTCGCCGGTCTGGGTACCGGCCGGCACCTCGAGCTCCTCTGCGCCGTCGAGCGTCTGGTAGTCGAGCGTGGCCCCTAGCGTGGCCTGCGTGAAGGGGACGTCGAGCACCTCGTGGAGATCGATGCCCTCGCGCTGGAACCGGTCGTGGGGTCGGACCCGCACGTGCACGTAGAGGTCGCCGGAGCGGCCACCGCGAGGGCCGACCGCGCCGCGCCCGGTGAGCCGGAGCGTCGAGCCGTCGTCGATGCCGGCCGGGATGCGCACGTCGTAGTCGACCGGGCCGATGATGCGGCCCTCGCCCGAGCACGCGGTGCACGGGTCGCTGACGGTCTCGCCGGCACCGTCGCACGTCGGGCACACGGTCTGGGTCACCATCTGGCCGAGGAAGGACTGGCGGACCTGGCGGACCTGGCCGGCGCCGCCGCAGGTGGCGCAGGTGACCGGCTCGGTGCCGGGCTTGGCACCCGAGCCGTCGCAGGTGTCGCAGCGCTCGGCGGTGCGGACCGAGACGCTGGCCTCGCCGCCGAAGACGGCCTGCTCGAAGTCGACGTCGAGCGCGACCTCGAGGTCGGCGCCCCGCGGCGGGCCGCTCCGCCCAGCGGACTGGCCGAAGCCGCCGCCCGCTCCGCCACCGAAGAAGGCGTCGAAGATGTCCTGCACCGAGCCGAAGCCGAACCCGTCGGCGCCCCCGGCGCCGCCCGGGCCGGCCGAGCCGTAGCGGTCGTACTGCGCCCGCTTGTCCGGGTCGGACAACACCTCGTAGGCGGCCGAGACGTCCTTGAAGCGGGCCTCGGCCGCAGCGTCGCCGGGGTTGGCGTCGGGGTGCAGCTCGCGGGCGAGACGGCGATAGGCGCGCTTGATCTCGTCCGGGCTCGCCGACCGGTCGACTTCGAGGACTTGGTAGAGATCCGCCATGTCGGAACCTACGATACGGGCCCGCAGTACGGGCTCGTCGGAGCGTCACCTCGTGGCGTGGGCATCAGGCGTCCTCGATGCTGCGGCCGAGCCGGCGTCCGACCACCGCGACCGCCGCGAGGGCCTGCGGGTAGTTCATGCGGGTCGGGCCCAGCACACCGATCGTCCCGGCCCGCTCACCGTCGACGTCGTAGGGGGCGACGACGACCGAGCAGTCGGCCAGGGGTTCGACGCCGGTCTCGCTGCCGATCGCCACCGACACGCCCCGGTCGAGCAGCTCGCCGAGCAGGTCGACGAGGACGTACTGCTCCTCGAGGATCGACAACACCCGGCCCACGGTCTCGACGGCATCGAACTGCTCGGCGACGACCGAGGTCCCACCGACGAAGAGCCGCTCGGAGATCGGCTGACCCGACACCGCCGCCATAGAGGCCGACACGGTGTCGTCGAGCCGCTCGTCACCCAGCGACGACGGCGTGTCCGTGGAGCCCGGCGGGTGCCCGATGGCCGCGGCGGCCACGGCGTTGCGGACCCGATCGAGCTCGTCGTCGGTGAGCTCGGCGTCGGTCTCGAGCGTGTGCTTCTCGACGGCACCCGTGGACAGCACCGTGACGACCAGGACGAGGGTGGGCGACAGTGGCACCAACGACACCGAGGCGATGCGGGCCAGCTCGTGACGGGGCGGCACGACCACCGAGGCCAGGTGGGTGACGTCGGCGAGCAGCGAGGAGGTCTCGCGCAGCATGCCCTCGAGCTCGCGGTGGGCGTGCTCGAAGAACGACCGGACCGTCCGAGACTCCTGAGCGCCCAGCCTGCCCGGCGGGATGTGGTCGACGAAGAACCGGTACCCCTTGTCGGTCGGGACCCGGCCGGCACTGGTGTGCGGCTGGTGGAGGTACCCCTCCTGCTCGAGCACGGCCATGTCGTTGCGGACCGTGGCCGAGGAGACGGGAGACTCGAGCGACTGCGCGATGCGGTTCGAGCCGACCGGCTGATCGGTCTCGATGTACTGCTCGACGATCGCGGTGAGGATCGCCGTCTTGCGCTCGTCCAACGAATCGTCGCTCACGGGCCCCCCGGGTGCACCGACTCACCTGCTCGTCGTGGCCCCGATCGTACCGACGGGGCCGAACCGGCCGTTAGTCGGTCGGCGGCTGCGGTGGGCGGTCGGTCGCTCGCCGCCTCGGCACGAGGCCCGGGTCGATGACCGGCGCGCCCTCGGGTTCCTTGCGCGGTGAGGTGGCCAGCTCGACCACCATCCGGTGGAACCGTTCCGGCGAGGCCAGGAAGTCGATCTGGTTGAACAACGTCTGACCGGCCGACTCCACCCGGAAGGTGGCGTAGTTGAGGTACTCCCCGATCCACGAGTAGCTGAGGGCGACGTCGGTCACGCGGCTGAGCGGCAGCGTCGCCTGGCGGCGGGAGAAGAACCCCTCGGTCTGGATGAGGCGACGGTTGGTCAGGTAGAGCACGCGGAAGAAGCGCCAGCGCAGCAGCCGCAGGCCGAAGATGCCGGCCACGTAGAGCAGCAGCACGATGGCGATGATGCGGGGCGCCTCGAAGACGAAGGCCAGCGCGACGGCGAGGATCACGGCCGGGATCGACTTGCGCAGCGCCGCGGTGACGTTGTCGCGCTCGCGGTCGACGACCGCGATGATCATCGCAGCGCCGACGACGATCACGCCGAAGGCCCCGACGCCGCTGAGCGGCGGCACCACCAGCGCGAGGAAGATCAGCAGGGTGCCGATGAACGCCAGGCCGGGCTTGATGATCTCGGCGACGTGGCGGCGGGACTTGTAGAGGATCCGCTCGTCGGCGATGAGGATCTTGTCGTCCTGGATGGGCAGCAGCGAGTCGTAGGCCCGGTCGAGGAAGTCACGGACCTGGGGCGGGAAGACGTAGTAGACGCGCCGGAAGGGCGAGCGCCGGAAGGCCTCCTCGTTGCGACGACGACCCGACCGAGGCTGCATCGCCTACCAGAGCCCGAGCGCGGTCCCCGGCTCGTTGTCGCCGTCGGTCTCGAACAACGAGTCGAGGAAGTCGAGGAAGCGGCCCAGTCCGGTGCCGATCCAGTCGAAGAACTGCCGCCCGAAGTCGCCCGCCTGCGAAGCGTCGGTCACGATCAGGAAGACGAGGAAGAGGATCAACAAGTAGATGCTGATCTGCTTGGCGTTCACGCAGGCACTCCTTGGCGTCGCCCACTGATCAGGCGTCGCGCTCAGACGACAACGGCGTCGAACGCGACGGTATCTCGGGTTTGACCACGTTGGGTGGACCCCCGCGCGGGGTGTGGTCGGCGGCGAGGGATCGGCGAAAGGCGCTCGCTGCGCCCCCTCCGGGGCGGCAGGATCGGGCGCCATGGAGACCTTCACGGTGGGCGATGCGCTCGTCCGCCCGTACGACCCCGGCCGTGATCGAGCCGCCGTCGGCCGCATCTGGCGCGAGATCGGCTGGATCGGGAGCGACGACCACGAGGAGCGGGCGCTCGACTCCTTCCTCGCACCGACCCGAGCGATCGTCGCCGAGCTCGACGGCGAGGCCGAGCTGTGCGTGACCACCGCCGACGGCACCCTGCGCCACGGGCCGAGCGTGCTGTCGATGTCGGCGGTCACCTCGGTGACGGCGAGCCGGATCGCCCGCCGAGGCGGGCTCGCGTCAGCGATGACCGCACGGGCGCTCGCCACCGACGCCGAGGCGGGCCTGCTCACCGGGGCCCTCGGGATCTTCGACGAGGGCTACTACGACCGGCTCGGCTTCGGGACGGGCGCGGCCCAGCGCTGGTGGCGCCTCGACCCCGCCTCGATCCGGGTGCCGCCACCCGACCGTCGACCGGTGCGGCTCTCGGTCGACGACGCCGAGGAGATCCATCGCAACCGGCTCGCGGGGGCGCTCGATCACGGCGCCTGCACGATCGACGACCACCGCTTCACCGCCGCCGAGGCCGGGTGGGACGCCTCGTCGTTCGGGTTGGGCTTCCGCGACGGCGACGGCCGGCTGACCCACCACGTCTGGCTCGACGCCGGCGACAACGCCGAGCACGGCCCCTACCGGGTGGTGTGGATGGCCTACGAGTCACCGGCGCACCTGCGCGAGCTCATCGGGCTCCTTCGGTCCCTCGCCGACCAGGTCGTGCAGTTCGACGTCCCCGAGCCCCGGGGCGTGCAGGTGCAGCACCTCGTCGACCGTCCGATCCGCGCCATGAACATCGGCTCGTCCGGCAAGCCGCCGGGCGGTCGGCAGCTCGCGTGGTGGCAGTGCCGGATGCTCGACGTGCCGGGCGTCGTCGCCGCCTCCACGTTCGCCGGACCCGAGGTCCGGTTCGTCCTCGAGCTCGACGATCCGATCGAGCGGCACCTCCCGACGCCGGGCGGCTGGCGCGGCGTGGCCGGCCGCTACGTCGTGCAGCTCGGGGCGACGAGCTCGGCCGAGCCCGGCGACGACCCGTCGCTGCCGGTCCTGCGCTGCGGCGTCGGGACCTTCACCCGGCTGTGGCTCGGCGTCATGCCGGCGACGCACCTGCCCGTGACCGACGACCTCGACGCCCCCGGGTCACTCCTGGAGCAGCTCGCGTCGACGATCACCCGGCACGACCCTCAGGCGTTCTTCCCGTTCTGACGCGGCCGGAAGTGCGCGGCGGCCTCGACCGTGAGCTTGACCCGACCCTCGATCCCGAGCTTGCGGTAGATCCGCCCGAGATGGGACTCGACCGTGCGCCGCGAGCTCCCGCGACGCTGGGCGATCTCGGCGTTCGTGAGGCCCTCGGCCAGCAGCCCGGCGATCTCGCACTCGGTCGCGGTCAGCGCGCCCCAGCCGTGGACCGCCGGCTCGATGCTGGGCTGCCCGAGCTCGCCGAGACGGGCGCGGACCGGGGCCGCGAGGGCGGTCGCTCCGACCGCATCGAAGGTGGCGAGCGCCTCGCGGAGGTACGGCGCCGGGTCGTCGCCCCCGGCGAGCACGTCGGCCCCGTCGGCCAGCCAGCGGGCGACGTCGAGGCGTCGATCGGTGCGCCGCAGCCGTTCGAGCGCCCGCCGGGCACCGAGCGCATCGTCCGTGGCGAGCGCCTCGACCCACGCGGCGAGCGCCACGACGGCCGGGAGCCCGCTGGCGGCGGCCGAGGTCGCCATGCCGTCGACCACCATCGCCTCGGTCGGGTCATCGCCGGCGAGGCGGGCGAGCCGGGCCAGGTCGACCGCGATCTCCTGGTTGCACGCCGACAACCCGGCCGCCTCGAAGAGCTCCCACGCCGTCGCGAGGTCGCGCCGGGCACGGTCGGCGTCACCGGCCGCGACGCCGGCTCGCCCGCGGGCCAGGACCACCGTGTTGATGCCCATGCCGCTGCGGCCGCTCTCCCACGACGCCCACGCCGCCTCGGCCCAGTGCGTCGCCGCGTCGACCTCGCCCCGGTCGACCGCGACGAGCGACAGCAGCGCCTCCGCCCACATCTGCGCCTGACGAGAGCTGAGGCGCTCTGCCAGGTCGATCGCCACCCCCGCCTCCGCCTCGGCGGCGTCGAGCTCGCCGCGCCGGTGGTGACAGGCCGCGGCCAGCGTGGCGTAGAGCGGCCGTGACCACGCGATCCGATGGGTCCCGGCCAGATCGTTGCCCCGGGCGACCATCCGCGTCGCGAGATCCAGCTGGTCGGCGTCGAACGCCGTGACGCCGTGGTGGAGGCAGGGCACGAACTGGTGCGCCGCCCCGGTCGGGTCGGTGTCGGCGATCGCCACGGCCACGGCCGTCTCGCGGAGACCGTCGGCGATGCAGCTGTCGTTCACCGACAGCCGGGCCCGGAGCGCCAGCCCGGCGCTGTGCCCGACCCGCTCCCCGATCCGCTCGCCAATCACCGCGGCCTCGCCGGCCAGCCGGCACGCCTCGGCGAAGTCCCGCGTCGCCACCGACGCCAGTGCACAGAGCGCCAGGATCAACGGCCGGTTCCGCTCTGAGCGGCGAGCGGCGTCCGCCGCCCGAAGATGCTCCAGCGCCGCTGCTCCATCACCCACGATCAGGGCGAGCGCGCCCAGCCGCACCCGCACCTCGCTGTGTTCCTCCGCGGGTGTGACCTGCAGCAGCCATCGGCCGACCGCCTCGGCCTCGGCGAGGCGGCCGGCGGCCATCAGCGCCTCGAGCCGAGCTTGCTCGATCACGATGCGGGTCGGGAGGTCGTCGACGGACAACGCCTGCGCCCGGTCGAGGAACTCCAACGCGGCATCGGGCGCGACCGGCGCGGTCTCGACCGCTGCGAGCCGGAGCCGCTCGATCGCCTCGGTGTCGCCAGCGGCGTCGGCCAACACGAGGTGCGCGCCGACCAGGGCCGCCGGAGCGTTGCGCTCGCCCAGGATCGCGGCGGTGCGTCGATGGGCCTCGCTGCGGACGGGGCCCGGCACGTCCTGGTAGACGGCCTCGCGGACCAGCTCGTGACGGAAGGCGAGTCGGTGACCGTCGGCCTCGAGCAGTCCGGCCTCCACGGCGATCCGGATGGGGGCGCTCAACGCCAGCGGGGACCGATCGAGCAGGGGGCTCAGGACGCCGACGTCGAGCACGGAGCCGAGCACCGCTGCCGCCCGCACGACGTCGGCGGTCTCCGCATCGAGTCCGTCGACACGGAGCGCCACGGCGGAGCGCAGCTGGGCGGGGACGTCGGCGGACACGAGATCCACCTCGCCGTCCGCTTCGGCGAGCCGACCCTCCGACAGCAGCCCCACCGCGTACTCCCGGAGCAGGAACGGGTTCCCGGACGCCCCCTCGGCCCGACGGGTGAGATCGTCGCTGGGTCGACCGCCGCAGAGCTCCTCGAGCAGCTGGTCGACCTCGTCGGCCGTGAGGGGCCCGATCTCGACCTCGTCGGCTCCGAGACGATCCAGGGCGTCGGAGAGCTGATCGTGCGACCGGCCGTGCACGCCCGTTCGTCGGGTCAGGACGAGGACGACCGGGAGCGACGTCGCGATCGAGGCCACCTCCTGGATCGCGGCGAGCGATGCCGGATCGGCCCACTGCAGGTCCTCGAGGACGAGGAGCGTCGGGTTCGAGCAGCTCGCCTCGACGGTCGCCGCGATCGACTCGACGGTCTCGAACCTGCCCGCGGCGACGCCGAGGGGCAGACCCGCCAGGGTGCGAGCGGAGCCGGCGTCCCGCAGCTCGTCGAGGTCGAACATCCGCTCGCCCCGGTCGTCGCAGACCCGGGCGAGCAGGGCGTACGGCGTGACACGGTCGAGGTCGGCCGCTCCGGCCGCCCAGACGCGCATGCCCAGCTCCCGCGCACGAACCGCGGCGGCTGCCGCCAGCGTGGTCTTGCCGATCCCGGCCTCACCGACGAGGCGGACGATCCGAGCGCGACCGACCTCGTGCGCTGCCTGCACGGCGTGCTGGAGCGACGAGCGGAGCTCCGACCTCCCCGACCGGTCGGCCATGTGCCGAACCCTACGACCTCCGTCCCGCCGGCTCTCGGCCGGATCGCCGCGGTGCGCGTGCGTACTACTACCGATGACCCCCTCCCATCGCCGTGCGACGTTCGATCGCACGGGCGGAGCGAGGAGCGCGGAACCATGGCCAGAGCACCGAGGACCGGCGACGAGGCGAGCAGGGCGAGGCGCCCGGAAGCGGACGAGGCCGACGGCGCAGCGCTGCGGGCGCGCGCCGAACCGATCGAGGTCGAGGACCCCAACCAGATCGGGGAGGGTGCGATCGGTCGTCCCGATGGGCGGGCCGCGCCGAGCGGGGAGGACCTGTCGTCCAAGACGGAGTTCGAGGGACTCCCCGATCCGACGGCGCGGGCCGGGGACGACGCCGACGGCGGGATCGACCCGAATGACCTCGACCTGGCCGCCGGCCGGGACGGGCGATTCCCCGGCGACGCCGACGTCGGCGAGGATCCCTTCGGCCTCGACGTCGACGCCGACGCGCTCGCAGCGGAGACCCACGGCGGGGTGCCCGACCTGCCCGGCGCGGGGAGCAGCGTCGCCGACCCCTTCGACGACGGTCTCAGCACCGACGTGCCGGACGAGTACAGCCTCGCCGGCAACGAGGCCGGCGACCTCACCGGGGCAGCAGACCTCACCGCAACGATCGGTGGTCTGGCGATGAGCAGCAACCCGATCGCGCAGGTGGGCTTCGGCGCCTACGGCGTCACCCGTGGCGTCGACGAGGCGTTCGGCATCTCCGACAGCTACTGGGAACAGGTCGACAACCCGACCGGGGAGTTCGGCGACGGTGAGCCGGCGACCGAAGAACCCGAGGACGACTCGGGCGTCGATCCCGGCTCCTCGCAGCTCGGCGACGACAAGCCGGAGGACCACGGCGAGACGCAGGATCCCAACGGGCAGAGCGAAGGCGAACCGGCGACCGAACCCGACCAGAGCGAAGGCGAGCCCGACACCGGCACCGACGGCCAGAGCGAGGGCGAGCCGGACACGGGCTCGGAGGGCATGAGCGTCGGTGACCCGGCGACCGAGCCCGACCAGAGCGTCGAGCCCGATCCCTCCGGCACGACCGAGGACCGGGGCGCCGACAGCCAGACCTTCGGCAAGTCACCGTCGATGGACCCCGAGATCGGCGAGACCTACTTCGCCATCCAGCAGGGCGCGCGTGGCACCGCGGAGGTGCAGTACTCCGACGTCCCACAGGACAGCGGTGGCGGTCCGATCGACTACGACGGCGTCGACTACGGCGAGGGTGGTGCCCCCCAGCCGGTCGAGAACATCCCGGCCGACGCGATCGAGGGCCACGACTCGGGCGTGATCGACCCCCACGACGACCCGGTCAACTCGTTCCTCGGCGTCGACGACTCGGCCGACGCGTCGATGGAGGGCGCCGAGCCGACCGGCGACGCTGCGGAGACGATGGAGGGCTGAGCCGCCCGGTCAGTCGTCGAGGCGGAGCGCGGAGACGAAGGCCTCGTTCGGGACCTCCACCCGGCCGATGGCCTTCATCCGCTTCTTGCCCTGCTTCTGGCGCTCGAGCAGCTTGCGCTTCCGGCTGATGTCGCCGCCGTAGCACTTGGCGAGCACGTCCTTGCGCTTCGCCTTGACCGTCTCGCGGGCGATGATCCGACCACCGATCGCGGCCTGGATCGGCACGTCGAAGAGCTGCCGCGGGATGAGCTCGCGCAACTTCTCGGCCATCCGACGGCCGTAGTCGTAGGCCTTGTCGCGGTGCACGATCGTCGAGAACGCATCGACCGCCTCACCGTTGAGCAGCACGTCGACCTTCACGAGCTTCGCCTCGCTGTACCCGGACGGCTCGTAGTCGAGGCTGGCGTAGCCCTGGGTCCGGCTCTTGAGCTGGTCGAAGAAGTCGGTGACCACCTCGGCGAGCGGGATCTCGTAGCGCAGCTCGATCCGCTCAGGCGAGAGGTACTCCATGTGGGTCATCTCGCCCCGCCGGGCCTGGCAGAGGTCCATCACCGTGCCGGTGTACGACGACGGCGTGATGATCGACACCTTCAGCGTCGGTTCGGCGATGGCCTCGACCTTGTCCATGGAGGGCAGCTCGGACGGGTTGTCGACGACGACCTCGCCGCCGTCGGAGGTGGAGATGTGGTACTCGACCGACGGCGCGGTGGCGATGAGGTCGAGGTCGTACTCGCGCTCGAGCCGCTCCCGCACGATCTCCATGTGCAACAGCCCGAGGAAGCCGCATCGGAACCCGAAGCCCAGCGCCGCCGAGGTCTCGGGCTCGAAGGTGATCGACGCGTCGTTGAGCTTGAGCTTCTCCAACGACTCGCGCAGGTCGGCGTACTGGTCGCCGTCGATCGGGTAGAGCCCGCAGAACACCATCGGCTGCGGGTCGCGGTAGCCCTCCAGCGGCTCGTCGGCGCGGCGGCGGGCGTCGGTGACGGTGTCGCCCGAGCGGGCTTCGCCGACGTCCTTGATGCCGGCGATGAGGTAGCCGACCTCGCCCGGACCGAGCTGGTCGACCGGGGTGTTGGCCGGGGTGCGGACGCCGATCTCCTCGGCCTCGCGCTCGGTGCCGCCGTGCATGAACCGCAGCTTCTGGCCCGAGCGCAGCACGCCGTCCATGACCCGCACCGAGCTGATCACGCCACGGTACTGGTCGAAGTTGGAATCGAACACGAGCGCCTGGAGGGCGGCGTCGGGGTCGCCCGTGGGTGCGGGGATGCGCTCGGCGATCACGTCGAGCAGCTCCGGCACTCCCTCGCCGGTCTTGGCCGAGATGCGGACGATCTCCTCGGCCGGGATCCCGAGGACCTGCTCGATCTCGGCGGCGTAGAGATCGGGATCGGCGGCAGGGAGGTCGATCTTGTTGAGCGCGGCGACGATCTCGAGGTCGTTCTCCAGCGCCAGGTAGCAGTTGGCGAGGGTCTGGGCCTCGATCCCCTGCGCTGCGTCGACGACGAGCACCACGCCTTCGCAGGCGGCGAGGCTGCGGCTGACCTCGTACCCGAAGTCGACGTGGCCGGGCGTGTCGATGAGGTGGAGGACGTGGTCCTTCCAGTCGACCCGCACGTTCTGCGCCTTGATCGTGATGCCCCGCTCGCGCTCGAGGTCCATCGAGTCGAGGTACTGGGCGCGCATCGACCGGGCGTCGACGGCACCGGTCAGCTCGAGGATGCGGTCCGAGAGCGTCGACTTGCCGTGGTCGATGTGGGCGATGATCGAGAAGTTGCGGATGCGGCGCAGGTCCATGGTGATGAGTGCGAGGATACCGACGCACCTCGCCGACCCCGTCGCCAGAACCGGCACGTGTTGGTCGGCGGACCTCGCTGCTAGCCTTGACGAGTCGCTCGGCGAGCCCGCCGGGCCTCCCCCTTCTTCCCCGTAGTACGACGCGAAAGAGCTCACGCACCGATGGCCAACATCGCCAGCCAGATCAAGCGCAACCGCCAGAACGAGAAGCGCCGCCTGCGCAACCGTGCCGTGAAGTCCGAGGTGCGCACCCGCATCAAGGCCGCCATCGACGCCGCCGGGACCGACGAGCAGGACGAGGCCTACCGCGCCGCCGTCAAGCGCATCGACAAGGCCGCCGCCAAGGGCGTGCTGCACAAGAACACCGCCGCCAGGCAGAAGTCCCGCCTCGCCGCCCAGGTGAAGGCCGCCGCGGAGGCCTGAGCACCGGTTCCGCTGGGAAAGCCGGCGGCACCACTGCCCTCCCGTCTGGCATCGTCGAGCGGGTGGGACCCGTCACGCTCGACGCTGAGCTCGCGGCGCTCGAGGCGGCCCGCGAGGCCGTCGCCGACAAGCTGGTCCGGGTCGAGCAGCTCGTCGGCACCGACGGCGGCGCCGACGCGCTCAGCCAGGAGTACGTCGACGCCGTCATCGGCGACACCATCGAGCTGCTCCAGCGCGACCTCGTCGTGTTCGGTCGGGTCGACGACGACCGCCCGTGGCGCATCGGGCTCTACGGCATCGACCGCGACGGCGAGCAGCTCGTCGTCGACTGGCGGACGACCTTCGCCCGTGCCTTCTACCAGGCCACCGCGGACGACGACTTCGGGCTGGTGCGCCGGGTCAGCTACGTCGGATGCATCGACGACCTCCTGATCGAGGACCTCGTCACCGGTGAGGCGACCGGGTCCTCCCCGCTGCTCGCCGAGCTGTCCCGCTCCAAGGGCGAGCAGATGCGCGCCGCCGTCGCGACCCTGCAGTCCGAGCAGGACGCCCTGGTCCGCCTCGACCCCGACGATCGCCTCGTGCTCCGCGGCGGTCCCGGCACCGGCAAGACGGTGGTCGGCCTGCACCGGGCGGCATGGCTCGTCTACAACGACCGCCGCATCACGTCGGACCGCATCCTCATCATCGGACCGTCTGACCGGTTCCTGCGCTACGTGGCGAGCGTGCTGCCGACCCTCGGCGAGCGCAAGATCCGCCAGACGACCTTCACCGAGCTCCTCGGACCGGACACCCCGGCCGGCGGACACATCGGGTGGGTCGACGTCCTCGACCGGTTCGAGACGTCGCTGGTCGAGCCGGCCGACGTCTCCGTGCGGGGCCGCCGCATCACCGCCGATCAGATCGCCGAGATCGCCGGCCGCATCGCCCCGAGCCGGATGCCCTGGAGCCAGCGCCGCAACCTCATCATCGATCGGGTCGCCGCGCTCCGGAAGCTCCCCCGGCCCGAGGTCGCCAAGGCGCTGAACAAGATCGTTCCGGCCTGCTCGACGAACCAGGCGCTCAAGCGGCTGCGCAACCCCGAGCTCCTCCACCGGCTCGGGGCCGGCGAGGACCTGGTGCGGGACTGGCTGGCCGTCGCCGAGGACGGCAGCGTGACCGACGAGGTCCGCTCCCGGATCGAGGGGGTACCGGCCAAGTACTCCCACGCCATCGTCGACGAGGCCCAGGACCTCACGGCGCTCCAGCTCCGTGCGGTGCGGCGTCGGGCACCCGGCCTGACGCTGGTGGGCGACGATGCGCAGCGCTCCCACGCCGCCGGCATCGGCCTGCGGGCCGCGGCGAAGGAGCTCGACGTCGACGTCGCCGAGATGACCACCGCCTACCGCCAGTCGGCGGAGATCGTCGACTGGTTGAACTCGCTCGCCGCCGCGCACCCCGACCTCGACGCGGTCGAGATGATCGGCATCCGACCCACCGGGCGTCCGGTCCGCGAGGTAACGACCCTCGACGGGATCGACACCGAGCTGCGCGAGCGCTGGGGTGACGTCACGACGATCACCGCGGAGGACACCTGGCGCCACCAGGGCATCGAGTACGACGCCGTCGTCGTGGAGCGCGCCGGCATGACCCCCCGCCAGCTCTACCTGGCAGCGTCGCGAGCCGCCCACGAGCTCGTCGTCGTGGGCTGAACCGCGGGCCGCTCAGGCCCCGGTCGTGAGCAGCTCGTCGAGGGCGAGGTAGACGGTCTCGAGCTGGGTGCGGTCGACCCACTCGCCCTGGGTGTGGGCCAGGTGGGCGTGACCGGGGCCGAGGTTGACGGCGGGGATGCCGAGCTCGGAGAAGCGGGCGACGTCGGTCCAGCCGAGCTTGGCCCGCACGGGCAACCCGGCCCGATCGCGCAGCGAGCCGAGCAGCGGATGGGCGAGCCCGGGCACGGCGGCCGGCGCGAGGTCGGTCAGCTCCCAGTCGTCGCAGTCGCCGAGCAGCTCGACCACGTGGGCGACCGCCTCGTCGTCGGTGCGGTCGGGGGCGAAGCGGTGGTTGACCAGCAGCGTCACCTCGTCGGGGACGACGTTGCCGGCCACGCCGCCCTCGACGCCGACGGCCTGGACGGCCTCGCGGTACTCGCAGCCGTCGAGGACGGGCCGGCGCCCCTCGTAGGCCTCCAGCCGATCGAGCACGGGACCGAGCCGGTGGATGGCGTTGCGCCCCATCCACGGACGGGCCGTGTGGGCCCGCTCGCCCCGCCAGGTCGCCCGCACCCGCAGGGTGCCCTGGCAACCGGCCTCCAGCTCGGCCGAGGTGGGCTCGCCGAGGATCGCCGCGTCGCCGGCGACGAGGTCGGGCCGCTCGCGGATCAGCGCCGCCAGGCCGTTGTGCTCGGCCGCGACCTCCTCGGTGGCGTAGAAGATCCACGTGACGTCGACGGCGAGGTCGCGGACGTGCTCGGCGAGCGCGAGGAAGACCGCCAGCCCGCCCTTCATGTCGGCGGCGCCGAGGCCCGACACGACCTCACCGTCGAAGGTCGCCCGCTCGTTGTCGTTGGCCGGGACGGTGTCGGTGTGGCCCACGAGCAGCAGCCGATGGGGGTGCCCCAGGTCGGTCCGCGCGACGACGTTGTCGCCGACCCGCTCGACGTGGAGGTGGTCGAGCTGGCCGAGCCGTTCGAGCAGCAACTGGACGAGCGGCTCCTCGTGGAAGCTCTCCGACGGGACGTCGATCAGCTCGCCGGTGAGGGCGAGGAGGTCGACCGGGACGGTGCGGGTGCTCACGTCGTGGCGCCGTGGTCCCGGAGGATGTCGTTGAGGGCGGACTTCTCGTGGCGCTCGCCCTCGGTGAGGCGCTTGATCACCAGCACGCACGGCATCCCGAACTCGCCGCCGGCGAAGGTGCGAGGGCGGGTGGCGCTGATGGCGACCGACCACGGCGGCACGATGCCCCGCGAGAGCTCCTCGCCGGTCTCGGCGTCGATGACCGGCACGGAGCCGGTGAGGATGCACCCCGCGCCGAGGACGGTGCCCTCGCCGACACGGGCCCCCTCGGCGACGATGCACCGGCTGCCGATGTAGCACTCGTCGCCGATCATGACCGGGACGGCGTTGGCCGGTTCGAGCACGCCGCCGATGCCGACCCCGCCCGAGAGGTGGACGTTCGAGCCGATCTGGGCGCACGAGCCGACGGTCGCCCACGTGTCGACCATCGTGCCGCTGCCGACCCAGGCGCCGATGTTGACGTAGCTCGGCATCATCACCACGCCGCGCTCGAGGTGGGCACCCCACCGGGCGGAGGCGCCGGGCACCACCCGCACGCCCTTCGCCTCGTAGCGGTCCTGCAGCGGGATCTTGTCGGCGTACTCGAAGGGTCCGAGCTCGATCGTCTCCATCATCGAGAGCTTGAAGAGCAGGAGGATGGCGAGCTTGGTCCACTCGTGCACCACCACGTCGTCGCCGACGAGCTCGGCGACCCGGGCCTCGCCGTCGGTCAGCGCGTTGATCGCCTCCTTCACGGTGGCGACGGCGTCGGCGTCACTGGAGCTCAACGACTCGCGACGGTCCCAGAGCTCTTCGATGCGGGCAGCGAGATCGGCCATGGCCGTCGAGGCTAGCCACTACCCCACGTGGCGACGGAGCCTCCGCGTCGGCGTGCCGCCTGCCGTCCGAGGCCAGTAGCGTCAACGGTCATGGCGCTGGCGAACAAGACGCTCGTGAAGGCCCAGAAGCTCGTCGGCGAGCAGATCCAGGGCTACTTCATCGCCGCTCGGGTCCACCCGCTCGCCGCCTTCCTGCCGACGTTCATCCTGATGTTCGCCTTCGTCACCCAGCAGTTCGCGCTGCAGGTCGCGGCCACCGTGCTGATGGTGATCGCGCTCTTCCTCACGCTGGGGCGGTCGGTGGCGATCACGTCCTCGGAGATCGTGGTCATGCATGGCCGGCCACCGCTGTGGCGCCCGAGCAAGGTGGTGAAGCGCCTGCCCCGCACCCTCGTTCCCGTCGAGAAGAAGCGCCTCTACTGGAAGGTGTCGATCGACGGCGAGGACCTCTGGGCCAACCGGGCCTTCACCGACCAGATCAACATCATCTCCGAGACGCCGCTCGACGGCGCCTCGACGACGCCCGGCGACGGAGCCGGCGGCCCGTCGAAGTCCGACCAGGCGGCGCGGCCCGAGGCGGCTCGCCGCGAGCGCCAGGTCGTGCAGAGCACCAAGCGCGTGACCCCCAAGGGCACCCGCAACCGCAAGCCGCACAAGTACCGGCGGTGAGGCGATGAGCCTGAACCTCCGCCGCTTCACGGTCGCGGTGTTCGGGTTCGATGCGGTGGTGCGCCGAGTGCCGGCCGACGGTTGGGACGCGCCGAGCCCCTGCCCGGGCTGGACCGCTCGCCACGTGGTCGGCCACCAGATCGGCGTGCTCCGCAACGTCAGCCGGCTCGCCCGGCAGGCCGAGCGCGATCCGGCCGAGCCCACCGACGAGCTCGCGATCGCCGGGGACGACCCGGCGGCGACGTGGGCCGCGTTCGCCGACGACCTGTTCGCGGCCATCGACCGGCCCGGTGTGCTCCAGCGGGTGGTCGAGACCCCGTTCGGCACGATGCCGATCGACGACTTCCTCGGCGCCATGGTGATCGACCCGCTCGCCCACACCTGGGACCTGGCGGTCGCCACCGGTCAGCCGCCGGCCCTCGACGCCGGTCTGGCCGCCGAGGCGACCGCGGTCGTGCTGGCGTTCGAGGCGGCCTTCCGCGCGCCGGGTCGCCTCGGACCGGCCGTCGAGGTCTCCGACGACGCCGACGCCGTCACCCGCTTCGTGGCGACGATGGGTCGCGACCCCGACCTGGCCTAGGCGAGCTCGTCGTCGAGCAGGCCGGCCCGGCGGGCCGCGGCGGCGGCCTCGGTCCGGTTGTCCACGCCGAGCTTCTGCAGGATCCGCGAGACGTGCACGCTCGCGGTCTTGGGGCTGATGAAGAGCCGGTCGCCGATCTGGCGGTTGGTGCGACCGTCGGCCACGAGCCGCAGGACGTCGCGCTCTCGGCTGGTGAGCAGATCGGGGCTGTCCTCGTCCGCAGCCGTCAGGCCGGCGTGGTCGAGGAGTCGCTGTGCGGCCGCGCCGATCACGGGGGTGCCGAGGGCTTCGGCCCGGTCGACGACGTCGAGCAGCGTCGCCTCCGCGGAGCTCCGGTCGCCGCTGCGCAGCTGCGCCTCCCCCAAGCGCAGGCGACAACGGAGCAGCCGGAGCACGCAACCGCTCGCCCCCCACTGCTCGACGGCTTCGCTCCACCGCTCGACGGAGTCCTCGTCCGCCAGCGCCGCCCGGTGCGCTGCGGCCTCGGCGGCGAGCGCGAGGATCCGGTGGGCCCCGTTGTCGCTCCGATCGAAGCGCTCGTCGACGAGGCGGTCGATGGCGTCGAGGTGTGCGACCACCGACTCCTCCGATCCCGCAGCGCCCGCATCGACCTCGATCTCGACGGCCAGGATCCGCAGCTCCAGCTCCTGGGGCATCGTCACGACGGCGGCGAGCCCCCGTTCAACCGCCTCACGTGCCACCGACGGGTCACCGCTCCCGATGGCGAGGGCGGCACGCCGGGCCCAGTGCATCGGCACGAGCTGCGGTTCCATGGTCGGGCCCGACGGCGGCTCCGAGTCGTCGAGCGTCCGTGCTGCGCCCTCGAGGTCGCCGCGCCAGAAGGCCCGATCGGAGGACGAGTGAGCGAGCCACAGATGCGGCAGGTGGCCCTCGGGACGCCGGAGCGAGTCCGAGACGGCGGCCGCATCCTCCCATCGGCCCTGCTCGGTGAGCACGAAGACGAGGTTCGCTCCGATGAAGAAGCTCTCGTGGCCGAGCTCGGCCGCTCGCCGGAGCCCCTCGTCGGCATGTCGCTCGGCAGCCGCCAGATCGCCGACGTCGACGAGACCGCTCACGACGTTGACGTAGGTCCGGAGGAGCTCGCCGTGCGCGCCCTCGGTCCGCGCGATCTCGGCAGCCTCCTCGAGCAGGCCCACCCCGCGGGTGTAGCGACCATCGTGCAGGTACATCGAGCCGAGCGAGTTGAGCGCGTGGCCCTCGATCCGACGGTCGCCGACGTGGCGGGCGACGTCGATCGCCCCGTCCAGCGCGACGACGGCCTCCCGGTGCCGCAGGGTGAGCATGAGCTGCTGGCCGTACCCGGCGAGGACGACGGCGCGCTCGGGGCTGGCCGGGTCGGTGACGAGGTCGACGCCGCGCTCATACTCCGCGATGGCGTCGTCGGCTCGCCCCGCTGCCTGGAGGAACCGGCCGAGGCGCTCGTGGAGCAAGCCGCGGGTGGCGGGCTCGGCATCGGCCATCGCCGCGATCGCCGCCCGCTGGTAGACGACGCCCTGGGGCGAGTCGCCGGCTTCGTGCGCGAGCTCGGCGGCCCATCGCAACACGTCGGCGTGCGGCATCCCCACGCGATCTTCGGCGTCGTCGACGTCGTCCCAGAGCTCGAGGAGCGTCCGCACGTGCTCCAGCGCCTCGGAGAAGGCCGGGACGGCCTCGGCGGACCGGGCGGCAGCGGCTGACGCCTCGAGCGCCGCGGCGAACTCCCGGGCCTCGCGATGGTGCCAGGCCAGCTCGGCGTTCGCCCCGAGCGGCGAGGACGCCAGATCGGGCCGCGCCGCCAGCGCCTCGGCGAACCGGCGGTGGATGACTCGCCGCTCGCGGGGCAGGGTCCCGTGGTGCACCGCCTCCTGCATCAGCGCATGCCGGAAGCGCATCCGACCGTCGTCGCCGACGACGAGCAGTCGTTGCTCGACGACCTCGCCGAGCGCATCGAGCACGTCCTCGTCGTCCGGTTCGAGGACCAGCTCGAGCAGCTCGTCGCGGACCGACTCGCCCGCCACGGCCACCAGCCGGAGCAATCGCTGGGCATCGGTGGACGTCGCCTCCACCCGGGCGAGCACGAGATCGGACAGCTCGGGCCGGACGGTCGGCTGACCGTCGCGCATCGCATCGAGCAACTCGGCGGCGTAGAAGACGTTGCCGCTCGACCGGTCGGCGAGGTCGTCGACGAGGCGGGCGGAGGGGGGACGACCGAGGCGGGAGGCCGCGAACCGGGCCAGCTCGGTGTCGTCGAACGGACGGAGGGTCAGGTGCCGGACCCGGGGGCTCCGATCGAGCTCCGCGAGCACCGGCCGCAGCGGGTGGGTGCGCGACATCTCGTCGCTGCGGTACGTCCCGATCAGCGAGAACCCGTCACCGACGCCGCGCTGGACGAGGAACGTCACGAGATCTCGCGTCGAGGCGTCGGCCCAGTGCAGGTCCTCGACGACCAGACACACGCGCTGCCGCGCCGCGAGCGAGGTGAGGAAGGTCCGGATCGCGTCGAAGAGGCGGTAGACGGTCCGCTCGTCGTCTCGGGGCGGCTCGACCGTCGGTCCACCGGGGACCAGCTCGGGGACGAGAGCGCCGAGCTCGGCGCTCACGTGCGCCGGCATCGACGCAACGGCACCGTCGACCTCCGAGCCGAGGGAGCGAAGGGCCTCGGTCACGGCGACCAACGGCAGGGATCCGTGCGCGGTGTGGATGCAGGCGCCGACGCCGACCGCGACGTCGTCGGGCAGCCGGGCCCGCAGCTCCTCGACCAGGCGGGTCTTGCCCATGCCGGCGTCACCACCGAGGAGCACCGCCGACCGGTCGGCGCGGCCGGTCGCCGCGTCGAGGAGGAGCGCCAGCTCCGCCTCCCGACCGATCAGGGCCTCCGCCGCGCTCACCGGGCGAGTATCGCGGACCGGCGGGTCCGGTCGCGGAGGGCGAGCGCGCGGGCGGCGAGTCGTTCGAGGATCGGCAGCGGCTGGATCAGCGGCATCCGGCTGCGGGGCAGCGTCCGGGCGAGCCGCTCGTCGGCGGCCTGGCGCAGGGCGTGGTCACGCCGCTCGGCGGCGATGGCGAAGCGGGTGGCGGGGTCGAGGGTGTCCAGCACGTGGCCTCCGGGATCTCGTGGTGCTGGGTTCCACGATGCGGCGTAAGACCCCCCTGCCACATCGGGCAGATGCCCACTCCTGCCTCAGACTCCGGAGCGCAACCGTCGCTCGAGCAGGTCGTACGCCTCGTCCGGACGCACGACCGCGACTCGCACTCGGCTCGCCCCGGCCTCGCCGTAGAACTCGCCCGGGCTCACGAGCACGCCGAGGCGGCGGGCGAGGTGCTCGGCGAAGCCCCAGGCGTCGGCCCCGGGAGCCTCGGGGAAGAGGTAGAAGCCGCCGCGGGGCAGCTCGGCCTCGACACCGAGCTCGGCGAGCAGGTCCCGCATCCGGCCGAGCCGCCCGAGGTACCGCTCGCGCTGCACGTCGACGTGGGCCTGATCGTCGAAGGCGGCGACGGCGGCCGCCTGCGAGGGGCCCGGGCACATGAAGCCGGCGTGCTTGCGGACCTCCGAGACGAAGTGGACCACATCGGGATCGCCGGCGTAGACGCCCACCCGGACGCCGGCGAGGTTGGATCGCTTCGACAGCGAGTGCAGCGCCAGGACGCCGTCGGTGCCCGAGGCCAGGATCGTCCGCGGCGGGCCGTCCCAGGTGAACTCGGCGTAGCACTCGTCGCTCACGACCAGGACGTCGTGGGCGCGCCCCCAGGCGGCAACGGCGTCGAGGTCGTCGAGCCCGCCGCCGGGGTTGCTGGGCGTGTTGACCCACAGGCACAGCGCACGTGCCGCGTCGGCGGGGTCGATCGAGTCGAGCCGGATCGTGCCGTCGGCCGCGGCGTCCACCGGCACGGCCCGACAACCGGCGAGCTCTGCGCCCATGGCGTACGACGGGTACGAGACCGCCGGGAACAGCACCGTGTCGCGATCGGGCGTCCGGAGTCGCAACCAGTGCGGCAGTCCGGCGACGAACTCCTTGGAGCCGATCGTGGCGGCGATGGCGGTCGGCTCGACCTGCACGCCGAAGCGTCGGTCGAGCCACCGTTGCGCCGCGTCGCGCAGCGCCGGGGTGCCGACCGAGGGCGGGTACCCGCGCTCGGCGTCGCTGGTGGCGATGGCGTCGAGCACCACCTGCGGCGGTGGATCGGTCGGCGTGCCGACGGAGAGGTCGACGATCCCACCGTCATGGGCCGATGCGATCTCCTTCAGCGGATCGAGCCGGTCGTAGGGATACGGCGGGAGGACGAAGCCGCTCATGGCCGCCGGTTCACCGTCACGTCGTCGCCTTCGGGCCGGCCCCCCGGGGCCGGCTCCGTGCGGCTCACCGTACGACCCGGTCGGTGGTCGTCCACTCGGCGAAACGGGCCGCGCCCGCGTCGTCGACGCGGAGCTTGAGCACCGTCCCACCCTCGTCGTGGCGGGTGGACAGCACCTCGCCCTCGCGGTGGGCGGCGGCGAGGACGTCGCCGCGGTCGTAGGGGACGACGATCTCGACGACGCTGTTCTGCGAGCGGAGGCGAGCGCCGAGCGAATCGAGCAGCTCCTCCACCCCGTCGCCGCGCAGCGCCGAGACGGCGAGACTGTCGGGCACCGAGGCGAGGAGCCGGCGCACGGTCGGCTCGCCGACGGCGTCGATCTTGTTGAACACGACCTGCTCGGGCACCTCGCCGGCACCGATCTCGGCCAGCACGGACCGCACCGCGACCATCTGGCCCTCGACGTCGCCGGCCGACGCGTCGACGACGTGGACGAGCAGGTCGACCTCGCCGACCTCCTCCAACGTCGACCGGAACGACTCGACGAGCTGGTGGGGCAGCTTCTTGATGAACCCGACCGTGTCGGAGATCAGCACCTGCTCGCCGCCGGGGAGCGCCAGCCGTCGGGTGGCGGCGTCGAGGGTGGCGAAGAGGCGGTCCTCGGCCAGCACCCCGGCGCCGGTCAGCGCGTTGAGCAGCGTCGACTTGCCGGCGTTCGTGTACCCGACGAACGCCGCGGTGTGGAAGCGGCTGCGGCGGCGGTTCTTCCGTTGGGTCCGTCGCGTCGACTTCAGGTCGCGCAGGTCGCGCTCGAGCCGGTTCATGCGGCGCTGGATCCGACGTCGGTCGACCTCGAGCTGCGTCTCGCCCGGTCCCCGGGTGCCGATGCCGCCGCCCTGCTGGCTGTAGCTCCCGCTCCCCCGGCGAAGGCGGGGCAGGCGATAGCGGAGCTGGGCCAGCTCGACCTGGGCCTTGCCCTCGAGGGTCGAGGCGTTCTGGGCGAAGATGTCGAGGATCACCGCGGTGCGATCGAGCGCCGAACGCTTGAGGATCTTCTCCAGGTTGAACTGCTGCGCCGGGGTCAGCTCGTCGTCGAAGACGACGGTGTCGGCGTCGACGAGGTCGGCGAGCTCGCGCAGCTCCGCCGCCTTCCCGCTGCCCACGAACGTCGCCGGATCGGGCGCGTCCCGGCGCTGCAGCTCCCGGGCGACCACGTCGGCGCCGGCGGTGTCGACGAGCAGGGCGAGCTCGTCGAGGGCCTCCTCGACCCGGTCGATCGGCTCGTTGCCCCGTTGGACGCCGACGATGACGATCTTCTCCCGGAAGGTGCGCTCGATGAGGCCGGAGCTCTCGCCGCCGAACTCACCGAACCCGCCCCGGTGGGTGTCGTACCCCTCGTCGCTCATCCGCTGACCTCGATCGCGGCGACGTAGGTGGCCGGTCCGCTTAGGACCAGGGGGTCGCCGACCTCGACGGTCGCCACCCCACCCGGCATCGCCACCTCGACGCTGGCCCCGACGAACCCGCCGGCGTGCAGCGCGGCGGCGGCCGCGGTGGCGCCGGAACCGCACGCCTCGGTGACGCCGGCTCCGCGCTCCCAGATGCGCATCGTGACGTGGGACAGGTCGACGACCTCGACGAGGTGCACGTTGACCCCGTCGGCGAAGTGGGCCTCGACCCGAGGGCCGATGGCGGCCGGGTCATGCGTCGCGACGTCGTCGACGCGCAACACGACGTGGGGGTTCCCGACGTCGACGCCGATCGGTGCCGCACCGGGCAGCGCGGCGGCCAGCTCGGCCGGCAGCTCGATGGGTCGAGCGGCGCCCAGCTCGACCGACAGCACGTCGGTGTCGCCATCGCCGCGCTCCACGATCGAGACCCGCCGCGGCCCCGCGTCGGTCACCACGACGTGATCGCCGTCGGCCCACCCGGCGCGCAGCAACGCCTGCCCCAGGCACCGCAGCCCGTTGCCGGACAGCTCGGCGACGCTGCCGTCGGCGTTCCACAGCGTCATGCGCGCGACGGCGCCCTCGCCGTCGGGTCGGGCGAGGATCAGTCCGTCGGCACCGATGCCGCGACGCCGGTCGCAGAGGTGGCGTGCGGTCGCGGCATCGACGGTCAGCGAGGCGTCGGGGTCGAGGGCGATGAGGAAGTCGTTGCCCAGGCCGTGGTGTTTCGTCAGCTGCATCCGATGACCAGTCTGCCGGGCCGATGCCTCCACCACGACCGCGTTAGGTCGCTCGGAGGTAGTCCTCGGTGGTGTTGACCCGCGGGTAGGGCTCGTCGGGGACCTCGACTCCCAGCGCTGCGGCGAGGGGCTCCCAGCCGTCGCGGGGGTTGAACACGACGAGTCGGTCGGGGTCGACCCGCTCGCGGACCCGGCGGTCGTGCTCGGCGTAGAGGGCCTGCATCGCCGCCGCGTCGTCCACCGAGGGCCATCCCGCCCGCTCGACGAGCGCCATGATGAACTGCCGGCCCGGGGAGTCGGGCTCCTCGTCACGCCGTTCGCGGATCGTCGCCGCGACCGTGGCGTCGAGGCTGCGCCACCACTGCTCGGCGTCGTCGCGCACCGAGTGGACGACGATCGCCTCGGGGAAGTCGTCGACGAGCCGGTCCCACATCGCCGCGCCGGGCCAGTCGACGATCGACCCGAAGTCACCGAGGAACGACCAGTCGGTGGGCCCGCCCCGGGCGAGCTCGATCCACTCGGGGGCGTGCTCTCGGTGATCGAAGAGCTCGAACATGTGGTAGCAGCGCTCCCCCGTGAGCCGCTCGATGGCGAGCTTGAGGCTGTTGGTGCCCGTGCGGGGGAGACCCGTGCCGACGATCTTCATGCGGTCGATGCTGCCACGGCGGCCTCGACCGCCCCGGCGACCTCGACCGGGTCCTCGTCGTAGGGAAGCCATCGCCAACGCGGGTCGCGCCGGAACCAGCGCTCCTGCCGGCGGGCGAAGCGCCGGGTGCGCCGCACCGCCTCGTCGAGGGCGTCGTCGAGCGACGCCTCCCCGCGCAGGTGCGCGGCGAGCTCCCGGTAGCCGAGCGCCTGCCCGGCGGTCCGACCCATCGTCGGCAACAACGACCGCACCTCGTCGAGGAAGCCTCGCTCCATCTGCCGGTCGTAGCGGTCGGCGATGCGACGGTCGGTCACGGCGCGGGGCGGGCCGAGGGCGAGCAACTCGAAGCCCGGGAGCGGAGGGTGCTCCTCCAGGCCCGGTCCGAACGAGGAGAACGGTCGGCCGCTCCCGATCGTGACCTCCAGCGCTCGGACGGTTCGGCGCCGGTTGTCCGGCTCGATCCTCGCCGCGGCGATCGGGTCGAGCTCGGTGAGCCGCTCGTGGAGGCGACGGGCGTCCGGCTCCTCGTCGAGCTCGGCGAGCACGGCCGGGAAGCGACCGGGGAGGTCGAGCCGGTCGATCACGGCCCGGACGTAGAGCCCCGTCCCTCCGACGAGCAGGTGCGGGTGGTCGGCGGCGTCGAGCAGCGCCAGCACCCTGGCCTGATGGTCGGCGACCGTCCACGCCTCGACGGGGTCGACGACGTCGAGGAGGTGGTGTCGGACCCGCCGCCGCTCGTCGGCGGTGGGCTTGGCCGTGCCGATGTCCATGCCCCGGTACACCTGCATCGAGTCCATCGACACGATGTCGAGACCGTGCCGTTCGGCCGCCGCCAACGCCAGCGACGACTTGCCCGACGCCGTCGGGCCGACGAGGACGACGTGGCGGGGGCCGCTCAGATCGACGCCACCGGGATGCGGGTCCGGTGCCGCGGCGCGGCGACGATCTCGCGCAGCGCACCCCGCAGGGAGTGGGCACCGGCGCCGACGACGTCGACGGTGGCGATCGTGCCGATGCGCAGCGGTGAGTCGCTCGGGAAGTGGACGAGCTTGTTCTGCCGGGTCCGGCCGGTCAGCAGCTGCTCGTCGCGCTTCGACGGGCCCTCGACCACCACCTCCTCCACGCGGCCGACGCGGGCCTCGTGCTTGGCCCGGGCCGATCGCTCGATGACGGTCAGGAGGCGGGCGAAGCGCTCGGCGACGACGTCGGCGGGCACGAACCGGTCGGTGAGCTCGGCGGCCTCGGTCCCGGGCCGGGGCGAGAACTGGAAGGTGTACGCCGAGTCGTACTCCGCCGCCGCAGCGACCTCGAGCGTCTGCTCGAAGTCGTCGTCGGTCTCGCCGGGGAACCCGACGATGATGTCGGTGGTCACGGCGAGGTCGTCGATCCCCTCGCGTGCGGCGGCGAGCCGCTCGAGGTAGCGCTCGGCGGTGTAGCCGCGATGCATCGCCGAGAGGATCCGGTCGCTGCCGGCCTGCAGCGGCAGGTGGAGGTGCTCGCACACGGTCGGGGTCTCGGCCATGGCGGCGATCGTCTCGGGCCGCAGGTCCTTGGGGTGCGGGCTGGTGTAGCGGACCCGGCGGATGCCCTCGACCGAGCCGACGGCCCGGAGCAGGTCGGCGAACATCGGGCGCACCTTGACGTCGGCGCCTTCGCGCTTGGCGGCGAGGGCCAGGTCGCGCCCGTAGGAGTTGACGTTCTGACCCAGCAGGGTCACCTCGACGACGCCCTCGGTCGTGAGCGCACGAACCTCGTCGACCAGCTCGTCGAACGGGCGGCTGATCTCCACCCCCCGGACCGCGGGGACGATGCAGAACGCGCAACTGTTGTCGCAGCCGATCTGGATGGTGACCCAGGCGGCGTGGCCGGACTCGCGCTGCACCGGGAGGGCGGAGGGGAACTCCTCGGACTCCTCGACGATCTCGGTGATCGGTCCGGAGATGCGGGACTCGCGGAGGAGCTCGGCCGCACGACCGACGTTGTGGGTGCCGAAGACCACGTCGACGTGCGGGGCCCGCTCGCGGATCACCTCGCGGTCCTTCTGGGCCAGGCACCCGGCGACCGCGATCTGGACGTCGGGGCGGCGATCCTTGAGGGCCTTGAGGTGGCCGAGGTGGCCGTAGAGCTTGTTGTCGGCGTTCTCGCGGATGCAGCAGGTGTTGAGCACGATGACGTCGGCGTCGTCGAGCTCGGTCGTGGCCTCGAGGTCGTCGTCCTCGAGCAGCCCGGCGATCCGCTCGGAGTCGTGCTCGTTCATCTGGCACCCGAAGGTGCGGACCAGGTACTTCTTCGCCACGGGACCAGGCTACGGCCTCGACCGCGGGGTCCTTCGAGGGAAGGCGGGTGGGCCCACGGAACGCGGCGGAATCGACCGCGCCGGGTGCCACGGGTAGTGGACGTATTGTTACTCGGAGCGCGACGCTGTCCGATGATCTGGAGGGAGCCGGAGTGCCGCTGACCCGCAAGCTGCTGCTCGGTGTGCTGGCAGTGCTGCTCCCGGTCGCGGTCGTCGTGACGGCGACGATCCGCGAGGCCACCGACCGCCTCGAGGACGCGGCCCGATCGGGGCTCGAGGAGAGCGGCCGCCTGGAGGCTGCGCGGATCGACGACCGACTCGACGCGATCGAGACGAGCCTCGCCGCCATCTCGGCCTCGACCGAGCTGCGCTCGGCCCTCGACTCCGGCGCCGGGCCCGACGTGCTCGAGGAGCGGACGGTGAGCGCCGTGCTCCAGGCCCGATCGGTCGGCTCCGGCATCCGCTCGCTGGCCGTCTTCGAGCCCGACGGCACGCTCCTCGCGGCGAGCGAGCCGCTGCCGTCGATCGATCCAGCGCTCATTCGCCGGGCGATGTTCGGCACCGAGTACGGCCCGGCACGCCGGGTGACCGATGTCGACGAGCGGCTGCTCGTGGCGACGCCGCTCGACGCGGCGAGCAGCGAACGGATCGTGCTGGTCGCCGAGTACGACCTCGCTCCGTTCGTGACGCTGGTGAGCGCGCACGACGGCATCGGCGAGACGAGCGAGGCCCACGTCGCCCAGAACCTCGACGGGCAGGCGCAGTTCATCACCAACCCCCGCTTCCGCGACGACTTCGCCTTCTCGATGGTCGTGTCGCCCGAGCAGGAGTCGATGCCGATCATCAAGGCGCTCGACTCGCCGGAGACGATGGTGATCACCGCCGACGACTACCGCCAGGAGGCGACCATCGCTGCGGTCACGACGATCGACCGGACCGGCTGGGGGCTGGTGGTGAAGATCGACGAGTCCGAGGCGCTCGCCGCGGTCGACTCGGTCTCGCGGCTGCTCGGCTCGGGCCTCCTCGTCGCGATCGCGGGTGCGCTCCTGGTCGCCTGGTGGATGGTGCGCCGGCTCCGAGCGCGGGTCGAGACGGTCACCGACGCCGCACTGGCCATCGGTGCCGGCAACCTCGATCGCCGCATCGGGCCGAGCGGCGACGACGAGATCGGACGCATCGCCGAGGCGATCGACCAGATGGCCATCGACCTGAGCGCCGACCGCCGCCGGCGCGAGGAGGCCGAGGCGGTCCTCAACCACCAGGCCCGGCACGACCCGCTGACCGGGCTGCCCAACCGGGCGTCGGCCCTCGGCGCCATCCACGCCGCCCTGCACGAGTACGGCGAGGCGACGACGCTGCTGTTCCTCGACCTCGACGGCTTCAAGACCGTCAACGACCGCTACGGGCACGACAGCGGCGACCAGATGCTCGTGACCGTCGCCGATCGGCTCCGGCGGACGGTCCCGCCCGAGCTCAGCGTCGCCCGGTTCGGCGGGGACGAGTTCCTCATCGTGACGACCGAGGACGAGGCCCCCTCGCTCGCCGAACGGGTCCGCCACACCCTGCGCCGTCCCATCGACATCGGGGTGGCCGTCGTCGAGACCGACGTGTCGATCGGCGTCGCCACGGCGTCCGAGGGTCACACCGCCGATCTGTTGATCCGCGACGCCGACCTGGCGATGTACCAGGCCAAGCAGGATCGCCGCCGGTCCCGATCGTCGTCCGAGCTCGAGATGGACGGCCCGACCGTCGACGAGCTGCGCACGGCGATCACCGACGAGCAGCTGAGCGTGGCCTTCCAGCCCATCGTCGATCTCGATCGCGATCGGATCATCGGGGTCGAGGCGCTCGCCCGCTGGGAGCACCCGAGGCTGGGGTTCGTGCCCGCCGACCGGTGGATCCCCCTCGCCCGTGCCGCCGGCCTGCTCGGCCAGGTCGACCGCCACAACATCTCCTACGCCATCTCCGAGCTCGCCCGCTGGCGCAAGGAGGGCCAGGTCGATCGCGACTTCGTGCTGTCGGTCAACCTGGCCTCCGAGAGCGTCCCGGTGGTGATCGACCGCCTCGGCGAGGACGTGCTCCGCCTCGGCGTGCCCCCGCACCAGCTGCAGATCGAGATCACCGAGGAGGACTTCGGCGATCGCCGCGACCACGTCGAGCGGCGCCTGTGGTCGCTGCACCGCCTCGGTGCCCGGCTCGCCATCGACGACTTCGGCGTCGTGCACTCGAACCTCGATCGGCTGCGTCGCCTCCCGGTGTCGACGATCAAGATCGACCAGAGCTTCGTGCGGGATCTGCCCCGCTCCGATGCGGACCGGGCGATCGTGCGGGCGGTGATGGCCATGGCCACCGAGCTCGGCATCAACGTGGTCGCCGAGGGCGTCGAGGACCAGAGCCAGGCCGACGAGCTGCGCAGCCTCGGCTGCCGCTTCGCCCAGGGCTTCCACCTCGGGCTCCCTGCCGCCATGCCCCAGCTCTCCGCCGTCGGCTGAGGCCTTCGCCGCCTTCCCCGGACGCGACGGAGGCGGGCGCCCGTCGGCACCCGCCTCCACCGGACTCGTTCGTCGACTACTCGAGCGTGATCGGCTCGTCGTCGGACTCGGAGAACTCCTCCTCGGTCTCGATCATCCCGAGCTCGGTCCGGACCAGCCGATCGATCTCGACCATGATCTCGGGGTTGTCGGTGAGGAACTGCTTGGAGTTCTCCCGCCCCTGCCCGAGTTGCTCGCCGTCGTAGGTGTACCAGGCCCCCGATTTGCGGACGATGCCGTGTTCGACCGCCATGTCGAGCAGCGACCCCTCGCGGCTGATGCCCTTGCCGTACATGATGTCGAACTCGGCCTGCCGGAACGGCGGGGCGACCTTGTTCTTCACGATCTTGGCCCGGGTCTTGGACCCGACCACCTCGGCACCGTCCTTGAGCGCCTCGATGCGGCGCACGTCGATGCGGACCGACGAGTAGAACTTCAGCGCCCGACCGCCCGGGGTCACCTCCGGGGAGCCGAACATCACGCCGACCTTCTCCCGACTGGTTGATGAAGACGCAGATGGTCTGGGTCTTGGCCAGGCTGCCGGTCAGCTTTCGCAGCGCCTGGGACATCAGGCGGGCCTGGAGACCGACGTGGGTGTCGCCCATGTCGCCCTCGATCTCGGCCCGGGGCGTCAGCGCGGCCACCGAGTCGATCACGATGACGTCGATCGCCCCGGAGCGGATGAGCATGTCGCAGATCTCGAGCGCCTGCTCACCGGTGTCGGGCTGGGAGATGAGCAGCTCGTCGACGTCGACACCGATGCGTCCGGCGTAGACCGGGTCGAGCGCGTGCTCGGCGTCGATGAAGGCACAGATGCCGCCGTTGCGCTGGGCCTCGGCGACCACGTGCAGTCCGAGCGTGGTCTTGCCCGAGGCCTCCGGCCCGTAGATCTCGACGACCCGGCCACGGGGCAGGCCGCCGATGCCGAGGGCGTGATCGACGGCGAGCGAGCCGGTCGAGACCGCTTCGACCTTCATGTGGGCGGTCTCACCCATCTTCATGACCGAGCCCTTGCCGAACTGTCGCTCGATCTGGCCGAGGGCCATGTCGAGTGCCTTCTCACGCTCCACGTCGGGTCCTTTCGACGGATCGTTCCGGGATCCGCGGCTGTTCGGGGGATGCTGTGGTCAACGTACGGACGGGGTGTGTCAGCACGCTCGTTCGGATGACACCACTGTAACTCCGAACGGACGTTCGGTGTGGGATGGAGGGGAACATGGCCGGACACGACCACGGCGGCGAGCACGTCAGCGTCGAGATCGACGACGGGGTCGCCGTCGCCACGATCGACCACCCGCCGATCAACCTCATGACCGTGCCGGTGTTCCGCCAGCTGCGCGAGCTGGCGGAGTCGATCGCCGTCGACGACGACGTCGCGGTGCTCGTGCTGCGCTCGGCCGACCCGGGGTGGTGGATCGCCCACTTCGACGTCGAGGCCATCGTCGGCTTCCCCGCCGACAGCGTCCCCCTGCCGACCGACCGGCTGAACGCCTTCCACGGCATGTGCGAGCGGTTCCGCACCATGCCCAAGATCACGATCGCCGAGCTCGCCGGACGGGTCGGCGGCGGTGGCGCCGAGCTCGCCGCCTCGCTCGATCTCCGCTACGGCGCCCGAGGGCGGTGCATCGTCAACCAGCCCGAGGTCGCGCTCGGCATCCTCCCCGGCGGCTCCGGCACGCAGCGTTGGGCCCACCTGACCAACCGCTCGCGGGCCCTGGAGGTCGTCGCCGGCTGCGACGACATCGACGCCGACACCGCGGAGCGATGGGGCTGGCTGACGCGGGCGCTCGACCCCGACGACCTGCGCCCGTTCGTCGATCGGCTGGCCCGCCGGATCGCCTCCTTCCCCCGCCAGGCGGTCGTGCGGGCCAAGGCGGCGGTCGATGCCGCCCTCCCCGACCCGACACCGGGCCTGCTCCGCGAGGCCGAGCTCTTCCAGCACACCCTCCGCGCGCCGGAGACGATGCCGGCCATGCACCGCTTCCTCGCCGAGCACGGCCAGACCCCCGAGGGCGAGGCCCGCCTGGGCGAGTTGGCGGGCGAGCTCTGGACCTGAGCGGAGGCGGTTGCGGCCTGGCGGTGTTAACGTTACACTACGAACATGTGTTCGAGCGCGGTCGCTGCCGTGGAAACCGAGCTGGCGGTGGTGTCCGGGCAGATCAACGCGCTCCACGGGCGCGTCGTGGCGCTGCTCGCCGAGGCGAGTGCGCTCGGGCTGCACGACGGACCCGGCCTGCACTCCCCCGGCGCGTACGCGGCGTGGCAGACGGGCGCCACCCCGGCCCACGGCGCCGCGCTGGCGACGGTGGTGAGCCGGCGCGAGGAGCTGCCGGTGACCGTCGCCGCGCTCGAGGCGGGCGAGATCAGCCTGCACCAGGCGGCCACCATCGCCCGCCACGCCCCGTCGTGGGCCGACGGCGAGGCCCGCGGTTTCGCGGCGAGCATGACGCCGGCCCAGCTCGCCCGGGTCTGCTCCCACTACCCGTCCGCCGAGCGCGAGACCGACGCCGTCGACGACGAACGGGCGGCGGGTCGGTTCGAGGTGCGCTCGTCCCCCCGGCCCGACGGGACGTGGACGCTCCGAGCGACCCTGCCCGACGACGAAGGCCAGCTCGTGGCCGCGGCGCTGGAGGCCCACCACAACGCGCTCTTCGCCGAGCGACGGGACGGCGATCCGCTGCCCGTGGCGGCCGACGCCCTGGTCCGCATGGCCGAGCGGAGCCTCGACGCCGAGGCGACGGCTCGCCCCCACCAGGCTCGCACCAAGGTGCTCGTCCACGTCGACGTCGATGCGCCGGCCGGTCCACACGCACGATTCCACCTCGGACCGGCGCTCAGCCCGGCCGTCCGCCGTGGGATGACCTGCGACGCCACGTACCAAGCCGTGTTCGAGCGCGAGGGCCGGACGATCGGCGTGGGACGGACCCGGACGATCCCGACCGCGCTGCGAGTCGCCGTCGAGGCCCGCGACGACGGCTGTCGCGTGCCGGGATGCCGACGCCGCCACGTCCAGCTCCACCACCTGCACCACTGGGAAGACGGTGGGCAGACCGAGACCGACAACCTCGTCGCACTGTGCCCGCACCACCACCGGGCCCACCATCGGGATCGGTTGCAGATCGTCGGCACCGACGCCGACGACAGCGACGGCGTGACGTTCACCCAGCACGGCCGCACGCTGTGCGAGCGGCCACCACCGGAGGCTCGACCGGGCGCGCCACCACCGGCCGCTGCCCGCTACGACCACCCGACCGGGGAGCGACTCGACGGCTGGTCGATCGACCTGTCCGAGCCACCGCCCCTCACCACCCCCACGCACCCGCCGGGCTGAGCCGCAGGCACCCGTCGACCCGGTCCGCGAGACTGAGTGACCAGTCGCAGGCGGAGGGGGCCGACGTGGAACTGCAGGGAGCGCACGCGCTCGTCACCGGGGCGTCGAAGGGGATCGGCGCCGCCATCAGCCGTGCGCTGACCGAGGCCGGTGCGACGGTGAGCCTCGTCGCCCGATCCGGAGACCTGCTCGAACCACTCGCCAAGGAGCTGGACGGGCACTACCTCGCCGCCGACCTGACCGACGACGGCCACCTCGCCGGGCTCGTCGAGCGGGTCGAGGGGCAGGCCGGTCGGCCGGTCGACGTGCTGGTCAACAACGCCGGCGTCGAGGTCGGCTCGCTGCTCGAGGAGATGGAGGAGGCCGAGATCGCTCGGGTGATCTCGCTGGACCTGACCGTGCCGCTCCGGCTGACGCGGCAGGTCCTGCCCGGGATGATCGAACGCGAACGAGGCCACATCGTCCAGATCTCGTCGGCGGCCGGGGTCATGCCGGTCGGCGGGCTGATGGCCTACTCGGGGGCCAAGGCGGGACTGACCCACGCCACCCGCTCGTTGCGCCAGGAGCTGCGCGGCACCCCCGTGTCGCTCACGACCGCGACGCTCGGACCGATCGACACCTCGATGTGGGACCGCGTCACCGACAACCCGCCGTTCGAGCGGGTCGCCAACCGCCTCGATCGGCTGCAGCTCATCCCGAAGGTGGCCCCGGAGACGGTGGCCGACGACGTCGTCTCGGCCATCGAGAACGGCAGGCGCTACATCCGCCACCCCAAGCGGGCGACCGCGCTGTTCGCGATGGCGGAGGCACCGGGCCGGATCACCGACGCCTTCCTCGCCGGCCTGAAGCCCCGCAACGCCCGCTGAGCACCTAGCGGAACTCGGCCGCCACCTCGGTGAGGAAGCGGTCCATCGTGTCGAGGCGGCGCTGACCGCCGCCGAGGGTGAAGTCGGGGACGATCAGCTCGTCCACTCCGGCGTCGCGGTACTCGGCGACCGTCTCGACGAGCTCGGCGGGCGTCCCGATGATGCTGGGCCGCTCGATGTCGCGCCCCCGGATCCTCGCCAGCCAGTCCTCGTCGTCGGACAGGAACAGCAGGGCGACTGCGGAGCGCTCGACCTCCGACGGATCCCGCCCGACGTCCTCGCCGTGGCGCTCGAGCACGCCGATCTTGTGGCGCATCAGCTCGGGGTCGCCCCACACGTTCCACTCGTCGGCGTAGCGCGCCGCGATGCGAAGCGTGCGCTGCTCTCCACCACCGCCGACGAGCAGCGGCATCGGCCGGTCGCCGCCCGACTTGGGCTGCATCGGCGCATCGGTGAGCGTGTAGTGCTCGCCGGCGTGGTCGGTGCGCTCGTCGCGCAGGAGCGACCGCAGGACGGCGCACGCCTCCTCGAACCGGTCGAGCCGCCACCGCACGCTCCCGAGCTCGATCCCGTACGCGGCGTGCTCGTTCTCCTGCCAGCCGGCGCCGATGCCCAACACGACCCGCCCACCGCCGGCGACGACATCGGTGGTCGCAGCCTGGTTCGCTAGCACGGCCGGGTGCCGGTAGGTGTTCCCGCACACCAGCGTGCCGAGACGGACCCGCGGCACCGCGACGGCGAGCGCGGCGAGCGTTCCCCAGGCCTCGAGCATCGGCTCGTCGACGTCGCCGGCGAACGGGAGGAAGTGGTCGGCGATCCAGATCCCGTCCCAGCCCGTCGCCTCGGCGTGGCGGCACGGCTCGAGGACGGACTCCCAGGGCTGGGAGGCGGACGGCCAGAACGAGAAGCGCATGGCCGCACCCTACGCTCGGTCCGATGATCGAGATGGTGGTGTTCGACGCCGACCAGACACTGTGGGACTTCCACCACGGGATGCGGCGGGCCCTCGCCAACCGGGTCGCCGACCTGCGGGCCCGCTTCCCGGAGGTGACCGCCGACCTCACCGTCGAGGCGATGATGGAGCACCGCCGGCTCGTCGCCGAAGAGCACCCGGACGTGATCGACATGGCCGACGTCCGGCGCCTGGCGTTCGGACACACGGTCGCGTCGATCGGTGTCGACGACCCCGACGGCGCGCTGGTCGCCGAGCTCTGCGAGCGGTTCTTCGCCGACCGCCTGCGACCCGAGGACCTCTTCGACGAGGTGCTGCCGATGCTCGACGCGCTCGACGCCGCCGGCGTGCGGACCGCCGTCCTCACGAACGGCAACGCCGACCTCGCCGACGCCGACCTGCAGGATCGCTTCGAGTTGATCGTCCGGGCGCCGGAGCACGGCGTCGCGAAGCCCGACGTCGCGGCCTACCGGCTCGTCGAGGAGCGGGTCGGGCTCGGAGCGCGGCAGCTCGCGATGGTCGGCGACGACGTCGGCCCCGACGTGCACGGCGCCAAGGCCGCGGGCTGGACCGCCATCTGGTTCAACCGAAACGGCCACCCCTATCCCGGCGGCCCGGCGCCCGACGCCGTGGTCGGCTCGCTGGCCGACGTGCCGGCCCTCGTGACATGACGGCGTCGCTCGCCGAGCTCGAGGACGCCGCGCTCTCGTCATGGCCGGCAGCCGAGGTGGAGCGCATCGGTGGTTGGGGGCTCGGAGCATCCGGTGGGTTCACCAGCCGGGCGAACTCGGTCCACGTCGGGGGCGACATCGACCCCCACGATCTCGACGCGCGCCTCGCAGCGGTCGACGCCTTCTACGGCGAGCGAGGCCTCCAACCCCGGATCCAGGTCCCCCTTCCCCACGTCTCGCTGCTCGATGGGCTGCGAACGAGGTCGTGGGAGACCCGGCCCGGCGCCGACGTCCTCGTCGGCCCGCTGCCCACCGGCGCTGGCGACACCGGTGACGTGGAGGTGTTGGACCGGCCCGAGGACCTCCTCGACGTGTGGTGGAGCGTCAACCGGGCCGCAGCCGAGCGATCGGTCGAGTCGGCCGCGCTCCTCAGACGTGTCGAGCCGCCCGTCGCCTTCGCCCTCGCCCGCCTCGACGGCCGCCCCGTCGCCTGCGGCGTCGGGACCGTGCGCGGCACCCTGCTCGGGGTGTCCGCCATGGCGACGCTCCCGCCCGTGCGAGGCCGCGGACTGGGGCGACGGGTGCTCGGTGCGCTGTCCGCCTGGGCCGGTGGTCTGGGCGCGACGACGTGCTGGTTGCAGGTCGCCCCGGGCAACGAGGTGGCGATCGGGCTCTACCGGTCGCTCGGGCTGCGTCGCTCGTACGGGTACGTCTACGTCGAGCGATCGTCGTAGAAGCGGCGCAGCGTCTCGAAGGCGGCCTTCTTGATCCCGCGGTCGGAGATGAGGCCTTTGCGGTTCCAGCCGTCCTGGATGCCGGGCAGCACGCGCAGCGGGGTGCGGAAGTCGCAGAGGATCCACGGGCTGAGGCCGGCCAGGTCGGGGACGTTGGCGAGCATGGCGAGCTGCGCCTCGTAGACCGCGACCTGGAACTCCTCGGTCCAGCGGTGGTCGGCCGGCCCGTGATGCCCCTGGCGGGCACCGGCTCCGAGCTCGGAGAAGATCACCGGCTTGCCGAAGGCGGTCGTCCACTCGTGATCCGGCACGTCGGCCAGATCGGCGTAGTACCAGCCGAGGTACTGGTTGACCGCGACCACGTCGACCAGCTCGCCGAAGGGATCATCGACGTGATGGGTGCGCTCGACGGTCGGCATCGTGAAGAGCGCCGCCGTCGTGAGGCGGGTCGGATCGTGCGAGCGGACCCGGTCGGCCAGCGCTCCGAGGAAGGCGGTGCGCTCGTCCGAGGGTGGAGTCTCGTTGGCGACAGACCACAGGATCACCGACGCCCGCGATCGGTCGCGCACGACGAGCTCGTCGGCCTGGTCGAGCGCATCGCCCAGCGTCGCCTCCGAGGCGAAGTCGATGCCCCAGTACACGGGCAGCTCGCACCACGCGAGCAGGCCCCGCCGGTCGGCCTCGCGGACCATGTGCTCGTCGTGCTGGTAGTGGGCGAGGCGGACGAAGTTCGCCCCGAGCTCCTCGGCCCAGCCGAGCAGCAGGCGGGCGTCGTCGGCGCCGTGGGCTCGCCCGCCCCGGATCGGTGCCTCCGCGTGGATGGAGATGCCCCGTAGGAAGGTCGGCTCGTCGTTGACGAGGATCCGAGTGCCGTCGGTGCGAACGGTCCGGAAGCCGACCCGGTCGTCGATGACGTCGTCGCCGGCGCTCCACCGGACGTCGTGGAGGATCGGGCGACCGGGAGCCCATCGCTCCAGCTCGTCGGGGGCGTCCAGATCGAGGGAGAAGGTGCCGTCGGCGCCCGTGGCGGTCGATGTCCGCACGCCGAGGAGCTCGAACGCCACCGTCGTACCCGCTGCGCCGGGGCCGTCGACCCGGCCGCCGCCGATGAGCCCACCGTCCGGGGTCATCGTGATCCAGGCGTCGGCGAGGAAGGTCTCCGGCACCTCGACGAGGCCGACCGAGCGAGTGATGCCGCCGTCGTTCCACCAGTCGGTCCGCATCGCCGGCACGGCCTCGGGACGGCGACGGTTGTCGACCTCGCACACCAGCGAGTGCTCACCCCCGAGGCGGCCGGTCAGCTCGACGGCGAACGGCGAGAACCCGCCCTCGTGGGTCGCGAGCTCCTCGCCGTCGAGGAACACCCGGCATCGGTGGTTGGCCGCGCCGACATGCAGGAAGGTGCGGCGGCCCGGCGTCTCGGTCGCCGTGAAGCGGCGGCGGTACCAGACCGGCCCCTCGTAGTAGCGGAGATCGTCGCGCTGGGTCGTCCAGTCGCCCGGCACCTCCAGCGTCGGCGAGGCGTCGAAGTCGTACTCGATGCGGTCGGCCGGCGTGCGGGCCGACCAGTCACGGAAGTAGCCGTGCTCGTTGCGGCCGCCCATGATCCCGACGTAGCCGGTCTCGTACGGGTCGACGATGACCCGCCACGCCCCGTCGAGCGACCTCCGCCGACGACAGAGCACGTTGCTGAGCAGGACCGTCCCGGTGTTCACGGCCACATTCTGGGCGACCGGGCCGTTCAGATCAGGCGGGCGACGCCTCGCTCGAGGTCGAGGAGGGTCCGCTTGGCGTCCAGCCCACCGGCGAACCCGGTCAGCGACCCGTCGGCGCCCACCACCCGATGGCAAGGCAGCACGATCGACAGCGGGTTGCGACCGTTGGCCGCACCCACCGCCCTGACCGCCGTCGGGCGCCCGATGCGCTCGGCCTGCTCGCCGTAGGTCGCCGTCTCGCCGTACGGGATCTCGGCGAGGGCCTTCCACGCAGCGACCTGGAACTCCGTTCCGTGCGGATCGAGCGGCAGGTCGAACTCCGTGCGCTCGCCGGCGAAGTACTCGCCGAGCTGCTGCGCAGCGGCATCGAGGATCGGGTGGTCGTGGGGGACGAGATCGTCGTCGAAGCTGACGCGGTCGTCGTCCTCGTCGGGCCACAGCACGGCGCGGAGGCCGACATCGCTGGCGACGAGCCGGAGCTCGCCGACGGGTGAGGGAACGGAACGGGTGTGCAGCGTCATGCTGCCTCCTCGGTCGGCTGGAGCACGTGGCTCCAGAGGTGGTGGGTGGCGTAGGCGCGGAACGGGCTCCAGGCGAGCGATCGCTCCTCGAGCGCCCGGGGGTGGTCGGGCAGGCCGACGGCGACTGCGGCCTTGCGGAGCACGAGGTCGTTGGCGAGGAAGGCGTCGGGGTCGCCGAGGGCGCGCATGGCGACCGAACCGACCGTCCACGGCCCGATGCCGGGCAGTGCGAGCAGCTCGGCCCGGAGCTCGTCCCGATCGGCGCCGACATCGATCGACAGTCCGCCGGCGACGGCCTCCGAGACGGCGAGGACCGCCCTTGCCCTCGCCTTCGGCATCGGCAGCTCGTCAGGGCCGAGGGAGAGGAGCTCCTCGGGGCGGGGGAATCGATGGGTGACGCCACCGAGCGGTTCGGCCAGCGGCGCTCCGGCCGCCGCCGTCACCCGTCCGAGCACCGTCGCAGCGCCGGTCACCGAGATCTGCTGGCCGACGATGGTGCGGATCGTGTGCTCGAAGCCGTCGACCGCTCCGGGGACGCGGAGCCCGGGCCGGCGCTCGACGAGCGGTGCGAGCACCTCGTCGGCGCCGAGGGTGTCGGCGACGACGCCCGGGTCGGCATCGAGATCGAGCAGTCGGCGGCACCGGGTCACGGCCGTGGTGAGATCGGCGAGATCGGCGAGGCGGAGCCGGCACTCGATGAAGCCGTCGGCCGGTCGTAGCTCGACGATGCCCGGACCGCCGGGCAGGTCGAGCGAGCGGCGGTAGACGCCGTCGACCTGCTCCTCGACGCCGGGGGTCGCGTGCCAGACCAGGAACCCGATCAGGTCGTCGGCGGCGAACGGCTCCCTCACCGCGAGCCGCACGGTGAGCGGGCCCGCCGCCGACTGTGGCTGGGAGGTCCGCCTCGCCGACCGCAGCTCCGAGGGCGTCTGGGCGAAGACCTCGCGCACGGTGTCGTTGAACTGGCGGATGCTCCCGAAGCCGGAGGCGAAGGCGATCTCGGCGAACGACATCGAGGTGGTCTCGATCAGCACCCGTGCGGTCTGCGCCCGCTGTGCCCGGGCCAGGGCGATCGGCCCGGCGCCGACGACCTCGTTGAGCAGGCGGTGCAGATGCCGCTCGCTGACCGCGAGGCGATGCGCGAGGCCCTTCACCCCCTCGCGATCGACGACGCCGTCGGCGATCAGCCGCATCGCCCGACCGACCAGATCGGCACGGACATCCCACTCGGGAGAGCCCGGGACGGCATCGGGACGGCACCGCTTGCACGCCCGGAAGCCGCCGCGCTGGGCGGCCGCCGCGGTCGGGAAGAAGCGGGTGTTCTCCCGCTTCGGCCGGATCGGCGTCGGGCAGCTCGGACGGCAGTAGATGCCGGTGGAGGTGACCCCGACGATGAACCAGCCGTCGAAGCGCGCATCACGGCTCTCGACAGCCCGGTAGCACCGATCGGCGTCGGGCAGCTGCAACGTCATGCCCTCACGATCCTACGTCCGGCAGCTCCGAGCTAGCGGGGATCGGACACGCGCGTGGGACAGCGCGAAGACAGAGCGGCGGCGATGAATGGCCTCGGGCGAACACGTCGCCCATCGACAAGGAGAACCAGACATGGACCAGTCACTCGAGTCGAACGTGCCCGACGAGTTCGAGGCGCTCGCGAAGATCCAGGAGAAGGCCACCGACGACCTGATGGATCGAGCGAACGTTGTCGGCGTCGGGCTCGGCCTCAAGTCCACCGGCGGTGAGGAGACCGACCAACGCTGCATCACCGTCTTCGTGTCGGCGAAGCTCGACAGCGACCTGCTCGATCGCCAGGACCGCGTGCCGAAGAAGATCAGCGACGTCCCGACCGACGTCGTCGAGATCGGCGAGCTGATGGCGGGCGATGCGTGGAGTCCCGGCTCGACCGCCGTGCTCGACGACGCCCCACCGGAGACGTCCACGACCGGGATCCAGCGCCTCTCGGCGCGGGTGCGGCCGGTGCTCGGCGGCTTCAGCGTCGGCCACCCCCGGGTGACCGCCGGCACGATCGCGACCGGCTGCTACGACCTGCGGACGATGCCGGGGATCCCCGCGCGGTACTACATCCTGAGCAACAACCACGTGCTGGCCAACTCGAACGACGCCAGCGTCGGCGATCCGATCCTGCAACCGGGCGTGGCCGACGGCGGGCGGTACCCGGCGGACGTGATCGGCCAGCTGTCGCGGTGGATCCCGATCCGGTTCCACGAGGGCGGCGAGCACCCGTGCAACTACGTGGATGCCGCGGTCGCCGAGGTGCCGTTCCACCAGGTCGACCGACGCGTCTACTGGGTGGGCACGATCAAGAGCCTCTACTCCGCTCCGAAGCCGGGCGACATCGTCCAGAAGACCGGGCGCACCACGAACTTCACGACCGGACGGGTGCAGAGCGTCAACGCCACCGTCGACGTCAACTACGGCCGTGGCCGGACCGCTCGCTTCTGCCGCCAGATCCTCACGACCAACATGAGCGCCGGCGGTGACTCGGGCAGCGTCGTGACCGACCGGTCCGAGCGTGGCGTCGGTCTGCTCTTCGCCGGCTCGTCGCGGGTCACCGTGATGAACCACCTGAACTACGTCCAGGCCCTGCTCGGGGTCCGGATCAGCGAGAGCTGAGCGAGCTCGGGCGTCGCGGGGCGCGGCGCCCGACCGCTCGGTCCGCGTCCATGGTCACCACATGACACCGTTGTCGGGGATGTCGAGGAAGTCGGCGTCCTCGAGCTCGCTGAATCGTCGACGACCCGTCCCGTTCAGCTCAGGCTCGTCGACATCGGCCTTGACCGTGTATTCGATGAACATGCCCATGGACTGGGCCAGGCGCCGACCGGTGCCGTTGAGGAGCAGTCCTCGGAAGCGCTCGACGAGGTAGGCCAGACCCTGATGCTTGCGCGCGTCGTCACGGACCCGCTTCAGGAAGTCGATGATGTCGCTGTTCAACACGGCATGGTCGGGGGTCCGCCCATGCTCCTCGTCGTCGCCGAACAGATGGAGACCGACGTCGACCGCTGCGGTGCGATGGAAATCGACGACGTCCGCGTACGTGGGGAACCCGGTCTGTCGCAGCGGGCGACCCGGCCGGTTCGAGTCGGGCTCCTGTCCACTCCGGTGACTCAGCAAGGCCTCCATGTACGCGTCGCTGTTCAGCAGATCGCAGATCACGAGCGCATCGTGGCCGGTGAAGCCCAGCGGGCCGGGCGGGGGTCCCGGCGTCTCGGGGCTGTTGGGTGCGTCCGTCATGACGCCGTGTCCTCCTGGTCGGTGATTCTGATGGGTGATGCATCGTCGATGAGCTCGCGGAGGCCCGCTGCGGCGTGACGCTCCAGCGAGAGCTCGTCGAGCAGGGCGTGGGCCTCCGCAGCCCAGAGGGCGACCTCGATCGCGGCGGCGCGACCCGCCGGCCCGGCGAGGAGGCGAGCGCGGAGCTCGTCGGCGGCTCGCGGATCGGTTCGGGCGGCGGCGATCGCCCAGACGAGGTCCTCCCGGTGAGCGTCGGGCAGTGACTCGTAGTGGAGGGCGACCGGCAACGTCGGCGCACCGGTCCGGAGGTCGGCGGAGCGATGGCCCCGGGTCAGCTCGTCGAGATCGGACGCGACCTGTCGAACCATCCCGATCGCGTGCCCGAGTCGATGGCAGCGACCCCGCACCTCGTCGTCGGCTCCCGCGAGCAGCGCGGCCATCTCGGCGAACGCAGCGAGCACCTGTCCGCTCTTGGCCGCGGCCACCTCCCTCGCCGTCGCCGAGCTCGGACGGCCGGAGGAGGCACCGAGCTCGAGGAGCTGACCCTCGGCCAACGTCACGAGCATGGCCGAGAGCTTCGCCTGAAGCTCCGCTCGGACCGTTGCGTCGGCGTCGACGTCTGCGACGAGCAGCTGACCGAGGACCGCGAAGAGCGACGCCGAGGCGATGACCAGTCCCGGGCTGACCTGGCCCCGCCAGTAGCGCGGCTCGTCGCCATCCACGAGATCGTCGAGTGCGTCAGCCCCGACGTAGATCGCCCCACCGACGACGGCGACCGGCACGCCGATCGCCGGGCGACCCACGAGACCGTGAGCGATGAGGAGCGGCACGTGCACCGCGCCCAGGCGGTACCGGGGCAAGCGGCAGCTCGCCTGCTCCTCGGCCAGCACGCCGACCATGGATCGAAGCTCACGACCGACCCGATCGCCGGTGGTCGACACGACCGCGCGCTCGAGCAGCTCGAGCACGATGCGTTCCTGGTCGACGCCGAGTCGCTCGAGCGCACGCGGCGCACCAGCCGTCATGCGGCGTACCGATCGCCGAGCGCCAACATCGCCTCGGTGGGCGACGCGACGTGATGGGTCCGTTGCCTCCGGACCGCTCTCCATCCCGCCGCGCGGTACGCATCGTGGAGCTCGCGGCGAATCGCCCCCGCAACCGGTTGCCCGAACCGGAGCCCGAGCACGAGGGCCGCGCCGAACAGCTCGGCGGCGCCGTCGGCGTCGCCTCGGTCGACTCGTGTGGCTGCGAGTCCGATCAGCGCCCACGGCGCCTCGCCCTGGGCGCTCGAGCGTCTGAGCAGCTCCCATGCCTCGGCCTGCACCGCAGCGGCGGACGTCTGGTCGTCCTGCGCCCGCAGCACCCGTCCGAGTGTGCTCAGCGCTCGAACGGGTCCGGAGCGACTCCGCGACGCTCGATAGATCTCCGCGCTCGCGAGCGCCTCGCGGTGGGCGGAGACGAACTCACCCTGGCGGAGGGCGACCTCGGCCAGCCGTGACCTCGGTGTGGCGACCAACCAGCCTTCACCGAGACCTTCCAGCAGCCGGCGGCTCTCCTCGAAGAGCTGTCGGGCGTCGCCGAGCCGGTCGTAGATCATGAGCACGTCCGCGACGTTGGTCGTGTGGATCGCTCGGACCTCGACGGGGAGTTCGGCATCGATCGAGAGGCTCTCTCGTACGGCCGCGAGACAGCGACGCCGATTGCGGAGTCGGCCGGAGGCTGCCCACGACAGCGCCAGCAGCTGCAGGCCGTGCGACAGCGTCGCCGTCGGCCGGTCCCGGTGCCGGGCTGCGGCGACACCGCGGGAGGCCAACGACTCGACGCGGTCGGCGCACCCAGCCCACGACGCGAGCAACGCTGCACGCACGAGCGCCGGGGCGCAGAAGCGGCTCGACGACGGGTCGGCATCCTGCGCGAGCGCCTCCAACTGCGCCATTCCCTCCAGCGGGTTCGTCATCCACCAGTACGTCACCAGGTTCGCACCGGTGGCGAGCGCGTCCTCGAGGAGCCGCGGATCGTCCGGGACCCGGCCGAAGAGCGTGGCGAAGTTCTCCCAGCACTCGTCGATGGCGACCATCGCGTCGTGCTGTGACCCGCTGAGCAGCTGAGCGGACTGTTCCGCCGACAGCCGGGCGAGCAGCGAGGCGACCGCTCTCATCGCGACCCGGTCCTGGCCGGACGCGGTCAACGATCGCCTTGCGGCGTCGCCCGCGAGCGGCGAGAGCTCGATGATGCGGTCCGAGCGCGCATCTCGCCGAACGCTCAGGAGACCGAACTCGCCCAGCTCGCGCTGCAGCACGTCCATGTCCGCGTCGAGCTGCTCGCCCATCAGCTCGGCGAGGCGTCCACCAGCGCCCGCCGGCAGGAGCGCGAGCTGCTCCAACAGCGCTGACGCCCCAGGGCTCAGCAGACCGAAGCTGTCCTCGAGCGAGGCGGCGAGCGAGCGATGGCGCAGCGGGGCGTCGGAGCGTCCTCCGACCAGCGCGACCGTCGGACGCGCCAACGAGTCGAGGAGCGCTGCCGCTCCGCCGACCGCCGCCAGGCCTCCGGCTGCGAGCTCGATGGCGAGCGGGTGCCCGCCGACTCGCTCACAGATGTCGCCGATGGTGGCACGGTCGGCCTCGGCGACCCCCGGAAGACCCGATCGCCGCGCGGCGTCCCCGAACAGCTCGATCGCCTCGTCGAGCTGCTGCGCGACCGTGACGTCGAAGGGGTCTACCCGGACGACGCGGCCGTGGCCCGTACGCAACAGCGGCTGGCTGGTCGTCACCACGACGAGGTCGTCGACCAGGCCCAACAGGCGACCGAGCACGTCGGTGTCCTCGACGAAGCGGTCGACACCGTCGACGACGAGCACCCGGGGCCGATGCCGGAGCTCGGCGGCGAGTGCGTCGATCACGTCCGTCGCCGGCTCGAGGGCGAGCGCCGCCGCGAGCACGGCGGCGAGCGACCGGCCTGCGTGGTGGTCGCGAGCGTCGACGAAGACGCCGCCGGTCCTGATCGCTACCTCGGCAGCGATCCTCGTCTTCCCCACGCCACCGACGCCGACGAGCGAGATCAGCCTGGCCCCCGACGCGATCGCGGCGCCGACCGCTTCGAGCTCGGCCGAGCGCCCGATGAGCCGCCCCGGGAACGACGGCACGGCGGTGGACTCGATCGAGCGAGCACGCACCCGCCGCTGGCAGCGCCGCTCGTCGATGACGAGCTCGTACAGGTGCTCGACCTGCTCGCCGAAGCTGCGGAGCTGGTAGCGACCGACGTCGACGAGGCGGGTGCCGAGCGGCGCGCCGCCGGTGAGTTGCTCGACCGCGTCGCCGGTGAGGAGGCACTGACCGCCGTTCGCCGAGTCGGCGACGCGAGCAGCGCGGTGGACCTCCACTCCGCTGAAGCCGATCGCTTCGGCCCACTTGGCGCGACCGACGTGCACACCCATCCGCACCCGAAACGGGTGGCCGCTCGGCCAGGGATGGCGTCGCAGGGATCGTTGGGCCCTGACCGCGGCGTCGATGGCCCTGGCGATCGAGGGAAAGACGAAGAAGAACCCGTCACCGGGGTTGCTGACCTCCTCACCCGACGCTCGCCCGACCGCGTCGCGGAGCAGCGCGTGGTGGACCTCGAGTTGCGGCTCGTACGCCTGGTCGAGCGCGGCGAGGAGCTCCGTGCTCGCCTCCAGGTCGGTGAACAGCATCGCCCACGCCCGGTTGCCCCCCACCGGCAACCCCACGAAGGAAGTCTTCCACCACCGCGCCGGGCTGCGGAAGGGCGTTCTTCTACTCGCCGCTGACCAGCTTCCCGACCCACTCGAGGGCGAGGTAGATGCCGGTGCCGAGGACGGCGAGGATCGTCGGTGGGAGGATCCAGGGCGCGGCGATCGCGGCGACCAGCGAGGCGCCCCACTGCTTGCCCCACAGCGCACCCGCGGCGAAGGGCATGACCACCGAGATGCCCAGGAGCGCCCAGGCGCCGATGTCGCCGGGCGTCGCGGTGTCCCAGACGATGGAGACGGCGGCGACACCGAAGGCCCAGATGCCGATGGCGGCCAGCACGACCCACGCCACGAGCCCGATCCGACGCCAGCCCCCCACAGCCCACCGGGTGCGCAGCGCCACGGCCGCCCACATGATCCAGCGCTTGAAGTACGGCACGCCGACCGACTCGAGCATGAACCGGAAGAACCGATCGGAGGCAGCGTCGTCCTTCAGGGGGCCGCCGTTGGGCTCGTCGACGATCAGCTTGTCGTGGATCAGCGCCGCCGGCGTGTACTCGCCGTACGGGTTCGCGAACCACCGCATGAAGGGTGGCACGGAGGCCAGGTCGGACCGCTCGCCGGGCACCAGGATGGCGGCGTCCTTCTTCATCGAGTCCGTGATGTGCGCGTACTTCTCCGCGGGCAACCCCATGTCGCCGGTGAACTCGATGCGGCTCCGCAGCACGAACTGCTTCGCATCGAGCTGACCGAGCTGGACGGGTCCGTCGGTCGTGTCGTCGATGAGGAAGTTGCTCCCCCATGGTCCGCTCATGATCTGTCCCTCTCGTCGACGGGTCGCCCGCGTCGCGCCTCCGCGCATCGCAGCCGCCACTCCCTCGCTGCATAGCTCACCCGCAGTCGCCGTGCACCCGGCAGCCGCTCGTTCGTCGCGATCCCCATCACCGCTCACCTCCCGTTGATCGGAGTCGGCTCGACCCGCTCCTGATACCTGCGATCGTCAGCAGGCCTCGTCGAGCAGCGCGCCGGTCTCCGCCAGCGGAGCGAGACCCAGCTCGGCCTGCATCGTCTGGGAGCACCGGCGGAACTGCTCGCGGGCGAGATCGGCCCGTCCGGCCGCCAGGTGCACCTGGATCATCAGTCGATGGGCGACCTCGTCGGCGCCGTCGAGCTCCAACGCCCGGGTCGCCGCGGCGCCGGCGTGCGCCAGCTCGCCGTGAGCGAGGGCGATGTCGCCGAGGCGGTGGAGCTCGTCGCACAACCGCCAGGTCACGTGCCGGCGATGGCGGTCGATCCAGTCCGACCCCTCCTCCCCGGCGCACAGCTCGCCCATGGGCACCGCCAGGGCGGCGCCGAGCGCCACCATGGCCGCTGCGACGTTGCCCTCCTCGGCCAGGCGACGGCCCTGCACGAAGGCGGCGAGGGCGCGATCGAGGTCGACGTCGACGAGCTCGGGACCGGCGAGGAGGTACCGGTCGCCGACGTGCGTGACCAGCTCGTCGCAGTCGCCCCCGATGACCCGACGCAGCTTGTGGATGGCGACGTGCACCCGGTTGCGGGCCCCGTCGTAGGGAGCGTCGGGCCACACGTCGGCGAGCAGCTCGGCGAAGGGCACACCCTGCGGCCGGGCGACGGCGAGCCGGGCGAGGATGGCCTTGCCGTTGCGACTCCGCCACCCGTCGAGGGGGCGGTCGTCGACCCACACCCGCATCTCGCCGAGGAGCTGGATCCGCACCCGGGGCCCGCGGCGGGGGCGGGGCGCGGGCGTCACGAAGATGGAGGCCAGTCGCTCGAGCCCGTCGACGAGCTCGTCGATCCGGGTGTTGGCCTCGGCGTCGAAGAGCTGACGACCGGCAGGATGCCGCAGCAGCTCGCAGGTCGCGCGCAGCGCCCCGACCCCCTCGTCGACGATCGCGCGCATGCCCTCTGCCGACGGTGCCTCGGTCCAGTGATCGCTCATGGAGTCCCCCACTCGTCCCACGACGACGAACCTACGAACGACCTGGTCGGGCGTCTGTGCCGCCCGCCCCACGACCGTGTCCGATTCCGGACACGGCGGTAGAGTCGCCGCGGCGGGTGGTCGTGGGGAGCAGGAGCGGGGTGGGGACGGAGTCCTTCTTCGAGATGATCGGGTCGCGCGCCGAGGCGGCGCTGCGTCGAACCGCGACGCCGCGCCGCTACCGCCGCGGCGACACCCTCTTCCACGAGGGCGACCACAACGAGCAACTCCACCTGATCGCGTCGGGCTCGGTCGCGGTCTCGATGTCCGATCTGACCGGGGCCTCGGTGATCGTGAACGTCCTCGGCCGGTCCGAGCTCCTCGGTGAGCTCAGCGTGCTCCTCGACGACTCGCTGCGAACGGCGACGGCCGTCGCGCTCGAGGACACCACGACGCTGACGATCACCGGCGCGCAGCTCGACTCGCTGCGGACGTCGTACCCGTCGATCGACCGGGCCCTCGTCACGATCCTCGCCACGAAGCTGCGGGACACCAGCAGCCGCGTGCTCGAGAGCAGCCGGCTCGACGCACGCCAGCGCGTCCTCCGCCGGCTCGCCGCCCTCGTCGCCGCGAACGACCACGGCGAGGGTCCTGCGGTCGTCCCGATCACACAGGAGACCCTCGCCAACATGGCCGGCGCCGATCGACGCAAGGCGAACGAGGTGCTCGGCGAGCTCGAGCGGGGTGAGATCGTCGAGCGCGGCCATCGGGGCCGGATCGTGGTCACCGACGTCGCCGGCCTCTACGAGCTCCTGCCCGCCGAGGCGCGACCGGCCTGATCAGGCCCCCATCGACAGCGAGATGCCGAGGAGCAGCGCGGCGATGCCGCCGACGGCCGACGCTGCTCCACCGACGGCCAGCACGACCTTCGACGTGGTGTTCGAGTGCACGAACGCGCCGACACCGGAGGCCGCCACGAGCAGCAGCTTGAGCCCCAGCGTCACCTGGTACTCGGTCGACGTGTCGCCCACATCGACCTCGAGGAGGTTCCAGATGCCCGTGACGACGAGCACGGCGAAGGCCGGCCAGGCGAGCGCGTTGAAGCGGCGGGCCGCCTGACGGGGGGCGTCGTCGCCGAGGCCGCGCAGCGTGGAGAGCAGGCCCGCCAGCACGAGCTGGCCGCCGACCCACACCGTGGCGGCGATGACGTGGAGGAAGACCCGCCAGACCTGGACGTCGAGGCTCAGCACGGCGCCGATGTTACGGGGCCGCGACCTCGGGCCGGGCGGACAGGAAGGCGTCTCGACGTCGGGCCCACTCCGTCAGGGAGACCGTCTTCCCGACCGCCTCGGCCGCTCGCTCGCCGAGCTGGTCGATGGACGCAGGGCTCTCGATCGACAGCACCTGGGTCTGCTCGAGGATGCCCGAGAGTCCGGCGATCTCGACCGGAGGCACCACCAGCGGCACGCTCGGGATCTCCTTGATCCAGAGCGCCCCGAGCTCGCACATGCAGAACGTGCTCGCCAGGTAGGCCGGGGTGATCAGGATCACCACCAGCTTCGTCTGGTTCAACTCGTTGGCCAGGACGTCCAGCCACCGCTCGCCGGCCCCGATCCCCTGGCCCTGGATCGACGAGCAGAAGATGTCGGCGGGTTCCGCGCCCACCCCGAGCCGGAGCAGCTCGACGAGCGGGTCGGCGAGCGCCAGGTCGGCGTGGGCGTGCGAGATGAAGATCCTCGACGCCTGGGGCCGCTCCGCCCGATCCGACCGTTCGTCGGTCAGATCGATCTCCCGTTCGGGCCTGGCCTCGACGCGCTGGCTGACCGTGTTGTGGTCACCGTTGGTGATCTGCCCGGTGTTGTCGCCACCGAAGTTGAACTCCCCGCCCATCGTCGTTCCTCTCGTCCGTCAGTCATCGAGCACCACCGCCACCACCTGGCGGACCATCAGTCCGGATGCGCCCAACCGGGAGTCGGGCCCCGAGGCACGCCGGTCGACCGCGTCGGAGACGAAGGTCAGTCGGATCTCCGTCGCATCGGCCGGAACGTCGACCAGCAGCTCCACCGTCGCCCACTCGGGTGCGACGTAGCGGGTGCCGTCAGCGACGACGACGCGAGGCGTCGGCGGTTGCGGTCGTTCGCACCCTGCGACGTTCGGCCCGAACACGTCGAGCAGCTCGACCGCACCGTCGCCCTCGATCTCGACCACCAGCCGATGATCGCGACACCCGTAGGGCGGCTGACCCTGCTCGTCGTCCGAGTCGATCCCCGCGACGCTGACCGCGAGCTCGACCGTGCGATCCCGGCCGGCCGACGCCGCCAGATCCACGACGGCGGGTCGGCTCCGTTCGGCGCCAGTTGTCCGGAAGTAGACCCAGTCGAGCAGGTCACCGCCGGGACCGGTGACGTCCCTCAGGGTCTCGGTCGGCGTCGTGCACCCCTCGACCGAGGTGGCCGCAACCAGCACGGCGCCGAACACCTCACCCTCGACGACGGTGATGTCCAGGGACGAACCGGGGCGAGCGCGGACGACCCTCGTGACATCGAGCTCGTACGCCCGCCAGGTGGTGCTCCGATGCCGGGCCACGCCGATCGGCGGCGAGGTGGTCTCGCCGTCGACCCCCTCGACGTCGACGACCGAGCCGTCGCGCTGGACCCACGTCAACCAGGCCTCGGAGACGGTGCGGCCGGGTGCCGTGAGGTCGTCGAGCGGGATCGAGCCGCCGCCGACCGCCTCCAGGCCGATCGCCTCGTGCGCCAGTCGTGGCCGACACGGGACCGCCCGCGGCTCGATCTCGACCTGCAGCGTCGCGGTGTGGGTGTCGCCGGCGGTGTTCCCGACCGTCAGCTGGACGTCGTAGACGCCGGGCTCGGCGTAGGTGTGGGTCGTGGTGACGCCGGTGGCCACGCCGCCGTCGCCGAAGTCCCACTCGTAGCTGATGAGGTCTCCCTCGGAGTCCGAACCGTCGAAGGTGAAGGTCGACGGGTCCGCACCGGCCCTGGCGGTCGCACGGGCGATCGGATCGTTGCGGTCGGCGATCTGGATGGCGATCCGCTCGGGTGGGCTCGCCGCACCGTCGTCGTCGACCACGACGAGCTCGACCGAGTACGTGCCGCGCTCGACGTAGACGTGATCGACGACGGGCCCGGTCGTCTCCCGCCGCTCGCCATCGCCGAAGTCCCAGCGGTAGCCGGCGATGTCGCCGTCGGCGTCGGTCGACCCCGAACCGTCGAACGAGTACCGCAGGCGGTCGTCGGGATCGGCCCGAGCGGTGAGGCGCGCCGTCGGCGCCTCGTTGTCGACGTCGGTCACGAGGACCGAGACCGATGTCGGGGCCGACCGGCGCCCGTCGGCGTCGACCACGACCAGCGTGGCCTCGTAGGTGCCCGGCCGCTCGTAGCGATACGACGCGGTGACGCCCGTCGCCGACGCTCCCCCGTCACCGAAGTCCCACCGGTACTCGGCGACGTCGCCGCTCGACGCCGAACCGTCGAAGCTCACGACCAACGGCGCCACACCCCGGGTCGGCGACGCGCTGATCGCCGCCACCGGCTCCGGGCGAGGCTCCTCCGGCTGGGTCACGACGATCGTGACCGACGCCGGCTGGGACGGCTGCCCGGCGCCGTCGGCCACCACCAGGGTCGCGGTGTAGGTGCCGGGCTCGGCGTACGAGTGCGTCACGGCGGCCCCCTCGGCCGTCGCACCATCACCGAAGTCCCATCGATGCTCGGCGACCTCGCCGGTCGACGCCGATCCGTCGAAGTCCACGACGAGCGGGGCCGGGCCGTCGCGGGGGCTCGCCTCGATGACCGCCACCGGCCGCAGCGGAGCGGTCGGCGGCGGCGGGGGCGCCACGTAGAAGACCGTGACGACGACGTCGGAGGCGAGCGTCACGGACGCCGACCGCTCGGTGACCTCGGAGGCCTCGGAGTCGGTCTGGATGTCGACCAGGTCGAGGTCGCCGTCGAGCTGCTCGGGCGGGACGACGTCGCAGGTGTCACCGGCCTTGCGGTCGACCGAGACCCACTCCTGATCCGGCGTGATGAAGGGCGGGTCGATCGTGCCGCCCAGGCGCGGCCGGCAGTCGATGGTCACCCGGACGCCGTCCACGTCGGCGTCGTTGGGCAGCGCGACCCGGACGGTCAGCCTCGCCAGCGGTGGCCCCCGCGACTCGATGGCGGTCAGGAGGATCTCGATCGGCTCGCGGCCCGGTTCGATGCTCGTCGCCGAGGCGGCGACCTGGCCGTTCACCGACATGAGGACCGTCCAGTCGTCGGACGACACCGAGGCCTGTCGCCCGAACGCGACCCCGTCCTCCAGTCCGTCGGTCCCGAACGCGCAGGGTTCGGACGACGAGACGGCATCGAGGACGATCGGGTCGTTCCATCGGAGCGGCGCGTCGAAGAGGCCGACGTCGCCGCAGGTCGCCGAGAAGCGGAACGGTGGGCCGTCCTCGCTGGTGTAGGTGATCGTGACCGGTCGGCGGGCGGCGGCTGGATCATCCGACGAACCACCCGGCCACAGCAGCACGGCGGCCACGAGCGCCACGAGCACCGGCGCGCCGACGACGGCGGCCTGTTGCCACCAGAACGGCCTGATCGTGCCCCGGTTGTGACGGGCGACCCTCGCGACGTCCTCGACGCGACCCCGACGGGCGATGCGCTGGGACCGGCGGAACTTCAGGTGGGCCCGCCACCTGCGGCCGGCGGCCCAGTCGAGCACACCGGCCTGGTTGGTGGCCCACGCCTGCTCGGCCGGACCGAGCGAGGCGGCGGCACCGCGCCCGAGCTCGATCACCTGCTCCCACAGCCCGAACCGAGCGGCGAGCGGGAGGTGGGCGTCGAACGCTCGGGCGGCACCGAAGCAGAGCCGATCGTCCTCGCGGGCGGCGGCATCGCGCATCAGGGCGACCGCGATCGGTCCCGCCGCGGCCACCTCGTCGCGGTCGGTGTCGGGCGCGCCGGCCCAGGCGGTGAGGTTGGCCAGGGCGGTGCGCCGCACCGGGATCTCGTCGAGCCGTCCCCCCAGGTCGTCGACGACGTCCGGGTCCAGCCGGGGCGGGCTCGCCGCCGCCGTGAAGAGGCCCTTGGCGACCAGCCGATCGAAGAGCTCCGGGCCGTCGTCGATGCCGAGCGCCACGCCGAGCTGCTCACCGGTCATCGGGGCGCTGGTTCGCAGCAGCGCCAGGGCGTCCCGCTCGACCGGGTCGAGCCGATCGACCGCGACCAGCCGCGGCGGGCCCGGGTCGCGGTCGGCGACCGCCTCCTCGAGGGTGGTCTCCTCGTCCGCGACCGCCTCGCCGACGAGGACGAGCTCACCGGGGCGACCCTCGACGAGCTCGACGAGTCGCTCCGCCAGCTGCCGATCGGCGTCCTCGAGCTCCTCCCCCATCGCCCGCCCGAGCACCTCGAGGCTCGCGTCGAGGTCCAGGCCCTTGAGCCGGACCATGTGGCCCTCGCCGCTGATGAGCCGCTTCTGGCCGGCGAGCACCCACTGCGACGCTGCTGCGCTGCGCCGCAGCGCGTCCACGTCGACACCGGGCCCGACGTCGTCGACGACGATGAGGGCGTCGAGCGTCGCGAGCGACTGCGCGATGCCCTCGGAGCTCGCCTTGAGCCGCTCGTCCTCGACGATCCACTCGTAGCGGGACTCGAACAGCAGCTGCTGGATGTCGGTGAGCGGCAGGTCCTTCACCGACAGGGTGATGATGCCGTCGGGCCGTGCCTCGACCTGACCGGTGTGCACGAGCCAGCGCAGGAAGACCGACTTGCCCCAGCCGTCCTTCGCGACGACCTGGACGGGCTCGCGGGCTGCGAGAGCTCCCGTGACGCCCTCGACGAACCGTTCGCGTCCCACGAGACGCTCGAAGGGCAGGCTCGTCGGCGCGAGGGGGAGCGGCCGCTCCGTGTAGTACTTCCCGTCGTCGCCCGGGGAGAGGACGAGCGAGCCGGCCTCGTTGTGGACGATCGTGGTCTGGACGTTGTTGTGGTCACCGACGGCGATCTGGCCCCGGTTGTCGCCCGCGAACTCGAAGTGCGCCCGCCCCGCGACCTGCTCGTCGGACCTCGCCGACATCCCCGCCCTCTTCCGCCCCACACCCGCGCACAGCGCGTCGAGCGATGTGCGGAGCGGGACGCTACCAGGTCAGCGGGTCGAACGACCGGGCCGGAACCTCACCCCGCGCCCGTCGACAGCGGCAGCTCGGCCAGCGTGATGTGGTCGTGGCGGCCGGCGACGGGCCGGCTCTCGACGACGAGGAGCGACTCCGCCCGCCAGGCCACGACACAGGGGCGCGGCACGAAGGTGCCGACCGCCGGAGCGGCGAGGCGGCCCACGGTGAGGTGGCCGCGGAACGGGCGCTCGAACGATGCGAGGTGGCCGGTCGCGTCCAGGACGGAGCCGGCGAGCGGGTCGGCGCCGGTGATCGGGAGGGCCACGACCCCCTCGAAGATCTCCAGCAGCGCCGGGCCGCCCCGCACGTCGACGGGCTCGTGCTCGACGGCGCCGACGGCCTCGATCAGCTGCCCGGGGTCGACGTCGGCGAAGAACCGCAGCGTCACGTGGTGGTCGGCCGGCCGCGACCAGCGCAGGCCCCGCTGCTCGCCACGACACTCGGCGGCGACGGCCTCGACCACGTGCGACGGCGGACGCAGCGACACGAAGCAGCGCGCCACGGCTCAGGCCACGAGGTGGCGACGGAAGAGATCGAGCACCGAGATCACGGAGAACTGGCGGATCTGGGTCCGGTCGCCGGGCAGGTGCAGCTGCCGCGAGAAGACCTCGTCGCCGATCGCGATGCCGAGGTGCACGGTCCCGACCGGCTGCCCCTCCTGCTCGGTCGGCCCGGCGACGCCGGTGGTGGAGAGGCCCACGTCGGCGCCGAGTCGGGTGCGGGCCCCGACCGCCATGGCCTCGGCGGCCGCCGCCGACACCACCGGTCCGGCGGGGACGTCGAGCAGCTCGTGCTTGACGTCGGTCGCGTAGGAGACGATGCCGCCACGGAACACGTCGCTGGCGCCGGGCACATCGGTGAGGCGGGTGGCGAGCAGGCCGCCGGTCAGCGACTCGGCGACGGCGAGCGTCAACCCCCGCGATCGGAGGAGGTCGAGCACGGCGTGCTCCATGGTCTCGTCGTCGAGCCCGAAGACGAGCTCGCCGAGCAGGGACCGGAGGTGCTGCTCTTCCTCGTCGAGCACGGCAAGGGCCGCCGCCTCGTCGGCGGCCTTGGCCGTGACCCGGACCTTGATGCCCTCGATCCCCGATGCGAGGAACGCGAGGGTCCGCGACCGGTCGGCGTCGAGCTCGTCGATGCGATCGGCGAGCAGCTCGGCCAGGCCCGACTCGCTCTCGCCCCACGTGCGCAGCACCCGTGACCGGATGACGGCGGTCTCGCCCGATCGGCGACGCAGGTCGGGGATCACGGTGCCGAGCACCATCTCGCGCATCTCCCGGGGCACGCCGGGCACGGCGTAGATCACCTGTGAGCCGATCGGTGCGACGAGTCCCGGTGCGGTCCCCGGCTGCTGCGCCATGGTGGACGCGCCGACGGGCACCATCGCCTGCGACAGGTTGTTCGCCGGCATGGTGCGGCCTCGCCGCTCGAACATGGATCGGATCCGGTCGGCGATCTCCTCATCGAGGACCAGTTCGACGCCCATCAGGTCGGCGATGACGTCGCGCGTGATGTCGTCCTGGGTCGGCCCGAGCCCGCCACAGCAGATCACGGCGTCGGACCGGCTCAGGGCGAGCTCGATGGCACCGCGGATGCGGTCGGCGTTGTCGCCCACCTTGGTCTGGTGCAACGAGTCGATGCCCGCGAGGGCGAGCTGCTCCCCCATCCACGACGAGTTGGTGTCGACGATCTGCCCCAGCAGCAGCTCGGTCCCGATGGCGACGACCTCGGCCCTCACGCAGCCCCTCTCATGATCCGCCCGGCGTCTCGCAGGTAGTCGACGCCGGTCCACAGTGTGAGCGCCACCGCGGTCCAGAGCAGGACGTCGGCCGGCGTGTCGCTGCGGGTGGCCAGCAGCGGCAGGATCGCCGCGCCGATGGCGAGCTGCTGCACGAACGTCTTCCACTTGGCGGCCGTGCGGGCCGGGACCGAGACGCCCCGCCGGCCGGCGTAGCTGCGCCAGCCGCTGATGATCAGCTCACGGCCCGCGATCAGACCGACCGGCAGCGGATCGAAGCGGCCGCGCACCACGAGCGCGAACATGCCGCCGAGCACGAGCACCTTGTCGGCCAGCGGGTCGAGGAAGGCCCCGGAGTTGGTCGTGCCCTGCTTGCGGGCCAACCACCCGTCGACGAAGTCGGTGGCGGCGAGCACGAAACCCAGCCCGAACGTGAGCCACGTCGCGCCGTCGCGGGCCACGAGGAAGATCCACGGGACCGAGAGCACCAGGCGCGCGATGGTGATGAGGTTCGCCGGCGTGACGATCTTGCTCGGGTGGTAGCCGGTGCCGGTCACGTGGCGGCGGGCTCGGTCACGGGTTCGGCGACCAGGTCGGGGCCCAGCGCGGACACGACCCGGAGCGTCGTCGTCGAGCCGACCTCGACCGTCGTCGGGAGGGAGATGACGCCGTCGATCTCGGGGGCCTCGCGGAACGAGCGACCCACGCCGGGCTCGTCGACGAGCACCTCGACGTAGCGACCGATGAGGGCGTCGCGCCGACGGGCCGTGATGGCGTCCTGCAGCTCGGACAGCTCGGCCAGCCGCTCCAGCATCAGCGCCTCGGGCACGTGCCCGTCGAGCCCGACGGCGTACGTTCCCTCCTCGGGGCTGAACGGGAAGAACCCGCACCAGTCGAGCTGCGCCCGCTCGACGAAGGCGAGGAGCTGCTCGTGATCGTCCTCGGTCTCGCCGGGGTACCCGACGATGAAGTTCGACCGGAGCGCGGCGTCGGGCTCCCTCGCACGGATCGTCTCGATGCGCTCGAGGAAGGTCGCACCGTCGCCCCACCGGCGCATGCGACGGACCAGCGGCCGCGAGACGTGCTGCAGGGACAGGTCGAAGTACGGCACGCCGGTCGAGCAGATCGTGTCGATGAGCTCGTCGGTGAGCTCGGAGGGGTAGAGGTACAACAGCCGCACCCGGTCGACCCGGTCGCTCACGGCGTGCACGAGCGGGATGATCTCGCCACGGCGGCCCTGATCGGCGCCGAAGCGGGCGAGATCCTGCGCCACGAGGACGATCTCGCGCACGTCGAGCGCCTCGACCTCGGCGAGGATCGACTCGGTGCTGCGGGAGCGCTGCTTGCCCCGGAACGACGGGATGGCGCAGAACCCGCAGGCCCGGTCGCAGCCCTCGGCCACCTTGATGTACGCCCACGGCCGACCCGACGCCGGGCGGGCCAGGTTGAGGAGATCGAAGTCGGGGACGTCGCCGTCGGCCGGGGCGAGCGACAGCTCGGGGTGATCGACCCGGCGCCCGACGGCGAGGCGCTCGTCGGCGAGCACCTCGTGGCCGAAGCCGGCGACGCGATCAACCTCGGGCAGCGCCTCGGCCAGCTCGGCACCGTGGCGCTCGGCCAGGCAGCCCGTCACGACGAGCCGGGCGCCGTCTCGGCGCTGGTCGCTCAGCTCGAGGATGGTGTCGATCGACTCCTGGCGGGCCGACTCGATGAACGCGCAGGTGTTGACCACGACGACGTCGGCCTCGCCCGGGGTCGCCGCCGGGCGCAAGCCGTCCGCCGCCAACGTGCCCTCGAGCTTGTCCGAGTCGACCTGGTTCTTCGGGCAGCCGAGCGTCTCGAGCCAGTACCGATCGGGCATCGGCGACAGTCTACGAACCGTGGGCCAACGCCAGGCCAGGGCGGGGCCAGGTGGTCGACACCAGGCGGCCGGTCGCCGACAGCGTGATGAACGCCGTCGTCAGGTCGGCGCCGCCGAAGCAGATGTTGGTCGTGAGCGGATCGTCACAGGCGACGTGCTCGATGCCCTCGGCCTCGCCACCGGGCTCCACGACGGTGATCCCTCCGTTGCGGATCGTCGCGACGCAGACGTTGCCGGCCGAGTCGACGGCCATCGAGTCGAGCAGCTGGAGGTCGGGCAGCGTCGCCAGGCAGACCGGCTGGGCCCGGTCGGGTGCCGGCTCGCCGGCGAGGCGGCCGGGGCCGTCGAGGTCGAAGGCGAGCACGCGGCCCTGGTGGGTCTCGGCGACGTACACGCGGCTGCCGTCGGGAGACAGGCCGACGCCGTTCGGGGCGTCCATCGGGTGCACCATCTCGCGCACCTCGGACCCGTCGGCCAGGGCGTAGTAGAGGCCGCCCCGATCGCGGTCGCGGGGCCGGGTCTTGCCGTGGTCGGTGAACCAGAAGCCGCCCTCACCGTCGAAGACGAGGTCGTTCGGCCCCCGCAGACCGTTGCCGCCCACCTCGGCGTAGACGGTCTCGACGGACCCATCGGCCAGGTCGACCCGCTGGATCGAACCGCCCGCGTAGTCGGGTGGCTGGTTCCCGGGGATGAGGTAGCTCCCGTAGTGGTGCCACTCGAAGCCGCCGTTGTTGCACACCCAGACGTGGCCGTCCGGCCCGATGGCCGCGCCGTTGGGCCCGCCGCCGCACTCCGCCACGACCTCGACCGCCCCGTCGGTCCCGACGCGGGTCAGCGTGCCGCGGGCGATCTCGACGACGAGCACGCTGCCGTCGGACATCCACACCGGCCCCTCGGGGAACTGCAGCCCCTCGGCCAGCGGTGTGAAGTCGTGCTCGCTCGTCCCCGCCATGCCGGGCACCGTAGCCCGCCCGGTGGTCTACCTGGGGAGGAACGGCACGCAGGCGACGGCCAGGACGAGCAGGACCGCACCCTCCCACCGGCTGATCTTGCGACCCTGCGCCATGAACGCCCAGGCGATGAAGCCGATGCCGATCATCATCAGGATCGGCAGCCCGTCGAGGTCGGGATCGTCCAGCGGCCCGTTGCCCAACAGCGCGGTGACCGCACCCACGGCGAACGAGTTGAACAGGTTCGAGCCGAGCAGGTTGCCGACGATGAGGTCGGTCTGGCCCTTCCTGGCGGCGAGCACGGTCGTCACGAGCTCGGGCAGCGAGGTGCCGACCGCCACGAGGGTGAGGCCGACGAAGCCGCCCGAGAGCCCGTTGTCGTCGGCGATGTTGGTGGCGCCGCGCACGAGGAGCCAGGCCCCGCCGACCGTGCCGGCGAGACCGAGCAGGGTACGCACCAGCTCGACCTTGATCTCGGGCGGGTCGTCGGTCAGCAGCTCGTCGAGCTCGCCCGCCGGGGGCGGCGCTCCGGACCGTGCGCCGAGCAGGACGATCGTGAGGGCGGCCGCCATGGCACCGGCGAGCACCAGGCCCTCCCAGAACAGCAGACCGTCCTGGACGAGCACGGCGAAGATCACCAGCGACGCCATCGACATCGGCGCCTCGCGCCGCAGCACGCTCGACGGGATGGCGATCGCGGTGATGACACCGGCGACCCCGAGCACGAGCGTGAGGTTGGCGATGTTGGAGCCGACGATGTTCCCGACCCCGACGTCGAGCTCACCGCCGCCCGCCGCGATGCCCGACACGACCATCTCGGGCGCGCTGGTGCCGAAGCCCATCACCACGGCGCCGATGACGATCGTCGAGATGCGGAGCACGTTGGCGACCCGCACCGAGCCGATCACGAACTGATCGGCGGCCTTGGCGAGCAGCACCACGCCGACGACGAGGAACGCGTAGTCCATCAGATGGGCGCTCGCCGCGAGATCAGGATCGCTGCTCCCCGAGCTCGGGGTCGCTCATGAGGACTGCTGCTCCTCGAGCTCCTGGACGGACATCAGGACCGTGCGGGCCTTCGAGCCCTCCGATGGTCCGACCACGCCACGCTCCTCCAGCTCGTCCATGACCCGTCCGGCGCGGGCGAACCCGATCCGCAGCTTGCGTTGCAGCATCGAGGTGGAACCGAGCTGGGAACGTACCACCAGGTCCTTGGCCCGTTCGATGAGGTCGTCCTCGTCGTCGCCGCCCGCCGGTGGAGCGGTCACGAGGTCGATCGGCTCGGTGGCGACGGGCGCGCCGGCGGGGCCCGGTGCGCCGGCCGGGCCGGCCTCGCTCGACTCGACGGCGCCCTCGACGCCCTCGTGATAGTCGACCTCGGGGGCCTGCCGGTGCCAGGCGCCGACGACCTCGCGGATCTCGTGCTCCTCGACCCAGCAGCCCTGGATGCGCTGGGCGGTGCTCGACGAGGGCCCAAGCAGCAGCGCGTCACCCTTGCCGACCAACCGTTCGGCCCCCGGCTGGTCGAGGATCACGCGGCTGTCGGCGAGGCTCGACACCGCGAAGGCGAGCCGGGCCGGCACGTTGGCCTTGATGACGCCGGTGATGACGTTCACCGAGGGGCGCTGCGTGGCGATGACGAGGTGGATGCCGACCGCGCGGGCCTTCTGGGCGATCCGGGTGATGGAGGCCTCGACGTCGCGGGCCGCGACCATCATCAGGTCGTTGAGCTCGTCGACCACCACCACGATGTAGGGCAACGCCTCGACGGGCACCTCGGCCGGCACGCGCTCGGCCAGCTCGCCGGAGGCGACCGCCTCGTTGAAGCCGTCGATGTCGCGCACCCCGACGCCGGACAGCAGCTCGTACCGACGATCCATCTCGCGGCACGCCCAGGCGAGCGCGTTGGCCGCCTTCTTCGGATCGGTGACCACCTCGGTGAGCAGGTGCGGGACCCTGCCGTACTGGCCGAGCTCGACCATCTTCGGGTCGACGAGGATCATCCGCACCTGATCGGGCGTGGTGCGCATCAGCAGGGACGTGATCATCGAGTTGATGCAGCTCGACTTGCCCGCACCGGTCGCGCCGGCGATGAGCAGGTGCGGCATCTTCGAGAGGTCGGCCATCACCGGCCGCCCGGCGATGTCGCGGCCGAGCGCCACCTCGAGCGCACGAGTCGACTGGTGGGCCTGGGGTGAGGTGAGGATGTCGCCGATCGTGACCAGCTGCCGCCGGCGATTGGGGACCTCGACGCCGATGGCCGACCGGCCCGGGATCGGGGCGAGGATCCGGACGTCGGGCGAGGCCATCGCGTAGGCGATGTCCTTGTTGAGGCTCGTGACCCGGGCGACCTTCACGCCTGGCGCCAACTCGAGCTCGTAGCGCGTGACCGTCGGGCCGACGGTCATGCCCACGACCCGGGTCTCGACGCCGTGGGAGGCCAGCGCCTCCTGGAGGGTGCGGGCGCCCTCGACGACGGCTGCCTCGTCGACGTCCTCGTCGGCGCTGCGGCCCAGGACCGACAACGGTGGCAGCTTCCAGTCGCCCCGGGCGGGGCGTTCGTCGAGGTCGAGGGCGATCTGCTCGGCGGTCACCGGTTGGCTGAGGTCGACCTTCGGGGCCGGGCGCGGCGGCGTGGGCTCGGCCGCCTCCTCGACGGCGGCGGTGTCGTCGGTGACGTCGAGGTCGGGCACCGGCTCCGGTGTCGCCACGACCGGCTCGGGCTCGTCGCGCCGGTCGCCGTCGAGCGAGGCGAGGCGCAGGAGCTGCTCCGACAGCCAGCCGAACGCCGAGGTGACCGCACGCCAGGCGACCTCGATCACCTCGCGGATCGGGCGGTCGAGGAGCACGACGACGCCGAACAGCGCGACGACCGCCACCACGACCCAGGCTCCGACGGCCAGCAGCCGATCGAGCGGCTCGCCGAGCACCGAGCCGACGACACCCCCACCCTCGGCGAGCTCGTCGGCGGTGCCCCCGATGCGGCCCGAGCCCCACAGCAGGTGCATGCCCGCGGCGACGGCGAGCAGGAGCAGGAGGCCACCCACGATGAGGCGGTCGGCGCGCTGGTCGTCCTCGCGCTCGAGCAGCAGCGCGACGCCGAGGCCCAGCCCCGCCACGGGCAGCACCAGCCGGAGCTGGCCGAGCACGACGCCCATCGCGGTGTCGAGGCCGCGACCCACCGGGCCGGCGGCGTCGCCGGCGATGCCGAGCAGCGCGATGGCACCCAGGCAGACGAGCAGCAGGCCGATGATCTCGTGGCGGCGACCGGCCAGGCCGGCGGCGAGCGCCGAGCGGGCCCGGGCCTCCTGCTTGGCCTTCGGCTTGGGCTTCGACTTCGGCGTGGACGAGGCCGTCGACGACGACGAGCGCGACCGACCTCGGCCCTGCTTCGAGGACCGCTGCTTCGACGACGAGCGCGCAGACGTTCGATTGGCCACGACGCCACGGACGGTAGCAGCGACCCGCCGCTGAGCCGTGGCATTGCCACGGTCGCGAACGCGGCCCGAACGCTCCCGACCGGTGCCCCCTCGACCGCTCCTCAGGCCCAGATGATCGCCGGCACCAGCATCGGCCGGCGCCGGGTGCGGTCGCGCGCCCGACGAGGCGGCGTGCGATCCGCTCGATGTCGCCGGGCTCGTTCGAGCCGGCGTGCAGGACGCGCTCGACCTCGGTGGCCAGCTCCTTCTCGCACTCGGCGATCAGCTCGCCGGACAGCGACCGGTCGACCCAGCCGCGGGTCGACAACCGGGGCGGTGCGAGCAGCTCGCGACGATCGCCGTCGACCACGATCACGATCGACACGTAGCCCTCGCGCCCGATGATCAGGCGTTCCTGGAGCAGCGACTCGGTGACGTCGTCGATCGAGCCGTGCAGGTAGCGGTAGCCGCCCGCCGCGACCCGCTCGGTCGTGAGGCCGTCGTCGTCGACGATGATCTGCTCGCCGTCGGTGACCACCACCGCCTTGGCCGCGTCGACGCCGGTCTCGACGCCGAGGTCGGCCTGCACGAGCAGGTGCCGGTACTCGCCGTGCACCGGCACGAACCACTCCGGGCGGGCATGGCGGAGCAGCGTGCGGATCTCGCCGCGGCGGGCGTGACCCGACACGTGCACCGGGAGCTGGCGGTGATCGATGATCTCGACGCCCTTGCGGATGAGGCCGTCGACCACGGTGTCGATGTTGTGCTCGTTGCCGGGGATCGGCGTCGAGGAGAACACGACGCAGTCGTCCTCGCCCACGGCGATCGCCCGGTGCTCGCCCCGGGCCATGAGCGCCAGCCCGGCGAGCTGCTCGCCCTGGGAGCCGGTGGTGAGCACCATCACCTGTCCGGGATCGAGTCGGTGCACGTCGTCGGGGGTGATCAGGTGGTCGTCGGGGAGATCGAGCAGGTCGAGCTCGCGGGCGATGCGCACGTTGCGATCGAGCGAGCGACCGACCGGTGCCACGACGCGGCCGTTCGCCATGGCGGCCTCGACGGCCTGCTGGATCCGGTGGATGTGCGACGAGAAGCAGGCGACGATGATCCGCTGGTCGGGCCGCTCGTCGACGATCCCGCGCAGCACCTTGCCGACGTCGCGCTCGGCGCCGCTCTCACCCTCGTCGAGCGAGTTGGTCGAGTCGGCGAGCAGCACCCGCACGCCCGGGTCGTCGGCGAGCTCGTCGATGCGGGCGAGGTCGGACATCCGACCGTCGACCGGATCGGGGTCGAGCTTGTAGTCGCCCGAGTGCATGATGATCCCCTGCGGCGTGTGGAACGCCGTGGCGAACCCCCACGGAATCGAGTGCGTGATGGGCAGGAACTCCGCCTCCAAGGGCCCGACCGGGACCCGATCGCCGTCGCGGACCTCCCGGTAAACCCGTCCGCCACCGATGCCGGCCTCGTCGAGCTTGTACCGGGCGAGGGCCAGCGTGAACGGCGAGCCGTACATCGGGGCGTCGACGATGCGCCCGAGATGGACCGCGCCACCGACGTGGTCCTCGTGGCCGTGGGTGAACACGATCGCCTCCACCTGGTCGGCCCGCTCCTCGAGCCAGCCCAGGTCGGGCAGGATCACGTCGATGCCGGGCTCGTCGGGTCCGGCGAAGAGCACGCCGCAGTCGAGGACGACGAGCCGCTCCTGGTGCTCGAGGACGGCGCAATTGCGACCGATGTCGCCGAGACCGCCGAGGAAGGTGACCCTGACCGGCGCGGTCACGCCGGCGCCGACCCCCGCAGCTCGGCGAGCACGCGGCGGGCCTCGTCCTCGAGACCGGGAGGTGTGGGTCCGACCGGCAACCGGGGTTCGCCGACGGCATGGCCGAGGACCCGCATCATCGCCTTGGACGGCACCGGGTTCGGCGCCGCGTCGGACGACTCGAACGCGTAGCTCGGGCGCAGCGCCCGGTCGAGGCGCAGAGCCTCGGCGGTGTCCCCCCGCTCCCAGGCGTCCCACATGGCCACCATCTCGGGCGCAGCCCAGTGGGCGGCGACGCTGACGAGCCCCACCGCGCCGATCGACATCAGCGGCAGGTTGAGCACGTCCTCGCCGGAGTAGAGCTCGAACCCGGCCGGCAGCTCGGTCATCAGCGTCGCGGTGGCCGGCACGTTCCCGGCCGCGTCCTTGAGGGCGACGATGTTGCTGTGCTCGTCGGCGAGGCGGACGATGGTGGCGCTCTCGAGCTTGCGCCCGGTGCGGAACGGGATGTCGTAGAGCATGACCGGGAGCGTCGTCGCCCCGGCGATGGCGCCGAAGTGGGCCTCGAGCCCGGCCTGCGACGGCCGGTTGTAGTACGGCGTCACGGCGAGGATGCCCGCCGCACCGGCCGACTCGGCCGCCTTGGCCCGCTCGATCGAGCTGGCGGTGTCGTTGTTGCCGGCGCCGGCGATGACGGGAACGCTCACCGCCTGGACGACCGCTCGCCAGAGGCGCTCGTCCTCCTCGTGGCTCAGGGTCGGGCTCTCGCCCGTGGTGCCGGTGACGACCAGCCCCTCGTTGCCCTGGTCGACCAGCCACCGGGCCAGCGACACGGCGGCGTCGAGATCGAGCTCGCCCCGCTCGTCGAACGGCGAGACCATCGCCGTGAGGACACGTCCGAACCGGGCCATGTCAGCCCTCCCTCGCTGCTTCGGAGGCCCGGTCGATGCCGAGCGAGGCCAGCAGGTCCTCGTGCAGCTCGAACCAGACCGTGTGGTACGACGCGATGATGGGCTTGGTGAAGTACTCGATCTCACCCGCCCTGACCTTGTCGAGCGCGCTGTCGAACCGACCCCGGTAGCCGCCGAACCGCTCCAGGGTCGACGCGAGGTCGTCCAGGATCGGGGCGAGCTCGCCGTCGAGGTCCTCGAGGCGGCCGATGACCGAGGCGTCGTAGTCGGCGTCGGAGTGGTCGTTGAGGACCTCGTCGCCGACGTCGGACCGCACCTGCCAGTCGGTGCACAGCTGCAGCATCTGCCCGTTCAGGTCGAGGAAGTCCTCGTAGCCGCCGTGCACGACGTCGCGGGCGCCGGCGCCGTCGACCTCCGCGGCGAGAAGCTCCTCGCCCTTCGCCCGGCCGGCCGGCGTGAGCGCCCAGCCCGAGACCTGGCCGCCCTCGCGGTGCAGGACCAGCTCGTCGGCCTTCGCCGCCTCCAGGATCCCGGTGACCTCACCCTCGTCGAGCCCGGTGATGTCCGCCACGGCGCCGGCGCCGCCGAAGCCCTTGAGCCGCAGGCCCAGGAGGGTGAGCGTGGTCGGGTCGGAGGTCTGGGCCATGCTTCGACGCTAGGCGATCTGGGTCGCCAGGTAGTTCTGCAATCCGACCTGCTCGATCAGCGAGAGCTGCGCCTCGAGCCAGTCGATGTGCTCCTCCTCGGAGGCGAGGATGTCCTCGAGCAGCTGCGCGCTGGTGATGTCGCCGATCTCGCGGCAGGTCGCGACGCCGCCCTGGAGCCGCTCGACGGCGCGGTACTCGAGCGCGAGATCGGACCGGAACTGCTCCTCGACGTTCTCGCCGATCTGGAGGGTGCCCAGCCGCTGCAGGTTCGGGTGGCCCTCGAGATAGAGCACCCGGTCGATGAGGGACTCGGCGTGCTTCATCTCGTCGATCGACTCGTGGCGGGTGTAGTCGGCGAGCTTCGTGTACCCCCAGTCGGCGCACATCTTGGCGTGCAGGAAGTACTGGTTGATGGCCGTCAACTCCGCGGTGATCACGTCGTTGAGGACCTCGATGACCCGCTCGTCACCCTGCACGTTGTCTCCTCGTCGGTGGACGTCAGGCGGCGCGTTCGTCGCTCGCCTCGACCGCCTGGAGGATACGGGTCAGGGTCTCGACGCACGAACCACAGCGCCGTCCAGCATCGCAGTGGTCGGCCAGCTCGTCGAGGGTGCGCACGCCGGCCGCGGCGAGCTCGGCGAGCTCTCCGTCCCGGATCACGTGGCAATGGCAGACCACCATGGCGTCAAGGATGACTTACACCGGCCAGGAGGTCAACCGGAACCTGACCCGTTCGCACTATCTGTCGGACGCGGCCTCGCTCTCGAGCTCGCGGGTGATGGCGAACGCGTCGACCTCCTCAGCCGTGTCGACCCAGTCCTCGTACTGGATGACGCCGATCTCCTCGAAGCGGCGCCGCAGCCAGGCGTCACCGGCGTCGAGGAGACCCAGCTTCTTGCAGTTCGGGACGATCTTGGTGAACAGCAGGTGCTGGAACTCGAGCTGGTCCGGGTTGCCCCAGATGCGGGGGATGACGACCTTGGGGTCGACCCCGAGCCGCTCCCACACGTCACCCGACAGGAAGCGGTCGCGCATGCGCAGGGCCGCCTCGAAGGCGAACTCCTGGCGCTCGCGGATCTCGTCGGCGGTGAGCTCGCCGTAGACCTCCTTGAGCGACAGCACGCCGAAGGCGACGTGGCGGGCCTCGTCGCTCATGACGTAGCGCAGCAGCTGCTTGAGCAGCGGCTCCTCGGTCTGCTGGTACATGAAGCCGAACGCGGCGAGGGCGAGGCCCTCGACCATGATCTGCATGCCGAGGTAGGTCATGTCCCACCGGCTGTCGGCGACGATGTCGTCGAGCAGCAGCTTGAGGTGGGGGTTGATCGGGTAGCTGTTGTCGATCTTGGTGTCGAGGTACTTGGCGAAGACCTCGACGTGGCGGGCCTCGTCGACCACCTGGGTGGAGGCGTAGTACTTCGCATCGATCCACGGGACGGTCTCGACGATCTTGGCCGTGCAGACCAGCGCGCCCTGCTCACCGTGGAGGAACTGGCTCATGGTCCAGGCCTGCGACTCCTGGTTGAACCTCACCCACTCCTCCGGGCCCCAGGTCGACACCGGCGTCCCGGAGAAGTCGAACAGGACGTCCTGCCCACCGGTGGTCTCGTAGAGCTTGGTGGCTTCGGCCTCGGGATCGACGACGGTGTCCCAGGGCAGGTCGGTCTCGCCGTTCCACTGCCCGCGCTTGGCCTTCTCGTAGAGCTTGGCGAGCTGGGGGCGATGACCCTTCTCGTAGTCCCACGTGTAGATGGTGTCGGCGTGGTCGGCCACGGAGTGGATGACCTCGTTCGGATCGGTCGGCGGCACCGCCAGGATCTCGTCGAGGTCGTTGGCCTCGGTCCGGCCCATCAGCTCGTGCATGTCGGTCATGGAGCGTCGTCCCCCAGGGTGGTCGTGGTCGTGGTGGTCGCCCGCAGGGCGGGCAGGATGCGGTCCGATGCGAAGGCGCGGACCTGGTCGAGGTCGGTCAGGTCGGTCGGCGCCCGCTCGTCGAGCGCGTGCCAGAGCACGAGGCGGGCGAACCACTCGGCGGTGCGAGCGGCGGCGGTGGCGTCGAGGTGGGGCTCGAGGCGGCCGGCGACGAACACCCGGCACGCGGCGAAGATCCGGTCGAGGCCGCGGAAGGTGAGCTCGGGCAGCAGCTGATCGGGATGCTCGACGAGGCGCCGCTGGAAGGTCTGGTCGTCGGCGAGCAGCCGCGCCGCGGCGTGGAGCACCGCGACGACCAGCTCGTCGAGCTCGGCGTCGGGCGAGACGGCGGCATCGAGATCGCCGAAGAAGCAGGCGACGCGGTGCCGGCGATGCAGCTCGAGGATGGCGGTCTTGCCACCGGGCACCGCCCGGTAGACCGTGGCCCTCGACATGCCGGCGGCGCGGGCGACGTCGCCGATCGTGGTCTTGTCGAAGCCCCACCGGTCGATGCACTCGGCGAAGCCGTCGACGATGCGCAGCTCCGCGCTGTCATCGGGCAAGCGTCGGAAGAGCTCCGCTCCCCCGCTCCGAGCGGTCCCCATACGATGAAACACTAAGCAGCTCTGTGTCTCATCGTCAACGCTCGGCCGCTCCGACGGGGGACGTCGAGCCGGCCGGGCTCACCCCCGGACCCTGCCCCAGCGCGATGCCTCGCTCCAGCAGGACGGCCACGACGGCGGGGTCGTCGACGCCGGCCGCCATGAGCTCCAGGCCGTAGGCAGCGACGAGCTCGGCGACGGCGGCGACGGCGGCGACGCGACGCTGGTCGGACATCACGTCGCGGAAGATCGACACCGCCGGCTTCAGCGCGTCGATCGGGAGCCGGTGCAGGTGCGGGAGGATGGCCGCACCCTCGCCGGCCTCGTCGGCCGTCACCCGCACGCCCGTCCCGCGGAGGCGGCGCAGCTCGGCGATCACACCCTCGGGTGCCTCGGTGAGGCCGAGGCTCGGGATCTCGAGGACCAGACGGGCCGGCCGGAGGTCCGCGGCGAGCAGGCGGTCGGCGACCGGGGCGAAGCCGCTCACGCTCGTCAGCAGCGACGACGGGACGTTCACCGCGTAGAACGGAGCCGACTCGGCGGTCGCCACGTCCTCGGCATCCAGGAGGGCGGCGACCTCGTCGAGCACGAGCAGGACGAGTTGGTCGGCCAGTCCGTGGACCTCGAGCTCCGCCTCGAACCGACACCCGACAGCCGGCTGACCATCCTCCCGATGACAGTGGACCAGCACCTCGTACCCGGCCAACCGACCGGTCCCGAGGTGGACGATCGGGTCGAGCTCGACCTGGACGTGGTCGGACCGCAGCGCGGCCCGCAGCTCCCGCTCGCGCTCCTCCAGCTGGCGAGCCCGCTCCGACATCCAGGGTGCGTACGCGAGCGCCTGGTTCCCCGACGCCTCCTTCGCCGCGAAGAGGGCGAGGTCGGCCCGCCGCACCACGTCGGTCGGGTCCTCGGAGCAGGCGGCCCAGCCCGCGCTCGCCCCGATGGACAGGAGGCGGTCGCCGAGGTCGATCGGCTGGGCGAGGAGCGCGACCGACCGGGTCGCCAGCTGACCCATCCGCACCGGGTCACCGTCGATGACCACGGCGAACTCGTCGCCGCCGAGACGGACCACGAGGTCCTGCGGGCGGGCGACGGTCACCAGTCGTCGGGCGACCTCGACGAGCACCCGGTCGCCGTCGGCGTGCCCGTGGGTGTCGTTGACCAGCTTGAACCCGTCGAGGTCGATCAGGGCGATCGCTGCCACGTCGCCGCAGTCGAGCCGTTCGGTGAACGCCGCCCGGTTGGCCAGCCCCGTGAGGGGATCGGTGGTCGCCTGCCGCTCGAGCTCGGCTCGAGCGCCCTCGACCTTGGAGCTCAGCTCGGCCAAGGCCTCGCGCAGCTCGCGGATCTCCTCGAGGGCGGAGGGGACGGCCCGGTACTGCTGCGCCGCAGCGCCGCCGGAGCGGACGTGTGCGGTGAGTCGCCGCAGCGGCCGCGCGATGCCGGCGACGGTGGCGAACCCTCCGAGGAGCATGCCGACGACGCCGATCGCGGCGAGCGCCAGGCCGCGACGGGCGGCGTCGACGGTCGCCGTCGTCGAGGCGCGAGCCTCCTCGGCTGCGTCGACGATCGCGACGCGCTCCGCCGTCTTCAGGGTCTCGACCGCGCGGTCGAGACCTCCCTCGATCTCGTCCGGCGCCGCATCGAGCCAGAGGTCGGGGGCCGCGGCGACGACCTCGAGGGCGTCCTCGATGGCATCTCGCTCCTCGCTGAGCGCAGCGCCGTCGAGGAGCGTCTGGATCGCATCCTCCGCCTCGGCTGCGGCGCGGATCAGGCTCGCTCGGTCCGGTGCGGCGAGCTCGTCGCCGAGGCTCGTGGCGCTCCGGAGCTGGGTGCGGACCTCGTCCAGCGTGCGGGCGGCCTCCGAGATCGGCAGCACCTCCTCGACCAGCTCCTCCTCGACCTCGGTCGTCGCCGCGCCCACGTCGTTGAGGGCCAGGACGTGCACGGCGACGCCCACCGAGACGAGCAGGAGGGGCGCGGCCGCGACGAGCACGACGAACAGCCGGACCGGCACACCTCGCTTCACCCGGTCCCATCGGCGGGGGCCGCCCCGGAGTTGACCCGTCCGGGGCGCCGCCGCTCAGCGACCGACAGCGCCGAGCAGCTGCGTGCGGACCACCTCGCGGAGGTTGGCCGGATCCTCGAGATCCCACGAGCCCGGGTTGGCCATCAGGCTCTCGAGCATGGCCACGAGGTACTGCGCATCGCGTCGATGATCTCGATCGGCGTCGCCCTCGGCCGCGAGCCGCTCGACGACGACCGGCTCGACGACATCGGCGAGCCCGTGCTCGAAGCGAGAGAGCCGCATCGCCAGCTCGTCGGGGGCCGAGTCGAGCGCCGCCTGGAGGAGGGAGTGGGCCCGCAACGCCGGACCGCCCCACCGCAACACCTGCTCGAGGCCGTCGGCCAGGCTCGACGCCGCCTCGAACCGACGGACGATCTCCTCGACGACGGTGCCGAGCTCACGGCCGACCAGCGCGTCGAAGACCTCGTCGCGCCCGCCGGGGAACCAGCGGTAGACGGTGGCCCGTGAGACCCCAGCGGCGCGGGCCACGTCCTCGAGGGTGGTCTTGGCCAACCCGAGGCGCACCACGGCGCGGCCGGCGCCGTCGAGGATGCGAGCCCTGGTGTCGTCGACCACCGACGGCGAGCTCAGTCGACCCGGTAGTCCTCGAACCGGTCGCGCAGCGTCCGCTTCGAGAACTTCCCCGTCGAGGTCTTGGGCACCTCATCGACGATCTCGGTCGCGTCCGGCAGCCACCACTTCGCCATGCGCGGCGTGAGGAACTCGATGAGCTCGTCGTGGGTGAGGGTGGCGCCCTCGTGGAGCACGACGCAGGCCAGGGGCCGCTCCATCCACCGCTCGCTGGCGACACCGATGACGGCGGCCTCGGCGACGGCGGGATGGGCCATGATCTCGTTCTCGACCTCCACCGAGCCGATCCACTCGCCGCCCGACTTGATGAGGTCCTTGGTGCGATCGACCAGGCTGATGATCCCGTCGGGCGAGACGGTGGCGACGTCACCGGTCCGCAGCCACCCGTCGTCGGTGAAGGAGTCGGCGGCGTCGGGTCGCTCGTAGTAGGCCGCGGCGATCCACGGACCCCGGACCTGCAACTCGCCGGACGACTCCCCGTCCCAGGGCAGCTCGTCGACCGAGTCGGGCTCGGTGACGCGGAACTCGACGCCGGTCACCACCGTGCCCACCGTGGCGCGCAGGTCGGCCTGCTCGTCGACGGAGCGGTGCGCATCGCGGGACCGGATGTGGGCGACCGAGGCGATCGGGCTCGTCTCGGTCATCCCCCAGGCCTGCAGCAGCGGGATGCCGACCTTCTCCCGGAACCCCTCCGACAGCGCCCGCGGGACGGCCGAGCCGCCACAGGGGATCGCTCGGAGCGCAGACACGTCGCGGCCGTCGAGCTCGTCGAGGACGCCCATCCAGATGGTCGGCACGCCGGCGGCGACGGTGACGCGCTCGGACTCGATCAGGTCGGCGATGGCCTTCGCCGACAGGTCGGGGCCGGGCATGACCAGCTGGGACCCGGCCGCGACCGCTGCGTGGGCCAGGCCCCAGGCGTTGGCGTGGAACATCGGCACGACGGGCAACACGACGTCGCGCTCGGAGACCCCGAGGCTGTCGGCGGTCGTGCACCCCAGGGTGTGCAGCCACGTCGAGCGGTGCGAGTACACGACGCCCTTCGGGTTGCCGGTGGTGCCGCTCGTGTAGCACATCGAGGCGGCGCGGCCCTCGTCGTCGACCCGGAACTCGGCCGGCGACTCGTCGGCGATGAGGTCCTCGTAGTCGATGATGCGCGGGTCGTCGGGCACCTCGCCGGCGCCGTCGTCCATCACCACGTAGTGGCGGACGGTCTCGAAGGTGTCGACCAGGGGCCACAGCAGGGCCAGCAGCGACCGGTCGACGAAGATCACGTCGTCGGCGGCGTGGTTGACGATGTAGGTGATCTGCTCCGGGAAGAGTCGGATGTTCAACGTGTGGAGCACCCGACCGGTGCAGGGGGCGGCGAAGTACAGCTCGAGGTGGCGGCCGGTGTTCCACGCGAACGTCGCGATCCGGGCATCGGGCGCGCAGCCCAGGCGGTCGAGGGCGCTGGCGACCCGGCGGGTCCGGTCGGCCCACTCCCCGTGCGTCACCCGCTCGATCCGGCCGCCGTGCGCCGCCGTGACGACCTCCTTCGCGGCGAAGAGCCGCTCGGCTCGTCGGAACAGGCTCGGCAGCGTCAACGGCACGTCCTGCATCAGCCCCTGCATGGTGAACCCCCTCGTCTCGGACCGGCCGAACGGAAACGTAGCGCCGGCGGCGCACCAAGCGCCTGGTGAGCCCATACCCTGCTCGACGTGTCGTCCCGGGTCCGCTTGTGGCTGCTGCTGGGGCCCGTGGTCGTGGGCATCACCGCCGGGTACGTCGGCGCGGCGCTGCATCCCACCCTCGCCGTCGACTCCCCGCTGCTGCTGATCTCGCTCAACCCGCGCAACTACCACCTGGCCCTGGTGGCCGGCGAGATCGCGTTCGCCGCGTTCTTCGTCGTCGCCTTCCTGCGCCTCGTGACGCTCGACCCGCTGCTGTTCCTCGTCGGCCGCTGGTACGGACCGAGCGGACGCCAGTGGATCGAACGTCAGGTCGAGGGCTCGGACCGCATCGTCGGCTGGCTCGACCGCTGGTTCCCCCGGATCGGCTGGGCCATCGTCTTCGCCGCCCCCAACACGGTCGTCTGTCTGCTCGCCGGCGTGACGCGGATGCGACCGCTGGTCTTCGCCGTGCTGAACGTCACCGGCACGATCGCGCGCATCCTCGCGATCTGGTGGCTGGCGCAGCAGTTCGAGAGCCAGCTCGACTCGGTGCTCGACTTCTTCAACCGGTACCAGACACCGGCGACGATCGTGGCCGTGGTCCTGGTCATGATCCAGATCGGCATCTCGGCCCGCCGGGGCGGTGGTGAGATCGGCGACGTCGTCGAGCTCGAGCGCCAGCTCGAGCAGGACCTCGAGGAGTCGGGCGACCGGGAGGCGACGAGCACCGCCGACGACGAGATGAGCCGCGACGAGCGCTAGGTTCGGCGGCGTGAGCGGTGAGCCCGATCCCCCGCAGCCGTCGTTGCGCGTCGAGTACGACCCGGCCGACTTCCAGCTCGACCACGCCGAGGCGGTCGCGGCGATCATCGACCTCCAGGGCTACGCGGTCGAGCCGGTCCGCGCCGACGCCGATCGGGGCCGTCCCGCCTACGCCTACACCATCGGCGTCGAGGACCTCCTCGGCCACCCCGAGCTCGTCGCCGTCGGCCTCGACGGCGAGTTCGCAAGCCGCCTCTTCACCGAGTTCGTCGACCACCTGCGGTCCGGCGGTGAGCTGCCCGTGTCCCAGCCGTTCGTGGGCATGCTCGGCGGAGAGCTGCCGTGCGTGCTGTTGCCCGTCGACGTCGGGCGCCACGCGGACTGGTTCGCCGGGGCCGCCGACCACTTCTCGTTCCGACCGTTCCGGATGCTCCAGCTCGTCTACCCGGACGCGGCCGGGCGGTTCCCCTGGGATCCGGAGGCCGACCCGCAGGTCGTCGCCACGCAACGGGTGCTCGGCGAATGACCCGGGTGGCCGTGTTCGGCGCCGCCGGGAGGATGGGACTGGAGGTCTGCCGCGCCATCGAGGCCGATCCGGAGCTCACGCTGGCCGCCGCGGTCGATCCGGGCCGTGCCGGCGAACGCATCGGCCCGCTCGCCTCGATCGAGTCCGACGTCGTCGTCGCGGCCGGGGGCGAGGCGATCATCGGCGACATCGACGTCGCCATCGACTTCACGGTGGTCGCCGCGGCGATGGCCAACGCCCGCCTCTGCGCCGAGCACGGGGTCCACGACGTGATCGGGACGTCGGGCTTCGGGGCGAACGAGCTCGACCGGCTGCGCGCCCTGTTCACCCGATCGAACTGCCTGGTGGCGCCGAACTTCGCCATCGGGGCGGTGCTCATGATGCGCTTCGCCGAGCTCGCGGCCCCGCACTTCGAGACGGCCGAGATCATCGAGCTCCACCACGACCGCAAGGTCGACGCCCCGTCCGGCACCGCCATGGCCACGGTCGAGCGGATGGCGGCGGCCTCGGCCGACTGGGCCGACGACCCGACCGAGCAGGAGACCCTGCCCGGTGCTCGGGGGGCGACGGGACCGGCCGACATCCCCGTCCACTCGGTGCGCCTCCGGGGTCTGGTGGCCCACCAGGAGGTCCTGCTCGGCACCACCGGGCAGTCCCTCACCCTGCGCCACGACTCCTATGACCGGACGTCGTTCATGCCCGGCGTCGTGCTCGCCGCGCGCCGCATCGCGGAACACCCCGGCGTGACCGTCGGACTCGAGCCGCTCCTCGGTCTCTGAGGCCCCCGGGGCCGCCCAACGGAACCTCATCCACCGGCCGGTCGGGCCGACAGGTCGAGAGCCGACCGCCCTCGACCGCTGGATGTCGCCGTGCCCCCCACACCCCGGGTCCTGCTCCGATGGCTGCTCGCCGTCACCCTCCTCGCGACCGCCGTGGCGGCCACCGTCGCCGTCGCCGCGCCCGTGGACGCTGCGGAGCGATCGACCGACGGACTCCTCGCCCTCTACGACTTCGACGAGGGCAGCGGCTCGGTCGTCGCGGACGTGTCCGGCGGCGGGACGCCGGTCGACCTGACCATCGCGGACCCCTCGAAGGTCACCTGGACCGACGGCGGGCTCCGCATCCACGAGCCGACCACGATCGCGTCCACGGGGTCGACCATCGGGCTGGTCGGGGCGATCCTCGACGGGCAGGCGCTCACGATCGAGGCCTGGGTCGACCGCAGCGAGGTCGAGCAGGTCGTCGGCTCCCGCATCCTCACCCTGTCGAGCTCGGGTCGGGTCGACGCCGCCCTCGTGGAGCGGCCCTTCTCCGTCGCTCCCGACCGGATCGAGGCGCGCGTCCGGACCGCCGACGTGAACGGGCAGGCGCAACCGGGCCTGCGGACGCCCCGGGGCAGCCTGCCGACCGGGCTCACCCACCTCGTCGTGACCCACTCCCCGGACGGGACCACGACCGTGTACCAGGACGGCGAGGTGCTCGTGAGCCGGTCGCGGGGTCCGCTGTCGGGGTGGTCATCGCCGCCGGTGCTCAGCCTCGGCTCGACCCCGACCGGCGGGGTGCCCTGGCTGGGCGAGTTCCGGATGGTGGCGATCTACGACCGCGCGCTGAGCGCCGGCGAGATCGCCGATCACCTGGCGGTCGGCTCCGATCTGCCCGACACCACCACCAGGACGACCACGACCACGACGACGACGACCACGACGTCCACCACGACGACGACGACCACGACGTCGACGACCGTGCCGACCACGAGCACGACGTCGACCACGTCCACCACCACGACGACCCCGCCGACCAGCACGACCACGACGTCGACGACGACCACGACGTCGACGACCGTGCCGACGACGAGCACGACGGTGCCCGGCGGCGGCAGCGGCGCGACCGCCGTCGCCTCGCTCACCGTCTCGCTCGACGGGTCGGCGTCGCACTCGCTCGGCGGATCGGTCGTGTCCTGGGACTGGGATCTCGGCGACGGCACGACCGCCACCGGCCCGACCGTCGAGCACACGTACACCGAGCCCGGGACCTACACGGCCGTGCTCACCGTCACCGACGACGACGGGGGCACCGACACCGCCCGATTCGTCTTCACGCTCGACGGGCCGACGCCGGAAGCGCCGACCATCGTGAGCCCGCCGGCCGACCAGACCGTCGAGGTCGGCGAGATCGCCACGTTCACCGTCGACGCGGCCGGCACGCCGCCGCTCGCGTACCGATGGTCCCGCGACGGCACGCCGGTGCCGGGCGCTGACGGCCCGACCCTCGTCGTCGGGCCGACGAACGCCGCCGATGACGGGGCGACCTACGCCGTCGAGGTGACCGGGCTCGGCTCCACCGTGTCCAGCGCCGAGGCCACGCTCACGGTCACCTCCTCACCTCCCCCGCCGCCCGTCGACGGCTGGTGGTCGGGTGCCCACGAGCGTCGTCTGCCGATCACGGTGGCGCCCGGACGGGCGGTCGACGGCGACGTCGCCATCGTCGGCGTGGAGATCGGGACGGGCGTCGACCCCACCGGCCTCCGCCTCGTCGAGGTCGACGGCGACTCGGTCGTCGATGACGCGGTCGGCTTCCAGTTCGACCCCGACGACGACATCGCGCAGACCGGGCGGGGCGAGCTCGTGATCGCGCTCGGCGACGCCGGCACCGAGACCCGCACCTTCCACCTCTACCTCGACGACGACGGTGACGTGACCGACGCCGCGACCGTCAGCCCGCTGGTCGAGCTCGGGACCGACGTCCAGGACGAGGGCACCGCTGCGCTCTCGATCGACACGCCCACCGGCACCTGGTGGTTCGACCGTCCGGGCGGGGGGTTCTCCAGCCTGGTCGATCTCGACGGCAACGACTGGATCGGCTACTCCACGGCGCCGCGCGGCGCGGGAGTGTTCCGCGGCGTCCCCAACCTCGTGTTCCCCGAGGGGCACCTCCACCCGGGGGCGACCTCGTCGACGACGACCGTCCTCGTCGACGGGCCGCTGCGCACGGCGTTCACCTCGACGACCCAAGACGGCTGGGAGGTGCGGTGGGACGTGGTGCCCACCCGTGCCGTCGCCACGGTGCTCGCGGCCCCGGCGGCCTACTGGTTCCTCTACGAGGGCGCGCCGGGCGGGGTCGCCGACGCTGCGACCGACACCGTCATCCGTCCCGACGGCACGACCACCGGGCTCGGCGAGTCGTGGACGGGCGATCTGCCCGGTGAGGAGTGGGTGGCCTTCCGCGACGGCCCCACCGGGCGGACGCTCGTGGTCGCCAACCAACAGGCCGACACCGCGACGGACTCGTACCGCCTGCTCGACGACGAGATGACCGTCTTCGGCTTCGGCCGCGTGAACACGACCTCGTCGCTGACCGGGACCGACCGTCGCTTCGCCGTCGCGCTCGTCGAGGACGGCGCCGACCTCGGCGAGGCCGCCGCGGCCGCGGTCGCTTCGCCGGCGGTCACCGTGGCGGAGAGCGAGATCCGCCCGGACGGTGGCGATCAGGCACCCCGGGCCCGAGCCTCGGCCGATCCCGTGACGGGCACCGCACCGCTCACCGTCCGCTTCGACGGCACGGCGTCGACCGACGACGGGACGATCACCACCCACGCCTGGGACCTCGGCGACGGCGACAGCGCCGCCGGCGCCACGGCGCTGCACACCTACGTCGACCCGGGGACCTACCTCGTCACGCTGACCGTCACCGACGACGCCGGCACCACCGACACCGACACCGTCACGATCGAGGTGCGCGACCCGGAGCTTCCCGACCAGCGCATCACCGACGGCCTGATCGCCCTCTACGAGCTCGAGGAAGGGACCGGGGCCGCCGTCGCCGACACCTCCGGGGTCGATCAGCCACTCGATCTGACCATCGCGCAGCCGGGCTCCACGACGTGGGTCCCCGGCGGCCTCCGGATCGACTCGGCGACGACGGTCGCCTCGTCCGGGCCCGCCACGGCGATCTCCCAGGCGGTCGCCACGAGCGGCGAGCTGACCGTCGAGGCGTGGATCGAGACCGACGACCTGACCCAGAACGGGCCCGCCCGGATCGTCACGATCTCCGACGGGGTCCGGGACCGGAACGTCACGATCGGCCAGGGCGTGTCCAACGACGGCGGCGACCGGATCGAGGCCCGCCTCCGCAGCACGACCACCGACGACAACGGCCGGCCCGCGACGGCCACGGGGGCCGGCTCCCTCGACACCGAGCTCACCCACGTCGTGTTCACCCGCTCGGCCGACGGCACCGCACGCATCCATCTCGACGGCGTGCCCCGCAGCGTCGGCGACGTCGGCGGCGAACTGACCAACTGGGCCGACGACTTCCGCCTCGTCCTCGGCAACGAGCCCGACGGCAGCCGACCGTGGACCGGGACGCTGCACCTGGTCGCCCTCTACGACCGGGCGCTCACGTCGGCCGAGGTCGAGCAGAACGCGCTCGCCGGGCCGTCGGGCGACGCCGAGCTGCCCAACCGCGCCCCGCTCCCCTCCCTCGGGAGCACGACGACCCGGGGCGAGGCTCCGCCCGAGGTCACCTTCGACGGCAGTGGATCGGTCGATCCCGACGGTGTGATCGTCGGCTACGCCTGGGACCTCGGCGACGGCACCACGGCCACCGGACCGGCGGTGACGCACACGTTCGCCGAGGCCGGCACCTACGACGTCATCCTGACCGTGACCGACGACGACGGTGCGACCGCGACGTCGACCGTCCGCGTGACGGCGACGGCGCCGGGCGGCGCCTCCGGTGGCGGTGGGCCGGTCACGTGGCGGCGGGAGTCGACCGACACCGGCGAGCTGCCGATGGTCCTCGACCAGCGCGACCAGACGGTCGCAGCCGCGTTCGACGTCAACGGCGACGGGGTCGACGACATGGTCGTCGGCGGTCGTCGTGGCGGCAGCGGCCCCTCCCTCGTCTGGTACGAGCTGACCGACACCGGCTGGGTCGTCCGTACGATCGAGTCCGAGCTGCTGCGGCTCGAGGCCGGCGGCGCCCACGCCGACATCGACGGCGACGGCGACCTCGACCTCGTGATCGGCGAGGACCTGACCGGCAACCGTCTGTGGTGGTGGGAGAACCCGGCACCGAACCTCGACCAGACCTGGACCCGGCGCGAGATCAAGCGCTCGGGCTCGAACAAGCATCACGACCAGGCCTTCGGCGACGTCGACGGCGACGGCGACCTCGAGCTCGTCTACTGGAACCAGCAGGGCGGCAACCGGCTCTTCCTCGCCGAGATCCCGGCCGATCCCACGGTGGAGCCGTGGCCGGCCACCGAGATCTTCTCGCGCCCGACCGCGGCGGAGGGCCTCGACATCGTCGACGTGGACCTCGACGGCGTCGACGACATCGTCGGCGCCGGCTACTGGTTGCGGTGGCAGAGCGGCACGACCTTCACGCCCTTCGAGATCGATGCGACCCAGGCGTTCACGCGGGTCGTCGCCGCCCAGCTGATCGACGGCGGCCGCCCCGAGGTCGTCTTCGACTCGGGCGACGCGATCGGGCCCCTCCGCCTCTACGAGTGGGACGGTCAGGGCTGGGTGGGGCGCACGATCTTCGAGCGCTCCGAGCACGGCCACAGCCTCGATGTCGGCGACGTCGACGGCGACGGTCACCTCGACCTGCTCTCGGCGGAGATCGGCCTCGACGGCGCGGTCCCCGATGCCCGCATCTTCTACGGCGACGGCGCCGGGACGTTCGTCGAGCAGCTGGTCGTCACCGGCGTGTCGAACCACGAGTCCCGGCTGGCCGATCTCGACGGCGACGGTGACCTCGACCTCCTCGGCAAGCCGTTCCGACCCGCGGGGCTGAACATCTGGTGGAACGACGGGACCCCGCCGCCCGCCCTCGACGAGTGGTCGCGCACCGTCGTCGACGGCGCCGTCGGCTGGCGGACGATCTTCGTCGAGCACGGCGACCTCGACGGCGACGGCCTCGACGACGTGATCTCGGGCGGCTGGTGGTGGCGCAACCCCGGCTCGGTCGACGGCGACTGGGTGAGGTCGACGATCGGCGCACCGCTGAACCAGATGGCGTTGGTCGCCGATCTCGACGGTGACGGCGACCTCGACGTGCTCGGCACCGAGGCGACCGGATCGAAGCCGAACGCCGACCTCAACTGGGCCGAGAACGACGGGACCGGATCGTTCACGGTCCGGGGCAACATCGCTGCCGCCACCGGACGCTTCCTCCAGGGCGCCGTCGTCGTCGAGCTCGTCGACGGCCAGCTCGAGGTGGCCCTCTCGTGGGAGGACGGCGAGGACGGGCTCCAGGTGTTCACGATCCCCCAGGGCGACGCGGTGCGGACCGAGACCTGGACCCGCCGCATCGCCCACCCGCGGGTGTTCGGCGAGGAGTTGTCGGTCGGCGACATCGACGGCGACGGCGACGCCGACCTCCTCGACGGTCAGGCCTGGTTCCGCAACGACGACGGGGTGCTGACCCGCTTCGTGATCCAGACGCTGCCGGGCGATCCCGACCGCAACCGGCTCGCCGACGTGGACGGCGACGGCGACCTCGACGCGATCGTCGGCTTCGGCCACGACCCCGACGGCAAGGTCCGCTGGTTCGAGCAGGGCGCCGACCCGACGACGGCCTGGACGCCCCACGAGATCACCGACGTCGGCCCGGCCTGGGCGGCGAGCCTCGACGCGGGCGACCTCGACGGCGACGGTGACGTCGACGTCGTGGTCGGTGAGCACCTCAACCCCGACACCGGCACGCTCGACCTGCTCGTCCTCGAGCAGCTCGATCCGGACACCTGGCAGCGCCACCTCGTGCACTCCGGGGACGAGCACCACGACGGCAGCCAGCTCGTCGACCTCGACGTCGATGGCGACCTCGACGTCGTCTCGATCGGGTGGACCCACCGGCGCCTGCACGCCTACGAGAACGAGCAGATCCCGTAGCCCGACGACCCCGCCGGCTCCGCGTCCGGTGAGATCGGAGGCGACTCAGGTGGGCCGGACCGCGACCCGCGTGGGGTCGACCGCGAAGAGCTCCTCCGCGAGCTCCGTGACCTCGGCGGCGGTCACGGCCTCGAGGGCGACCACCTCGGCATCGACGTCCATCGGCTCGCCTCGCTCCAGCATCGAGAGGCCGTGGCTGTACATCCGGGCGGCCGGATCCTCGGCGGCCAGCTCGGTCGAGCCGGCCAGGTACCCGACGGCCGTCGCGAGCTCGTCGGCGTCGGGGCCGTGACGGCGCAGGTCGTCGATCTCGGCGGCGGCGATCTCGGCGACCCCGTCGAGGCGGCCCGGCGCCGTGGCCGCGCCGACGATCAGCGCGCCCGCGTCGGAGAACTGCGCGGTGCTGGCGTAGACCGAGTACGCCCAGCCCCGGTCCTCCCGGACCCGTTGGAACAGGCGGCTCGCCGCACCACCGCCGAGGAGCTGGGTGAGGACCGCCAGCGCGTGGCGGCGGTCGTCACCGGCGGCCGGCGCGGGCCACGAGAGCAGCAGATGGCCCTGCTCGCAGTCGCGGTGACGTTCCACGACCACCGCGTCGCGGGGAGCGGGAGCCGTCCGGCGGAGCTGACCGTTGGCCGGGGCCACCTCGAGCACGGACCGGAGCCGGGTGACCAGGTGATCGTGGTCGACGGCACCGGAGGCGACGACGATCAGGCGGTCGGCTCGGAACTCGCGGGAGAAGAACTCGGCGATGTGCTCGCGCCGGAGCGACTCGATCGTGTCGGCGGTGCCGAGGGAGTCCCGTCCGAGCCCGTGGTCGGGGAACAGCGTCTCGTACAGGAGCACGTAGGCGTCGTCCTCGGGGACGTCCCGACTCCCGGCGAGCTCGTCGAGGATCACCTCGCGCTCGACGTCGACGTCCTCGGCCCGGAACGCGGGCTCGCTCAGCACCTCGCCCAGGAGGTCGACGACGAGATCGGTGTGACGGGCGGGGAAGCGCCCGTGCAGCACGGTGTGCTCCCGGGAGGTGAAGGCGTCGAGCTCTCCCCCCGCTCGCTCGACGGCGCGAGCGAGGTCGAGCGCGCTGCGGCGTGGGGTGCCCTTGAACAGCAGGTGCTCGAGGAAGTGGCAGACGCCGGACCGGTCGGCCGGTTCGTCGCGGGAACCGACGCCGATCCAGGCGCCGAGGGCGACGGACCGGGCGCCGGGGACCGGGTCGGTGCAGACGATGGGTCCGTCACCGACCCGGTCGACGCGGAGCATCCGGTGCCGGGTCAGTCGTTGCTGCGACGACGGCGCCGACGACCACCGCGGCCACCACCACCGCCGCCACCGCTGGGCTTGGCGGGACCGAGGTCGCCGTGCTCGGCGGCCATCTCCTCGTCGAAGGCGTCGTCGAAGGACACCGTCTTGCGGGCGGGGGCGTCGCCGCCACCGCTGTCGGAGTCGCCGCCGCGAGAACGGCCACCACCGCCGCCGTTCTCGGTCGAGCCGCCGTCGGCCACCGGGCCACCTGGCAGCTGGACCGGGGTGAGGGCGAGCTTGCCGTTGGGATCGATGTCGTCGACCCGGACCGTGACGAGATCGCCGAGGGAGACGACGTCCTCGACCTTGTCGATGCGCTTGCCACCGCCGAGCTTCGAGATGTGGAGCAGGCCGTCGGTACCGGGCATCAGGTTCACGAACGCACCGAACTTGGTGATGTTCACGACCGGACCCGTGTACTCCTTGCCGACCTCGGGGGTCGGCGGGTTCACGATCAGCTCGATCTGGCGCTTGGCCTCCTCGACCGCGCCGCGATCGACGCCGCCGATGGCGACCGTTCCGACCATGCCGTCGTCGTCGACGGCGATGTCGGCACCGGTCTCCTCCTGGATGGTGTTGATGACCTTGCCCCGCGGGCCGATGACCTCGCCGATCTTCTCGAGCGGGATCTCCATCGAGACGATCTTCGGCGCCGACTCGGCGACGTCCTCGCGGGGACCGTCGATGGCCGAGGTCATCACGTCGAGGATGGCCATGCGGGCATCCTTGGCCTGGTTGAGGGCCTGGGCCAGCACATCGGCGGGGATGCCGTCGATCTTGGTGTCGAGCTGGAGGGCGGTCACGGCGTCGGAGGTGCCGGCCACCTTGAAGTCCATGTCGCCGAACGCGTCCTCGGCACCGAGGATGTCGGTCAGCGGCGTGTACTTGCCCTCGGCGAACACGAGGCCCATGGCGATGCCGGCCACCGGCGCGACGATCGGCACACCGGCGTCCATCAGCGACAGCGACGAGGCGCACACCGACGCCATCGAGGTCGAGCCGTTCGACGACAGCACGTCGGAGACGAGGCGCAGCGTGTACGGGAAGTCGTCCTTGGACGGGATGACCGGGAGCAGCGCCTTCTCGGCGAGCGCGCCGTGGCCGATCTCGCGCCGCTTCGGGCCCCGCATGAAGCCGGCCTCGCCGGTCGAGTAGGGCGGCATGTTGTAGTGGTGCATGTAGCGCTTGCGATCGCTCGGGTTGAGCGTGTCGACGATCTGCTCCATGCGCAGCATGGCGAGGGTCGTGACGTTGAGCGCCTGGGTCTCGCCCCGCTGGAACAGGCCGGAGCCGTGGGCGGTCGGCAGCAGCCCGACCTCCGACGACAGCGAGCGCAGGTCGGCCGGGCCACGCCCGTCGATGCGCACGCCCTCGTCGACGATGCGCTTGCGGACGATCTTCTTGGCCAGCGCACGACCGGCGGCGCGGATCTGCTTCTCGCCGTCGGCGACGTCGGCGAAGCGGTCACCGAGCGTCTCGACGATGAACGCGGCGGTCTCCGACTCGGCGTCGGCCCGCTCGGCCTTGTTGGCGATCGTCATGGCCGCCGCCATCTTCTCGGCGCCGATCTCCTCGACCGCCGCCATGATCTCGTCGCTGTAGTCGACGAAGGCGGTCCAGCTGATCGGGTCGGCCACGCCGTGGGCGACCGCGAGCTGGCGCTGCAGCTTGACGATGTCGGAGATGTGGGGCTTGGCGGCGTCGAGCCCGGCGGCGAGGACGGCCTCGTCGACCTTCGGGGCGCCGTCGGCGTAGTACGAGAAGCTCTTCTCGGTGCCACCGGCCTCGACCATCATCACGGCGACGTCACCGTCGTCGAGCAGGCGACCGGCCACGACCATGTCGAAGGTGGCGGCGTCGCTCTCCTCGTAGGTCGGCTGGGGGATCCACTCGCCGTCGGTCGAGTAGGCCAGGCGCACGGCGCCGATCGGGCCCTCGAACGGGATGCCCGAGATCGTCAGGGCGGCGGAGGCGCCGTTGAGCGCGACCACGTCGTAGGGGTTGGCGCCGTCGATGCCCAGGATCGTGCCGACGATGTGGCACTCGTTGCGGAACCCGTCCGGGAAGGCCGGGCGCAGCGGGCGGTCGATGAGGCGGCACGTGAGGATGGCGTCCTCGGACGCCCGGCCCTCACGGCGGAAGAACGAGCCGGGGATCCGCCCGGCGGCGTACATCCGCTCCTCGATGTCGACGGTGAGCGGGAAGAAGTCGGCGCCGTCACGGGCCCGACCTGCGGTGGCGGTGACGAGCACCTGGGTGTCGCCCATGCGGACGACGACGGCTCCATCGGCCTGACCGGCGAGCTTGCCGGCCTCGAAGGAGATCGTCTTGTCGGTGCCGGCAACCGGCGCCGACACGTTGATGGCCTCAGCCATGTTTGTCGTATTCCTCCTGTCGGCGCACCCTGCGCCGACGTCTGCGTCGGAGGTGTTCGGGGCCAACTCCCAGTCGGCCGCCACCCACCGGTGTGGGCGAGGGGCGGGCGACTGGCAACTGACCGCTTCCACCTCTCCGGGTCCGGACCCTCCGTTCCCGGGTTGTCCGCGCCGGGCCGTCGCCGGCCGGACGCGACATCGGGCGGCCCGGAGGCCGCCCGACGAACTTGGTTGCTATCGCCGGAGCCCGAGCTTGGCGATGATGGCCCGGTAGCGCTCCACGTCGTTGTCCTGGAGGTACCGGAGGAGCTTGCGGCGCCGGCCGACGAGCTTGAGCAGCCCGGCCCGGCTGTGATGGTCCTTGTGGTGGGTCTTGAGGTGTTCGGTCAAGTGGGAGATCCGAGCGGTGAGCAGTGCGATCTGCACCTCGGGCGACCCCGTGTCGGAGTCGTGCTGGCGGTGCTCGGCGATGATGGCCTCGGCGTCGATCGCCTCGGTCGAGATGGGCATACGGGTTGACTCGTCCTTGTGTACGTCGTGGAAATCCGGGTGGCCCCAGGTGACCGGTGCGAACACGCTGACCCGAACGGGTCGAGAGCTGACTTCCACCGGGCCCGAGTGGCGCCCGTCGTCGGTCGCGATGACCGATGCGATCAGGCTACCAGCACCGACGTCGCTTTCGCGAGGTCAGCGTGCCGTGACTCCCCCGTCGACCGGAAGCGCCGCTCCGTTGAGGTATGCCGCGTCATCGCTCGCGAGGAACGCGATCAGCGCAGCGACGTCGGCCGGCTCCCCGTAGCGACCGAGCGGGTTGTTCGTGGCGATCATGCGACGGAGCGCCTCGGGATCGTCCGGGGCCATACCGGCCTCGAGCGAGCGCATCATGCGCCCCTCGACCGGAGCCGGGCAGACGGCGTTGACCCGCACGCCCTGGGGCCCGAGCTCGAGCGCGGAGGTGCGGGTGAGCCCGATGACGGCGTGCTTCGAGGCGGTGTAGGCCGCCGTGCCGGGGGTGCCCGTCAGACCGGCGATCGACGAGATGTTGACGATCGAACCGCCGCCTCGCTGCACGATCCGAGGGGCAGCGGCCCGGGTGCCGAGGAAGACGCCGAGCACGTTCACGTCCAACACCTTGCGGAAGACCGCGTCGTTGTACTCGGTGACCGGGGCGACCTCGCCCTCGATGCCGGCGTTGTTGACGAGCACGTCGAGCCCACCGAACCGGTCGACCGCCTCGGCGACGGCTCGGTCCCAGTCCGCCGAGGAGGTCACGTCGGCCTCGATCGCCACGGCTTTCCCGCCGTTGCGCGTCGCCGCGGCCACGGCGTCGCCGACCGGCGCACCCCGCAGATCGGTGGCGACCACGGCGGCGCCCTCGTGGGCGAGGCGACCGACGACCGCGACACCGATCGCGCCCGCCGCGCCGCTGACCAGCGCCACCTTGCCGTCGAGACCCGCCATCGCCACCTCCCGCTTCGTCGTCGGTCGCAACCTAGACGGTCGGCCGGGACGGGTCGGTGGTCAGCGGCCTCGGAGGCGTGCGAGGACCGTCGCGAAGCTCCACCGCAAGAGGATCAGGAGGGCCCAGCCCCGGGACCGTCGTCGACCTCGGCGTGATCCGGCTCGGGTGGCCGCGGCTCGAGCGCGATCGCGAGGGCGAGATAGGCGACCAGGCCGGCACCGCCGAAGAACACCGCCACGACGAAGACGAGCCTGACGACGGTCGGGTCGACGTCGAAGGCGCGTCCGATGCCGCCGCAGACGCCGAAGATCCGCTTGTCGTCAGGGTCGCGGTAGATCCGGGTGACGTCGCCGGTCGACCCATCTGCGTCCCAGTACCCCGCTGGCGCTGGGTTGATGATCAACCAGGCGACGAGGTAGAGGACGAGCCCGGCGCCGCCGAGGAAGATCGATGCGACGAAGAGCGAGCGCACGATGAGCGGATCGATGCCGACGTACCGGGCGAGCCCCGCAGCGACGCCGGCGACGCGCTGGTGCTCGACGTCGCGATAGAGGCGCTTCACCGATGATCCTCCTGCACGGCACCACGCTCTCGCAGGTCCGAGGACGATGTCCAGCCATCATCGGTCAGCCCGACCCGGCGGAGGGACGGGCGGGCGCTCCGGGCCAGGTGAGCACGTCGCCGGGCCGCACGCGGCGCTCGACGGCCGTCGTCTGCACGAGGCCGACCTCGTCGGTGGCGGCGCTGGTGTTGTCACACCCACCGTCGGCCTTCGTCTGGTAGCTGACCGAGGCCGCCTCGACCGGGTGCCAGGTCCCCCCGGTCCGGATCCCCGGGTCGCTCCAGCGGACCGAGGCCGACGGGTGCTCGCACCGGGCGAAGACCTCCGACCACACCATCGGCGTGATCAGCTCGGTCCCGCCCGGGAGCAGCTCCCGCACGAGCGTCTCGTCGCCCGTCTCGAGGTCGGTGACGGTCCCGGCCCACGCCCCCGGCTCGCTGCCGGGACCGATCGCCAACCGGTACCGCCGACCCGGGTGCCAGAGGTAGTCGCGAGTGTTGGGATTGTCCCTCGCCGACGGCAGCGCCGACCCCGTGCCGCGCAGCTGCCCGCCCGTGGATGCGTACCCGCCGAAGTTCACGGCGGCGTCGCCGGGGTGGGCCGGATGGTGTTGGAGGCCGAGATGGGCGCCGCCGAGGCGCCGACCGCGATCGGCGAAGGAGGCCTGCAGCGCCCAGAAGTACAGGCGATCGACGACCGGCGGCTGCACCACTTCGAGCGTGACCCTGACCGCGTCGACGGGTCCGTCGACGAGCCATCGCAGGTGGAACGACGAGGCGCCGTTGCGGGAGGTCGGCTCGCCGCGCAGGCGGGGCCGGCCGAACACGGTGGCTAGCCCGCCGTCTCGAGGAGCTCCATCGCCCGCTCGACGTCGAGCGCGAGCTGCGCCTTCAGGGCATCGATGCCGTCGAAGCGCTGCTCGCCCCGGAGCCGCTCGACGAACTGGACCCGGGCCGGCTCGTCGTAGACGTCGCCCCGGAACCCGATCAGGTGGGCCTCGACCAGCGACTGCTCGGCGTTGTCATAGAACGTCGGGCGCTTGCCGACGTTGACCGCCGCCGGGAGCCGGGTGCCGTCGGGCCGGTGGTACCAGCAGGCGTAGACGCCGTCGACCGGCAGCTGCATCTCCGGCCCCGTCGGCACGTTCGCCGTCGGGAAGCCGATCGTCCGACCTCGTCGATCACCGGCGGTCACGACGCCGCGGATCTCGAAGTGGCGACCGAGCATCCGGCGGGCCGCACCGGGATCGCCGTCGTCGAGCGCGGCCCGGATCGCGGTCGACGAGATCGTCGCATCGCCCTCCTGCTGCTCGACGAGCGGCATGCCGTGGACGTCGAAGCCGTGCTCGTCGCCCAGCGTGCGGAGGAGCTCGGTCGAACCGGCGCGGTCGCGACCGAAGTGGAAGTCCTCACCGACGACGACGGCACGAGCTCGGAGGCAGTCGATCAGCACCCCGCGGACGAAGTCCTCAGGGCTCTCCTGCGAGCGCTCCTGGTCGAAGCGCACGACGAGCGTGTAGTCCACCCCCGTCTCGCGCAGCAGCTCGAGCTTCTGGTCGAGGTCGGTGAGCAGCCTCGGCGCCGAGTCGGGTCGTACGACCATCGCCGGATGAGGGTCGAACGTGACCACCGCCGTCGCGGCGCCGAGGTGCGCCGCCATGCGGTGCATCTCGGCGATGACGGCCCGATGGCCGCGGTGCACGCCGTCGTAGGCGCCGACCGTGACGACCGTGCCCTGACTGGGCCGTGGGCACCAGTCCATGTCGCGAACCACCTGCATGACCCGTGACGGTATCCGACCGACTACCGGAACCTCACGTCGTGGTGGCGAGGACGGCGGCCGGCTTCCAGGCGCCGCGATGGGGCTCGTACACCGCGAGCAGCTCGGCGTCGGGGCCGACGACCGCAGCGGCCGTCACCTCGCCCGCCAGCCCGAGGTCGAGCACCGAGCCGTGCCGCACGCGATCGGCGGTGTCGGCGTCGACGTCGACCCGGGCCAGGTCCCGGACCGCCTCGACCGGCGTGAGCAGCTCGGCGTCGTCGACCGGGGCCGCCTCCTCGACGCCGAACGAGCCGATGGCGGTCCGCCGCAGGCGCCGGAGATGGGCGCCGCCGCCGAGCAGCCGACCCAGATCGTCGGCCAACGTCCGCACGTAGGTCCCGGAGGAGCACTCGACCTCGATGGGGAGCACGCCCGGTTCCACCGGCTCGCCCACCTCGAAGCGGTGCACCACGACGGACCGGGGCTCGCGCTCGACCTCCTCACCGGCGCGGGCCACCTCGTGCAGTCGACGACCGTCGACCCGCACCGCCGAGACCATCGGCGGGATCTGCTCGATCGGCCCGGTGAGCTCGGCTGCGACGAGCGCCCGAGCCTCGTCCGGGTCGATCGACCCCATGTCGAAGCGCTCGACGACCTCGCCGGTGTCGTCGAGCGTCGAGGTCGTGGCCCCGAGCACGACCTCGCCGGTGTAGGTCTTCGGGAGCGCCGTCAGCCATCGGAGCGCCCGGGTGACCTGCCCGACCCCGAGCAGCAGGACGCCGGTCGCCGGCGGGTCGAGCGTGCCCGAGTGGCCGATGCGGCGCTGCCCCAGCCGCCGCCGTGCGAGATCGACGACGTCGTGCGACGTCACGCCCGCCGGTTTGTCCACCACCAACAGGCCGTGCGGGCCCGCGTTCCGGTTACGTCGTCGGCCCATCGTGGTCCGGGTCGGCCGGCTCCTCGGCTGGTTCGTCGTCGCCGAGCCCGAGCCCGGAGAGCAGCTCGTCGACGCGGGCGCCGGCGGCGATGGAGGGATCGAGCTCGAAGACCAGGTCGGGCACCCGCCGCAGGTGCGCCTCACGCCCGACCGCGCTCTTCAGCTTGCCCTTGACCTCCCACCAGGCCGCGTCGACCTCGCCGGCGGCGTCGTCGTCGAACAGGTCGTAGTACACGACGGCCTGCTCGAGCTCGTTGTCGACCTGCACGCCGGTGATGCTGACCAGCTCGAGGCGCTCGTCGCCGATGCGTTCGAGCTGGTCGGCGACGATCTGGCGGATCAGCTCACCGACCCGATCGGTACGGGCGTAGTCGCGGCGTTGGCCGCGCGGTCGTCTGGCCATGGCCGCCTCCAACGGTGGGACGAGCCGACGCTACCCGGACCGACGCCCGCACCGTTCAGCGCCGTTCGCCACCGGGTGGCGGCGGCGGGGGCGGGGGTGGCGGGGGTGGCGGCGCCGACGAGACGACGACGGCGTCGGTGCCGACGATCACGGCGTCGGGTTGGGTGACCCAGCCCGGGACCGAGCGGTCGTTCGCCGTGAACCCGCGCCGACCATCGTTGACCAGCTCGACGAGCCGGCCGACACCGGCGCCCGGTCCAGGTCGTCCTCGTACAGGACGACCGCGACCCACAGCGTCCGTGCCGGTGTCAGCGCCGCGCTGCCACTGGCGACCACGACGACGGACAGCAGCGTCAGCGTCGCGAGGCAGGCGGCGACCGCGCGGCGGGCGTACCCCCCGCGTCCGAACGAACCGTGTTCACCGAGCACCTGGTCGCCTCCCCGCAGCCGGATCGACCCCGGTCGGGGCCCCGCCGCAGCCGACCACGAGCGGCTTGGAGGTGGATTGGAGTCACCGGGCGCGCCGGCACCCGTGGGGGTCAGTCGAGCTCGGCCCAGGTTCGCCGGACCGAGGTGACCTCGAGGTCGGGCCGACTCCACACGGTGCGCTCGACCTCGTCGCCCACCTCCTCGGCGACCTGCGCCGAGGAGGCCGCGATGGCCACGGTCAGCGCGGCGACCTGCCAGGAGTCCTGCCCGCCGGTCTCGGCCACCGAGACGGGCAGCCGGGCCCGCAACCGGTCGAGGACCGGTCGCAGGGCCTGGCGCTTGTCCTTGAGCGAGCGGGCCGACGGCACGTGGAGGTCGATCTCGACCGCCAGCACGTACCCGCTCACGGCGCGATCACAGCGAGCGAGGGATCTCCCGCTCCTCGAAGGTCTCGATGATGTCGCCCGGCTTGAGGTCCTGGAAGTCCGAGAGGCCGATGCCGCACTCGAAGCCGGACGCCACCTCGCGGACGTCGTCCTTGAAGCGTCGCAGCGAGGAGATCTCGCCCTTCCAGATGACCACGCCGTCGCGGAGGAACCGCACCTTCGAGCCGCGGGTGATGACCCCGTTGGTGACGTAGCAGCCGGCGATGGCGCCGATGCGCGGGACCCGGAAGATCTCGCGGACCTCGGCGTCGCCGGTGACGACCTCCTCGAACTCCGGCTCGAGCAGGCCGAGCATGGCCTTCTCGATGTCCTCGAGGAGCTTGTAGATGATGTCGTAGCTGCGGATCTCGACGCCCTCGGCCTCGGCCGCCTCGCGGGCCTTGCGGTCCGGTCGGACGTTGAAGCCGAGGATCGTCGACTCCGACGCCAGCGCGAGCTGGACGTCGTTCTCGGTGATCCCGCCGACGCCGCGGCTGACGAACTGGAGCTTGACGTCGTCGCGCTCCAGCTTGCGCAGGCTCTCGACCGTCGCCTCGAGCGAGCCGTGGACGTCGGCCTTGACGATGAGGTTGAGCGCTGCCTGCTCGCCGGCCTGGATCTGGCGGAACAGGTCCTCGAGCTTGGCGCCGCCGGCCGGGGTCGGGGCGCCCTGGTTGGCGAGGGCGACCTGGCGCTGCCAGTGCTCGCGGGTCTCGGCCACCTTGGAGGCGGTCTTCTCGTCCGGGGCCTCGACGAAGGTGTCGCCGGCGCGGGGCACGTCGGAGAGCCCGAGCACCTGCACCGGCGTGGACGGGCCGGCCACCTTCACGTTGTTGCCGTGGTCGTCGAGCATCGCCCGCACGCGACCCCACGCCGCGCCGGCGACCATCGGGTCACCGACCTGCAGAGTGCCGCGCTGCACGAGCACGGTGGCCACGGGGCCGCGACCCTTGTCGAGGTTGGCCTCGAGCACGATGCCCTGGGCCTGACCCTCGGGGTTGGCGGTGAGCTCCTCGAGCTCGGCGACCACCAGCAGCTGCTCGAGCAGGTCGTCGATGCCGATGCGCTCGAGCGCGGAGACCTCGACGACGATCGTGTCGCCGCCCCACTCCTCGGGCACGAGCTCGCGCTCGGCCAGCTCGGACTTCACCCGATCGACGTCGGCGTTCTCGCGGTCGATCTTGTTGATCGCCACGACGAGGGGCACCTCGGCGGCTCGGGCGTGATCGATCGCCTCGGCGGTCTGCGGCATGACGCCGTCGTCGGCCGCGACCATGAGGATGACGATGTCGGTCGCCTCGGCGCCACGGGCCCGCATGGCGGTGAACGCCTCGTGGCCCGGGGTGTCGATGAAGGTGATCCGCTTGCCCTCGCGCTCGACCTGGTAGGCGCCGATGTGCTGGGTGATGCCACCCGCCTCGCCCTCGACCACGTTCGCGTGGCGGATGCGGTCGAGCAGCAGCGTCTTGCCGTGGTCGACGTGACCCATCACCGTGATGACCGGCGGACGGGTGACCAACGAGTCCGGGTCCTCGTCCTCCTCGTCGATGACGCCCAGCTGCTCGAGGAGCCCGACCTCCTGCTCCTCGCCGGGATCGACGAGCTTGAGCTCGGCGTTCAGGTCGTCGGCGAACAGCTCGATCATGTCGTCGGACAGCGACTGCGTCGCCGTGACCATCTCGCCCTGGAGCATCAGGTAGCGCACGACGTCCGCCGCGGAGCGGTTGAACTTCGGCGCCATGTCCTGCGCCGTGGAGCCGCGCTCGACGACGATCTGCCCCTCGGGGACCGGTGCGTCCTCGGGGGTGTAGGTGGGCAGCTCCTGCGGCTGGAGCTCTTCCATGTTGCGACGACGACGCCCTCGGGTCTTGCGGCGGCCGCGCGGACCACCTCGACCGGGCGGACCACCGCGGCCGGGACCGCCGGGACGGCCAGGCGCGGGCGGACGACCGAAGCCGCCACCGGGACCGCCACCACCGCCACCGGGGCGCGGACCGCGGAACCCGCCACCACCGCCGGGGCCGCCGCCACCGGGGCGGGCGCCTCGGGCGCCGGCGGGCGGGCGCGGACGACCGCCGCCGGGGGGCGGCGGGATCGGCTTGCCGCTCGGGCTGCGGGGCGGCGGCGGGATGGGCTTGCCGCTCCGGCTGCGGGCCGGGGGCGGCGGGATCGGCTTGCCGTCGGGGCCGACCGGAGGGGGCGGCAGCGGCTTGCCGTCTCCGTCGGTCGGCAGGCCGCTCGGCGCCGCGGCGGGCGGCGCAGCCGCGGCGGGCGGTGCGGCCGCGGCAGCGGCATCGACGGCCGGAGCGTCGGCGGAGGCGGCCGGTGCGACCGGGACCTCGGGAGCGGGTGCGGGCGCCGGAGCCTCGGCCGGTGGAGCGCTGCGGGGCGGGGGCGGCGGCAGCGGCCGACCGTCCGGACCCATCGGGGGCGGCGGCAGCGGCCGACCGTCGGGACCCGTCGGGGGCCGGCGGCGCGGCGCCGGCGGCTCCGGCGGGCGGGGTGCCGCCTCGGCGCCGGAGGTCGCGGTCTCGGTGCCCGACGAGGTCACCAGCGGCTTCGGAGCCTGGGGCTTCGGCGCCTCGGGCGCCGGGGCCGGGTCGTCGGCGGGTGGTGCGGGCGGCGCCGCGGGCGCCGGGGGCTCCGCCGCCGGGGTCTCGGTGGGCTCGGCCGGGGCAGCGGGTTCGGGTGCCGCCTGCTTCGCCGCCGGCTGCTTGGACTTGGTGCTCACGAGCGGCTTGGCCGGTGCCTCGGCCTCGCCGCCGCCGGCACCGTCGTCGCCCCCGCCCTCCGTGACCAGGCCCTCGCGCTCGGCCTTGCGGCGGACGCGGTCGGCCTGAGCATCGACGATGCTCGAGGAGTGGCTCTTCACGCCGATCCCGAGGGTCTCGGCGAGATCGATCGTCTGCTTGTTCGACAGCCCGAGCTCTCGGGCCAGCTCGTACACGCGGATCTTCTTGGGCAAGGGCTCGCTTTCGTCTTCGTCGGCTCCGAGCACCAGAGGTGGCGCTCAGGTCGCGACCCATCATCCTCGCAGATCGCCTGGGTCTGCGACGACCGGGTTCAGCTCGATGTGTCGGCTGGGGGATCGTCGAGTGCGACCGAGCCCCGGAAGGCACGTTCGAAGGCTCGGCGCTTGACGGCGAGTTCCCAGCAGTCCTGATCAGGGCACAGCCACGCACCCCGTCCTGGCAGTGTACGTCCGAAGCGGACCGTCCCCTCGACCACCGCCAACCGACGGAGCTCGGCAGCCGGACGTCGGGTCCGACACCCGATGCAGGTGCGGACCGGGCCGTTCAGCTCGACGACGACTCCTCGTCACCCTCCGGAGCAACCTCACCGCTCTCGGCAGGCGCTGCGGCCTCCGCCGCGGTGGCCGACTCCTCGGCGACGGCTGCCTCGGCGACCGGTTCCTCGACGGCGACCGGCTCCTCGGCGGCGGGCGCGGCTGCCGGAGCTGCGGCCTCCTCCGCGGCGGCCTGGGCGTAGTCCTGGGCGGAGATGGCCTCGCCGCCCTCGGCGGGCTGCCACTCCATCTCGCCGGTCTCGGGGTTGGCCACCCACTCGCCCTCGGCCCACTCCTCGCCCTCGTACCCGGCCTCCTCCTCCTGGAGCTGGGTCTCGGACTTGATGTCGATCCGCCAGCCGGTGAGCCGGGCCGCCAGGCGGGCGTTCTGCCCCTCGCGACCGATCGCCAGGCTGAGCTGGTGGTCGGGCACGATGACGTCAGCGGTGCCGGTGTAGTCGTCGACCCGGACCTCGCGGACCTTGGCCGGCGACAGCGCCTTGGCGATGTAGTCCTCGAGGTGCTCGGAGAACGGCACGATGTCGATCTTCTCGCCCCGCAGCTCGTTGACGACCTGGCGGACGCGGGCGCCGCGGGCGCCGACGCAGGCGCCCACCGGGTCGACGTTGCCGTCGTTGGACCACACGGCGATCTTGGTGCGGTGCCCGGGCTCGCGGGCGCACGCCTTGATCTCGACGATGCCGTCGCCGATCTCGGGCACCTCGAGCAGGAACAGCTCGCGGATCAGGCCCGGATGGGTCCGGCTGACCACGATCTGGGGACCCTTGGCCGTCTTGCGCACCTCGACGATGTAGGCCTTCAGCCGGGCGCCGCTCTCGGGCCGCTCGAAGGAGACCTGCTCCGACTGGGGCAGCAGCGCCTCGACCCGACCGAGGTCGAGGAGGGTGTAGCGGGCGTCGGTCTGCTGGACGATGCCGGTGACGATGTCGCCCTCGCGCCCCGCGTACTCCTCGTACTTGAGGTCGCGCTCGACCTCGCGGATGCGCTGGGTCATGACCTGGCGGACGGTCTGGGCGGCGATGCGGCCCATGTCGTCGGGCGTGTCGTCGAACTCCCGGACGATCTCGCCCTCTTCGTCGATCTCCTGGGCGATGACGCGGATGTCGAAGTTCTCGTCGATGACCACGTACGCGTCGGGCGAGGCGCCGGGCCGGCGCTTGTAGGCCGCCTCGATGCCGTTGGCCAGCGCCTCGAGGAGCACGTCGACCCCGATGCCACGATCGGCGGCGACGGCCTCGAGGGCCTCCATCATGTCCGCGTTGCTCATGACCTGGGTTGCTTCTTCCTCTTCGAGTCGGCGCTCCCACCCTTCGGTGGGGTCGGACCCCACTCGAAGATCGTCTTCGCGCTCGTGATGTCACGGTACGCGACGCGACGACGTTCGTCGTCGATCGCGAGCACCGCGCTGTCGTCGTCGGCTTCGGCCAGCGTGCCCCGCACCCGCTCGGTGCCGTCCTCGGTCCGGAGCTTGACCGAGACCTCCTGGCCGATCGACCAGCGGTAGTGGTCGGGGCGGCGCAGGGGCCGTTCGAGACCGGGGCTGGTGACCTCGAGCGTGTAGCTGCCCGGGATCGGGTCGGCCTCGTCGAGCAGGACCGAGAGCTGGCGGGTGATCGAGTGGATCGCGTCCATCCCGACGCCGCCCTCGGCGTCGACGGCGACCTTGAGGGTGCCGGCGTTGAACGAGAGGTCGTAGAGCCGGCATCCGGACGCGTCGATGACCGGAGCGACCAGCTCCTCCATCCTCGCCACGTCGACCACCGTCTCGTCACCTCGTTCGTCGTTCCGCGACGCACCCGGACGAAAGAACACGGCGCAGGGAGCGAGTCCCCACGCCGTGTGCGTCGGCTGCGCAGCAGCGAGCCGATGAGTCTATACGCCTCGGTCGTCGATCCGATGTGGCTCTGCGGCGGTCTTCTCGGGCCGGTCGCAGCGGTGGTGTCCGGTAGCTTCGGACCCCGTGCTGCGCATGTCGACCCTCTTCCTGCGGACCCTTCGCGAGGACCCCGCCGATGCCGAGATCCCCAGCCACCGCCTGCTGGTGCGGGCCGGGTACATCCGGCGGGCGGCGCCGGGCGGGTTCTCGTGGCTGCCGCTGGGCTGGCTCGTGTACCGCCGCGTCGAGCAGATCGTCCGCGAGGAGATGGACGCCGCCGGCTTCCAGGAGGTCCACTTCCCCGCCCTGCTCCCCAAGGAGCCCTACGAGGCCACCGGCCGATGGGAGGAGTACGGGGACAACATCTTCCGGATCGTCGACCGCAAGGGCGCCGACTTCCTCCTCGCCCCCACCCACGAGGAGCTGTTCACGCTGCTGGTCAAGGACCTGTACGGCTCCTACAAGGATCTGCCGCTGAGCATCTACCAGATCCAGACGAAGTACCGCGACGAGGCCCGGCCCCGCGCCGGGCTGCTGCGGGGCCGCGAGTTCGTGATGAAGGACTCCTACAGCTTCGACCTCACCGACGAGGGGCTGCAGGCCTCCTACGACGCCCACCGGGCCGCCTACATCAGCCTCTTCGACCGGCTCGGCCTCCCCTACGTGATCGTCTCGGCCATGTCCGGCGCCATGGGTGGCTCGGCCTCCGAGGAGTTCCTCGCCCCGATGGACGTCGGCGAGGACACCTTCGCCCGCTGCGGCGACTACGCCGCCAACGTCGAGGCCGTCGTCACGCCGGCTCCCGACCCCCTCCCCCTCGACGGGCTCCCCGAGGCCGTCGTGCACGACACGCCCGGGACGCCGACGATCGAGACCCTCGTCGACTTCGCGAACGCCGACGAGGCCACCCGCCGGGCCGACCGCGCCTGGACCGCCGCCGACACGCTCAAGAACGTCGTCGTCAAGCTCCGGCACCCCGACGGCGAGACCGAGCCGCTGGCGATCGGCGTGCCCGGCGACCGCGAGGTCGACATGAAGCGCCTCGAGGCCCAGGTCGCTCCGGCGGTGCCCGAGCCCTTCGGCGACGACGACTTCGCCGCGCACCCCCAGCTCGCCAAGGGCTACATCGGCCCGGCCGGGATCGAGGCGGCCGGCATCCGCTACCTCGTCGACCCCCGGGTCGTCACGGGAACGAGCTGGGTCACGGGCGCCGACCGTCCCGGCAACCACGTCTTCGGGCTGGTGGCCGGCCGGGACTTCGAGCCCGCCGGCACGATCGAGGCGGCCGAGGTGCGCGACGGCGACCCGTGCCCCACCTGCGACGGAACGCTGGAGCTGGCCCGCGGGATCGAGATCGGCCACATCTTCCAGCTCGGTCGCAAGTACGCCGAGGCGCTCGACCTCAAGGTGCAGGACGAGCACGGCAAGGTCGTCACCGTGACCATGGGCTCCTACGGCGTCGGGGTCACCCGCTGCCTGGCGGCGGTCGCCGAGGCGACCTGCGACGACATCGGCCTCTGCTGGCCGCGGGAGATCGCCCCCGCCGACGTGCACGTGGTGATCGCCGGCAAGGAGGGCGGTCCCCAGCGCGACGCCGCCGAGGAGCTGGCCGCAGAGCTCGAGTCTCGCGGCGTGCGGGTGCTGCTCGACGACCGGGTCGGCGTGTCCCCAGGCGTGCGGTTCAAGGACGCCGAGCTCATCGGCGTCCCCACGATCGTCGTCGCCGGGCGGGGCCTGGCCGACGAGGAGGCGCCGACCTTCGAGGTCAAGGACCGCCGCTCGGGCGACCGGGTCGACGTGCCCGTCGCGGAGATCGCCGACCACCTCGTCGAGGTCTGCAGCGACTGAGGCAGCTCAGCCCTTGCGGCGGATGAGCTCCACCACCTGCTCGGAGGCGTTCACGTCGTCGCCCTGCTCCTCGATCAGCGCCGCCCGGTCGGCCTCGGCTTCGGCGGCGGCCCCCTCGTCGGCGTCGGCCATGGCGGCGTCGATGCCGTCGGCGACGATGCGCTCGGCCCAGGTCACCAGCTCCGAGACCATCTCGTCCTCGGGCACGACCTTCACGACCTCGCCCCGCACGAACAGGTGGCCCCGCTTGCGGCCGGCGGCGATGCCCAGATCGGCACCCTTGGCCTCGCCCGGGCCGTTGACGACGCAGCCCATCACCGCCACCTGCACCGGCAGCTCCCTGCCCTCGAGCGCCTGCTGCGCCTGCTCGGCCACGGCGTAGACGTCGATCTCGGCCCGTCCGCACGACGGGCAGGCGATCAGGTCGACGCCCTTGCGCTCGCGCAGGCCCAGCGACTCGAGCAGCACGCGGCCGGCCTTGGCCTCCTCGACGGGGTCGGCGGTGAGCGAGTACCGGATCGTGTCGCCGATGCCCTCGTTGAGCAGCGTGGCGATACCGGCCGTGGCCTTGATCAGCCCGTTGGGCGGCGTGCCGGCCTCGGTGACGCCGAGGTGCAGCGGATGGTCGGTCCACTCGGACAGGAGCCGGTAGGCGGCGACCATGATCCGCACGTCGGACGCCTTGACCGAGATCTTCACGGTGTCGAAGCCGACGTCCTCGAAGTAGCCCAGCTCGCGCTTGGCGGACTCGAGCATGGCCTCGGGGGTACGGCCGTAGCGCTCCTCGATGTCGGGGTCGAGGGAGCCGAGGTTGACGCCGATGCGGATCGGCACCTCACGGTCCCTGGCCTCCTCGGCGACGGTCTTGATGTGCTCGGGCCGACGGATGTTGCCCGGGTTGAGCCGGAGGCCGTCGACACCGGCCTCGAGCGCCTCGAGCGCCCGCCGGTACTGGAAGTGGATGTCGGCGATGATCGGCACCGGGGACCGCGGGACGATCCGGGCCAGGCCCTCGGCGGCGGCCTGTTCGTTGCAGGTGCACCGGACGATGTCGGCGCCGGCACCGGCCAGCTCGTAGATCTGGGCGAGCGTGCCGTCGACGTCGGCGGTCTTGGTGATGGTCATGGACTGCACCGTGATCGGTGCGTCGCCGCCGACCTCGACATCGCCGACGGAGATCTTGCGGGTCCTGCGTCGCTCGAACACGTCCCTCAGTGAACCAGGCTGCCCGGCGCACCGGACATCCTGGGCCCACTCAGTTCAACGGGTTGGCGAGGTCGAGCCAGAGGGCGCCGAGCCCGAAGAAGACGAGCACCATGAACACCCCGTAGGCCACGGGCAGCAGCCGCTCGTAGTCGATCCGGTACCGCTCCTCGCCCTTGCGGGTGCGGACCCGCTCGTAGAGCGCCACGGCGATGTGGCCACCGTCGAGCGGGGGCAGCGGTGCGAGGTTGAAGATGCCGATGAAGATGTTGAACAGGGCGAACAGGTAGACCGCGTTCCAGACGTTGTCGCTGGCGACGTCGGCGCCGATGTCGACCACCCCCACCACGCTCACCGGACGGCTCTCGGGGTTCTCCGTGGCGTCGTCCTCGCCCGGCGCGCTGAACACCCGACCAGCGAAGTCGGCCAGGTTGGACGGGGTGAAGAACTGGGCCACGCCCGTGACCGACTGCACGCCGAGATCGACGAACTCGGTCGCTGCGGTGGGCACGACCTCGACGATCGACACGTCGTCGATGACGACGTCGGTGAACGTGACGCCGAGCCGGCCCTGCACGGTGCCGTCGTCGAGGGTGGCGGCGTCGAGCGTGGCGACGGTCGAGACCTCCTCGCCGTCGCGCAGGACGGTGACGTCGACGGTCTCGCCGGGCCGGGAGGAGACGACCTCCTGCAGGTCGGCCCACTCCTCGATCGGTTCGCCGGCGATCTGCACGGGCCGGTCGCCGGGCTCGATCCCGGCATCGGCCGCGGGGCTTCCCACCAGGACCCGCCCCAGCGACCAGCGATCCTCGTCGACGGTCGGTCGGCCGTAGGCCAGGAACATCGTGCCGAGCAGCAGGAACGCCACCACGAAGTGCATGAACGAGCCGGCCGACGCCACGAGGACCTGCGATCGGGTGCTCTTCGACCGGTACGTCCGATCCTCGTCCTCGGGATCGACGTCCTCGAGGTTGTTCATCCCGATGATCTTCACGTAGGCGCCGGCCCAGATGGCCTTGACGCCGAACTCGGTCTCGCCGCGGCGGAACGACCAGATCCGCGGGCCGAAGCCGAGGAAGAACTCCGTGGCCTTCATGCCCGTCCACCGGGCGGTGGCGTAGTGGCCGAGCTCGTGGAGGAAGACCACGAAGATCAGCGCCAGCACGAAGAGCAGCGCCGGCAGCGAGAACACACCGAGCAGCGCCAGCAGCGCGACGAGCACGCCCGCGCCGACGTAGTTGCCCTGTTCGGCCTCGTCGGTCGGCTGGTGACTCGCCTGGTCGTCGCTCACCGCTGGCTCTCTTCCCGGTCGGCGTGGTTCACATCGTGCCAGATCGGCGGGCCAGCTCCTCTTCGGCACAGGCGCGAGCACGTCGATCGGTGTCGATGACAACGTCGGCGGACGTCATCGGTGTTCCATCGTGCCGGTCGAGCGTGCTCTTGAGGATCTCGGCGATCTCGATCCAGCGGATCCGGCCGGCCAGGAACGCCTCGACGACCACCTCGTTCGCGGCGTTGAGCCAGGTCGGAGCGCCGTCACCGGCCCGTGCGGCCGCGAAGGCGAGGTCGAGGCAGCCGAAGGTGTCGCGGTCGGGGGCCTCGAAATCGAGCCGGGACAGCTCGGCCCAGTCGATGCCGCCGAACGGGGTGCCGATGCGGTCGGGGTAGGCCAGCGCATAGCCGATCGGGAGCCGCATGTCGGGCAGCGAGAGCTGGGCGATCACGGCCCCGTCGGCGAACTCGACCATCGAGTGCACGATCGACTGCGGGTGCACCACGACGTCGACGTCGTCGACGTCGACGTCGAAGAGCTCGCAGGCCTCGATGACCTCGAGGCCCTTGTTCATCAGCGTGGACGAGTCGACGGTGATCTTCGGCCCCATCGCCCACGTCGGGTGGGCCAACGCCTGCTCGACGGTGACCTCGGCCAGCTCCGCAGCGGTCCGACCGCGGAACGGGCCACCGCTGGCGGTGAGCAGCAGTCGCCGGAGCCTGCCCCGCGTCCCGTCGGCCAGATCGCCGGCCCGGAGGCACTGGTGGATGGCGCAGTGCTCGCTGTCGACCGGCACGATCTCGGCGCCGTCGGCCATCTCGGCCCGCACGACGGGCCCGGCGGCGATCAGGGACTCCTTGTTGGCCAGCGCCAGCCGGCGACCGTTGCGGACGGCGGCCAGCGTCACGGGCAACCCGGCGAATCCGACGACGCCGTTGACGACGACGTCGCTGCGGCCCGACACCTCGGCCAGCGCACCTTCGCCCGCCACCAGCTCGGTGCCGGTGGGCAGGCGCCCCGCCAGCTCGGCTGCCCGTTCGGCATCGGAGATGGCGACCACGTCGGGCCGGAACTCGGCGGCCTGCTCGGCAACGAGGTCGACGCTGCGACCTGCGGCGATGACCTCGACGCGGTAGCGGTCGTCCTCGGCACGGATGACGTCGAGGGTCTGCGTGCCGATCGAGCCCGTCGACCCGATGACGGCGACCGACGTGGTCACCTCGTCGTCAGACCATGGTGCCGACCGGCGCGAGGTCGAGCGCCAGCAGCATCAGCCACACGGTCGGCAGGGCGAACAACAGCCCGTCGAATCGATCGAGGAAGCCACCGTGCCCCGGCAGGACCGAGCCCATGTCCTTGACCTCGAGGTCCCGCTTCACCAGGGACTCGGCGAGATCGCCGATGGGGGCGGCGATGGCGATCGCGACGCCGATGAGCAGCGCATCGAGGAGCTGGTCGACCGGAGCGATGCCGCCGATGGCCGACAGCAGGCCGAGGCCCAGGACCGCGGCCGCCATGCCCCCGATGAGGCCCTCCCAGGTCTTGTTGGGCGAGATCTCGGGCGAGAGGTGCGATCGACCGGCGACCCGGCCGACCGCGTAGGCGCCGACGTCGTGGGCGACGGTGCCCACCACCGCGGCGATGAACGCACCCGTGCCATGGGTGCCGCGCAGGAGGAGGGAGGCGAAGGAGGCGCCGACGCCGATCCACAGCACGCCCGCGAGCGTCACGGACACGCCGAACAGCGGCTTGTCGACCGGTTCGATGACGTAGGTGGCGAAGGCGAAGAGCACGAGGAGCGCGAGCACGATCGGGTAGGCGGCGGCGCCCTTCCAGTAGGTGCCGAGGATCACGCCACCCGTGGCGACCAGGCCGAGGAGGTGGGCCGGGCGGTGCCCGGCACGGCGCAGCGTCGTGAACAGCTCGGCCTGGGCCAGCACGGCGAGGAAGGCGACCAGGGCCACGACGCCGCCCGGAGGAGCGAACGACAACAGACCGAACAGCAGCGCCGCCAACGCCACGCCGCTCACGATCGCCATCGGCAGGTCGCGGCCGGCATCGTCGCGCGCCGGGAGGTCGGTGGTGCCCACCTCGGGCTCCTGCCAGACGCCGGTGGTGGTGGGGGGCGTGGTCGAACCGATCCGAACCGGCTCGGGCTCGGACTCGGTGGTGCCGTCGGACCAGACGGGGCGCGGGGCATCCATGGCGGTCCAGGCGTCGAGCGACTCCTCGTCGCCGACGGCGTCGGTGCGCCGGAAGGCGACCCCCGGCTCGGGGGCCGGTTCGGGCTCGTCGGCGCCGAGCTGGAGCACGCCGGTGGCCGGCTCGGTCCAGTGCGGCAGCGGACCGGTGGCGTCGTCGGCCGTCTCGTCGAAGCGGAAGGCGGGCACCCCGTCGGCGTCCGCGGCCTCGTCGTCGGCGCCCTCCTCGACCGGCGGCGCCAGCGAGATCACGTCGGCGGCCGCGTCCTCCACCTCGTCGACCTCGTCGACGTCGAGCTCCTCGACGACGGGCTCGTCGGGGGCGGGGAGCGAGGTCGGAGCCGGGGGCGGGGTGGGATCCCGGGGCGGCTCCGGCGACGCGTCGGGTGCGTCCGGTGCGTCGGAGAACAGCTCGGAGGTCTCGCCCGGGAGCAGGTCGGGCACGTTGCTGAAAAGGCCCTCGGCCTCGCCGGGCTCCAGGTCGGGGACGTCGCCGAAGAGCGAGCTCCCCGTGGTCGACGAGGTGTCCTCGGGGTCGAAGCGGAAGACCGGCCCGTCGTCGGCCGCATCGTCATCGTCTGCGTTGGGCGGCCGGAAGCCACGGTCCTGGTCCATGCCTACCTCCTCACGTGGCGCCCCCACCGTAGGCGCCGGGGATGCGCGAAACGGGGTTCCCCCGCTCCGCGCGGACGGTGGGTCAGATCTCGAGGAGCTCGCGCTCCTTGGCCTCGAGCTGCTGGTCGATCTGCTCGACGTGCTGCTGGGTGAGCTTGTCGAGCTCCTTCTCGGCCCAGTCGAGGTCGTCGGCGGAGATGTCGCCGTCCTTCTCGAGATCGATCAGGTCGGATCGGGCGGCCCGCCGGGCGTTGCGCACGGCGATGCGACCGTCCTCGGCCATGTTCTTCACGACCCGGACGAGCTCCTTGCGCCGCTCCTCGGTGAGGGGCGGGAACGCGAGCCGCAGCACGTTGCCGTCGTTCGACGGGTTCATGCCCAGGTTCGAGTCGCGGATCGCCTTCTCGATGGCGTCCATCGAGCCCTTGTCGAACGGGGAGACGACGAGCAGCCGCGCCTCCGGCACGCTGAAGCTGGCCAGCTGCTGCAGCGGCACGTCGGCGCCGTAGTACGAGACCATGATCCGCTCGAGCAGCGCGGGCGAGGCCCGGCCGGTCCGGATGGTCGCGAACTCCGACTGGGCGTGCTCGACCGCCTTGTTCATCTTCTCGTCGGCTTCGAGGTGCAGGGCTTCGACGAGTTCGCTCATCGCACCAGCGTACCGACCGGCTTGCCCTCGAGGATGGCTCGCACGTTCCCGGGCCCGAGGAGGTCGAAGATCGCGATCGGGAGCTCGTTGTCCATGCACAGCGCGATGGCGGCGGCGTCCATGACCTTGAGGCCCTTGCTCAGCACGTCGATGAACGACACCTCGTCGAGCTTCGTGGCGTCGGGATCGAGCTTCGGGTCGGCGGTGTAGACGCCGTCGACACCGGAGTGGGTGCCCTTGAGCACGGCGCCGGCCTCGATCTCGTTGGCCCGCAGCGCGGCGGCCGTGTCGGTCGTGAAGTACGGGTTGCCCGACCCGGCGGCGAAGACGACGACCCGGCCCTTCTCGAGGTGCCGGATGGCGCGACGCCGGATGTAGGGCTCGGCGATCTGCGCCATGTGGATGGCGGACTGCACCCGGGTCGGCTGTCCCTGGCGTTCGAGGGAGTCCTGGAGGGCGAGGGCGTTGATGACCGTGGCGAGCATGCCCATGTAGTCGGACTGGGCGCGGTCCATGCCCGCACCCGATCCGGTCATGCCCCGCCAGATGTTGCCGCCGCCGACGACGACGGCGACGTCGACGCCGAGCCCCTGGCGGACGTCGACGATCTCCGCCGCGAGGCGGTCGACCACGCGCCCGTCGATGGAGTAGCCGGACTCGTCGGCGAGCGCCTCACCCGACAGCTTGAGGACGACGCGACTCCACGTCGGCGCCGCGTCGGCCACTAGGAGCCGATCTCGGTCTGACCGAAGCGCACCAGCTCGGCGCCGTCGAGCAGCTTCTCGATCGTCACCTTCTGGTCGCGCACGTAGGCCTGTTCGAGGAGGACGACCTCCTTGAAGAACCCGCCGAGGCGCCCCTCGACGATCTTGGGGAGCGCCGCCTCGGGCTTGCCCTCGTTGCGGCTGATCGTCTCGAGCGTCTCGCGCTCGGCGGCGACCACGTCCTCGGGCACGTCCTCGCGACGGACGTACTTCGGCCGGTCGAACGAGACGTGCATGGCGATGTTCTTCACCAGGTCGGCATCGCCGCCGGCGAGCTCGACGAGCACGCCGTTGACGCCGCGGCCGTCCTGGGAGTGCAGGTAGCCACCGACGGTGTGGCCGTCGGTCGCACCGAAGTGGACGACGTCACCGACCTCGATGTGCTCCTTGAGGGTGACCCGCATGTCCTCGATGCGGCCGGCGAAGCCGGCAGCCGCGTCCGGACCCCCGGCGGCGATGGCGTCGGCCATCTCCTGCACCAGGGCGACGAAGTCGTCGCTCTTGGCGACGAAGTCGGTCTCGCACTTGAGCTGCACGACCGCTCCGGCGCCGTCGGCGATCGCCATGGCGACCGTGCCCTGCGCGTTCTCGCGGTCCGAGCGCCCGGCCATCTTGGCGAGGCCCTTCTCCCGCAGCCACTTCGCCGCCGCCTCGGCGTCGCCGTCGTTCTCCTGGAGGGCCTTCTTCGCGTCCATCATCCCGGCCCCGCTCGCCTTGCGCAGCGCCTGGACGTCCTTCGCGGTGAACTCCGCCATCTGTGGTCTCGTCCGTTTCCGTGTGTGTGCGTGTGGGTGTCAGTCCTGGGCCGGCGCGGCGGCCGGAGCCTCCGGGGCCGGAGCCGCGGGTGCGGCCGCGGCAGGAGCCGCAGCGGCGGGCGCCGCAGCCGCCTCGGCGGCGACCTCGACGCGGGCCAGCTGCTCGGGCGAGGCCTGGTCGGCCGGGGCGGCGACGGGGCCACCCTTGGCGCCGATGTAGCGGCCCTCGAGCACCGCATCGGCGATCACGCGGCTGAGCAGGGTCGTCGAGCGGATCGCGTCGTCGTTGCCCGGGATCACGTAGTCGATGACGTCCGGGTCGCAGTTCGAGTCGACCACGGCGACGACGGGGATCTTGAGGCGGTTGGCCTCGGCCACGGCGATGTGCTCGCGCTTGGTGTCGAGCATGAACATGGCGTCCGGCGGGCGGTGCAGGTTGCGGATGCCGCCCAGGTACCGCTGGAGCTTCTCGAGCTCGCGGGAGAGCAGCAGCGCTTCCTTCTTGGGCATCGCCTCGAAGTCACCGGCGGCCTGCATCTGCTCGAGCTCGAGCATCTTCTTCACGCGACCGTGGATGGTGCGGAAATTGGTCATCATGCCGCCGAGCCAACGCTGGTTGACGTAGGGCATGGCGCAGCGGCGGGCGTAGGCGGCGATGCCGTCCTGCGCCTGCTTCTTCGTGCCGACGAACAGGACCGTGCCACCGTCGGCGACGAGGTCGCGGATGAAGGTGTACGACTGGTTGATCCCGCCCAGGGTCTGCTGCAGATCGAAGATGTGGATGCCGTTGCGCTCACCCCAGATGTACCGATCCATCTTGGGGTCCCAGCGGCGGGTCTGGTGTCCGAAGTGCACGCCGGCTTCGAGCAGCTGGCGCATGCTGACGACAGGGGCCATGTGATTCGCTCCTCCCTCGGTTCTCCTCGCCGGGCTGCAACGCCGCTCCCTGCCGGGAGGCGACGACCGATGGGACGCGCCCGGTGCGATGTGATGTGGTGGTGTCGGTGGTCTGACGACCTCGTGGCGACCGGGACCGGACGCCACACGAGCGGGCCGCAGGGCCCGCTCCGGGAACGAGTGTAGACGGAGGCGGCGCCGGCCACGACCCCGACGTCGTCACCGGCCCGACCCGCTCAGTCCGGGACCTGGATCGTGCGCGTCGGCGGGCGCCGGGGCCCGATGTCGAAGCGGCCCGCCCAGGTGGTCGCGCCGAGGCCGACCCCGTCCGTGACCAGGCTGAGGCCCTCTCCGAACGCGGCGTCGCCGAACGCCCGGATGGCCGACCGGCAGGTCGGCGGGAGGCCGCCCAGGGCCAGCGCCGTCTCGCGCCGGCCGGCAGCGCTCCCGGGCAGCCCGCCGTGGGTCCCGCCGACGACGGTCCAGCGGGCAGGCCCGTCGACCCTCGCGGCCGTGTTGGGCACGAGGGGGTCGATCCGCGCCCCCACGCTGGTGAGCGCGACGTCGTCGGGGATGTCGGGGAGATCGAGCATCACGTCGGACCCCTCGGAGAGGTCGGCGAGCGCGTCGGATCGGAGCTCCGGCAGGCGGTCGCCGGTGCGGTCGTCGACGGTGTCGACGCCCCAGGCTGCGACCTCGCCCACGGTGTTGCCGTTCGAGGCGCGGATCGCCGTCGCGCCGCCGGCCCCGCGGTGCGGTGTCGCCAGCGTGACGACCCGCTCGACCCCGCTGCCCACCTCGTCGACGGCGAGGCGCACGAGGATGCCGCCCATCGAGTGGGCCACGATGTCGATCGGCACGCCCGGCGACGCGGCGCGCACGTCTGCGAGGAGCTCGTCGAGCAGCTCGGCCGACTCCTCCAGACCGACCTCGGTGTCCGTTGGGGCGTAGGCGGACTCGTCGATGCCGAGCCCGGCACCGGTGCCCGGCGTCGCTCCGCCCTCGTAGGAGAAGCGCACGACGTCGCCGTCGTCGTAGCCCAGCGACCCGGGCGCGAGATCGACGAGCAGCCCGTCGTCGTGCCGGGACCGGAGTCCGCCGACGACCACGAGGATGCGCCGTTCGGCGGGCGGAGCGGGTGGCGCGGTCGACGACGGCGTGCACTCGCGGCGCAGCTCCCGCCACACCTCGACCGCCCGCTGGGCGACCGCGACCATGTTCCACTCGCGGGCGATGCTGACGAGGTACCCGAGCTGGGGATCGATCTCCCAGGCGAGTCGCTCGACGAGATCGACCAGCTCGCCCCAGGCGTCGTCGAGCTCACCGAGTCCGTCGATCGCGGCACGACCACCCCGGCCGAGCGCCCCCGCTACCGCATCGAGCCCGTCCGTGAAGATGTTGCCGCGGTCGCCGAAGCGGAAGGCCGCGTACTCGCGGGTGATGCGGCGGTCGATCTCGTCGGCGATCAGGAACACCCGACGTCGCCCGCCCAACAGCTCGGCCGGGTCGAGGTAGGCCTGCCCGACGCGGACGCCGAAGTGCAGCGACGTCGTCGCCGTGCCCAACGGCGTCTCGGCATCGACCGACCGGCCGACGTCGACCGAGATCGAGGCCAGTCCGGTGTAGGTGGTCCGGAGCCCGTCGGGGTGGCGGACGGTCACGACGAGGCGCCCTCCGACGTTGCCCGCGAAGGCGACCGTGCCCACCGCTGCGGACCGCACCGTCTGCCCCGGCCGGGTCCCGTACTCGAGGCCCCGGTTGCCCGAGCCGTAGCGCGTGGCCGGTGGACGGAACTCGTCGACCACCGGCGCATCGACCGGCGGGACGTAGTCGGTGGACTCGACGGCGTCGGCCGGCACGGCGCAGGTGGCGACCAGGCAGACGGCGACGGCGGCGGAGAGGAGCGCGCGCATCGTTTCCCCGGAGGTTCGCGAGGGGGAAGCGAGCTCGGCGGTCGAGGCGGCGATCGGCCTGCCGTCGCCCGCACCCTAGCCGCTCATCTCCGGCGATCAACGTCCGATCTGGAAGAGGACGGCGTCACCGCGACGCCGAGGATCGGGACGGGAGCCGTGCGCGAGGACATCGACGTCGACGGGCTGTGGGAGTGCTACGTCAGCGACCGGTCGAAGGACGACCGCGACCGGCTGATCCTGCACTACTCCGCGCTGGTCGGCTTCGTCGCGTCACGTCTCGCGGCGGGCCTCCCGTCGTCGGTCGAGCAGGCCGAGCTGGCGAGCAGCGGGATGTTCGGGCTGATCGACGCCATCGAGAAGTTCGAGCCAGAGCGGGGCTTCAAGTTCGAGACCTACGCCATGTCGCGGATCCGGGGCGCCATCCTCGACGAGCTGCGCAGCTACGACTGGGTGCCGAGGTCGGTGCGGGCGAAGGCCCGCCAGCTCGAGCAGGCGTTCGCCCGGTTCGAGTCCGAGCACCACCGTGCGCCCTCCGACGAGGAGCTGGCCGATGCGCTCGGTCTCGATCTCGACGCGCTCCAGGCGCTCATGACGCAGGTCTCGATGACCGGGGTGATCGCGCTCGACGAGCTGGTCGGGTCGGACAGCGATGACGCGACGGCGCTCGTCGACGTCCTGCCCAGCAAGGTCGACGGGCCCAGCGACGTGCTCGCCGTCGAGGAGCTGCGCCACCGGATGGCCCGCGAGATCGACCAGCTGCCGGAGCGGGAGAAGCTGGTGCTGGCCCTCTACTACTACGAGGGGCTGACGCTGAACGAGATCGGCGGCGTCATCGGCGTGACCGAGAGCCGGGTCTGCCAGATCCACACCAAGGCGGTCATGCACCTCAAGTCGCGACTCGAGGCGAGTGAGCGCGACACGTCCGGCGCCCATCGCCGATCGGCCCGCTCCTGATCCAGCGCCCGGTCACCGCCGGAGGCGGGCCTAGGGTGACGCGGGTGTCACCGCTGGAACGACTGCGTGCGCTCCCCCGCCTCGGCGTCGGCCACTGGCCGACACCGCTGCACCGCCTCGATCGCTTCGGCGCCGAGCTCGGCGTCGAGATCTGGGCCAAGCGCGACGACGTCCAAGGGGTCGCGCTGGCCGGCAACAAGGTGAGGAAGTTCGACCTGGTCGTCGGGGACGCGCTCGCCCGCGGCTGCGATTCGTTGGTGACCACCGGCGCTCCCCAGTCGAACTCGGCCCGGACCGGAGCGGCGGTCGCTGCGGCGAACGGCTTCCGCTGCGTGCTGCTGCTGACCGGGGCCGAGCCCGATGCCACCAAGGCCAACCTGTTGCTCGACCGGCTGCTCGGGGCGGAGCTCCGCTTCGTCGGCGACCGGTCGTGGCGCTGGCTCGACGAGGAGGTCGAGCGCGTCGCCGCCGAGATCGACGCCGCGGGCGGACGGGCCGTCTCCGCGCCGGTGGGTTGCTCGTCGCCGCTGGGTTCGCTGGGGTTCGCCCTCGCCTTCCTGGAGCTGGACGAGCAGCTCCGCGACGCCGGCGTGGCGCCATCGACCATCGTGCACACCTCGACGTCGGGCGGCACCCACGCCGGCCTGCTCGTGGGACGGGCACTCGCCGGGCGCACGGTCCGCATCGTCGGCGTCGACGTCGGCGGGCTCCACCGTGAGCCCGCGGCCGCGATCGGGGCGTTGGCGGCCGAGTCCGCCGCGCTGATCGGGCTCGACCTCCACATCTCGCCCGACGAGATCGAGATCACGACCGACCAGATCGGCGACGGCTACGCCCGACCGACGCCGGCGGGCGCAGCGGCGATCGACTCGCTGGCCCGCTCCGAGGCGGTCGTCACCGACCCGGTGTACTCCGGGAAGGGGCTGGCCGGACTCGTCGACCTGGTCGAACGACGAGAGCTCGACGGGCCGATCGTGTTCTGGCACACCGGCGGCTACCACGCCCTGTTCGACCCGGTGCACGGCGACGAGCAACTGTCGGCCGGCGGCTGACCGGTCAGAGCACCACGCGCAGCAGCGTCAGCTTCGGGCGGCTGACCGGTCAGCGCACCACGCGCAGCAGCATCTCTTCCGGCGGCTGACCGGTCAGAGCACCACGCGCAGCAGCGTCAGCTCGGGCTGCTCGAGCTCGAGGCGCTCCAGCCAGCGGGCGCTCTCGAACAGCGCGAGCAGGGTGCCGTCGTCGCGGCTGGCGACCCGGACGCCGGGGAGCGCCTGGAGGGCCTCGACGGACTCGGCGTCGGTGAGCCGGGAGGCCTCGTAGGGGCTCGGCGCGAGCTCGACCTTCGCCCCGAACTCGTCCTCGAGCCGCCGGAGCGCCACGTCGAACTGCAGCTGGCCGACCGCGCCGAGCAACGGGATCGTGTCGAAGCCGGTCGGGTCGCGCAGCACCTGGACCACACCCTCGACGTCGAGCTGGTCGAGGCCCTTGCGGAACTGCTTGCTCCGAGACGCATCGAGCGAGCGAGCCACGCGGAACAGCTCGGGGGCGAACCGCGGGATCGGTGGGAACGTGAGCGGCTTGCCCGTGTGGACGGTGTCACCGACGTGGAGATCGGTCGCGTTGACGAGCCCGATGATGTCGCCGGGGTACGCCACGTCGACCGTCGTGCGCTCGGCGCCGAAGAGCGATTGCGCGTGCTTCGTACCGACCGTGGCCCCGCTCCTGGCCACCCGCAGACTCATCCCCCGCTCGAACGCTCCGGCGCAGAGGCGGACGAAGGCGACGCGGTCCCGGTGCTGCTTGTCCATGTTGGCCTGGACCTTGAACACGACACCGGCGACCTCGCCCTCGATCGGCACGAGGGCGCCGTCGGCGTCGGGCCGGGCACTGGGCGACGGCGCCAGCGCCACCATCGCGTCGAGCAGTTGGCGAACGCCGAAGTTGGTGAGCGCCGAGCCGAAGAAGACCGGGCTGGTCTCGCCGGCGAGGAAGGACTCGTCGTCGTGGAGCGCGTCCAGCGCCTCGAGCAGCTCGAGCTCCTCGGTGGCTCGCTCCCAGGCGGGCCCCTCCTCGGCGGCGGCCACGTCGAGCGGGACCACCTCCTCGGTGGCCTCGGTGGCCCCTCTCGCCGACCGCCCGTAGCGCACGAACTGCCCGGTCGTCCGATCGATCACTCCACGGAACTCGCCGCCCGGGCCGACCGGCCAGGTGATGGGGGTCGGACGGATGTCGATCTGCCGCTCGATGTCGTCGAGCAGCTCGAACGGTTCGAGACCTGGTCGGTCGAACTTGTTGATGAAGGTCACGAGCGGCACGCCGCGCTGGCGGCAGACCTCGAAGAGCTTCAGGGTCTGGGCCTCGATGCCCTTGGCGGCGTCGAGGACCATGACCGCGGCGTCGGCGGCGGCCAGCACCCGATAGGTGTCCTCGGAGAAGTCGCGGTGACCGGGCGTGTCGAGCAGGTTGAGCACCGCGTCGCCATGACCGAACTGCAAGGCGGTCGCGGTGATCGAGATGCCCCGCTCCTGCTCCATCGACATCCAGTCCGACGTGACCCGGCGGCGGCCGCCCCGCGCCTTGACCGCACCGGCCTCTTGCAGCGCACCGGCGTACAGGAGGAACTTCTCGGTGAGCGTCGTCTTGCCCGCGTCGGGGTGGGAGATGATGGCGAAGGTCCGGCGCCGGAAGGCTTCCCGGGCGACCTCGGCGGCGGAGTCGATCATGGCCTCGCACGAGAGTTCGGGGACCCCTCACGATAACGGTCACGACCGCTCGGCCCCTCGACCGACACCGACGGCACCGACCGAGCGCCACCAGCCACCCTCGTCGGCGGCGAGCCGGAGCTCGGCCAGTCGATGCAGCGCACCGTGGAGCGAGACGACGTCGACGCCGGTCCTGGCGGCCAACACGTCGACGCTCGTGGGCGTCGCGTCGAGCGCGGCGACGATCGGTCGCAGCTCGGCCGGCGGCGGCCGCAGCGCCGGCGTCTCCGGCGCCGGTCCGATCTGGCGGAGCCCCAGCGCCGTGAGCACGTCGTCGACGTGACGGGCCGGCGTCGCCCCGTCGGCGAGCAGCGCGTTGGTGCCGGCCGACGCCGGGCTGGTGATGGGCCCGGGCACCGCGAGCACCGGGATGTCGCGTTCGAGCGCGGCCGAGACGGTGTGCATCGAGCCGCCGCTCGCATGCGACTCCACCACGACCACGGCATCGGCCAGGCCGGCGAGGATCCGGTTGCGCGCCGGGAACCGCCAGCGGGCCGCCGGGGTCCCCATCGGCGCCTCGGACGCGATCGCTCCCCGGTCGGCGATCTGGCTCCACAGCGACCGGTTGCGGCCGGGGTACACGACGTCGAGGCCGGTGGCCACGACGGCGAGCGGCGGCGCAGCGCCGCCCTCGAGCGCGCCGCGGTGGGCGGCTGCGTCGATGCCCAACGCCAGACCCGACGCGACCACGACCCCGACCGCAGCGAGCCCCCGACCCAGCTCGGTGGCGACGTCGCGCCCGTATCCGGAGCACCGGCGGGTGCCGACGATCGCGACCGACGGCCCGACCGGCAACGGACCCGTGGCGAGCAGCAACGCCGGCGGCTCGGGGTCGTCGACGAGCCGTTCGGGGAAGTCGGGGTCGCCGCGGCGCCAGACCGCCACATCCCGGTGCCGTCGCCGGATGTCGTCGAGGTCGAGGGTGCGGGCCCGATGGACCCAGGCCTCGCGCACCGCGGGCCATCTCGCACCGCAGCGCTCGACGACCAGGCGGTCGAGCCGGTGACCGCCGCGGAGCAGCTCGGCCCACACCCAGGCGGGATCTCGTCCCGCGACGAGGGCATCGAGCCGTGCCGGGCCCATGTGGGGCAGCGAGGCCAGCGCCAGCAGGTGCACCGGCGGCTCGCCCGTGGCGCTCATGCCGCGACCTCCAGCGTCGGTGCGAGCTCGATCCGCAGTCCCAGCGCCGTCGCGAGGAGCTCGTCGCCGAGGGGCGGCTCGGCCCCGACCAGGTCGGCGAGCGTCAGCGCCACCGCTCGCACCCGCCGAGCCCCTCGGGGGCTCAGCCGGCCCGCGGCCAACGCGTCGAGGATCAGGCGACGGGCGCCGGCGTCGAGCGGCGAGACCGCGTCGAGCGCTGCCGCCGAGAGATCGCTGTTCGCCACGACACCTCGCTCGCGCGCCCGGCACCGGGCCCGTTCGACTCGAGCGGCCACCGACTCGCTCGACTCGCCGCCGACCCCGCCCAGGACCGCCTCGGCCGGCGGGCGGGGCACCACCACCCGGAGGTCGAAGCGGTCGAGCAGCGGGCCGGAGAGGCGGCGCAGGTAGCGGGCCCGAGCGGCATCGCTGCACCGACACGAGGCCGGCCCGTTGCCACCACCGCACGGGCACGGGTTCGTCGCGCCGACCAGGAGGAACCGGGCCGGGAACTGCACCGACGCCCGCGCCCGGGCGACCCGGATGACCCCTTCCTCCAGCGGTTGGCGCAGCGCATCGAGCACCCGGGTCGGGAACTCGCCCATCTCGTCGAGGAAGAGCACGCCACGGTGGGCCAGGCTCGCCTCGCCCGGGCGGACCGCTGCGCTGCCGCCACCGATGAGGCTCACCATCGACGCGCCGTGGTGTGGCGCTCGGAACGGCGGCGCCGCTGCGGTGCCGACGGCCTGCCCCGACCCGGAGGCCGAGTGGATCTTCGAGACCTCGAGCCGATGCTCCGGAGCGAGCGGTGGCAACAGACCGGGGAGGCGCCGGGCGAGCATGGTCTTGCCCGACCCCGGCGGGCCGATCATCAACAGGTGGTGCGCTCCCGCCGCGGCGACCTCGAGGGCCAGTCGAGCGGTCGGCTGGCCCCTCACATCGGCCAGGTCGGGGCCGCCCACCGCCACGAGCTCCGGCGGCTCGACCGGCCCGTCAGACGGCCAGGGTGCCTCGCCCTGCAGCGCCTCGACCACGGCCGTGAGGCGCGAGACGGGGCGCAGCGTGCCGGCGGCACCCACGGACGCCTCGACCGCGCTGGCGGCGGGGAGCACGATCTCGCCGGTGCCCAGCGCCTCGATCAGGGGCACGGCGCCGGCCACCGCCCGGATCGACCCGTCGAGCCCGAGCTCGCCGACGAAGGACCGGCCGCCGAGCACCTCGACCGGCAGCTGGCCGCTCGCGACGAGCACACCGACGGCGATCGGGAGGTCGAGACCGGAGCCGACCTTCGGGAGACCGCTGGGCGCCAGGTTGACCGTGATCCGCTGCATCGGCCAGGTGAAGCCGCTCGACAACAGGGCGGCGCGCACCCGATCGCGCGCCTCGCGGCAGGAGGCATCGGGCAGTCCGACGATGCTGAACGACGGCAGGCCCGACGACACGTGCACCTCGACCGAGACGCGGTGACCGTCGACGCCGAGCACGGTGGAGGAGGGAACCTCGGCCAACATGGCCGGCCTCTCGTGGTGGCGGGCGAGATCGTGCACCTCGCGACGTCGACGACGGTAGTGCGGGGCTGTGGCATCACCGACGGAAGGACCGTGACCGACGTCACAGGATCTGCCGACATCCGGAGCGGCGATGGCTCCGATCCCCGGGTGTTCGACCAACGAGGAGGAACACCCATGACCACCAACCGTCCCCGCACCCGTCGTCTCCGGCTCGGGCTCGCCGCACTCGGCGCCACCGTGGCCGGGCTGACCATGACCGGCGGCACCGCCGGCGCCGTGTCGCCGCCGGACCCGGGGTCCTCCACGGCGCCGTTCCAGCTCCGGACCGACCTCAGCCCGATCGCCGACGATCTGGTCCACATCGACTCGCCCACCCGCGTCCCCACGCTGGACGGGCAGGTGCTGAAGACCGACGTCTGCTGGAGGTCGATCAACGGCACCTTCATCAAGGTGCCGGCTCGCCTGTGCCCCTGAGGCCGGACCAGGGGGCGCCCGTCGCCACGGCGGGTGCCCCCGCCCCGTGCCCGGAGTAGCGTCCGGGCGGTGGGACAGGGGGGCGACGCCTCGCTCGCGGCCCGGCTCCGCGCCGGCGACGAGCTCGCGCTCGCCGAGGCCTACGACGCCAACGGCGCCGTGGTCTTCGGCCTCGCGGCGCGCGTCAGCGGCGACCGCGCCGCAGCCGAGGACCTCACCCAGGACGTCTTCGTCTGGCTCTGGGAGCACCCCGACGCCTACGACCCGGCCCGCGGCTCGCTGCGGGCCTTCCTCGCGACGGTGGTGCGGCGCCGGGCGATCGACTGGATCCGGAGCACCGGCTCGCGCCGCCGGCGCGAGGAGCACGCCACGCCCACCGGCTCCCCACCCGACCCCTCCGACGAGGTGGCGCGGGTCGTGATGACCACCGAGCTCCGGTCGGCCGTCGAGCGCCTCCCGGTCGCCCAGCGCGAAGCGCTCGATCTCGCCTACTACGGCGGGCTCACCTACCGGGAGGTGGCCGAGCGGCTCGACATCCCCGAGGGCACGGCCAAGACCCGTCTCCGGTCGGCGCTCGCCACGCTGTCCACGCAGATGCGCGGGTGGACCCGATGAGCGACCTCGAACCGCCCCCCGTCGACCTCGGGGCGCGCATCGCGCAGCGGGCTCGGACGGTGCGCCCGCCGGGTCGGCCGATCGGTCTCGGCGCCCTGCCCACCGGCCGCGAGCTGTACGCCGCGATGACCACCCGCCTCGGCGCGCTCCTCGACGACCTGACGATCGAGGAGTGGACGACGCCGGTCCAGCCCTACGGCTGGAGCGTCGGGGGCCTCGTCGGGCACCTCATCGCGATCGACGACCACACGGTGGACGCCCACCGGGACGCCGTCGTCCACGACGAGGCCTCCCGCGATCACCTGGCGATGACCCGGACGTCCGTCGAGGAGCACGACGGTGGCGATGCAGCCACGACGCTCGCGGCGTGGACCGCGTCGTCGGCCCGGGTCGCAGGGTTGGGCGGAGGCGATCGGACCGTTCGGTTCCACGGCGCCCCGCTCGCCAGCGAGACCGTCCTCGTCATCCGGGCCTTCGAGGTCTGGACCCACAGCGACGACGTGCGGCGGGCCGTCGACCGACCCGTCGTCGATCCGACGCCCGAGCAGGTCCACGTGATGAGCGAGCGATCGCTGGCCATGGCCACCCGGGCGGACCTCGGCACCCTTCGCCTCGTGCTCACCGGCCCGGGCGGCGGGACCTGGCAGCTCGGCCGGCCGGTTCCACCCGGCGAGGAGCTGGCCCTCCTCGTGCTCGATGCCGTCGACTACTGCCGCTTCGCCGCGCGGCGGCTCGACCGCGACGACCTCGACGTCGAGATCGGCGGTGCGGCGGGTGCGGCGGAGGGGTTCCTCACCGTCGCCCGCTCGATGGCCCTCTGAGCGACCTCAGCGGCCGCGGAACTCCGGATCGCGCTTCTGCAGGAAGGCGGACACCGCCTCGTGGGTGTCCTCGGTGGAGAAGTTGACCGTCTGCGAGACGCCCTCGGCCTCGAGCGCGTCCTCGAACGAGCGCGAGAACGAGTCGTTGAGCATCCGCTTGGTCATCGAGAGGGCCAGCGGCGGGCCGGCGGCGAGGCGGTCGGCCCACTCCCCCACGGTCTTGTCGAGGTCGTCGGCGGCGACGAGCTCGTTGACGAGGCCGAGGCGCTCCGCCTCCTGCGCCGAGAGGATGTCGCCGAAGAAGGCGATCTGCTTGGCCACGTGGAGGCCGACGAGGCGGGGCAGCAGCCACGTGCCGCCGAAGTCCACCGACAGGCCCCGCTTGGCGAAGATCTCGGTGAAGCGGGCGGTGTCGGCCGCGACGATCAGGTCGCAGCCGAACGCGATGTTGCACCCGGCGCCGGCGGCGACCCCGTTGACCTTGGCGATGGTGGGCTTCGGGATGCGGTGCAGCGCCAGCGCCGTGCGGGTGATGCCGTGCATCGCCTGGAGCTGGTGCACGTCGCGGTTGCCCTCGCCGGTGAGGTCGGCGCCGGCGCAGAAGGCGTCGCCCGCGCCGGTCATCACCAGCACGCGGGTGTCGGGGTCGTCACCGAACTCGGTCCAGGTCTCGCGCAGCTCGGTCCACATGACGCCGTCGGCGGCGTTCTTGCGGTGCGGCCGGTTCATCGTGACGGTCACGACCCCGTTGTCCGCCACGTCCACCAGCAGCGTCTGCGTCTCGGCCGACTCCATCTGCGCTCCCCTCTCGGATGACCCCGTCCCCGGCGGGCGTGCCCGCCGTGGGGCTGCCATCATCTCAGGCCGTGGGGTTCAACCCGGAACGACGACACCGAGCCGGCCCGGCCGACATCGCGATGGTCGCGGCCGCGCTGGTCGTCTGCCTGCTGCTGGTGGCCTGGGCCTTCCTGGGCTGACGGCTCGCCGCGGCGGCGTCGGCCGGCGGCTCAGAAGGCGGCTTCGATGACCTCGACGCCGTCCGGGGTCACGCCCGCCACGTCGAAGCGCAGCTCGCGGGCGCGATGCTCGGGATGGGCGTCGAGGAACCGGAGCGCGAGCGACCGGATGCGGCGCTGCTTGTCGGACGTCACGGCGTCGAAGGGCGAGCCGTGGCTCGTGCCACGACGGGTCTTCACCTCGCAGAACACGATCGTGCCGGGGGCGGCGACCACCAGGTCGAGCTCACCTCGCCCCGACCGCCAGTTGCGGGCCAGGACGGTGTGGCCCCGCTCGACGTACCACCCGGCCACCCGGTCCTCGCCCCAGGCCCCGAGGGCCTGGCGGACCGACGGCACCGGGCCGCCTAGTTGATCCGCTTCTCCTTGACGCGGGCGGCCTTCCCGACCCGGTCGCGCAGGTAGTACAGCTTCGCCCGGCGGACGTCGCCCTTGGTGACGACCTCGATCTTCTCGATGTTCGGCGAGTGGATCGGGAACGTCCGCTCCACACCGACACCGAAGCTGACCTTGCGGACGGTGAAGGACTCGCCGACGCCGCTGCCGCGGCGGGCGATGACGATGCCCTGGAACACCTGGACGCGCTGGCGGTTGCCCTCGATGACCTTGACGTGGACCTTGAGCGTGTCGCCGGCGTCGAAGTCCGGGACGTCGTCGCGAAGGCTCTTGGCGTCGAGCAGATCGGTGGTCTTCATGGCGCGTGCGTCTCCTCGGAGAATGAAGGGGGGTGCGAGGACCCGAGGTACTCCGTCGTGGCTCTGGCGAGGCCTTGCGGAGCCGATCGTCCACCTTACCGGGCCGATCGACCGTTCACCATCCTCACCGGTCGCGCCGCAGGGCCTCGTCGAGCTCGTCGGCGAGGCCGAGGCGGGCCGCGGTGGCGCGATCGTCGTCGCTCACCCCGCCGAGCGCGTCGAGCAGGTCGAACCGGCCCCGCCGGGCCGTGCGGATCAGGCGCTGGATCCGGCGCCAGTCGCGCACTCGGGCGTGGTCGCCGGAGCGCAGGACCTCCGGCACCGCCCAACCCCGGAACTCGGCGGGCCGGGTCCACTGCGGGTGCTCGAGCAGGCCGTCGGCGAAGGACTCCTCCTCGGGTGAGGCGGCGTTGCCGAGGACGCCCGGGACGAGCCGGGTGACGGCCTCGATCACGACGAGCGCGGCGGCCTCCCCGCCGGCGAGGACGACGTCACCGACGGACAGCTCGTCGTCGACCAGGTGCTCGACCACGCGCTGATCGATGCCCTCGTAGCGTCCGCAGAGCAGGCCGAACCCGTCGAGCTCGGCCAGTTCCTCCGCCGCCCGCTGGTCGAAGCGGCGGCCGCCGGGCGCGAGCAGGAGGAGCGGCCGGGCCACGTCGGCCGCCTCGACGGCGTCGAAGAGGGGCTCGGGCTTGAGCACCATGCCCGCACCCCCGCCGAACGGGGTGTCGTCGACGGTGCGGTGCACGTCGGAGGTGTGCTCCCGGGGATCGACGAGCCGGAGGTCGAGCAGGTCCTTCGAGCGGGCGCGGCCCAGGATCGTGTCGGAGCAGAAGTGCTCGACGAGGTCGGGGAACAGCGTGACGACGTCGATGCGGATCGGCACCGGGGCCCCTACAGCTCGAAGAGGCCGGGCGGGGTGTCGACGGTGACGACGTCGGGGCCGATGTCGGCGACGAAGTTCAGCGGGACGACCCGCCCGTCGTCGAGCACGAGCAGATCGGCGGCCGGGTTGGCCTCCATGGCGACGATCTCACCGCGGTCGACACCGTCGGCGTCGACGAGGCGCCGCCCGACGACCTGGTGCGCGAAGACGAGATCGGGATCGTCGATCGGCTCGGCGCGGAGGACCAGCCCCCGCAGCTCGTCGGCGGCGGTCCGGTCGTCGACACCGTCGAAGCGGACGAGGTGGTGGGCCTGGTGGGGACGGGAGCTGACGAGTCGCAGCGGGCCGCGATCGGTCTCGAAGGACGCCCCCGGCTCGCGACGCTCGGCGAGGTCGGAGAAGAAGGAGACGATCAGCTCGCCCCGCAGGCCGTGGGGCTTGCGCACCCGGCCGACCTCGAGGAGGGGATGCTCGTCCCCCACGCCACTCAGTCGGCGAAGTCGACGTCGGCGTCGAGGCCGTCGCGCGACGCCGCCGCACGCACGAGCTCGCGGATGGCCTGCGCCACCCGACCACGCCGGCCGATGACCCGCCCCATGTCGGCCTTGTCGACCCGTGCGACGAAGCGGATCTCGCGATCGTTCTGGTCGACCTCGATCTCGATGGCGTCCTCGTCGTCGACGAGGTGCTCGAGGATGTGCGTGAGCACGGCCTCGGCGGCCGTCATGTCGTCGTCGTACTCGACGTCGTCGTCGACGTCGGTCATGCGTCGGCCTCGGCATCGCCCTCGGCCTCGGGCGCAGCCTCCTCGGCGGCGGCCTCCGGCTCCTCGACCTTGGCAGCGGCCTCGGGCTCCGGCTCCGCAGCGGGCTCCGGCTCCGGCTCCGCAGCGGGCTCCGGCTTCGGCTCCTCGACCTTGGCCTCCGGCTTCGACTCCTCGGCCGGGGCGGCGGCCTCGGCGTCGTCGCGCACCGGCAGCGGGGTGCCGTCCGTGAACGACGACCAGATGCCCTCGATCTCGAGCAGCTTCTGCACCCGCTCGCTCGGCTGGGCGCCGTGCTGGAGCCAGTGCAGGGCACGCTCGCCGTCGATCTTCACCGCGGAGGGTTCGGAGCGCGGCGAGTAGGTGCCGATGATCTCGATGAATCGGCCATCGCGAGGCGAACGGCTGTCGGTCGCGACCACGCGGTAGTGCGGCTGCTTCTTCTTGCCGACGCGCGTGAGGCGGAGCTTCACTGCCACGGTGAGGGCGTCTCCTCGACTGGGGGATACACAGGGGTTGAGATACACAGGGGTTGATCAGCTGGGCCGGCGAGGCATGGCCGATGCCCGACCGGTAGAGGCTAGCGCGACGGTAGGTGAACGGCACCCTCCGCCCGGATCGCTGCTCAGTCGGGCAACCCCGGCAGCTTGAGCTCGGGGCCGGTCGGGAGCTGCGGGACCTTCTGGCGACCGCCCTTGGGGGTGGTGCGACCGCCGCCCTTGCGGCCCTTCTTGCCCTTGCGACCCCGCTTCGGCTTGCCCGGGCCGACGTTCATGCCCTTCATCATCTTCTGCACCTCTTTGAACTGCTTGAGCAGCTGCATCACCTGGGCGGGCTGGGTGCCGCTGCCCTTGGCGATGCGGGTGCGCCGGGAGGCGTCGATGAGCTCGGGTTGCGCCCGTTCCTGCGGGGTCATCGAGCGGATGATCGCCTCGACCTTGCCGAGCTCCTTGTCGTCGACGTCGGCGTTGCGGAGCTCCTTGGGCATGCCGGGCAGCATCCCCATGAGGTTGGTGAGCGGGCCCATCTTCTTGAGCTGCTGCATCTGCTCGAGGAAGTCCTCGAGCGTGAAGCGGCCCTCCATGAGCCGCTTGGCGGCCTCCTCGGCCTCGTCGTCCTCGTAGGCCTCCTCGGCCTTCTCGATGAGGGTGAGGACGTCGCCCATGCCGAGGATGCGCCCGGCGAGGCGGTCGGGGTGGAAGACGTCGAAGTCCTCGAGCTTCTCGCCCGTCGAGGCGAAGGCGATCGGTCGGCCCACCACCTCCTTCACCGAGAGCGCCGCACCGCCGCGGGCGTCGCCGTCGAGCTTGGTGAGGATGACGCCGTCGAGGGCAAGGGTCTGGTGGAACGCCTCCGCGGTCTGGACGGCGTCCTGACCGGTCATCGCGTCGATGACGAGGAACGTGTAGGCCGGCTCGACCCGGTCGTTGATGTCGCTGATCTGCTCCATCAGCTCGGCGTCGATCGCGAGCCGGCCGGCGGTGTCGATGATGCAGACGTCTCGACCGGTCGTGCGGGCCTCCCGGACGCCGGCGACCGCGGTGGCGACCGGATCGCCCGGCTCGGAGAACACCGGCACGTCGATCCGCCCGCCGAGCGTGCGGAGCTGCTCGACGGCCGCCGGGCGCTGGAGGTCGGCGCCGACGAGCAGCGGATGCCGGCCCTGCGCCTTGAACCAGCGAGCCAGCTTGGCCGAGGTGGTCGTCTTGCCCGAGCCCTGGAGGCCGGCCATCAGCACCACGGTCGGCGGCTTCGCCGAGTAGGTGATCGACAGCTCCTCGCCGCCGAGGATGGCGGTGAGCTCCTCGTTGACGATCTTGATGATCTGCTGACTCGGGGTCAGGCTCTTCGAGACCTCCGCCCCGGTCGAGCGCTCGCGCACCCGTCCGACGAAGGTCTTGACGACGTTGAAGTTGACGTCGGCCTCGAGCAGGGCGAGCCGGATCTCGCGGAGGGCCTCGTCGATGTCTGCCTCCGACAGCCGCCCCTTGCCGCGGAGGCGGCCGAAGACGTTGTCGAAGCGGTCACTGAGCGTCTCGAACATGCTCGCTCCAGGCTAGGGCGATCAGTCGGTCGTCAGCAGCGCGTCGACGAACTCGTCCGGGTCGAAGGGGATCAGGTCGTCGGCGGTCTCGCCCAGTCCGACCAGCTTCACCGGGATGCCGAGCTGGGTCTCGATGGCGAACACGATGCCGCCCTTCGCCGACCCGTCGAGCTTGGTGAGCACGACGCCGGTGACCTGGGTCGCCTCGGCGAACTGGGTCGCCTGGGTGAGGCCGTTCTGGCCGGTGGTGGCGTCGATGACGAGGAGCACCTCGCTGACGTGGCCCGGATCGCGGTCGGCGACCCGGCGGACCTTCGACAACTCGTCCATGAGGTTGGTCTTGGTGTGGAGCCGGCCGGCGGTGTCGCCCAGCACGAGGTCGCAGCCCCGGGCCGCGGCGGCCTGGACGCCGTCGAAGATGACCGAGCTCGGATCGGCGCCCTCGGAGCCCCGCACCAGCTGCGCGCCGGTGCGCTCGGCCCAGGTCTCGAGCTGCTCACCGGCCGCGGCGCGGAACGTGTCGCCGGCGGCCATCAGGACGGTGCGGCCGTCGGCGATCTCCCGCTTGGCGACCTTGCCGATGGTCGTGGTCTTGCCGACGCCGTTCACCCTGACGAACAGCCAGACGTTGGTCTCGCCGTCGTCGAACGTGAGCTCGCGGTCGGCGGCCAGGCGCTGCTTCATCTCGTCGCCGAGCAGGGCGAGCAGCTGGTCGGGGTCGGTGATGTCGGCCGCCTTGACCTGCTCCTTGGTGGCGTCGAGCAGCTCGGTCGCGACCCCGACGCCGCAATCGGCGAGGATCAGCGCCTCCTCGAGCTCGTTCCAGGTGTCGGCGTTGATGTCCTCACGGCCGAGGACCGAGCCGAGGTACCCCGAGAACGCGGACCGAGCCCGACCGAGCCGGTCGCGGAATCGGGGCGGCGCCGCCGGCGGCGCGGGTGGCGCGGGAGGTGCGGGCGGCGCCTCGACCTCGGCCGGTGGGGCCCCGTCGAGGACCTCCTCGTCCGGCGGCGCCGGCGCCGGGCGGTCGAGCACCGTCGTGTCGCCCCGGGGTGGAGGCGGAGGTTCGAGGTCGGTGCCGGAGTCACGGCCCCGCAGGAAGAACGGGAGCGCGGCGAGCAGCGCGAGCACGATCGCGACGATGAGGACGATCAGCAGGACATCCATCGTCGACCGACGATAGAGCCCGAACCGCTCGATGACGCCAGGGCCGCCCGGCGGCCACGAACGTCAGGCCGCTCGCTCGGTGCGCTCGGAGACGACCTTCGAGGAACCGCCGGCCGGCATCGAGACGCCGATCAGCGCGTCGGCGGCCTCCATCGTGCGCTTCTGGTGCGAGACGAGGAGCAGCTGGGCCTCTCCCCGGAAGTCCTCGATGAGCGACAGGAACCGGCTCAGGTTGAGGTCGTCGAGCGCCGCCTCGACCTCGTCGAGCACGTAGAACGGCGACGGCCGGCTGCGGAAGACCGAGAAGAGGAACGCCATGGCGGTCAGCGACCGCTCGCCGCCGGACAGCAGGGAGAGCTTCCGGACGTTCTTGCCCGACGGGCGGGCCTCGATCTCGATGCCGGTGCCGAGCAGGTCGTTGGGGTCGGTCAGCGACAACCGGCCCGAGCCGCCCGGGAAGAGCCGGTCGAAGAGCCGCTCGAAGTTGGCCTGCACGTCGGCGAACGCCGTGGCGAAGGCCGACATGATCTCCTGGTCGACCGCGGTGATGACCCGGGCCAGCTCGCGCCGGGTGCGACGCACGTCGTCGAGCTGACCACCGAGGAACTCCTCGCGCTCGACCAGCTCGGCGTGCTCCTCGAGCGCCAACGGGTTGACCGGGCCGAGGAGGCGCAGCTCGCGCTCGAGCTCCTTGAGGTGGACGCCGGCCGACGTGCCCTCCGGCAGCGACGGCAGCGGTGCCTCCATCGCCTCGTCGGCGCTCGCGCCCAGCTCGTCGCGCAGCGACGCGGTGATCGCCTCAATCCGCAGACGCGCCTCGGTGGCATCGAGCTCGGCTCGACGCTTGCGCTCGCGGTCCTCGTCGAGCGCTCGCTCCTCGGCGCCGCGCTCCTTGCGGAGGCCGTCGATGCGCTCGAGCAGCTCACGCGACCGCTCGGTGCGTTCGCGATGGCGGCGCCGGGCCTCGTCGGCCATCGCCTCGACCCGTGTGCTGCGGTCGTCGACGACGGCGGCCATGCGGTCGAGCGTCCGGAGATCGCCCTCGAGGGCGAGGCGGCGGCGCTGCGCCTCGACCCGCTCGTCGGCGAAGCGGGCGAGGCGGGCCTCGGTGGCCTCCAGCCGGGAGCGGAGCACCTCGCGCCGCTCGACCACGCCGGCGGCTCGCACCTCGAGATCGCTGCGCAGCTGGGCCACCGCCCGCTCGCGGGCGCGGTGCTCGTCGCGGGCGGCTCGCCGATCGACGGCGGCGTGGGCGAGCCGATCGGCGGTCTCGGCCGCCACCTCGACCTCGTCGCGGAGCTTGGTGACGCGCTCCTGGCCCGCCGACAGCCGTTGCACCAGGGCCGCCCGCTCGGCCTCGGCCGAGTCGACGACACTCGCCGCCTCGGACCGCTCGTCGCCCAGCCGCTGCACCTCACCGCGGAGCCGGGCCACCCGGGCCTCGGTCGCGGCGAGGTCGCTGCGGGCGGCGCGCTCGGCGGCACGGGCCTGGTCGAGGGCCGACGAGGCGGTGGTGAGGGCCTCGCGCCCGGCCTGGGCCGCAGCGGTGGCCGCGTCGAGCGCCTCGCGGGCCTCGTCGAGCGCGGCGCCGGTGGCGCCGGTCGGATCACCGCCGACCCGCCAGCCGTCGGCACCGAAGCGGTGGCCATCGCGGGTGACGACGACCAGGTCGGGACGCGACGCCGCCAGGTGCACGGCGTCGGCCACGGAGCCCGGTGCGAGCACGGCGGTCGCGAGCAGGGCGTCGAGGAGCGCCTCGACGCCGTCGCGGCGGCCCCGGACCCGAGGGCGCACCGGCTCGCCGGCATCGGCCACCTCGACCCGACTGCCGGCGGACGCTCCCAGCGCCAGCACGGCGCCGGTGTGCTCGCCCGCCAGGAGCGAATCGATCGCGGCTCGGGCCGCCTCGACGTCGGCGACCACGGTGGCCCGGAGCGCCTCCCCCACGGCCGCCTCGACCGCCCCCTCCCAGCCCGGCTCGATGTCGACGAGATCGAGCAGCGTGCCCAGGACGCCGTCGACCTCGCGAAGGAGATCGGCTCCGGCGGAGGAACGGGCCTGGGCGAGGGCGAGGTCGAGCGCCTCGACGGTCGCTGCGGCACCGCGCGCCTCGGCGCCGGCCGTCTCGGCGGTGGCGAGGGCGGCGGCGTGCCGCTCATCGGCGTCGGCGAGCGCGCGGTCGGCAGCCTCCGCAGCGGTCTCCAGCGGGCGCATCGCCGCCTCGACCTCGTCGAGCTCGGCCTGCGCGGTCGTCAGCTGCTCGGAGCGTTGCGCCGACCGGGCCGCGGCCGCCTCGACCCGCTGCTGTTGACGATCGAGCTCGCGCTCGGCCGCGCTCACCTCGGACTCGACGCCGGTGAGCTCGGCCTGCAACGCCGAGGCACGACGGGCGGCGTCGGCGGCTCGCGACTCGACGTCGTCGTCGGGTGCGGTCACCTGCTCGCCGAGGGCCGCGACCTCGTCCTCGCGGGCGGCGATCTCCTCGAGCTCGGCGGCGAACGAGCCGGCCTCGTGTTCCACCGCGGCGAGCTGGTCGGTGAGGCTGGCCGCATCGGCCTCGAGGCTGGCGACGACCGCCTCGTCGAGCAGCTTGTCGACATCGCGCTCGACGGAACGGCGGCGCTCGGAGACGCGGGCCCGCAGGCCGCGGCAGCGCTCGCGGAGGGCCTCGATGCGAGCCAGCTCGTCACCGTCGTCGACCGACTCCCGGGCGCGGAGACCGGACTCGGCCTCGATCAGCGCCGCGTCGAGCTCGGCCAGGTGGGCGCGGCGTTCGGCGTCGCGGCGGTCGATGGCGGTCGTGGCGTCGGAGGCGGTGGTGAGCTTGGCCGACAGCTGGGCGAGCTCGCGACCGGTCAGGTACAGCTTCAGCGCCCGGAGGTCCTCGACCAGCCGGCCGTGGCGCTGCGCGGCCTCGGCCTGCCGGGCCAGCGGCTTGATCTGGCGCCGAACCTCGCGCAGGAGGTCCTGGAGGCGCACGAGGTTGGCCTCGGTCGAGGCCAGTCGGCGCTCGGCCTTCTCCTTGCGCTTGCGGTACTTGAGGACGCCGGCGGCCTCCTCGATGACCGAGCGGCGGTCCTCGGACCGAGCCGAGAGCACGGCGTCGATCTGCCCCTGGGCCACGATCACGTGCTGCTGGCGACCGACGCCGGTGTCGGAGAGCAGCTCCTGGATGTCGAGCAGCCGGCACGGCACGTTGTTCATCGCGTAGCCGCTGTCGCCGGATCGGAACAGGGTCCGGGTGATGGTCACCTCGGTGAACTCGATCGGCAGCTCACCGTCGCTGTTGTCGAGCGTGAGGCTCACCTCGGCGCGACCGAGCGCCGGGCGATCGGTGGTGCCGGCGAAGATGACGTCGTCCATCTTCTGGCCCCGCATCGAGCGCGGACCCTGCGCGCCGAGGACCCAGGTGATCGCGTCGACGACGTTGGACTTCCCCGAGCCGTTGGGCCCGACCACGACCGTGACGCCGGGTTCGAAGTCGATCTTGGCCGTGTCGGCGAACGACTTGAAGCCCTTGATGACGAGGGACTTCAGGTGCACGTCGGCTCTCCTGCTCCGTCAGACCTGGTAGTCGCTGTAGTAGTGGACCATGCCGGAGATCTTCTGCTTCATGACCTCGCCCCGGCCGTTGCGTGAGCGCTCGCCGGCCCGCCCGTAGACCTCGAGGTACTCGTCGTAGCCGCCCGGTTCGCCGAAGACGTCGAGGTAGCCGTCGACGCTGGTCCCGCGGTACTTGATGCCGTTGTGCACGGTCTCGACCAGGGCTCGGTACAGCCGCCGGACCTCCTGGCTGGTCAGGCTGTCCGCCTGCCGGTCACCGCGGAGGAGGGCGTGGTGGAGGATCTCGTCGGAGTAGACGGCTCCGATGCCGACGACGAAGGCCGGGTCGGTGAGCAGCACCTTGAGCTTCTCGGTGCGGGGCAGCACCCGCCGGCCGAAGTCGACCCACGAGATCGGCTCCTCGACCGGATCGAGGCCGAGCTCGGCGACCTCGGGGTGCTCCTCGTCGAAGGCGTCGGCCGCGATGACCGACAGCGCGCCGTTGCCGTCGGGATCGACGACCCGCAGCTGGCCGCCCTGCGTGAACGTGAGCACGGCGACGGTGCCGTCGATCGGGCCGTCCTTGGTGGCGGCCCGGCGCAGCTGGGTCCCGCTGCCGGGCTGGATCACGAGCAGCTGGTCCTCGGGCAGCTCGGCGACCAGGTACATGCCGCGCCGCTTGATCGAGCCGAGCTTGGCCCCCTCGAGCAGCCCGGCGAAGTCCTTGCGGGTCCGGCTCTTCGGGATCACGGAGTTGGCCATGACCTCGACGGTCTTCACCTTCTTGCCCGAGATCTCCTTGTCGAGGTCCCGTCGGACGGTCTCGATCTCCGGCAGCTCGTACATTGGTGGCTCGTTCCCCGTGGTGGTCGTGGTGTGTCGGTGTTCAGTCGTCGGCCGAATCGGCCAACCGCTCGTGTGCGTCCTGGGCCGCGGCTTGCTCGGCCTGCTTCTTGGAGCGTCCCTCGCCCTCGCCCACCAGTGTCCCATCCAGGAGCACGCGAGCCTTGAACCACTTCGCATGGTCGGGTCCGGACTCGGTCACCTCGTAGCGGACGGGCGGGACCTCCAGGCGGGCGGCGAGCTCCTGGAGACGGGTCTTGGCGTCGAAGCCGCCGGGGCCGAGGGCGGCGGGTGCGATGCGCTCGTCGAGCAGCCGCAGCACCAACTCGCGGGCGACGTCGAGGCCGGCGTGCACGAAGAGCGCGCCGATGACGGCCTCGAGCGCATCGGCGAGGATCGACGGCTTCTCGTGGCCACCGCTGGCCGCCTCGCCGCGGCCGAGGTAGAGGTGGCCGCCCAGCCCGATCTCTCCGGCGACCTCGGCGAGCACGTTCGCGTTCACGAGCGACGCCCGGAGCTTGGCGAGATCGCCCTCGTTGAAGTCCGGGAAGCGGGAGAAGATGTGCTCGGTCACGATCAGACCCAGCACGGCGTCGCCGAGGAACTCCAGCCGTTCGTTCGACGCGCGGCCCTCGTGTTCGGCGCACCACGAGCGATGGGTCAGCGCCTGGATCAGGAGGTCACCGTTGACCTCGACCCCGATCCGTTCCGCCAGCTCGTCGTGGGGGGCCGGTGAGGTCAGGATCCGGAACCGAGTCGGCCGACGACGTAGTCGACGGCGTCGCGGACGGTCTTGAGATCCTCGAGGTCCTCGTCGTCGATGCGAAAGCCGACCGTGCGCTCGCCGAGCTCCTCCTCGAGGGCCTCGACCAGCTCGATCAGGGCGAGCGAGTCGGCGTCGAGGTCGTCGACGAACGCCGAACCCTCCGTGATGCCGTCCGGCTCGATCTCGAGGATGTCGGCGAGCTGCTCCCGGACGAGCTCGAGCACCTCGTCGCGGCTCGGTGGTGTTCCGGTGACATGGGTCTCGGCTGGCAACCCTGGCTCCTCGTCGAAAGGGACCACGAAACCCTATCGGCTCCGCACGTCGCGAGGGCCGAGGGTCAGCGATCCAGACGGAGCTCGAAGAGCAGCTCGTGACGCAGCGCGATGCCGTGCGCGCCGGTCTCCGGGATGCCGGGCTTGACCCGCCGCGAGGCATCGACCCCGCCGAGCACGACACCGGCGAGGTCCATCCCCCACCGCTGGTAGAGGGCGAAGGCGCGGAGGTTGTCGTTCGTCGTCGACAGCCACAGGCGGGAAGCTCCCGCCTCGCTCGCTCGGTCGCGTACCGCACCGAGGAGCGCACGACCGACCCCCTGGCCCTCGACCGATGCCTGGAGCGTGACCACCTCGACGCCGTCGGCCCGATCGGCGTAGGTGACGAGTCCGACCCGCTGACCCCGTTCGGCCACGAACCCGGGCAGCGAGGCCGCGTCGACGAGCTCGCCGAGCCGTGCGACCGACGTCGACCCCCAGCCCTCCTCGAGCGTGGCCCGAACCCACTCGCCGTCGTCGGCCACCAGGGGCCGGACGCTGAGCACGGGCGTCCGCTCAGGCGGGGGCGACGGCAGCGGCGAGGCGGGCGACGAGGCCGGCGTCGCTGAGCGAGCGGGCCACGCGCAGGGCGTTGACGATCGCCTCGGGCGACGACGAGCCGTGGGAGATCACGCACACCCCGTCGGTGCCGAGGAGCAGCGCGCCGCCGTAGGTGTCGGGGTGCATCTGCGTGGCGAGCGGTGCGAGCGCACCGATGGCCTCCGCGCCGCCGTCGGGCAGCTCGCCCAGGGCGCCGGCGATGGCCGAGACGAACGAGCCGAGCGCACCCTCGAGGGTCTTCAGCACGACGTTGCCGGTGAAGCCGTCCGTGACCACGACGTCGACGTCGTCGCCCATGATGTCGCGACCCTCGACGTTGCCGATGAAGTTGAGCCCGGCGTCGGAGAGCAGGGCATGCGTCTCCTTGACCAGCGACGTGCCCTTGGACGGCTCCTCGCCGATGGAGAGCAGACCGACGCGGGGCGACTCGATGCCGAAGCGCTCCGCGGCGTAGATCTCACCCATCCGGGCGAACTGGACGAGCCAGTCGGCCTGGCACTCCGCCATGGCTCCGGCATCGAGCAGCGTCGTCGGCGTCGAGCCGGGCACCGGGATCGGCGTGGCGATGCCCGGTCGGGCGACGCCCCTGATGCGGCCCATCCGCAGCAGCGCCGAGGCGACCGTCGCGCCGGTGTTCCCGGCCGAGACCATGGCGGCGGCCCGGTCGTCGCGCACCAGCTCGGCGGCGCGCACCAGCGAGGAGTCCTTGCGGCGACGGACCGAGCTGGCCGGGTCGTCGTCCATGGCGATGACCTCGGAGGCCTCGAACACCTCGAGGCCGCCGGGCTCGCCGATCTCGTCGGGTCGTCCGACGAGGACGGTCTCGATGCCGTGCTCGTCGCGGGCACGGATCGCTCCCTCGACGATGGCGCCGGGGGCGTGGTCGCCGCCCATGGCGTCGAGGGCGATGGGGAGGCTCACGGATCGATCAGTCGACGTCGACCGCCACCCGGCCGCCGTACCAGCCGCAGTTCCAGCACACGACGTGCGGGAGCTTGGCGGCGTTGCAGTTGGGGCACACGCTGCGCGGCGGCGCCTGCATGCGCATGTTGGCGGAGCGGCGGCTCCGGCTCTTGGACTTCGAGGTGCGCTTCTTGGGAACGGCCATCGCGATGCTCGGGTCTCAGGGCGCGCGTCCGCTGCGCCGTGGATCGGTGGGACCAGGAGACGATACCGGTTCGGAGGCGGATTGACGATCTCCGGCCGAGACCGCCGACGCGGTCACTCGTCGCGCAGGTCGAGCTCGTCGAGCGCGGCCCAGCGGGGATCCCGGGGAGGCTCCGGGTCGCCGTCCGCCTCGTCGTCCTCGGGCACCAACGGTTCGCGCCCGCAGATCCGGCACCGGTCGTCGGCGTCGACCGGGGGGCCGGGGGCGAGCGGCAGCTCGAGGACGACGGCGTCGTGCACCATGGGGCCCAGATCGATCTCCTCGCCGTCGAAGGGGTACGTCTCCCCCTCGACCGGCGCCCGGGCGAAGACCTCCATCACCTCGGCCTCGATCGTGCCCCGGAGCGGATCGGCGCACCGACGGCACGGGGCCTCCCAGGCGGCCCGGACGACGCCCCGCACCGAGACGTCACCACCCGACGGCTCCAGCTCGACCTCGACCTCGACCTCGCCGTCGTCGGACACCCGCGTCTCGACCACCTCGACCGGTTCGACCCGGCCCCGACGTACCACCGGCGACTTCGAGCCGAGCGCCCGCCGCAGATCGGCCGGCCCGATCCGCAGGTCGTCGGCTCGCCGGGTCGTCAGCCCTGCTCCTGGTCGAAGAAGGCCGCCTGGTCCTCGGCGGGCTCGGCCTCGTCCGGCTCCGGCGTCTCGACCGGCGGCCGGAGCTTGGCCCGGCCCTGCTCGACGGCCTGGCGGACCCGGTCGAGCGCCACCTCGAACGACGCGAGCCGTTGGTCGCAGAAGTCCTCGACCTCCATCTGGAGCCGCCGGCCGTCGGTCTCCGCCTGTGCCACGATCCGGCGGGCCTTCTCCTCGGCGGCGCGCACGACCTCGGTGCGCTGGACGAGCTGCTCGGCCCGGGAGCTCGCGTCCCGGATGATCGCCTCGGCGTCGGCCCGGGCCCGATTGAGCACGTCGTCGCGCTCGCGCAGGAGGAACCGGGCGCTCTCCAGCTCGGCGGGCATCTCCCGCAGGGCGGCTTCGAGGACGTCGATGACCTCCTCCTTCGAGATCATCACGGACGCCGACAGCGGCATCGGCCGGGCGGCGTCGACGATCTCCATGGCTCGACGCACGTACGCCTCGGTCGAGGCGGCCGGCGTCGGCGGCTGCGCTTCGGGCTCGATCGGGTGCTCGTCCACGTCGCTCAGCGTACGAACCGTTCCTTCAATCGTCGTGCCACGGGGGGTGGCACCATCGACACGACGTCGCCACCGAACCGGCTGATCTCGCGGATGTACTTCGATGCGATGTAGGACGCCTCGGAGGTCGAGGGCAGGAAGAGCGTCGGGATCCCGGAGACCGCCCGGTTCATCTGCGCCATGGTGAACTCGGCCTCGAAGTCCGAGACGCCGCGCAGGCCCTTGACGATGAAGTCGGCGCCGACCTCGGCGGCGAGGTGCACCACGAGGGCCGAGAACTGGGTGATCTCGACGTTGTCGAGGTGGGCGGTCGACTCCTCGATCATGGCGTGGCGCGCCTCGAAGTCGAAGAGGGGCTCGCCCTTCTGCGGGTTGCGCATCGCCGCGATGACGACCGAGTCGAAGAGCTGGCTCGCGGACTCGATGATCTCGAGGTGCCCGTTGTGCAGCGGATCGAACGACCCCGGATACAGCACCCTGACCATGCACCCTCCTGTGCCGCGTGACTGCGGCCGACGACGCTAGTGCTCGTCCTCGTCGGCGACCGCATCCTCGGTGTCCACCGGTTCGAGCATCGTCACCGTGGTCGAACCGTGGTTCCGCACCCGCACGGGTTCCCACCCGGCGGCGGCGATCGGGCGATCGGACTCGGCGATGACGAACCCGGCGCGCAGACCGACCAGGAGCTGCTCCCACCCATCGAAGGCGTACGGGGGATCGGCCAGCACCACGTCGACGGACTCGTCGGCGCCCGGCCGCCATCGACCGGCGTCCGCCGCGACGACCCGGGTCCGGTCGCGGTCGATCCCGAGCGTGGCGAGGTTCCGCCGGAGCGCATCGAGCGCGCTGCGATCGCGCTCGACGAAGGTGACGTGGTCGGCGCCGCGGGACCACGCCTCGATGCCCAACGCTCCGGTGCCGGCGAACAGATCGACGACGACCGCGCCGCCGAGGTCGAGACGGCTCTCCAGCGAGTTGAACAGCGACTGGCGCACCCGGTCGGAGGTCGGTCGGGTGCCTCGCCCGGGCGGCGCCTCGAGTCGGCGACCGCGGAGCTGACCGGCGATGACCCGCACGGGGCCGGAACCTACCGGCTACCGTCACCGCGATGGCGGTCCCCGACAAGCTGCTGTGCGTCGATTGCGGCGGCACCGCCCGGCTCCTCACGGCACCACCGCCCGACGACGACCCGTTCGTGCCCGGCGACGTCGTGGCCTACCGCTGCCCGGAGTGCCTGGACCGCTGGGACATCGTGCTGACCGAGGACGACCTCCTCGACGAGTAGGTCAGTCCGAGCGACCGGTCATCGCCAGCCGCACGCCGAGGCCGATCATCACCGTCCCGCCGACGGCGCTGAGCCGGGCCAGCCGCTGCGGTGAGCGTGCGAACCAGGCTCGTGCGGTGCCGGCGGCGAGCGCCCACACCGTGTCGAGCACCAGGGCGACGACGACGAAGACGACGCCGAGCACCGCCAGCTGCGGGGGCAGGGGGCCGGCCTCCGGGCGGGCGAACTGGGGCAGGATCGCGGCGAAGAAGACGATGGTCTTGGGGTTGGCAGCCCCGACGACGAAGCCCTCGGTGAGCAGCGTGCGCAGCGATCTGGCGTCGGCGGACCCGGTGTCGACGCGGGCGTCGCGGTGGCGGGACCGGATCGAGCCGATGCCGAGCCACACGAGGTAGGCAGCGCCGAGCAGCTTGACCGCCGTGAAGGCGACGATCGATCGCTCGACGACGACCCCGAGGCCGACGGCGACGAGCACGACCTGGAGGTAGACGCCAGCGGCGTTGCCGACGACGGTGGCGACCGCCGCCCGACGACCGAGCGCGACCGCCCGTCCGACGACGAACATCACGCTGGGGCCCGGCACCACGATGATGGCGGCCGCGGCGACCGCGAAGGCGAGGAGCGCATCGATCGGGGGCACGGCCGCAGCGTCGCACGCCCGCCGGCGGGGGACGACCGAGTTTCGCCGGGAGCCGGGTGGGGGATCCCCCGGGGGAGGAGGGGGATTGCCCCGATGTCCCCCGTCGCCGATCTCCGCCATCCTGGGTCTCGTCCGGTGGGCAGATGGATGACGAGAGCGCGAGCGGGAGCGGGAGCAGGACATGGCGAAGCCGGAAGATGCAGCGGAGTGGGCGATCGACAAGGCCCGCGAGCTGCTCGGCCTCGACCGCGACGTCGCCTGGGACGACCCGGAGTCGTCCGACGACCCCGACACTCCCCCGGCGACGGCGCCGGGGCAGGACGACCACACCGAGCGCGAGCCGGAGGCGGCGACGGAGGAGCCCACCGACGAGGCTCCGGAGCTCCCGACCCCCGACTCGACCATCCCGGCGACGGTCGTCCGCACCGCCACGGTCCTGCCGTCCGACGACGACGTGATCGCCGACGCACCGACGCCGGTGCCGACCGCGACGGTCGCCGACCAGGTGCCCGCCGACGATCCCTTCGACGAGTTCCCCGCCCCCGAACCCGGCGCCCACGTGAGCGAGCAGCCGATCGAGGTCAGCACCGACGCCGTCGGTGAGGAGGGCGACGAGCCGTCCGAGCCCGAGCCGGGCGACCCCGGTGGACCGGACATGACCACCTTCGCGCTCGGCGAAGAGGGCGACGACGGCGACCCCGGCATCGAACCCATCGACGTCACCACCCTCGCCCTCGGCGAAGAGGGTGACGACGGCGGACCCGAGCCCATCGACGTCACCACCGACATGGACGGCGAAGAAGGCGACGACGGCGACCCCGGCATCGAACCCATCGACGTCACCACCGACATGGACGGCGAAGAAGGCGACGACGGCGACCCCGGCACCGAACCCATCGACGTCACCACCCTCGCCCTCGGCGAAGAGGGCGACGACGGCGAGATCACCACCTTCGCCCTCGGCGAAGAAGGCGACGACGGCGGACCCGAACCCATCGACGTCGAGATCAGCACGGACGCCGTCGGCGAGGAAGGTGACGACGGCGAGCTCACCACCTTCGCCCTCGGCGAAGAAGGCGACGACGGCGACCCCATCATCGAGCCCATCGACGTCACCACCGACATGGACGGCGAAGAGGGCGACGAGATGATCACGCTCGCCCTCGGAGAGGACGGCGAGGACGGCGGGCCGATCGGCATCGGCGACCCCATCGCCATCACCACCGCCGACTTCGAGTCCGGCGACGACCACACCCCGCCCCCCGGCGGCGCCGACATCCCCCTCGACCCCGAACCCGGACCGCCCGACCTGGAGGCCATCACCACCGCCGACTTCGAGTCCGGCGACGACCCCGGAGCCCCACCCCCCGGCGGCGCCGACATCCCCCTCGACCCCGAACCCGGACCGCCCGACCTGGAGGCCATCACCACCGCCCAGTTCGAGTCCGGCGACG
>JBCBSZ010000003.1:0-158949 GCA_039818945.1 Actinomycetota bacterium
GCGCACCGGCGCGCGGTGCGCTCTCGATCGCCTCGACCAGCTCGACGGCGGAGTCGGCGTCGATCGGAGCGTCGACGAGCACCTGCACCGGGGCGAGCGGCAGATCCGGATGTGACTCGGCCAGCCGCTCGACGAGGTCGCGCGTCGGCGATCCCCCGGGGAGGCTGCGGGCGTCGAGCCCCTCGAAGTTGATCGAGCCGAGCGGTGTCGCCGCTGCGAGCAGCACGGCGACGGTGCCCGCGGCGACCAGCGCCGGCCGCTCCTGGATCCGGCGGGCGAGGGCGGCGATCCGACCTCGATCCGGATCGACCGCCTGGGCCGGGCGTAGGCGGTGGGCGGAGCGCCGTAGGAGTGGCTGGAGCAACCAGTGCGCGGCGACGACGCTGAGGAGCGTGGCCGCCATCCCCCCGTACGCGAGCGACCGCAGCACCGGCTCCTCGAAGACGAGCAGCGCGGCCAGCGAGGTCGCGACGGTCAGCCCGGAGTAGACGACGGCGCGACCGGCCGTCGCCCGGGTGACGGCCAGGCCCGTCTCGACACCGGCACCGCCGGCAAGTTCCTCCCGGAAGCGCGACACGACCAGCAGCCCGTAGTCCACGGCGAGGCCGACGCCGAAGAGCGTGACGACGTTGACGGCGAACACCGACACGGTCGTCACGGCGCTCAGCGCGAGCAGGATCGGCAGGGAGCCGGCGAGCACGACCACCACGATCGCCAGGGGCACGAGGGCGACGCGGACCCCGCCGAGGAGCAGGCCGAACAGGAGCAGGATGACGGGGACGGCGAGCGCGTCGGCTCGCAGGAGGTCGGACTCGGCGGTGTCGGCGAGCTCCTGATCGAGCGCCAGGCTGCCGCCCACCGTCGTCTCGGCGGCCGTGCCCTCGACGACCTCGACGAACTCGGCCACCAGCCGTTCGCGTCCGTCGTCGTCGAGCTCCGCTGCCACCGTGGCCACCATGACCACGGCCTCCGGCTCCACCGAGCTCGGGACCAGCTCCGCGTCGCCCACCCCGGGCAACGCTTCGACCCGACCGGGGAGCGTCGAGAGGTCCACCTCCGGCGCCTCGAGCAGCGCCACCAGGCTCCCGTCGACGCCCGTGGCCGCGACGAGCTCCGCCTCGGTGCGCTCGGACTCGGTGCTCGGTGCCGGGTCCAGGCTGGCGTCGAGTCGGTCGAACAGCGGCCCCGCCGACGCCACGCCGGCCAGCACGGCGACGACGACGGTCAGGAGGGGGAGCCGGAGGCCGCCCGTCAGCGGGTCATCGGTCCGCGGCGGCATCGGTGGCGTGCTCGGTCGACGCCACCGGTCGGCCGGCCGACCGCCACTCGTCGACGCCCCCCGGGAAGCGGCGGACGTCGCGATATCCCGCTTCGACCAGCTGGGTGCCCACGAACTCGCTGCCCAGGCACTCCCGGTCGGTGCAGTACAGGACGATCGGCGTGTCGAGCGACGGGACGAGCTCGGCGGCCTGGCCGGCTGCGTCGTCGAGGTCGAAGTCGACCGCGCCGGCGAGGTGCGCCCGGCCGAAGCCCCCGTCGCCCTGGGCGTCGACGACGACCACCGCCGGATCGTCGAGGGCGGCCTCGAGCTCGTCGATCCCGACGGGCGGGAGGAGCCGGTCGACCGGCGTGCCGCCGTGCGGGTTCGACCCGAAGTGCTCGGTGTCGCCGACGACGGTGTAGAGCTCCCACGGCGCGCCGTCGGGATCGACGGTCCACGCCTTCTCCTGGGTCGCGAAGCAGCACGTGTGCGGGTCGTCGACCTGCACCGGCAGCCCGGCCGCGGCGATCCGCTCGGTCTCACGAGCGACCGCCTCGCCGTCGGCGTGCTCGATCCCGAGGTGGTTGAGCGTGCCTGGCTCGCCCTCTCCCTCGATCACCACCACCTTCAGCGGTGGGTCGTCGACCACGAAGTTGGCGTACCCGTCGAGGTGCTTCGCCGGGCCCACGCCGAGGAGCGCCGAGTAGAAGTCGACGGCGGCGTCGACGTCGTCGACGTTGAGCGAGATCTGGAACCGGGCCATGGGCGAGCACCTCCACTAGAATTAACTACTACACAGAACTCTGTAATTGTGGAGCGTCGATGTCAAGCCAGGACCTCATCCCGCCCGCGCTCGCCCAGCGCGAGCTGCTCGAACCACCCGAGGTCGACGAGCTCGCCGCGCTGTTCTCGATGCTCGCCAGCGACACCCGGCTGCGGATCCTGCACGCGATCGCGCGGGCCGACGAGGCGTCGGTCGGAGAGATCGCGACCGCGATCGATGCCAGCGTCCAGACGGTGTCGAACCACCTGCAGCGCATGGCCGACCAGCGGTTCGTGGCGACCCGGCGCGACGGCAACCGCGTCTACTACCGCCTCATCGATCCCTGCGTGGGCGGGGTGATGGAGCTCGGGCTCTGCCTGCTCGGCCACGACCCCACCTGCTGAGCGGGCGCCCCGCCGATCGTCAGGGGCGGAGACCGGCCAGCATCGTGTCGATCACGTCCTCGGCCACCGCTGCCGCGACGCTGGGCGCCGTGAGCGCCACGGTCGCGACGCCGTGGGTCGTCGTCCACGTGATCATCGCGAGCTGGAGCACGTCGCGGTCGACCAGGTCGCCGTCGGCGATGGCGCCCGACAGGTCGGCGAGGCCCTCGTCGAACGCCGCCGTCGCGGCCCCGAGCTCGTTGTCGACCGCAGCGCCGTCCTCGTCGACCAGCTCGACCGCCGCGGGCCGGAACAGGAACATGAGGCGGAAGAGCTCCGGATGCTGCGAGGCGAACTCGATGTAGGCGAGCGCTCGCTGCCGGATCCGGTCGATCGGGCGGGGGCCGTCGACCTCGAGCGCCTCGGTCAGCGCGGCGTACCCGTGCTCGGCGAGCGCCCGGAGGAGGTCGTCTCGCGAGTCGAAGTGGTCGTAGAGCGCAGGTGCCGTGACGCCGAGATCGCGGGCGATCCCGCGCAGCGCCACGGCTTCGTGGCCGCCCGCCACCAGCGCCGCGTTGGCCACCGACACGATCCGTTCCCGGGTCAGCTTCGGGGCCTTCGGCATCTGCGTCAGTCTGCGATCCAGCTGCCGTGGAAGCCAGTCGGGACGCGTCGCGGCAGCATCACCTGCGCCACCGGATCGGCGGCCATGTTCGCGGCGTCGAGGATCGTCAGGTGCGACCGCTCGGTGCCGCGGTCGTAGACGTAGGTCATGAGGTACCCGTCGTCCTCGTTGGTGCCGCCGTCGGCGGGCACGAAGACGGCCTCGCCCGGCGTCTGGCCCTCGGGGAAGACGTGCGAGGTCCGCGAGTCGGTGTCGAGGTCGTACTTGATCAGCTCACCCGTGCCCTCGAAGACGGCCGACATCGTGTAGCCGTACCGGCTCGTGAGGCCGACCCGGCTGTCGGGGACCCGCGGGAACTCCGACGGCTGCTCGTCGAGCTGGCGCTCGCTGACCCCTCCGGTGGCCCGGTTGAGTCGCCACTCCCACATCTTCGGCGCCGAGTCGTCGTCGGTGCTCCCCGGGTCGCCGATGTCGGCGTTCTCGCGCCACAGCTCGTTCAGGCGGCAGCCGTGCATCACCACCTCGTCGCCGTCGTCGTAGGCGTTGAGGGTGTGGAACACGTAGCACGGCTCGATCTCGAACCACTGCACGTCGGCGTCGACGCCGTCGCGGGGCATGACGCCGAGGCGGGCGGGGTAGTCGTCGCTCCAGCGGATCGGCATCCCACCCGACATGGCGAGCTCCATGTCGAACACGGCGGGCAGGTCCATGAAGACGCTGTGGTGCCGCGAGACCACGAAGTCGTGCATCATCGTCGGCCCGCCGACGGTGATCTCGGTCGACTGGACGAGCTGGCCGGCGGCGTCGACCCGGTGGTAGGTCAGGTAGGGCGGAATCGAGCTGTAGCCGAAGAACAGCAGCTCGCCCGTCTCGGGGCAGATCTTCGGGTGCGCCGTCATCGCGGTCGTGAGCCGGCCGTCGAAGTCGTGGAACCCGATCGTCTCGATCTCGTCGGTGAGGAGGTACGGGAACGAGCCCTCCTCGAGCGCCATGATCTTGTCGCCGTGCCCGATCACGTGGGTGTTGGCGACGCCGACGTCGTAGTTGAACGCGAACGTCTCCGGGTCGAGGTACAGCTCCATGCGGTCGGTGCCCGGGTTGGCGTGGCACGGCGTCCGGACGTAGCGGTTGCGATACCAGTTGGCGGCGCCATCGCGCAGCTCGATGCCGTGCACCATCCCGTCGCCGAGGAACCAGTGCTCGGACTGCCCGGTCTGCGGGTTGGCGCCGTTGCGGAAGTAGCGACCCGAGAGCTCGGTCGGGATCGAGCCGACCACCTCCAGGTCGGTGAGCGTCACCTCGTCGAACACCGGCGCCTGGTTCCCACTCAGGTGGAACGGGACCTCCTCCGCCGAGTCCTGCGGTGAGTCGATCGTGGCCATGTCGTCATCCCCCTGATCTCCGACACCGATACGCTAGCGCATCTACTGAACGCCGTTTAGTGTGAGTCTCGGGGGGATCACATGACCAAGGTGTTGACGGCGATGCTGTGTGCGCTCGCGCTGGTGACGGCGGCGTGCTCGGAGGCGGAGGACGACGGCGACGAGCCGACCGAGGTGGAGGCGACCGCGCCCCCCGAGACCGAGGCTGCGCCGGACGAGGGCGGCGGAGACGGGACCGAGCCGCCGCCGACCGAAGCCGGCGACGACGACGAGGAACCGGCCGACACCGAACCGCCCGCCGACACGGAGCCCGAGTCGGACGACGCGGTCGCCGCGACCGGTGAGCCGGTGCTCGCCGCGCTCGCGGGCCAGCCGTGGTACCGGGGCGAGATCCCGGGTGAGGCCGTGGCCGCCGACCCCGCGCTGGAGCCGGTCCGCGTCGGCATGATCAACCAGGAGAACACGCCGCTGGGCTCGTTCCCGGAGGTCCGGGCGGCCGCGGAGGCGGCGGTCGGCCTGATCAACGCCGAGCTCGGTGGCGTCGACGGCCGCCCGATCGAGCTCGTCACCTGCATCACCAGCTTCAGCGCCGAGCAGTCGCAGGCGTGCGCGCAGGAGCTGGTCGAGGAGGGCGTCGTCGCGCTGGTCGGCGGTGTCGACGTGACCAGCAACGGCTCGTTCCCGGTCATCGAGCAGAACGGGCTGCCGCTGGTCGGTGGCGTCCCGGCCGGTCTGGTCGAGCAGCGCAGCCCCAACGCGTTCTTCTTCTCCGGTGGAGGTGCCGGCGGGGCAGCCGCCTTCATGGCGCACGCCGCGGAGAACGGAGCCGAGACCGTGCTGCTGGCCTCGGCGAGTTCGAGTCGTTCTCGGTCGCGGCCGAGGACTACGCCGCGGTGGTCGGCGAGTCGCTGGGGCTCCAGGTCGAGCTGCTGTCGTTCTCCCTGTTCGCCACCGACTACCTGCCGATCCTCACCAAGGCGCAGGAGATCGGCGCGGACGGCATCATCGTCCTGGCCGCCGACTCGGCCTGCGTGCCGCTCATGCAGAACATGAGCGACCTCGGCATCGACGCCCAGCTGTACCTCACGGGCGCGTGCGCGGCCGAAGCGATCATCGACGCGGCGGGCGAGGACATCGTCCGCGTGCTGTTCAACTCCGAGGGGCCGGTCGAGGACGGCGATCCGGAGGGCACCCTCTACGCCGCCGCGCTCGAGAGCTACGCCACCGAGCCGGCCGGCGGGGCGGGCACGGTCGGCTTCCGCGGGATGATGAACCTCTACGACGTGCTCCTCGAGGTGGGCGGCGAGAACCTCACGTCGGCGGCGATCCTCGATGCCGTCACGGCGAGCGCCGACCGCCCGTCGTTCTGGGGCCACCCCTACACCTGCGACGGCCAACAGGTCCCTGGCCTCCCGGCGCTCTGCGCCCCACAGCAGATCCTCTTCGAGGTGGCGACCGCCGGCGCCGACCCGAGCGGCGTCGGTGACTGGATCGACACGGCGGCGCTGTTCCAAGTCGTCGACGGGTGAGCAGCCACGCGACCTTCCTGCTCCTGGGCCTCGGCGCCGGCGCGGCGATCGCCGCCCTCGCCATCGGGATCGTCGTCACGCACCGCAGCTCGGGGATCATCAACTTCGCCCACGCGGCGATCGGCATGTTCGTCGCCTTCAGCTACTACGAGCTGCGCGACTCGGGCGACCTCGTGCTGCCGATCCTCGGGCTGCCCGACCGCGTCCACCTGATCGACCGTCCGACCGTCGGCACCGCGCTCGTCGTCGTGCTCGTCTACGCGGCGGTGATCGGCGCCGCCCTGTACCGGCTCGTCTTCCGCCACCTCGCCGACGCTCCGCCGCTGGCCGGCACGGTCGCCTCGCTCGGCCTCCTGCTCTATCTCATCGCCATCGCCGACCTGCGCTTCGACCAGCGATCCGCCGCGGCGCTGGTCCTCGACGGTCCGCTCCCCGACCGGCTCGTCACGATCGGTTCGGTCGTCGCCCCGCTCGACCGCTACGTCCTCGCCGCGCTGGTGGTCGTCGCTGCGCTCGGCTTGGCCTCGTTCTACCGGTTCACCACCACGGGGCTCGCCACGCTCGCGCTGTCGGAGAACCGCAAGGGTGCGACCTTGCTCGGGATCTCGGCTGATCGCATCGGCACGCTCAACTGGGTGATCGCCGCCGTGCTCGCCGGCGGAGCGCTCGTGCTCGCCGCGCCGATCGTCCGGCTCGACCCGAGCGGTACCAGCCTGCTCGTCGTCCCCGCCCTCGCGGCCGCCCTGCCGGGGCGGTTCTCGTCGCTGGGCATCGCGGTCGCGACCGGCCTCGCGCTCGGCATGGCCCAGAGCGAGCTGCTGAGCATCCAGACCGACTGGGACTGGTTGCCGGACGTCGGGCTCCAGCAGGGCGTGCCGTTCCTGCTCATCCTCCTGACGCTGGCGGTGCGAGGCGACCTCGTCCCCGATCGTCGGACGGGTGGGGTCGCACGCTCGCTGCCCTTCGCACCGGACCTTCGATGGGGTACCCCGATCGCCGTGGGCTCGATCCTCGCCGCGCTCGTCGGCCTGCTGCTCCTCGACAGCTCCTGGCGGACCGGCATCATCGTCTCGGCGATCACGGCGCTCCTGGCGTTGTCGGTCGTCGTGCTCGGGGGCTTCGTCGGACAGGTCTCGCTCGCCACCTACGCCATCGCTGGCGTCGCCGCCTTCTCGATGGTCCGGATCACCGACGGGCTCGGGGTCGGCTTCCCCCTCGCTCCCGTCCTCGCCGTGGTCGTGGCGATCCTCGCCGGTGTCGCGGTCGGGGTCGCCGGCCTCCGCGCCCGAGGCATGACCCTCACGATCGCCACGCTCGCCGCGGCCATCGCGATCGAGGAGCTGCTCTTCCGGTGGGACTGGTTCACCGGCGGGCTCGCGGGAGCCACCGTCGAGCCGCCGAGCCTCTTCGGCATCGATCTGCGCATCAGCGCACCCGGCGACGCCTTCCCGAGACGGAGCTTCGGCGTGATGGTCCTCGTCGCGTTGCTCGTCGCGATGATGGCGGTGATCAACCTTCGGCGGAGCGGGACCGGACGACGATGGCTCGCCGTTCGATGGAACGAGCGGGCCGCGGCCTCGGTCGGCATCGACGTCGCCCGGGTCAAGCTGGAGGCGTTCGCCGTCTCCTCGGTGCTCGCCGGCGCCGGCGGGGTGCTCCTCGCGTACCGACGCGAGCTCGTGTCACCCGGCTCCTTCGCGGTGTTCGAGTCGATCGTGATCCTCGCCCTCACCTACCTCGCCGGCATCGCCGCACCGCTCGGCGCGCTGCTCGCCGGCGCCCTGACGAGCGGCGGGCTGCTCACGGTCGCGCTGGACGAGCTGAGCGACTCCGCCTCCGATCGGCAGTTCGCGGTGAGCGGCCTGCTCCTCGTCATCGCCGCCGTCCGGTTCCGCAACGGCGTGCTCGGGCTTCGACGCGACCGGGCCGGACCGGCGCGGGGTCGGAGCGGTGGCGCAGACTGAGCACGGAGGCAGCCCATGACGTCGTCGCGCACCCCACTCCACCGGATCGTGCACGCCATCGAGCAGGTCTGGGACGGCATCCGGCGCCGAGCGCGGCGCCCGCCCCGCGAGCTCACGATCATCACCTACCTCGCACACGGCTCCACCGAGGAGGTGGTCGTCCGCGGCCGGGTGCTGGCCGGTCGCCCGGTCGCAGCGGCCACGGAGCACGAGCGCCTGGGGCCGCGCGTCAAGCGGATGGCCTCGCGGTTCATGACCAGCGAGCTGCCCGGGGTGTGTCTGATGATCCGACTGGGCGGCGACTCGGTCGAGGTCGTCACCGACGAGGAGGGCTACTTCGTCGGCGAGCTGTCGCACCTCTCGCTCGCACCCGAGCCCCGACGCCGATCGCTCACCGTCGAGGTCCGGGGCTCCTGGGCGCACCTTCGGGTCCATGCGGGCGAGCCCGAAGCGGTCATCGTGGCGCCCGACGCCGAGCGACTCCTCATCAGCGACATCGACGACACGGTGCTGCTCACGAACGCCACGAACCGCTTCCGGACCGTCCTCACCACGCTGACCGGCTCGGCCTGGACCCGGTCGGGCTTCGACGGCGCGGCCGAGCTGTACCGGGGGCTCGTGGCCTCACCGACGGACGACGAGCTCCCGTGCTGCTACGTCTCGTCGAGCCCGTGGAACCTGTACGACTTCCTCGTGGCGTTCCTCGACCGAGCGGGACTGCCCTCCGGACCGATCTTCCTGCGCGACTACGGCATCGACGAGGACCGGTTCATCACCGGCGACCACCACGACCACAAGTCCGCCGCCATCGACGAGCTGCTCCGCGTCCACGCCGCGCCCGTGGTGCTGTCCGGCGACACCGGCGAGCACGACCCGGAGATCTTCCGCGACGTGATCCGCCGGCACGGCGATCGCGTCGCCGGTGTGCTCCTCCGCGAGGTGGGCGCGGCCGCACGCAGCGACGAGGTGCGGGCCATGTTCGACGGACTGCCCACGCCGCTCTGCCTCGGCGCCGACTCGGCCGAGCTCGCCATCGCCGCGGAGGACGTCGGTCTGGTCCCGCCCGGTTGGGCGGAACGGGTCAGCCGAGCTCGATGAGATCGGACTCGCGAGCCGCCGGCAACAGGACCTGGAACACCGTGCCCTCTCCGGGGATCGACGACTGGATGTGCACGCCGCCGTGGTTGCGCTCGAGGAGTCGCTTCGCCGCGGCCAGCCCGAGGCCGAGACCGTCGCCATCGGACGTCAGCCGCTCGAAGGGCTTGAACGCCAGCTCCCAGTACTCGGACTCGATGCCGGTCCCGTTGTCGGCGACCTCGATGGCGAGCAGCGGCCCCATCGACACCGATCGGACCTCGATGGCCGGGATGCGGTCGGGGTGGGCGTAGGCGAGGGAGTTGGTGATCAGGTTCTGCAGGACCTGACCGAGCATGCGCCGGTCGCAGCGGACCGACCCCTCGGCCGTCCAGTCCAGTCGCGCATCGTGCCGGACGAGATCGGCGGTCAGATCGTGACGTAGGCCGACACCGAGGTCCGCGAGGTCCACCTCGTGGTCGAGCGGCTCGACCCGCCCCATCTTCCCGTACTCGAGGAGGGCCTGGACCAACGAGTCCATCCGTCCGAGCGAGGTGTCGAGCCGGTGCGTCCACATCTTGCGGCGCGACGGATCCTCGAGGATGCGATCGGCGAACAGCCTCGCCGTCCGCAGCGGCGCCCGCAGGTCGTGGGCGACGATGCTGAGCATCTCCTCGAGCTCGTCGACCGCCCGGTCGCGATCGGCGACCGCCGTGGCGAGCTTGTTCTGGATGGAGGCCGTGGCGCGGGCCGCGTCGATCGTCCGGCGCAGCGTCCGCACCTCGAGCTCGGCCTTCGGGAGGAACTGGTGGGCGCCGGCCTCGATGCAGGCCGCACCGAGCTGGTCGTCCGAACCGGTGAGCACCACGACCGCCAAGCGGGGTGCGGTGCCGGCGATGGCGAGCACGATGTCGGTGCCCTGACCGTCGGGGAGGTTCAGGTCGACGAGCGCGACGTCCGGATCGAAGCCGGTGCCGATCGCGTCCACGGCGGCCGCCACCGACGAGCACGAGCGCGTCTCGGTGACCGGCCGCTCGAGGGCGTCGTTCAGCATGCTGCGGACGGCGAGCTCGTCGATCGGGTTGTCTTCGACGATGAGGATCCTCACGTCGGGCTCAGCGGTGCCGCCCGAGCTCGACGATCCGTGCGAAGACGTCGACGAGCTCGTGGAAGGACGAGGGCTTGACCTCGTATCGCACGGCCCCGCCCTCGCGGGCGGCCTCCTGGTCGGCGATGTCGGCGGAGGTCGACAAGATGACGACCGGGATCTCGGCGAGCTCGGGGTCCAGCGCGAGCTGGGCGAGGAGCTGGTGGCCGTTCACCCGGGGCATCTTGAGATCGAGCACGAGGACGCTCGGGAGCGCGGTGCCGGTCTCGACCCGGGACCGCAGCAGGGACCAGAGCTCGATGGCGGACTCGGCGATCGTCAGCTCGTGTGGGATCGAGAGCTCCTGCACCGCGACGCTGGCCAGCAGCTGATCGTCCTCGGAGTCGTCGACGTAGGCGATCTCCACGCACTTGGTCTTGGTGGTCAGCACGGGCCCTCCCCAGATCGTTCGCCCTCTGACATCAGCTCCATCGGAGCGGACGGCGTGGTCATGAGGTTTTTGCGCCGAAGAGACCAGCGACCTAACGCGAACGGCTCATCCTCCGACGAGAGAGCCATGGGGGACGGCGGGCCACGGCACGGCAGGGCACGGCGCGGGGTGCTGCTGAGCGCTGTCGTGCTGGTGGCCGCCACCTCCATCGCGTACGCGACGTGGGTGGTCAGGAGCGACGGCCACGCTGCCGATCCGCTGATCCAGGGCTTCCTCGTCCTCGTCGTCGGCACGGCGTTGGCGGTGGTCCTCTGGTGGATCGGCACGTCGCGGGAGGCAGCGCTGCGCATCGCCGATCGACGCCGTCGCGAGGCGGCGGCCATCCGAACGGCTCGGCAGCACATGGCGGACCTGCTGACGATCGGCCTGATCGACGTCGACGCCCAGGGCATCGTGCGGTTCGTGAACGCCCCCGCCCTCGACGTGCTCGGGGCGGCAGCCGGCGACGTCGTCGGGGCGCAGCTCGCCGACCTCCTCGCCGAGCTCCTCGGCGAGGAGCCGTTCGGGCAGCGTGCACCGGCCGACCAGCTCGTGCCGACCACGACCGGGCGGTACGTGCGACTCGGTTCGACCGCTGACCACCGCGGCGGGCAACTCGTGACGATCGAGGACGTCACCGACCACCTGAACGAGATCCAGGAGCTGAACGACGCGCTCGACGCCGTCGTGCGCGAGCGCGACCACGGACATCGGCTCATGGCCACGCTGTCCCACGAGATCCGCACGCCCCTCGCCGGGATCGTCGGGCTCGCCCGGACGATCATCGCCGACGGCGACGCCGCCGATCGCACCACCGCCGACCGGATCGACCGCATCGAACGGTCGGGCGCCGACCTCCTGCGGATCGCCGACGACGCGCTGACGGTCGCGGCCGCCGACCAGAGCGCGCTCCCGCTCCGACCCTCCACCATCGACCTGCGCCAACACGTCGAGGAGGTCGTCGAGGACGTCCGAGCGCGGTCCCAGAGCGACCTCGACGTGCGGGTCCGGGTGTCCGGCCCGACCGACGCGGTCGTGATCGACTCCGCCCGCCTCCGCCAGATCATCGGCAACCTGGTGGAGAACGCGCTCCGCCACACGTCTGCCGGCTACGTCGACGTGACCGCCGACGTGCGCGGCACGACCTGCACGATCGTCGTCTCGGACACCGGCGAGGGCATCCCGGCTGCGAAGCTCGATCGGGTCTTCGATCCCTTCACCCAGGTCGATGAGTCGGCCAGCCGCGTCGGCGGTGCGGGCCTGGGCCTCTCGGTCGTCCGGCGCGTCGTCGATGCGATGGGCGGCGAGATCGCCGCGACCTCCGTCGTCGGTCTCGGGAGCCGCTTCCGCCTCGAGCTCCCCGTCCGCCTCGCCGAGCCGACCACCGCGGCCGAACCCGTCATCGACCTGGGTGAACGGCGCGCGCTGCTCATCGAGGACGACGACACGTCGGCGCTCGTCACCGGTGCCGCGCTCGAGCGGCTCGGCTTCGACGTCGAGCGGCTGGCCGACGGTCGAGCGGGCCTCGAGCTCGTCTCGGCCGGCTGCGCCCACGACCTCGTCCTCGTCGACCTGCACCTCCCCCACACCGACGGGTTCACGATCATCTCGGCGATCTCACGCCGCACCGGCCAGCTCGTCGTCGCCGCGACCGCGTCATCGCACCCCGGCGACCTGGAGCGCTGCCGCCTGCTCGGTGTCGACGCGGTCATGCAGAAGCCGGTGGCGTCCGAGGAGCTGGCCGATCTGCTGCTCCGCAGTCCGCGAACCGCACGGGCGGCCGGGCGGACCTCGACCATCGACACCGACCAGCTCGACCGGCTGGTCGAGCTCGGCGTCCACACCGAGGTGTTCGACCTGTTGGGCTCCCAGATCCCCGAGACCCGAGCGAAGCTCCTGGGCGGCGACCCGGAGGAGGTGCGCCTCGCGCTCCACACGCTGGCGGGGTCGATGCGCGTGCTCGGCGCCACGGCGGCTCGCGAGCGGCTCGGCGCCGCGGAGCAACGCCTGCGCGACGGCGGCGACCTGCGTTCGGTCCGAGCCGAGGTCGACGAGCTGATCCAGCTCGTCGTGGACGCCGTCGAGGAGGCCTCCGCGCTCGTGTGCGACGCCGACTAACACCGCGTCCTGCGGGCGCTCAGCCGTGGGCGACGATCCGGGTCGGGTGGATGGTCACGACGACCCGCTCGTTCTCCGGCCGCACGTAGACGGCGGGGTCACCGCCGTGCTTCTCCACGATCGCCACCACCATCGCCTGCTCGGGGTCGGGTTCGATGGTGGCGTCGCCGCGGATCTCCAGGTACCGCCACGTGTCGGACGGGTCCAACACGAAGAAGCCGACCGCCGGCCGCGCCACGAGGTTCCGGTACTTCTGGCGATCCGTGGTGATGGACACCTGCAGTCGTCCGTCGCGGTAGAGGTACCAGACGGCGCTGGTCTGGGGGCGGCCGTCGGGGCCGATCGTGACGATCGCCGCGGTGTGGGTGCCCTCGATGAGGTCGCGATGGCTCTCGGGGATGTCCGGCATGGGCGGATCGTAGGTGGGCCGGCCGTCCTGCTCGGGCCGAGCGACTGCCGTGCGGCACACTGCGCACCGACGACGAGGAGCGCGGGATGAAGCGGATCGGCCTGCTCGGTGGCATGAGCTGGGAGAGCTCGATCGAGTACGAGCGCGTCCTGAACGAGGAGATCAGGCGCCGACTCGGCGGGACCCACTCCGCGGACCTGATCGTTCGCAGCTACGACTTCGCGGTCATCGAGGACCTACAGCAGGGGGGACGCTGGGGCGAGGCCGGCGAGCTGCTCGCGGCCGATGCCGCACGGCTGCAGGCGGCTGGGGCCGAGCTCGTCGCGATCTGCACGAACACGATGCACCTGCTCGCCGACGTCGTCAGCGAAGCGATCGACGTTCCGCTGGTGCACCTCGTCGACGTCGCGGCCGATGCCGTCGTCGCCGCCGGCCTCGACACGGTGGGCCTCCTCGGCACCCGGTACACGATGGAGCACACCTTCTACCGAGACCGGCTCGCCGACGCCGGACCGACCGTCCTGGTGCCGGACGAGCCCGACCGCACCGTCGTCCACGACGTCATCTACGACGAGCTCGTCCGCGGGATCGTGCGGCCCGAGTCCCGAGCGGCCTACCTCGGGATCATCGATCGGCTCGCCGCCCGGGGTGCGGGCGGCGTGGTCGCGGCATGCACCGAGATCGAGCTGCTGGTGACGGCCGCCGACCTCGACGTCCCGTACTTCCCGACGACCCGACTGCACGCCGAGGCGATCGTCGACGCGGCGCTGGCCTGAGCGCTACTCGCCGACGACCGCGTCCGCCTCCGGCCCGCCCTCGTCCTGCAGCGGTCCCCCGACCTCCTCCTCGACGGGCGGCTGCACCTCGCCCTCGTCGAGCAGCGGTCCCTCGACCCCCTCCTCGACGGGCGGCTGCACCTCGCCCTCCGCCGGCGGCGGGGCGATGACCTCGAAGCCCACGTCGATGATCTCGTCGTCGCGGCCGTCGAACACGACCACGATCGTCAGCCGATGCGGTCCCGGATCGAGCTGGGAGACGTCGAAGGGACGCGCCAGACCGGTGCTGGGATCGCTCGTCCCGAGGTCGAACGGGGGGAAGAGCTCACGGACCAGCGGCGGCTCGAGCCGGTCGGGATCGTCGAGGTGGAAGTCGACCCGGTCGATGTCGGGGTCGCCGTCCACGAACACGAAGATCTCGTCCGTCACCACCGCACCGTCGAGCGGCGCCGGCGTCGAACGGTCGGGGCCGGCGGCGACGGCGACGACCACACCGGGCTCGGCGATCACCCGCAACGAGCCCGGTGCGGCCAACCCGGTCGGGTCGACGGCCTCGTAGGCGATCACCTCATCGCGCCGCTCGCCGATGGTCGTCGCCACCGTGATCGAGGTGCCGTCGGTCGTCACGCCGTCGGCCACGGGGGCGACGAGTCGCACCGTCAACTGGTCGCCGTCGGCATCGGTGTCGTTGCCGAGCACGTCGATCACGAGCGGGAAGCCGGCCCGTTCGGTGACCTCGTCGTCGGCGGCGACCGGAGCGTCCGGGACGGCGGCGAGGTCGACCGTCACCGTCACCACGTCGCACACGTCGCCGACGCAGACCTCGACCTGCAGCTCGGTCGAGCCGCTCGCGTCGGGGACCGGCACGAACGTCAGGACGCCGTCGGGATCGACCGTCACCGTGCCGAGCGGCGACGTCCCGAGCACCTCGAACGTCGCACCATCCGGTGCCTCGATCTGCTCGACGATGATCTGGTCCTCGTCGCCGGCCAGCGGGAGGTCGGCGAGCACGAGGACGAGCTCGGTCGTCGTGGTGGTCGAGGGCGGTGGCTCGGTGGTCGTCGTGGTCGTCGCCGGGGCCGTGGTCGTGGTGGTCGTCGTGGCCGGAGCCGCCTGCGGGGCGGGCACCACCTCGGTCGTGGTCGTCGTGGTCGTCGCCGGGGGCGGGGGTGGCGCGGTCGTCGCCGGAGGCGAGGTGGTCGTCGTCACCGGCGGTGGAGGTGGCGTGGTCGTCGTGGGCGGCAGGGCGACGGGCTCGGGATCCTCCTCGGCCGGGACGAGCACCAATCCCAGCGCGGTCGCGAGCGAGGCCACGGCAGCGCCGGCGGCGACGGCCGAGCCACCGCTCTGTCCGGCACCGGCCAGCTGTCGAAGACCGGGCAACGAGAGCAGGGCGAGCAGCGGCGCGCCGAGACGCCAGGGGCTGGTCAGGCCGGCCCGGACGAACGCGGCGACGACGGCCGGATCGAACTGCGTCCCGCCGCACCGGACGATCTCCTCGCGGGCCTCGTCGGCGGACACCGCAGGCCGGTACGAGCGGACGCTGGTCATCACGTCGAACACGTCGGCCACCGCCACGATGCGCGCGCCGAGGCTGATCTCCTCACCCCGCAGACCGGTCGGGTAGCCGGCACCGTCCCACCGCTCGTGGTGCTGGCCGACGGCATCGACCCACTCACCGAGCCAGGGCCGCAGGGGCTCGGCGATGGCGGCACCGGCCGCGGCATGGGCCTGCACCAGCTCGTACTCCTCGGCCGTCAGGGAGTCCGGCTTGTTGAGCAGCTCGCCCGGGACCATCAACTTGCCGATGTCGTGGAGCAGCCCGGACCAACGCAGCCGATCGAGGTCGTCCTCGGACAACCCCATCTCGCGGCCGATGACCTCGGAGTAGGACCGGACGCGCTCGCCGTGGCCCCGGGTCAGTCGATCGTGGCGGCTGAGGGCGAGGCCGTAGGTGAGCACCGCCTCGGCGACCTCGGCGTCCTCACGGTCGGCGAAGTCCTCCTCGGCGATGCGGCGGGCCAGGTTGGCCGACGAGCCGGCACGCAACGCCACGCCGTAGCGCGAGGGCAGCCGATCGGGGAAGGCCAGCGACATCCGGAGCAGCGTGGCGAGCGGCGCGAAGCGGCGCATCAGCCGCTCGGTCAGGACGTACCCGAGGATCGTGACGCCGACGAAGCCGACGAGCCACGGCACCCGCCCGGTCAGCCCGCTGCCCACGTCGACGGTGGCCTGCCACACGAGACCGGCCGCCAGCCCCGCGACGAGGGGCAGGGCGATCATCGCGAAGCGGACGAACCGCGACGCCCACCTCCGCTCGGGCCACCGGCGCCAGCGGATCTCGTCGATCGACCTCGCAGGGGTCGACATGTCTCCTCCACGTTCCCGCCCGCGGTGAGGTCACGGTACCGCTCTCATCACAACGCACCTTGGATGCCCCTCCGGCCACGCAGCGCAGCGGCACCATCGGGCGCCCTACGCTGCGTGGAATGGCTCGGGACTCGTGGAAGAGCAGCGGTTCGTGGTGGTCAGCGCTGTCGGTGCGCTCGATCGCCTCGTTCGCGTCCGTGGGGTCGATCCTGTCGACCGGATCGATCCTGTCCATCGGCTCGGCCGGATCGATCCTCTCGATCGGCTCGTCCGGATCGATCCTGTCCATCGGATCGGCCGGATCGATCCTCTCGATCGGCTCGGCCGGGTCGATCTTCTCGATCGGCGGCGGCGTGCGCCGCCGGTCAGCCGAACAGCTCGGCGAGGCGCGAGAGGTCGATGTCGCACTGCTCGAAGATGGCCAGCACGGCTGACTCGTTGCCGTCGAGCATCGACGGATCGAGGTTGTCGGCCAGGCAGGTCGCCTCGGCCTCACTGAAGCCCTGGTTGGTGAACTGGGTCACCAGCTGATCGCGCAGGGAGCCGGCGCTCGGATCGAAGTCCGAGTCGCCCTCGTCGCTCCCCTCGTCGTCGCCCTCGTCGGGCTCCTCCGGGTCGGCCTCGATGCCGCACTCGCGCTCGTTGTAGGCCTGGATGGAGTCGTCGGCGCCCGAGACGCGGTCGCCCGCCTCCTCGAGGACGCTCAGATCGGCGTCGAGCAGGTTGAAGTCGGCATCCCGGAGCGCGCTGTCGAGCTCGCCGAAGGCGTCGGCGAAGGTGTCCACGTCGTCGGAGATCTCGTCGGGGGCGGAGGCCCGGGCCCGATCGAGGAACTCGGCGGCTCGATCGAACAGCGCCCGGATGCTGTCGGGGTCGGTCGGCTCGAGGGCGTCGAAGTCGTCGCCGATGGCCTCGAAGTCGGCGGACAACGAGCACCAGTCCTCGGCCGAGGCCGAGGAACCGCCGTCGTCGGAGTCACCACAGGAGACCAGCACGAGAGCCAGGGAGGCGAACAGGAGCAGTGCAGTGCGCATGAACAGCGAACGGTACCGCTCGCGCCGGGCAGATCCGGGTCAGATGCCCACCGTGGGTGGCGTCAGGCCGTCACCGCACGACGATCGAGGACCCGTGCGACGACGCGCCACCCGGTCATCGTCGCGGTGAGGAAGACCACGGTCACGACGACGAACGAGGTCGCGGTGCCCTCGTCGAACACGAAGCGCCGGAGCACCAGGCCGAAGGTGGCCGTCAGCGCGGCGACGGCCGGACCGACAACGACCGCCGCCGGGTGCCGCCACGACGCGAGCAGGAACCAGGCGGCCACGAGGCCGATGAGGAACGGTGCTGCGGTGTTGATCACGCCGGTGAGGGTGTCGGCCTCGTCGTGGGATCGGCGCCCGATCACCACGAACGCCACGACCGCCACCGCGTCGAGCAGCTGGAGCTTGCAGCGGGGCACGACACCGACGCTACCGGCGCTCCGCACCGCCGGGGATCTCAGGTGCCGGCGAGCCGCTCGACCACGGGCGCGAAGTCGCTCATGTTGCTCGCGCCGATCGTCCAGTAGCTGACGCCCCAGAGCTCGCGACGACGCTGCAGCTCGTCGCAGATGGCGTCGACCGAGCCGATCAGCGCGTGCGGGTGCTCGAACATCTGCTCGGGGGTCAGACCGAACATGCCGGCCATCGCCGCCGCGGTCTCGTCGGCCCGATCGGTGACGGTGGTGAAGTAGCCGCCCAGCTCCAGCTCGAGCTCGTCGAAGCGGTCGCCGGCGCCGGCCCGGACCCAGTCGAGCTTGTCGGCCATGTGCTCGGCGGTCGAGGTCGGCACGCCGGGACCGATCTTGCCCGAGCTGTTGTCGAAGTTGAACGAGACGATGTCGGCCTCGCGCCCGGCGATGCCCAGGACCCGCCTGGCTCCACCGCCGATCATGATCGGCGGGCGCGGATCGCGGGCCGGCACGCCGGAGAAGCCGTGCACCGACACGTGGTCGCCCTCGATGTCGATCGGCTCGCCGGAGAAGTGGGCCTTCACGACCGCGACGTACTCCTCGAGCCGCGAGATGCGCGTCCCGGCGCGGTCCATCGTCAGCCCCATGGCCTCGTACTCGCCGCCGAGCCAGCCCGCCCCGATGCCGAACTCGAGGCGGCCGTCGGAGAGCAGATCGATCGTGGCCGCCTCCTTGGCCAGGATCACCGCCGGCCGGTAGTCGATGCAGAAGACGCGGCACCCCACCTTGATCGTCGAGGTCGCCTCGGCCGCCATCGCCATCGCGGGCACGGCGGCGATCGACTGGACGGGGTGACGGGTGGCCTCGAGCGCCGGACCGGGGCCGAGGTAGTGGTCGGCGAGGTGGAGGCAGGAGTAGCCGAGCGCCTCGGCGGTCGTCGCCGTCTCCCGCCACGCCGCGGCCGAATCCGCCGAGTACGACTGGACGGCGAACCTGAACTCGCGTGCCATCGATGCTGCTCCTCTCCCCTGGTCCCGGCGGGCACGCTACCGGGCAGGCCCTCGCCGCCGCGAAGTCGCCGTCGCGCCCGCACGGCGCAGAGGTTTCGGCTGCGTGAAGCCTGCGACGAGCCGGCCCCGGGGCGACGTGACCACCCGTAAGGTCGACGTCATGGCCGACTTCTTCCAGAACGGCACGATCACGACACTGCACTCGCTCGGTGAGCGACCGCTCGACGAGATCGAGAAGGAGCTCGTCGAGTGGTCGGCGGACCGTCCGATGTCGCTCGTGCTCCCGTCGCTCTACAGCGAGTTGGAGGGACCGGCGCTCTCGGCCATCGTCGACCAGCTCGCCGAGGTGCCGTACCTCGACGAGATCGTGATCGGGCTCGACGCCGCGTCGGAGTCGCAGTTCCAGTCGGCCAAGCGCTTCTTCGACCGGCTGCCGCAGCGCCACCGCATCCTCTGGAACGACGGACCTCGCCTGCGAGCCCTCGACGCCGCGCTGCACGAGCAGGGGCTCGCCCCCCAGCTCCCCGGCAAGGGCCGCAACGTCTGGTACTGCCTCGGCTACACGCTCGCATCGGGTCGGTCGAAGGCCGTGGCGATGCACGACTGCGACATCCTCACCTACGAGCGATCGATGCTCGCCCGGCTCTACTACCCGGTCGTGCACCCGTCGTTCGAGTACGCCTTCTGCAAGGGCTACTACTACCGGGCCGCGGAGGGCCGACTGAACGGCCGGGTCGCCCGGCTCTTCGTCACCCCGCTCGTCCGCGCCCTCGCCAGGACGCTGGGCCACAACCAGTACCTCGACTACCTCGACAGCTTCCGTTACCCGCTCGCCGGCGAGCAGTCCATGCGCACCGACGTCGTCGGCACCATCCGCATCCCGTCGGACTGGGGTCTCGAGGTGGGGCTGCTCGCCGAGGTCCACCGGCACTACAACCCCCGCCGCGTCTGCCAGGTCGACCTCGCCGACGCCTACGACCACAAGCACCAGGACCTCTCCGTCGGCGACCCCGAGGCCGGGCTCAACCGCATGGCGACCGACATCGCCAAGGCCATCTTCCGCAAGCTCGCGACCGACGGCGAGGTCTTCTCCCCCGAGGTCTTCCGCACGGTCAAGGCGGCGTACTACCGGTCAGGCCTCGACATGGTCCTGCGCTACCAGCACGACGCGCAGATCAACGGCCTCGACTACGACCTCCACGCCGAGGAGGCCGCGGTCGAGCTCTTCGCCGCCGCCGTCATGCGGGCCGGCGACCAGTTCCTGTCGAACCCGATGGAGGCGCCGTTCCTGCCGAGCTGGTCGCGGGTGCGGTCGGCGATGCCGGACGTCCTCGAGCTGCTCGCCGACGCCGTCGAGGCCGACCAACAGGACTGAGCGGCGGGCGGCTCAGCTCGCGCGCTCGTACTGCTCCAGGGCGGCGAAGGCCTCCGCGGCGTACATCGTCGCCGGCCCACCCCCCATCATCACCGCGACGCCGAGCGCCTCGACGATCTGCTCCCGGGTCGCTCCTGCCCGCAGCGCCGCGCTCACGTGGAACGCGATGCAGCCCTCGCAGCGTGCCGCCACGCCGATGGCGAGCGCGATCAGCTCCTTCGTCGCCGTCGACAGCGATCCGTCTGCCAGCGACGCCCGGTGCAACTCGTTGAACGCCGTCATCACGTCGGGCGCGTCGGCCCGCATCGCGGCGAGTCCGCCGATCAGCTGCTTGCGGTAGCTCGGGTAGTGGGTGCCAGACATGTCCATCTCCTCCCGACCTCCACCCGATCACCGACGGGACCGGGCGACCAGAGTCATAGGGCTCACGACGCCCATGGGTCGACGATCCGGCCGCCCGGGGACCTCCTCCTCTGCCCCGCGGTGTCGTCGGTTCGTAGGCTCGAGACGTGGCCACCAGGACGGTCTCGGGCCACTGGGACGCCGTGTGGGACGAGCTCGACGGCGACCCTGATGGCGAGGTCAACATCGCCGCGGAGGTGATGGACCGCCACGTCGCTCGCGGTCGCGGGGACCACGTCGCACTGCGGTGGTCGGGCCGGCGCGGCGACCGGGTCGAGCTCACCTACGAGGAGCTCCTCAACGCCTGCTGCCGGTTCGCCGGCGTGCTGCGTTCCCTCGGCGCTCGGCGCGGTGACCGCGTCTTCGCGCTCTGCACCCGCGTCCCCGAGCTCTACGTCGGAGCGCTGGCGACGCTCCGCATCGGTGCGGTCTTCAGCCCCCTGTTCTCCGCGTTCGGCCCGCTGCCGATCATCGAGCGGATGACCATCGGCGAGGGCCGCTTCCTGCTGACGACCGCTCCGCTGTTCCGCCGCAAGGTCGCCCCGATCCTCGACGACCTCCCCGGCCTCGACCACGTCCTCGTCCTCGGGGACGTCGGTGACCTCCGGCACGAACGGGTGCAGGTGCACGATCTCCGAGCGCTGCTCGCCGAGGCGACGCCCGACACCGAGCCGGAGCCGACGCACGCCGAGGAACTCGCCCTCCTCCACTTCACCAGCGGCACCACCGGGACCCCCAAGGGCGCCATGCACGTGCACGCCGCCATCGCCGCGCACCTCAACAGCGCACGCCAGGCCCTCGACCTCTGCCCCGACGACGTCTTCTGGTGCACCGCCGACCCGGGCTGGGTGACGGGGACGTCGTACGGCATCCTCGGCCCGCTGGCCGTCGGCTGCACGATGGTCGTCGACGAGGCCGAGTTCGACGCGGCGCGCTGGTACGGCATCCTCGCCGACGAGCGGGTGACGGTCTGGTACACCGCGCCGACGGCGATCCGCAGGTTGATGCGGGTCGGAGACGGCGCTCGTGAGGCCCGCGCCCTCGACACGGTCCGGTTCGTGGCGAGCGTCGGTGAGCCGCTCAATCCCGAGGCGGTCGTCTGGGGCCGGGAGCACCTCGGTCTCACGATCCACGACAACTGGTGGCAGACCGAGACCGGGGCGATCATGATCGCCAACCGGGCCGACGCTGCCGTCAAGCCGGGCTCGATGGGCCGCCCGATCGACGGGATCGCCGCCGGCGTGCTGCGCAGGGACGAGCGGGGCGCGATCGTGCTCGACGACCACGATCGGCCGACCGAGTGCGGCATCGACGAGATCGGCGAGCTCGCGATCCGCGGGAGCTGGCCATCGCGGTTCCGCGGCTACCTGGGCCAGGAGGAGCGGTATCGAGCCTGCTTCGTCGACGACTGGTATCGCTCGGGCGATCTCGCCCGACGTGACGTCGACGGCTACTTCTGGTTCGTCGGTCGCGGCGACGACCTCATCAAGTCGGCCGGCCACCTCATCGGGCCCTTCGAGGTCGAGAGCGCGCTGATCGAGCACCCCGCCGTCGCGGAGGCCGGCGTCATCGGCGTCCCCGACGAGACGATGGGCGAGGTCGTGAAGGCCTTCGTGTCGCTCGCGCCCGGGCACGACTTCGACGACGCGCTCCGCCGGGAGCTGATGGCGCACGCCAGGCGGCGCCTCGGGCCCGCGGTGGCGCCGCGCGAGATCGAGCACCGCACCGATCTGCCCACGACGAGGAGCGGCAAGATCATGCGGCGCGTGCTCCGGGCGCGCGAGCTCGGGCTCCCCGAGGGCGACCTGTCGACCATGGAGGGCGCCGAGGGCGCCACGGGAGGGCTGCGATGAGGGACGGACTCGAGCTCCTCCGGCAGATGATCCTGGTGCGCCGCTTCGAGGAGCGGTGCGCCGAGCTCTACACCCAGGAGAAGATCCGCGGGTTCCTCCACCTCTACATCGGTGAGGAGGCCGTGGCCACGGGCGTCATGGCGTGCCTCGACGGACGCGATGCCGTGGTCGCGACCTACCGCGAGCACGGCCACGCGCTCGCGAAGGGCGTCTCGGCCCGCTCGGTGATGGCGGAGATGTACGGCAAGCAGGAGGGCTGCAGCGGAGGCCGGGGCGGGTCGATGCACCTCTTCGACCGCTCCACGCGCTTCTACGGCGGCAACGCCATCGTCGCCGGCGGGCTCCCGCTCGCCGTCGGCCTCGCCCTCGCCGATCACCTGAGCGACCGTCCCGTCGTCACGGCGGTCTTCTTCGGCGAGGGGGCGATGGCGGAGGGGGAGTTCCACGAGTCGATGAACCTCGCGGCCCTGTGGGATCTCCCGGTGCTCTTCTGCTGCGAGAACAACCGCTACGCGATGGGCACCGCCCTGGCCCGGTCGGAGTCCGAGACCAACCTCGCGGTGAAGGCCGCGGTCTACGAGATGCCGGCCTGGACCGTCGACGGCATGGACGTGCTCGCCGTCGAGGCCGCCGCCCGACGCGCCGTCACCTCGATCCGCTCCGGCGGCGGACCGGTCTTCCTCGAGCTCCAGACCTACCGGTTCCGGGCCCACTCGATGTTCGACCCCGAGCGCTACCGCGACCGGGAGGAGGTCGAGGAGTGGCGGCGCCGCGATCCGATCGACCTCCTCGCGGATCGCCTGCGGGCGGACGGGCGACTCGAGGACGCGGCGCTGGCAGCCATCGAGACCGACGTCGCGGCCGAGGTCGACGACGCCGTCGCCTACGCGGAGGCCGGCACCTGGGAGCCGGTCGAGTCCCTGACGCGGCACGTCATGTCCGAGGGGTCGATGGAGGAGGTCGGGTCGTGACCGGCGTGGAGATGACGTATCGGGTCGCGATCCGCACGGCCATCCAGGAGGCGATCGCCGCCGACGAGCGGGTGTTCGTCATGGGTGAGGACGTCGGCGCGTACGGCGGCTGCTACGCGGTCACCACGGGGCTGCTCGAGGAGTTCGGTCCCGAGCGCATCCGGGACACGCCGCTCTCGGAGTCGGCGTTCGTCGGCGCCGGGATCGGTGCCGCGCTCGGCGGGATGCGCCCCATCGTCGAGGTGATGACGGTCAACTTCAGCCTGCTCGCGCTCGACCAGATCGTGAACAACGCCGCGACGCTGCTCCACATGTCCGGTGGCCAGCTCAACGTGCCGGTCGTGATCCGGATGGCGACCGGTGCCGGTCGCCAGCTCGCAGCCCAGCACTCGCACAGCCTCGAGGGCTGGTACGGCCACATCCCCGGCCTCCGCGTGCTGGCGCCGGGGACCGTCCACGACGCCCGGTGGATGCTCGGCGCCGCGCTCGACGATCCCGACCCGGTGCTGATCTTCGAGCACGTCGGCCTCTACAACGGGGAGGGCCCGGTCGAGCCGGTCGAGGGTCGTTTCGACATCGAGCGTGCGATCGTGCGGCGCCCGGGCGACGACGTCACGATCGTGACCTTCGGCGGCGCTCTGCCCCGAGCGATCGACGCCGCGGCGCGGCTCGGCGAGGACGGCGTCTCGGCCGAGGTGATCGACCTGCGTTCGCTGCGACCCCTCGACGACGAGACGATCGTCGAGTCGGTCCGCCGCACTCGTCGAGCCGTCGTGGTCGACGACGGGTGGCGGTCGGGCGGCATCTCCGCCGAGATCGCCGCCCGCATCGGCGAGCAGGCGTTCTACGAGCTGGAGGCACCGGTCGTGCGCGCCTGCGGCGTCGAGGTCCCGATCCCGTACCCGCAGCACCTCGAGCGGGCCTCGGTCCCCCAGGTCGACGACATCGCCGGCGCCGCGCGGGCGCTGGTGGCGGCGTGAGCCGACGATGAGCACCACCGCCGCGCCGAGTGAACTCGTCGACTTCGCGCTGCCCTCGCTCGGAGCCGACATGGACGAGGGCACCCTCCTGGAGTGGCGGGTCGCCGTCGGTCAGGAGCTCGCGCGCGGTGACATCGTCGCGCTGATCGACACCGAGAAGTCCGAGATCGAGATCGAGACGTTCCATCCCGGTGTCGTGGCGGAGCTGCTCCTCGACGTCGGCGAGACGGTGCCGGTCGGCACGGTGATCGCCCGCTTCTCGACACCACACCCGCCCACCGAGGCGACGATCGGGGCCCCGGCGCCCCCCGAGCGGGAGGCCGGCGGTCACGTCCTCGGCGCAGCGCTGGCCGGTCTGCGCCCGGGCGCCACACCGCGGCGGCGCAGGGAGACGTCGGTGGAACCGACCCCGGTGGCGACCTCGGCGCCCGACGAACGGCGCGAGGCGATGCGGAGGCGGATTGGCCGGCAGATGGCACGGTCGAAGCGGGAGATCCCCCACTACTACGTCGCCGCCGACATCGACCTGGACGTCGCGATGGCGTGGATGCGTCGCCACAACGAGACGCACGATCTCTCCGATCGACTGGTCGCCGCGTCGCTCCTGCTGACGGCGACCGCCCGTGCCGCCGCAGCCGCGCCCGACCTCAACGGGACCTGGGTCGACGATGCGTTCGTCCCGGCAGCCGCCGTGCACCTCGGGGTGGCGATCTCGCTCCGGGGCGGCGGTCTGGTGGCGCCGGCGATCCTCGACGCCGAGGATCGACCGGTGACCGACCTCATGGCGGCCCTGCGCGACCTCGTGGCGAGGGCCCGCGCCGGTCGGCTCCGCGACGTCGAGCTCCGGAGCCCGACGATCACGGTCACCAACCTCGGCGAGCAGGGGGTCGAGCTCGTCCACCCGATCATCAACCCGCCGCAGGTCGCGATGGTGGGCTTCGGGCGGATCGCAGATCGTCCCATCGCGCTCGACGGTCGGGTGGTGGTCCATCCGGTGGTGACCGCGTCGGTCTCCGCCGACCATCGGGTCTCCGACGGGATCGTCGCCGCCCGCTTCCTCACGTCGATCGACCGCCTGCTGCAACGCCCGGAGGAGCTCTGACCGTCATGGCACTCACCGTCGACACCGCCCGCAGCATCCTGGTCGAGGTCCTGTGCGACGTCGCACCCGACCTCGACCCGTCCGATCTGGACGACGACGCCGATCTCTTCGACGACCTCGGCCTCGACTCGATGGACGTGCTCAACGTCGCAACCGGCATCTACGACCGGACCGGGATCGAGGTGCCCGAGGTCGACTACCCGAGGCTGGTCTCGATCGGCGGGGGCGCCGACTACCTGTCGGGGCGGGCGTCCGCGGACTGAGTCTCCGGCGGCCTCGCGCCAGCGCTCGGCTCGCGGTGCCTCATCGAGCCGCCCGGATCATCTCCTCGACCTCGGCGTCCGTGATCGGTCGGAAGTCGTCGTACCAGATCCCGACCGCCTCGAACGGCTCCGGGGTGTGCAGCACCACCACCTCGTCGACCCGCTGCTGCAGGCGGGCGACGACGCGGGGCGGGGCAACCGGTGCGGCCATCACGATCCGGGCAGGCCGCTGCACGGCGATGACCTCGGCCGCCGCCTCAGCGGTCGCGCCGGTCGCGATCCCGTCGTCGACGACGATGACCGTGCGACCGTGGACCGGGATCGGCGCGGTGCCGTGGCGGTAGCGCTCGGTCCTGCGCCGCAGTTCGTCGACCTCTCGGGTGCGCACCGAGGCCAGGTCAGCGCCGGACACGGCCGCTGCCGCCACGACGTCCTCGTTCAGGACGACGACGCCGCCCTCACCGATGGCGCCCATCGCCCACTCGGGCTGGGTGGGTACGCCGAGCTTCCGGACCAGGATGACGTCGAGCGGAGCCTCCAAGGCGTCGGCGATCTCGACGGCCACCGGGACCCCGCCGCGCGGCAACGCCAGCACCACCGGCTGAGCAGCGCGCAGGTGCTCGAGCCGCGACGCGAGCTCCCGCCCCGCCGCACACCGGTCGGAGAACCTCGCCCGCGAACCCTGGTCGGCTCGGCGGCCGGACACCGTCAGCTCTTCGTGATCGGGATCCGCTTCGGCACCGCATCCTCGTCGTCGGCCAACGGCACGCTGATCTCGAGGATGCCGTCGCGGTACACGGCCTCGACGTCGTCCTCGGTCGCGGTGGCCGGGAGCGGCACCGTTCGCTCGAACGAGCCGTAGCTGAACTCCGAGCGGAACCGGTCGTCGTCACGGACCTCCGAGCGTCGCTCGCGGCGGGCCCGGAGCCGGAGCCGATGGTCGCTCACGGTGATGTCGATGTCCTCGTCCGGGTCGACGTCGGGGAGCTCGGCGCGGATGACCAGACGATCGCCCTGCTCGTGCTCCTCGACGCGGATGCCGTGACGTCCGAGCCCGGCGTCGAAGAAGTCGGGCAGCCGGCCGCCGAAGAGGTCGGGCCACCGCTGCGCCATCATCGCCGGCCACTCGGAGAACCAGTCCCGCTGATCGCGCTCGGGTGCTGCCACCGGCGCGGTGTCGTCGCTCGCCATCGTGATCGCCTCCTCGGTCGCCCCGATGTGGGACATCGTCACCCGCGAGCGGCCGCAGGACCAGAGTCGTTGGTCGTCTCCGGTGCCGTTTCAGGTGTGCAGCTCGGGGCGGACGCCCTCGTGCTCCTCGATGATCGACGCTGCCGCCTCGACGAGGTGACCGGAGAGCTCGTGGAGCGCCCGTGCGAGCGCGAGCTCCTCGCCCACGGCCGGGATCGACGGGTCATCCGGCGTGCGCCGCGCCCGACCCCAGCCGGCGAACTCCTCGCCGCGGACCCGCATCGTCACCTTGGCCTCGGTGACGTCGGCGTCCTCCTCGACCAGCGCCGCGATCGTCATGACGATCGCTTCTCGATCCTGACGAACCATGATCCCTCCCCCGATCGTGCTCCACCCATCATCCGGCGGCGGCCTGCTCGCGGCGAGAGGCGAAGGTCATGGATCCCCGTCGGACAGCGAGGCGAGGACGCGGTCGAGCACGGCGCCGGCCGCGTCGCACGGGTGCCGCTCACGTTCGGCATCGGCCATCACGATCGTCCGCTCGGGATGACGGCGGCGGAGCTCGGCGAGGATCTGATCGGATCGCGGGTCGTCACCGGGGAGTGCGAACACGATCGCGTCGGCGCCCTCCACCAACGGGCAGGGACGGCCCTCCAGCGCCGGACAGTGCGGCCTCGGACCGTCCGGACCAGGGCAGGTGCGGACCTCGAGACCGTGACGCTCGGCGTCCCGTTGCCCCGGCCACCGCCCCCTCGGCTCGGCCACCAGGAGTCGGTGGCCCTCCGACCGCTGCGGCCAGCTCGGCGTGCGCCCGGTCGTGGAGATGACGAGCCGGACGTGCTGCCAGTCGGGCCGGTCGACCACCGCCTCGCCGCGGTGCCGCAGCAGCGTGACCATCTTGCGGTTCCGCACGAGCACCTCGGCCTCGAGGTTCGCGACGCCGTTCGCGGCGGCCTCGCCGACCAGTGCGTCCAGCAACCAGGGCGCGAGCCAGCCGCGCCAGTCGGGATCGACGGTGATGCCGAGCTCGCCGTCGCCGTTGGGGAGCAGCGCGTAGCCCGCCTCGGCGACGATCAGTGGGCCGTGGCCGTCCTCGTCGTCGATCTCGGCGACGAGGGTCAGCCCGCCTCGATCAGCGATCGACACCCACGCCTCGATGACCAACTCGGGCGGCCGGCGGCACGAGAAGAAGCGAGCCTCGAGGTCGCCCAGAGCGAGGCGGGAGTAGAGGGCCGACACGCCGGCGGCGTCGCCGGGCTCCGCGCATCGTACGGTGAGGATGCGACCGTCGCCGAGCTGCACGGAGCGCACCTCGCCCGAGGACCCTTCCTCGTCGCTGTCCGCTGTCCGACCGCCCGCCCGGCCCCCGGGCGCGACCGGCGGTGTCGTGCCCGTCATCGACGGGCCGGAACGACGACGACCGGCACCGGCGAGGTCTGCACGACCTTGTCCGCCACGCTGCCGAGAAGCCACCGGCTCACCCCCGAACGACCATGGCTCGCCATGACGATCATCGAGACGTCGTGGTCGCGAGCGTGGTCGATGATCGCCGCCGCCGCGTTGGGGTCGTGGCTGTGGTGCTGCTCGACCCGGACTCCGGCAGGGATCGACGCGGCGATCCGGTGGAGGTGAGCATCGGCCGCCTCGTCGAGCGCGATGCCCTCGTAGCGGGCGAACTCCTCGAGGGCCGCCTTCTCGTCGCCCGAGACCGACGTGAACAGGAGCAGTCGTGCGCCCAGTCGCTCGGCCAGCATCGTGGCGTAGTCGACGCCGATCTCGGCGAGCTCCGAGCCGTCGAGGGGGATCAGGATCGCGTCTGGCGGGTTCGCCATGTCGGCCTCCTCCCGGTCGGCTCCGAGGGTGGCGAGCCCTCCCTCCCATCCTCCGCAGCCCCGCTCGCCGCGCCCAGAGGCCTTGGTCCGTCGCCGCGATCCGAGCGTCGCCGGCGCTCAGTAGCGGAGGAGCGCGACCACCCCGGCCCCGAGCGGCATCTCCGAGGGCTCGACGACGAACACCTCGCCACCGTGGGTCAGCGTCTCCACCGCCACGGCGTCGAGCAGGTCACGATCGCCGGGGATCCGATCCGCGTGCTCCTCGACCCGGCGGCGCTCGGCGTCGATGCGACCCCATCGCTGCACGCCCGCCGGGACGAACACCGAGCTGACCCGGCCGTCCAGCGCGGCGACCACCGCGACGGCGAGCGTCTCCACGACCTGGGCGACTCGGTCCTCCACCGCGGCGAGGGCACGACGCCGCGGCGTCAGGAAGACCTCCTGCACGAGGGGCCACGACCGGGCGTGCAGCTCCGCCGCGGTGAGCGCCGCGGCGCTGCCCTCGATCTCGCCCCGCACGATCCGGGGGTGGCTGCTCAGCGCCCTGAACCGGGCGACGGTCGAGTCGACGCCGGCGAGCACCAGGGGTGCCGGCCGGTCTCCCACGAGCTCGGCGAGCCCGTCGTCGACCGCAGCCAGGAACCGGCCCAGGTCGGCGTCCTTCGTGTCGACGCCGACGCCGTGCCCGTGGAAGCGCCGCGCGACGCGACCCGTCCCCGTCCGCTGCGCTCCGTGGCTCTGGAGCTGGGACTCGCGATCGTCGAACCGGAGCGCGGTGGCCAGATCGTGCGGGATGCTCCCGAGCTCGAGCTCGGTCAGCTCGTACCGCGTTCCTCGGAAGACGCGCACGTCGCTCTGGCTCAGCGCGAGGACGTGGAAGGTCTCGTCGGACGCCGTGAGCGGGACGAGCGGCTTGATGTGGAACCGATCGCTGACCACGACGAGCTCCGGGACCGGGCCCGGGAGCCGGTGGGCGCGATGGAGGGTCGCGCTGGCGAAAACCGCCAGACCTGCGTCCAGGTGAGACCAGAGCCGCTCGTCGTGGGTCAGGGCGTCGGCGCCCCCGAGCAGCGCATCGGCCACCGGAGAGCGGAGGCCCAGCGCGAGCAGGTCCCGGCGCGCCCCGGCGACGGCGTTCTTGAACCGGATCCGGTCGGCGGCCGCCTCGCGGCCGATCCGGTGCGTGGGCAGGTAGATCGAGATGCAGTGCTCGTCCGACGCCTCCGCGAGCTGGCGCAGCTCGTGCTCGGCGACGATGTCGATCATGGTTCGCACCTCCTGCAGCGGCGACTCCCGCCGATCGCTCGGCGGACTGGATCGAGACCGGTGTCTCGGGCCGGCGTGGGACGGCCCACGCCGCGAGCTCAGCGCTTGCGCAAGAGCACGAGCGTCACGCAGATCGCGGCGATGGCCGCGAGCGCCTGCCCACCGCGGGCGACGGCCGTCGCATCGACGGTCGGACGCCAAGCGACGCCGCCGTCACGATCGATGACGATCATCCCGACCGGCCGCGCCGACAGCCCGAAGCCCGTGCCGAAGCCGGCGTCCTGCGCATCGCCTGCGTCACCGCCACCTCCGCCTCCGCCCGCGACGCGGGCCGCAGGGATGATCGTGACGCCGTCGTGCTCGTACGGATCACCGAAGACCCGACCGACGCGCATCGCATCGCGCACGTCGTCGAGCTCGCGCATCACGGTCGCGGTCGCCTCGGCCATCTCGGTCGTCATCGTTGACCTCCTCCGGCTCCTCACCCGAACCTACGACGGGCACCGGTGCCTCGACAGAGGCCTTCGACCAGACCTCGGACGCCCAGTCACTCCATCACCCGCAGCGTGCTCGGGATGTCCATCCGCCGGATGCGCCGGACCAGCAGGAGCGGTGCGAGCACCGCAGCGAGCACGCCGACCACCACCGCGACGACGAGCGTCGTCGTCGACAGCTCCGGGGCGAGCAGGAGGTCGGGCAACGTCCGCTCGCTCACGGAGTCGAGCAGCCAACGCAGGGCGAAGCCGCCGGCGAGCACACCGACGACGGTCGCGCCGACGCCGATCAGCGTGGCCTCGCGGACGACCAGGCCGACGATCGTGCGGAGCCGCAACCCGAAGGCCCGCATGGTGGCGTGCTCACGACGGCGCTCCTCGATGGAGATCCGCGCCGAGTTGACCGCGATGAGCAGGGCGAGGATCAGCACCGCCACCTCGGTGATGAGGAGGAACCCCACGAACTGCTCCATCGCCTCATCGAACACCTCCGCCACGCGGGCGACCGGCTGGGCGGTCGCCACGCCCGGGAGGTCGAAGAGCTCGCGCTGCACGTCGGTCCGGTCGGCACCGGCCGCGGGGCTGACGCTGAGGCTGTTCGTCCAGCCGGCGAACCCCAGCTCGTCGGCGGTCCCCTCATCGAGGAACGCGAAGGTCCGGATCGGGTTCGGGTGGATGCCGGACACGGCGAACGACGTCTCGGCGATGGCGAACCCACCGTCGGGCGCGCGGCTCGGATGGCGGACGCTCACCGCATCACCGGGACCGACCCCCAGATCGGTCGCGGCCTTCTCCGCGAGGACGAGGCCGCCGTGCGGTCCGCCGGTCGCCTCGGCGATCAGGGTCGGGGTCCATCCCGCCGTGTCGAGGTCGAGGACCTCGATCACGAGATCGATGTCGTCGCCCTCGCCGAGCGCGACGGCGGGGAGACGCAGGGACGCGTCGACGCTGCCGACCGATGGGGCCGCGACGATGCCGGCCACCACGTCGGACTCGACCGGATGGAAGGTGTCGAGGCCGACGAGCAGGCGATCGGGCTCCCCCTGGGTCAGCTCCTGCTCTGCCCGGTCGATCGATCGGGTGATCGTGTCGAGCAGGCCGAGCACGGCCACCAGCGCGGCGATCGCCGCTCCGATCCCGACGACGGTCAGGATCGTGCGGCGGGGGGTGCGGAGCGCGTTGCGCAGCGGGAGCTGGGTCAGGCTCGATCCGGGGAGTCGGACGCGCCTCGTCCAGCCGGTCAGACGTCCGCCCTTCGCCGAGAGGTGACCGGTCCGGATCGCCTCGATCGGTTCGACGCGGACCGCTCGCCACACGGGGATCGCGGCGGCGACCAGCGGGACGGCGAAGCCGAGTGCCGCCGCCTGCGCGAAGACGCCGAGCTGGAACGGCGTGCGCTGGTCGGGCAGTGGGAGGAACGAGGCCAGGAGATCGGCCATCGCAAGACCGACGAGCAGGCCGATCGCCAGTCCGAAGACCACGCCGAGCACGGCGATCTGGGCGCCGATCAGCAGCGGGCGGCGAGCGAGCTCCCATCGTCCGAGGCCCAGGGCCGCACCGATCCCGATCTCGCGGCGCTGGGCCTCGACGATGCGACTGATCAGGTTGAAGGCGGCGACGACGGCGGCGAACAGGACGAGCCCGGAGAGCAGGTTCCAGGTCTGCTGGTCGTTGTCGATGTCCTCGTAGAGCACCCGGAACGCCTCGGCCTCGTCTCGGTCGGTGACGGTGGCGCCGACGTCGGGGAGCTCGTCGAGCGCGGCGACCAGCTCGCGCTGGACGACATCGCGATCGACGCCGGGGCGCAGGGTGAGGACGACGTCGTTGACCTGGCCCGGTCGTCCGGCGAGCTGCTGGGCGGCGGCGAGGTCGACGTACACGTTCGCGAAGTCCGCCTGGGCGAGGATGCTGCCCTCCTGCCCGACCACGAAGAACTCCTCCGGCGCGACCCCGAGGCCGACGTACTCGAGCGACCGGCCGCCGACGAGGTCGATGGAGCCGGCGGTGGGCAGGTCGTAGTAGTCGGCGAACTTCACCTCGAGGACGGCGCCGTCACCCGATCCGTCACGCACCCAGAGGGCGTCGACGGCCGCGGTGGTCGGGTCACCGATCCCCACGACCCGTCCGTTCACCAGGATGACCTCGCCGGGGGTCGAGGCATCGATCTGGGCGTCGACGAGCAGCCGCTCCTCGACCCCGGTGACGGCCTCGGCGCTGGGCAGCCGGTCGACGACGGCTGCGAGCGTGCCCTCGTCGGTGAACGTTCCCGGGCTGAGCTCCGCCCGGAGGTCGTGCATCCGGAGCTCGGCGAACGAGGCGTCGTTCGAGAGTCGCCTCCAGGTCGCCGTGCTCCCGAGGCCGGCGTAGACCCCGGTGCCGATGGCGATGACGACCGCGATGGCGACGACGGCGATCCAGTGCCGTCGCAGGTCACGCCAGGTCCAGCGGAGCCACAGCGCTTGGTGCCGCCTCGCGGTCACCACTGGAGGTCCGAGATCTCGGCCCGTCCCCCTTCGGGTGGGCCGTCGGCGACCACGCGGCCACTGGACAGCTCGATCACACGATCGGCGACCCGCGAGATCTGCCGGTTGTGGGTGACGACCAGCACCGTCATGCCCGCCTCGGCCTGTTCGCGGAGCACATCGAGGATCTGCACGCCGGTGCGGAAGTCGAGCTCACCGGTGGGCTCGTCGGCGAGGATGATCTCGTTGCCGGTCGCCAGGGCGCGGGCGATCGCGACGCGCTGCTGCTCGCCGCCCGACAGCTGGCCGGGGAAGTGCTGCAGCCGGGACCCGAGGCCGACCCGGGCGAGGGCGTCGGCCGCGCGCTCCCGGGCGTGGGGCCTGCCGGCGGCATCGGCACCGAACTCGACGTTCTCGAAGGCCGTCAACGCCGGGAAGAGGTTGAAGCTCTGGAAGACGAAGCTCACCGACCGCCGGCGGAACGCCGCCCGCTCCGCCTGCGACGCAGCGGAGAGGTCGACGCCGGCGACGCGCACCGAGCCGGCGGACGGGACGTCGAGCGCACCGATCATGTTGAGCAGGGTCGTCTTGCCGCAGCCGGACGGGCCGAGGATCACGACCAGGGCCCGTTCGTCGACGTGCAGGTCGACCGCGTCGAGCGCGACGACCGGGACCTCACCGACGTCGTAGCGCTTCGTGACCGCGTCGAGATCGATGCGCGTCCCCTCGTGGCCGACTCGGGCGTCGACCGCCTCGATCCGCGCCTGGCTCACGACGTCGCCGGCCATCGCTCGATCGTGCGCGCCGCCGGCCGCGACGGACCAGAGGCCATCGGCCCGATTCCCCGACGGCCGGTGCGGCTCCCCTCGAACCGCGCCGACGTCCGGACGGCGAAGCGCGGACCTCGTCCTCTGGTCGACCGGATCGACCCTTCGTAGCGTCGAATCCATGAACGGTCCGCACCGTCGACCCGCGGTGGCCGAGACCCACATCTCGACGGTCTTCTTCTCGGCCGACCGTGCGTACAAGCTGCTCAAGCCGCTGGCGACCAGCTTCCTGGACTTCAGCACCACGGAGCGACGGCTGGCGGCGGTCGACGACGAGCTCCGGCTCAACCGTCGCATGGCGCCCGACGTCTACCTCGGCGTCGCCGACGTCGAGGAGCACGATGAGGTCGTCGATCGCATGCTCGTCATGCGTCGGCTCCCCGCCGATCGACGCCTCACGGCCCTCGTCACCTCGCCGGGTCTCGACGATCGCATTCGGCAGATCGTGCGGGCCGTCGCCGCCTTCCACGCCGCGGAGGAGCCGGTGCGCGACGCCGCCGACATCGCGGGGCGCGACGCCGTCGCCCGCAACTGGGCCGACAACACCGCCGACATGGCACCGCTGGCGGGGACCGCCTTCGACGCCGCCGAGCTCGACCTCGTCGACGGGCTCGCGCGCCGCTACCTCGACCACTCCGAGACGCTCTTCGACCGCCGTCTCGCCGACGGGTTCGTGCGCGACGGTCACGGTGACCTCACCGCCGAGGACATCTTCTGCCTCGACGACGGGCCTCGGATCCTCGACTGCCTCGCCTTCGATCGACGGCTCCGGATCTCCGACGTGCTGTGCGACGTCGGGTTCCTGGCCATGGACCTCGATCGGCTGGCCGGTCCCGACGCTGCGGACACCGTCTGGCGCTACTACGCGGAGTTCAGCAACGAGCACCACCCGGCCTCCCTCGCGCACCACTACGTCGCCTACCGGGCGCACGTGCGAGCGAAGATCGCGTGCCTCGTGCACCGGCAGGGCGACCCAGAGGCGGCCCCGCTCGCCCGCACGTACCTGCACCTGTGCCGACGCCACCTCGAGCTGGCTCGCCGCAGGTTGGTGCTCGTCGGCGGGACGCCGGGCACGGGCAAGACCACGCTCACCGAGGTGATCTCGCGGACGTTCGGGTGGGCCAGCGTCAGCACCGACCCGATCCGCAAGGAGCTGACCGGTCGGGCCCACACCGACCACGAGTTCTCCGCACCCGGCACCGGCATCTACTCGCCCGCGATCTCGACCGAGACCTATCGCGAGACCTTCCGCAGGGCGGGTCTGCTCCTCGAGGCCGGCGAGTCGGTGATCGTCGACGCCTCGTTCTCCGATCAGGTCCAGCGCTCGCACGGGAGGGCGCTCGCGGCGCGCACCGGCGCGGACGTGATCGAGCTCGAATGCGTCGTCGACCGCGGCGAGGCCGCCGAGCGCCTCGCCCGTCGTCTGGCAGCCGACGAGGACGCGAGCGACGCCCGACCGGAGATCCTCGGCGAGCTCCGGGCTGCCCACGCACCGTGGCCCGAGGCGATCACGATCGCCACCGATGGACCGCTGGCGACGTCGGAGGCCGCGGCGCTCGCAGCGATCAGATCGAGTTGACCGAGCCGGGCGACTCGGCCGACCTCAGGCCTCCGACGACGCGATCCACACCGACGCGTAGGGGCCGAGGACGACCTCGTCGGACTCGTGCGAGATCGGAGCGCCCGAGAGCAGGTCGGTCCAGGTGTCGGTGACCGTGAGGTTGAGCTCCGACAGCGGGAGCACGACGGAGTGGGCGGTCATGTTGGACACGGCGAAGACGCTGCTCGACCGGTCGCGCGCCTGGCGCCAGCAGCCGAACAGCTCGTCGCCGAGGTGCAGCGTGAACTGCGTCGCGTTGGGGTGGAACGCGGAGTGCTTCGCCCGCTCCGTCAGCAGGTGGCGAAGCGACCGGAAGGCCGCGGCCCGCACGCCGCCGCCGTCGAGCGCCGCGTCGACCTCGTCGAGGCGGAGCTGGCTCCGGTTGATCGCCCGGTGATGGCCCCGGTCCTCGACGGCCTCGACGTCGTTGGGCGTGCCGAGCAGCGAGTGGACGTAGACGGCCGGGATGCCCTCCACGGCGAGCATGATGGCGTGCGCGCAGGTGAACCGGGCGAGGTGGTGCTCGTCGGGACCGGCGTGGGTCCGGGCCAACGCATCGAACAGCGAGAGGTTCAGCTCGTAGGCCTTCGGGCCCGAGGGCGTGTCGAAGGTCGAGACCATGCCACCGGCGGCACGGGCGGTGTCGACCATGCGGTCGACCTCGTCCGGTTCGAGCAGGCCCTCGGCCGGACGCAGACCGACGCCGTCGTGGCTGGCGAGGAAGTTCAGGTAGGCCGTGCCGTCGCGCGCCGGCGGCATGGACATCATCCAGGTGGCCAGGTGGCGTGAGTGGCCGGTCCACAGCGCATCGAGCACGAGGGGCGGCAGACTGAAGTTGTAGATGACGTGGGCCTCGTCGCCGTGGCCGAAGTACTTCAGGTTCTCGCGGTTCGGCACGTTGGTCTCGGTCACGAGCACCGTCCCGGGCGCTGCGGCGTCGACCAGCGTCCGGATCAGCTTGACCAGCTCGTGGGTCTCGGGCAGGTGGATGCACCGGGTCCCGGGTCGCTTCCAGACGTACGCGACCGCGTCGAGCCGGAGGAACCGGGCGCCCACGTCGAGGTACCGCCGCAACACGCCGAGCATGTCGCAGAGCAGCTCCGGGTTCGACCAGTCGAGATCGACCTGGTCGTGGGAGAACGTGCACCACACGAGCCGCTCGCCCTCGGGCGTCGCGGTGGGACGCAGCAGCGGGAGCGTCCGCGGTCGCACGACCTGGGTCACGTCGTCGTCGGGATCGGCCGTGACGAAGTAGGACCGCCCCGGCTCCTCACCCCGCTCGAACTGCCCGAACCAGGCCGATCCGGCGGAACAGTGGTTGAGCACCAGGTCGATCATGAGGCCCGGCGCGTCGGCCAGCTCGCTGACATCGTCCCAGTCGCCGAGGTCGTCCCTGACCACGCGGTAGTCCACGATCGAGAAGCCGTCGTCGCTCGAGTAGGGGAACAGCGGCAGCACGTGCACCACCGAGCAGCACCCGTCGAGTCGTTGGGCCACGAATCGGTGCAGCGTCGCCAGCGGTGCCTCCCCCTCGGCCGTGATGGTGTCGCCGTAGGTGATGAGAACGGAGTCGCGCTCGTCCCACAGGCCGGTCGGCTCGAGCAGGGGTTGGTCGGCCGGCACGCGGAGGGTGTCGAGGACGCGGGCGGTCAGCGCCGCGACGTCCTCCCGCAGGTACATCAGGCGGAGGTGGGACTGCACACGATCAGCGACGAGCATGATCGAGAGGAGCGTACCGGCGCCGCCGACTCGCTCAGGACCGTCCGGACAGCTCCCGTGCCGTGCCGCCGACCAGCACCGGGCGCGTGCTGTGCCCGATCAGCTTGGCCGTGGCGCTGCCGAGGAGGCGCTGCGACATCCCCGATCCTCTCGCGCCGACGACCACGACGTCGAAGCCGTCCTCCTCGGCGAGCGCAGCCAGCGTCGGGCCGGGAGGGCCGGACACGACGATCGTGCCGACGCCGTCGATCTCGAGCTCGCCGAGGAACGACTCGAGCCGCTCCTCGGCGGCGGCGCGTCCGAGGTGGTCGTCGAGCCCGCTCTCGCGATCGATCACCGTGGCGACGACGACCCGTCGACGGCGATCACCGAGCAGCTCGATGGCTTCGAGGGCCGCTGCTCGGCTGCGCTCCGAGCCATCGAGCCCGATGAGCACGTCGACCTGGCCGGGGCCGAGCTCCGCGACGCGGGGAACGGCCCGGAACCGTGGCATCCGTCGCTCGGCGTCGACGGCCAGCACGTAGGTGATGGGGCCGTAGACGATCCCGAGGAGGACCCAGACGACCAGGTGGTGGCCGCGACGGCGCTGCCAGATCGCGACGGCCAGCCCGGTGGCGGCCCAGAGCACCGCACCCACGAGCAACCAGCCCATGCGCGAATTGTCCTGCTCCCGCTCGCCGTCGGGAAGGGCGAAACGTCCCGATCGGGCAGCACTAGTGTCGCCGCCCATGGATCTGGGGCTGCAGGGACGGCGGGCGATCATCACCGGGGGCACGCGCGGGATCGGTCGACGCATCGTCGAGACGCTGCTCGACGAGGGTGCGTCGGTGGCGCTGTGCGCCCGCTCCGAGGACGGCGTCGCAGCGGCGCTCGACGAGCTGGCCGACCGGGGAACCGTCGTCGGCGGTGCCGCCGATGCCGGTGATCACGATCGGCTGGCCGCCTGGGTGGCCGAGTCGGCCGAGGCGCTCGGCGGGATCGACATCGTTGTCTCCAACGCCTCCGCCCTCGGGGGCATCCCCCGCACGCCGGAGGGGTGGCGTCGCAACTTCGAGGTCGACGTCCTCTCCTCGGTGACGCTCTTCGACGCCGCCGAGGAGCATCTGAACGCCTCGGACGCAGCTGCCTTCGTGCAGCTCGCCACCATCACCGCCGTGGAGTACCACGGGTACCCGGGTGGCGGCCTCAGCTACGGCGCCATGAAGGCGGCGCTGCTCAACTGGGTGAGCACGCTCGCCCAGGAGTACGCCGCGGCAGGGATCCGCGCCAACGCGGTCAGCCCCGGGCCGATCTACATCGCCGACGGCTCGTGGGGCTACATCGAGAAGCGCCTGCCGGACTACTACCGAGAGAACGTCGAGCACCATCCGTCCGGGCGGATGGGCGAGCCGGAGGAGGTCGCCCGCGTCGTGGCGTTCCTGGCCAGCCCAGCGGCCTCGTGGGTGACCGGCCAGAACGTCGTCGTCGATGGTGGCTTCACCCGGCGCGTGGCCTTCTAGAGCCTCCGCCCGAGCTCGTCGACGTCGACGTCGGCGGCCACGACCACCTCGCCCTCCGCGGGGAAGGTCGACCCGGCGACGTCGGCGCGGAACTCGGTGAGCGCTCGCACGCGCTCGTCGACGATCCGCTGCTGCAGCGCGGCGAGATCGGCGTACTGGCGTGCGTGGCGGGGGCGGTGCTCGCTCTCCCCGCAGATGTCGCTCATGAAGAGGAAGAGCACGTCGGCGTGCGGACCGGAGCCGAGCGAGATCGTGGCCATCGAGGTCCTCGACTGGATCTCGGCCATCACGTTGGTCGGGATCAGCTCGCACTCCACGGCGAACGCCCCGGCCGCCTCGGCCTCGTCGAAGCGACGCACGAGCGCAACCGCCTCGTCGGTCGTCTTGCCGACGGCGCGCACGCCTCCCAGCAGCGACGACTTCTTCGGCACGAAGCCGAGGTGAGCCATCACGGGGATGTCCTCCGCGGCCAGGAGCTCGATGGCCTCGGTCCGCCGGGCGGTGATCACCGCATCAGCGCCCTGGGAGAGCGCGGTGAGGGCCGTGCCCAGCAGATCGTCGAGGCTCACCTCGCCACCGAAGTCGATCGCCGCCGTGACGAAGCAGCGGGACGACCCCTCCCGGACCGCCGGCACCGCCGACGCCATGCACACCAGCATCTCGATGCCCGCAGCCTCCGCTGCGGCGGCCTCGTCGACCGTCCCCGCCGTGACCTGGGCGTACCGCTGCCCCGAGGCCCGCAGGCCGCGGATCGAGGCCACCGTCGCCACCCGGTCCACCATCCGCCCACCGTGGTCGAGGATCCGTGTCATCGTCTCGCTTCCCGCTCGCTGACCTGCTCTTCGGCCGAGCGTAGGTGCTCTTGTAACGTCGCCCGGATGGCCGCACCGCCCCTGCCCGAGCTCCCGCTCATCCATCAGCGCACGTACGACGTGAAGAGCTTCGTCGAGGCGCCGGATCGCATCCGGCTGCGCGGCTCGGTGCAGGACGACAAGCCGCCGGGCCTCTACATCGAGGACGACCCGGAGCCGCTCACGATCCACCACATGATCGTGGAGCTGTCGGTCGAGGTGCCGTCGATGGAGATCGTCGATGCCGACGTCACCTTCGACGTGCATCCGCACGGTCGGTGCCCTCGCATCGTCGACCACTACGGCGAGCTCGTGGGGCTCTCGATCGCTCGCGGCTTCACCCACCGGGTGCGGGAGCTCTTCGGCGGGCCGCGCGGCTGCACGCACACGACGGCGCTGCTCCAGGCGATGGCCCCGGTGGCGATCCAGTCGCTGTGGTCGCTGCGCATGCACGAGGCACGCCGGTTGGGCGCCGGTCAGCCGGTCGGTCCGCCCCGGCCGATGACCCCGGAGGAGCGCAAGCTCCGCATGGCGGGCAACATCAACACCTGCCACGTGTGGGCGGAGGACGGCGACATGGTCGCCGAGATCGAGGCGGGCGGGGAGATGGAGATCCCGCACTGGATCATCGACCGGATGCGCGAGCTGGGACGCGATCCGGAGGAGTGGACCAGCCTCATGCGCGGCTGATCACGGTCAGGTTCGGGAGGCGAGCCAGGCACTGACGTCGTCGACCGCCTGGGCGCCGATCGGCTCGTTGAACACCTCGTGCAGCCCGGGATAGCGGCGGAGCTCGACGTCGTCGGAACCCGCGTTGGCGGCCAGCCACTCCGCGCCGCTGATCGGCGTGAGCGCGTCGTCCTCGCCGTGCACGAGGAGCAGCGGCAGCGTCAGGCGCCCCGCCCGCTTGCGGATCGCGTCGCTCGCCCGGAGGATCCCGAGCGCGGTGCCGAGGCGGGGGCGGCCCTGATCGACGAGCGGGTCCTCCTGGTAGGCCCGCACCACCGCCCGGTCGCTGCAGATGCCATCGACGTCGAGCGGTGGCGACAGCCGCGACCGGGGGGCGACCCGAGCGAGGCCCTTGAGCGCGGTGATGGCGACGCCGGGGACGTCGGAGCCGGCGTCGAGCGCCGTGCCCGAGAGCACGAGGGCCGAGTAGCGGGCCGGCGACTCCAGCACGGCCAGGGCGGCGACCAGCGAGCCCATCGAGTGCCCGAGCGCGACGACGGGCCCGTCTCCGGGCTCCGCCCAGTCGACCACCCGATCGAGGTCGGCGGCGGCGACGCGCAGGTCGGGGAGGTCGCCGAGCTCACCGCTCGATCGCCCGTGACCGCGGTGATCGGGACCGGCGACGGCCCACCCGGCGCCGACGAGCTGCTCGGCGACGTGGCGGTACCGGCTGATGTGCTCGGCGATGCCGTGGGCGATGACGACCAACCCCCTGGCGGGCCCCTCGGGCGACCAGTGCTCGACGTGGAGGTTGACGCCCGCGGCGACCGTGATGCGTTCGCTGACGTGCTGCACGTCGCCGACGCTATCTCCGCGTCAGGCCGCGAACCGGCGCAGTCGGAGGCTGTTGGCGACCACGCTGACCGACGAGAACGCCATCGCGGCGCCGGCGACGAGCGGGCTCAGCAGTCCGGCGGCGGCCAGCGGGATGGCGGCGCTGTTGTAGCCGAAGGCCCAGAAGAGGTTCTGGACGATCGTGCGGTGGGTCCGACGGGACAGCTCGATCGCCGTGACCACGCCGTCGAGATCGCTGCGCAGGAGCGTGAGGTCGCTCGATTCGATCGCGACGTCGGTGCCGGTGCCGATCGCGATGCCCAGGTCGGCCTGCACGAGGGCCGGGGCATCGTTCACCCCGTCGCCCACCATCGCGACGACCTCACCGGCGGCCTGGATGCGGGCCACCTCGTCCTGCTTGTCGGCGGGCAGCACTTCCGACAGGACGCGGTCGATGCCGACCGCCGCCGCGATGGCCTGCGCCGTCCGATCGTTGTCGCCGGTGATGAGCGCGACCTCGAGGCCGAGGCCGCGGAGCTCCGAGATCACCCCGGCCGCCTCGGGACGGACGGTGTCGGACACGGCGAGCACGCCGCGCACCTCGCCGTCCCAGCCGGCGAAGACGGCCGTCCGGCCCTGTCGCTCCAGCTCCTCGGCGGCATCGTCGAGGTGCGCGGGGAGGAGCAGTCCGGCGTTGGCGAGCAGCTTCCGACGCCCGACCCACACCGTCGTGCCGTCGACGTCGGCGCGGATGCCGTGACCGGCGATCGCCTCGACGCCGCTGGCGCCGACCAACGGACCGGCCCGCCGCGCCGCCGAGGCGAGCGCCTGTCCGATCGGGTGCTCGCTGTCGGCCTCGGCTGCACCGACGAGCGCCAGCAGCCGCGCGTCGTCGACGCCCGGGCCGGGCACGACGTCGGTGACCGACATCGCGCCCTCGGTCAGGGTGCCGGTCTTGTCGAACACGACCGTCGTGATGTGGCGGGACCGCTCGAGCACCTCGACGGACTTCACGAGGATCCCGAGCTGGGCGCCGCGACCGGTCCCCACCATGATCGCCATCGGCGTCGCGAGGCCGAGCGCGCACGGACAGGCGATGATCAGCACAGCGACCGCAGCGGTCAGGGCGTCACGAACGTCGCCCGCGGCGACGAGCCAGCCGGCGAAGGTGACCAGCGCGATGGCCAGCACGACCGGCACGAAGACGGCGGCGATGCGATCGGCGAGGCGCTGCGCGCCGGACTTCCCGGTCTGGGCGTCCTCGACGAGCTGGACGATCTGGGCCAACGCCGTCTCGCCCCCGACCGCGGTCGTCTCGATCGTCAGGACACCGGAGGTGTTGATCGTCGCCGCTGCGACGGTCGAGCCGACGGCCTTCTCGACCGGCAACGACTCGCCGGTCAGCATCGACTCGTCGACCGCGCTGGCCCCCTCGACGATCCGACCGTCGACCGGCAGCTTCTCACCCGGTCGAACCTTCACCAGATCGCCGACGACGACCTGCTCGACCGGCACGAGCTCCTCGACGCCGCCTCGCACGACTCGGGCGTCCTTCGCGCCGAGCTCCATCAGCGCCCGGATGGCACTCCCCGCCCGGCCCTTGGCCCGCGCCTCCAGATACCGGCCCAGCGCGATGAAGGTGATGATGACGGCGGACGCCTCGAAGTACAGCTCCATGCCGCCGGTCAGCAGCTGGACCACGCTGTACGTGTACGCCGCCAGGGTCCCGATGGCGATGAGCGTGTCCATGTTCACCGAGCGGTGCCGCGCCCGCTGGACCGCGCCGCGCAGGATCGGCCAGCCGACGTAGAACTGCACCGGGGTCGCGAGGAGGAAGGCACCCCAACGCAGCGCCGTGTTCTGCATCGCGACGTCGTGGAACAGCATCGACGATGCGAGCAGCGCGGCGATCGGAGCGGCGAGCAGCGTGCGACGGCGCCACATCTCCCGCCAGGCCCGCTCCTCCTCCTCGGCGCGCTCGGCCCGGTCGGCTGCGGTCGATCCCCCGCTGGCGACGAGCTCGGCGGCGTAGCCCGACTCCTCGACCGCAGCGAGGAGCGTCGAGGGGGCGAGGTCGTCGCGGCCCAGGACGACGGCCCGACCCGTCGCGAGGTTCACCTCGGCCTCGTCGACGCCGGACAGGCCGGCGAGGGTCTGCTGGACGTGGGCGGCACACGAACCACACGTCATGCCCGTCACCGTCAGCTCGGTCCGGCGAGCGACCACCGGCTCGGCCCCGAACCCCGCGGCCTCGACGGCGTCACGGAGCTGATGCACCTCTGCCGCGTCGTCGACCTCGACCCGGGCTCGACCGGTGGCCAGGTTGACCTCGGCCTCGAGCACACCCGGCTGCTCGGCGAGGGTGCCCTGCACGTGCGCAGCGCACGAACCGCAGGTCATGCCGGTCACCGTCAGCTCGACCGTCCGCCGTGCCGTCTCGTTGAGCATCGTCGACCTCCGACGACGACGATACCCCCTCCGGGTACCCTTCGGTACCCCAGGGGGGTACCATCTGGGCGACGAGGAGCGTGCGCGTGACCGACCGGGGCTACACCGACCAGAAGGACGACTACCTCAAGCGCCTGCGGCGCATCGAGGGCCAGATCCGCGGCCTGCAGCGGATGGTCGAGGACGACGTCTACTGCATCGACGTGCTCACGCAGGTGAGCGCCGCCAACCAGGCCCTGCGCAGCGTGGCGGTCGGGTTGCTCGACGAGCACGTGCGGCACTGCGTCGTCGATGCCGCTGCGGCCGGTGACGCCGACGGCGCCGCGAGGATGATCGACGAGGCCACCAGCGCGATCGAGCGCCTCGTCCGCTCCTGACCGTCCCCGGACCGCGCATCGTCTCCCGTCACCGCATCAGCCCGTGCGATCGGCCGAGCGGTCCCTGATCGCCAGGGCCACCACGACCACCGCGATGCCGGCCGCCTCGAGCGGGCGCGGCACCTGGCCGAGCACGACGGCCGCCACGATCGTCGCGGTCACCGGGAGGATCGCCAGCAACATCGCGAACCGCTCAGCCGTGAGCCGGCGCAGGGTGATCTGATCCAGCCCGTAGGGCACCACGTTGGAGAACACGGCCACGGCCAGGCACACCAGCAACAACCGGGCATCGGTCCAGACCGGCGCGGTCGACGGTGCCGCCACCGGGGCGAAGACGACGGCCCCGATCGCGAGCCCGACGGCGAGGCCGTCGATCCCGACGCCGTCGCCGGCGACGCGGTGACCGAAGACGATGTAGCCGCCCCAGAGCGTCGCCGCCGTGAGCGCCCACACGATGCCGACCGCCGCACCCTCCCAGCGCACGCCGGAGACCGCGAGCACGCCGACGACGACCAGCCCGAGGGCGAGCACGTCGCGCCGCGACCGGGTCCGGGCCGCGGCCACGGCGACCGGGCCGAGGAACTCGATGGCGACCGCCGTGCCGACCGGGATCCGGTCGATGGACAGGTAGAACGCGGTGTTCATCCCCGTGGTCACGATCCCGAACACGGCGACGAGTCCGACGCGACGAGCGGTCCACGTCCGCCGCCACGGCCGCCGCCACAGCGACAGCACCACCGCGGCGCCGAGCCCACGCAGCCAGGCCACACCGAGCGCGTCGACCTCGTCGAAGACGAGGACGGCGAGCGACGAGCCGGCGTAGAGCGAGATCGCGCCGAGGACGAACAGCAGCTCGGCCGGCGAGCGGCGCAGCGCCTCAGCGGGATGTCGGGTCGGGGCGCTCACCGTCCCACGGTAGGCCCGTGGGGCGGCGCAGCCCGATCGCCGGGAGCTGGGTCAGCCGGTGAGGTCGGAGATGGAGATGTCGCAGTCCCCGAGCACCGCGAAGAGCTGGTCGAGGAGCTCCGGATCGTTCGGATCGAGGTTGCCGCCGGCGGCCAGAGACCCGAGATCGAGCTCCTCGGCCAGGCAGCGGGCCTGCTCCTCGGTGATCGGCAGGCTGTCGGTGAGACCCTGCACGAAGAGGTCGACCGCGGCGTCGGAGTCACCCAGCGACGGCGCCGGATCCGACGTGTCGTCCGCCGGCGGGGCGGCGTCGACACCGCCGCTGTCGCTCTCGATGCCGCACACCTGCTCGTTGTACGCCTCGATGCGATCGGCGGCGACCTCCGAGGCGGTCGGATCGATGGCGGTGAGCTCCTCCTCGGGGATGCTGAGGAGGTCGTAGTCGTAGCGCTCGAGCACCGCCGCGATCTCGGCGAAGGAGTCGCGGCTGGTGGCGACATCGCTGCGGATCTCGGCCGGGGCCACCTGGACCGCCTGATCGAGGGCGGCGGTGATCGTCGTGATGCCCTCCTCGGAGAAGAAGGCGAAGGGATCGGCCTCCACGGCGTCCAGCTGGTTCTGCACGTCGGCGGCCAGCTGGCACCACTCGGAGCTCGGGTCGGCACCCCCGAAGTCGGCGTCCTTCGGCGCGGAGGTCCCCGCCGGGGCCTCGGTCGTCTCGCTGTCGCCGCCGTCGTCGCCGCCGTCCTCGCCGGACCCCTCGTCGGTGGTCACCGAGGTCAGCGGCGCCGTGTCGTCACCGTCGGAGTCACCACCGCACGCGGCGGCGAACAACGCCACCGCCGCAACCATCGCCAGCATCCAACGAGTCCGCACGACCCCTCCAGGTGTTCTCGAGCACCCACGACCGTACCGACGACGCCGGGGTGGCCGCGGTCGGGCCGAACGCGCCCGGTGAGCAGGCCGGCACCGCTCAGGCGGTGACGAGCTCCGGCATGGTCGAGGGAGCGCTCTCGAACACCTCCGATCGGGGCACGCCGAGCCAGTGCTCCGCCAACGTGGCGAGGTAGTCGTCGTAGGAGACCGTGGTGCGGAGGTTGCCCTCGTCGTCGAGGCGGGTCAGCGATGGCCGGTCGCCCACCGACAGCCCCGCCACCGGACCGGCGAGCATCGCCACCGACGCGGAGCCGTGGTCGGTGCCCGAGCCGTTCCGCTCGACGCGGCGACCGAACTCGCTGGTGGTGGCCACGAGCACCCGGTCGGCCAGACCCGTGTCGTCGAGCTCGCGGAGGAAGGCACCCAGCGCCGCATCGATCTGCCCCATCAGGTCGTCGTGGCGCGACCGCTGGTCGTCGTGGGTGTCGAAGTCGCCGAAGGGCACGTGGATGACCCGCGCGCCCATCTCGGACCGCACGATCCGACCGGCGAGCCCGAAGCGCGCACCGAGCTCGGTGTCCGGGTACCGACCATCCGGCTCGGGGAGGTCGCGCAGCACGTCGACGAAGTCGAGGCCGGAGCGCAGTCCGGTGCGCTGGACCTGGAAGCGATCCTCACCCGCCGGCTCGGCGAGGGCGGCCAGGCCGCGCCGGTAGGGGTCGAGCCACTCGTTCTCGTCGTCGAGGAACCACGCGACCCCGAGATCGGCGAGGGCGATCGTGCTGCTGGCCGAGGAGACCAGCGCCGGGGAGGGTCCCCACCCCAGCGACACCCCGGTGACGACCTCGTCGCCGGCGAGCACGTCGCAGCATCGCCCGAGGAAGCTGGCGGCGTAGCCCACCTGGCCGGTCGGATCGCCCTCCCACAGCCGGCGGAAGCTCTCGAAGTGGGAGAGGTCGGGATCGTACGAGCCGACGCCCTGGACCACCGACAGGCGCGGCGCGACGTTCGCCAGCGCCGGGTGGAAGCCGACGTCGCCGGCGAGGCCGATCACGGCGTCGGGGTCCGGGCTCAGGTCGCCGCGCAGACCGGCGAGCGCCGGATCACCGGCGGGGACGACGGTGGCGAGGCCGTCGTTGCCGCCCTGGAGCTCCAGCACGACGAGCACCCGGGACGACGTGTCGACGGTGGCCGCCGGTGCGCCGTCGAGCGCGATCGGCGCGGCCGTCGTCGAGGTCGTGGTGGTCGTCGGGGCGGGCGACGCCGACTCCCAACCACGCCCCGACGTGCAGGCCGCCACCGAGGTGGCACCCAGTCCGAGCCCCATCCAGCGCAGGAAGGCCCGGCGATCGACGTCTCCTCGCATCAGCTCCTCCTCAAGTCCGGCCGAACTCGGGCGAGGCGAGCGCGAGCACGTGGAGCAGATGCGATCGCGCCTCCGGGTCGTCCGGATAGGCCGCAGCGGCGTTGAGGAGCGCGGCGCGGGTGTCGTCGCTGACCTCCACGAGCCCGCATCGACCCAGCACGACCTCGACCGCCTCGCCGGGATCGCCGTCGCCGAGCTCGGGAGCGCCGTCGACCCACGACAGCATCGTGAGCCGCGCGAGCTGCTGGCTCGGTGCCGCCCACGACGGGCCGTGGGGCCAACCGGCGACGTTGGGTGGGGCGAACGGGATCTGGTTCAGGTGCTCGGCCGCGCCCCGGCCCAGCTCCTCGTCGGCACCCAGCACCCCGAACGCGGCGACCAGCCACTCGACGCCGGTACGGAACCGGCCGGCGTCGGGGTCGAGCAGATCGGGCGACGACACGATCGCCTCGACGAGCGGTCGGATCTCCAGGCCGGTCTCGACGAAGAGCCGGCCGAGCTCCGTGGCGCGCTCGGGCGAGGGCGGCCGGCCGATCAGCTCGGTGTGCAGCGCCGTCGCGATGTGCGGTCCGATGGCCGGCTGGTCGCACACCGCATCGACGACGTCGGCGGCGTCGAGGACCCGCCGGCCGAGGAACGGCACCGACCGGCCCCAGTGGCCCTCGGGGTCGAAGACGGCCTCACCCGGGCCGTCCTCGGTCCACTCGACGTACCAGCCCGACAGCGCCTTGGCGCCGGCGCGGACGTCGTCCTCGGTGTAGTTGCCCCGCCCGAGCGCGAACAGCTCCATGAGCTCGCGCGAGTAGTTCTCGTTGGGCTCGTCGCCATGGGAGCCCTCGCCGTCGAGGTACCAGAGCATCGCCCGGTCCACGGTGATCGCCTGGAGCAGCTCGCGGAGGTTGCCGAACGCGTGCTCGCGCAGCAACAGGTGCTGGTCCCACATCGGCCCCCACCCCTCGACCTTCTCGATGCTGGAGGTGAGGTGGCCGTGCCAGAACCAGACCATCCGCTCGTGCAGCCCGGCCGCGGGATCGGCCATCCGGGCGAGCCACCACCGCACGGGCGCGTCCCACTCCTCCTCGGTGCCCGCGCCGGGGTGCTCGGCCGGGGCGCCGAGGTCGGGCCGGTCGAGCAGCTCGACCACGAGCGCCGACGGGTCGAGGCCGGCCAGCTCGTCGAGCTGCTCGGGGAACGGGCCGAAGGTCAGCCGCCGGAGGACCCGCGCGGTCGCGACCCTGCTGTCCGTCGACGTGACGCTGGCGAGCACCATGGCTGAGACGTTGACGGGTCGACCATGAAGCGACCGTGAAGTGGCCCTTCACGCCACCTTCATGAAGCACCTGCCACCCTGATGACGTGCGGTTGCTGGTGGTCGAGGACGACATCGCCCTCTCGACGGTGCTGGTTCGCGGCCTGGCCGAGGAGGGCCACGCGGTCGACGCGTGCACGACGCTGCGCGACGCGGAGCACCAGCTCGACGAGGAGCGCTACGACCTCGTCGTGCTCGACCTCGGGCTCCCCGACGGCGACGGGATGTCGCTGTGCCGCACGCTGCGGGGGCGGGGCGACGCCATGCCGATCCTCATGTTGACCGCCCGCGACGAGCTCCGCGACCGGGTCGGCGGCCTCGACGCCGGCGCCGACGACTACCTGACCAAGCCCTTCGAGTTCCCCGAGCTCACCGCCCGGGTGCGAGCGCTGCTGCGCCGTCCGGCCGAGACCCGCCCGCCGGTGCTGGAGGTCGGCGGCCTGCGGGTCGATCCGGCGGCCCACGAGGTGCGCGTGGCCGACACCGTCGTGCCGCTCACCCCGCGGGAGTTCGCGCTCGTGGCGGAACTGGCGTCCCGGCCCGGCGAGGTGGTGTCGCGCACCGAGCTCCTCGACCGGGTCTGGGACGCCAACTACGACGGCATGTCGAACGTGGTCGACGTCCACATCGCCGCGTTGCGGCGCAAGCTGGGCATGGACGATCGTGCCACCACCATCGAGACCGTGCGCGGGGTGGGCTACCGCCTGCGCACCGGGGAGCGCTGACCCATGGATCTGCGTCGCATCCGCATCCGCCTCACGCTGCTCTACTCGGGTCTGTCGGCGGTCGCCGTCATCGTCCTCGCCGTGATCGCCGCCCGGTGGGGAACGGCACGGATCTACGAGTCGGCCGAGCGAGAGGCGTCCGACATCGTCCGCGAGGTCGTGCTCTTCGGCGCCTGGGAGGCCAGGGAGGACTTCGACAACATCTGGCTCGTCAACCCGTTCGACGAGTGGGTGGACGGCTCCACGACGACCACCGTCGAGCCGCCGTACTTCTCGCTGGCGAACGCAGCCATCGACGCCGACGACGGCGTCTTCCGTCGCTTCGAGCAGGACGGGCAGTGGCTGGCGTACTCGCTGCCGTTCCAGGACGACCTCGCCCTCGTCGCCGCGGTCGACCTGGCCGACTACGACGACGACGCCTCCTCCCTCCGCCTCGGCATCGGCCTCGCCGCGATCGGAGCGACGGCTGCCATCGCGGCGATCGGGTGGTTCGTGGCCGGCCGCAGCCTTCGCCCGGCCCGCGAGATGATGGCCCAACAGCGGGACTTCCTCGCCGACGCTGCCCACGAGCTGCGCACCCCGATGGCGGTCGTGCAGGCGTCGTCGAGCCATGCGCTGTCGCGCGACCGCCCGCCCGAGGAGTACCGGGCGTCGCTCACCGAGATCCACGACGCCGCCACCCGCGCCGCGGCCGGCGTCAACGAGCTGCTGGAGTTCGCCCGCTTCGAGGCCGGCGATGCACGTCCCCGACGGTCACCGCTGCGCTCGGACCTCCTCGTCGAAGAGGTCGCCGCCTCGATCCGCGTCGACGGGGTCACGATCGAGGCCGACCCCGGTCCGTCGACGACCGTGCTGGCGGACTACGCGCTGCTCCGCCAGGCGCTCGAGACCGTCACCCGCAACGCCATCGCCCGGGCCCACCACGTGACGGTGCGCAATCGCCTCGACGGCAAGTTCGTCGAGCTCGCTGTCGTCGACGACGGCCCGGGCTTCGCCGACGACGTCCTCCCCCACGTGTTCGAGCGGTTCCGGCGCGGCGACCGAGCCGGCAGCACCGGGCTGGGCATGGCCATCGCCCAGCGGATCGTCACGGCCCACCACGGCACGGCCATCGCCAGGAACGGCACGAACGGTGGGGCCGAGGTCATCTTCCGCCTCCCGGTGATCGACGATGCTTGAGGCATGTCGAGCTCGTCCGTCGTCGCGGTCCACCTGAGCGCGGACCACACCTTCAGCAAGCCATCCGTCGACGAGATCGAGCTCGTCGCAGGGCTTGGGGTGGCGGGCGACGCCCACAGCGGCGCTCGCGTGCGGCACCGCTCGCGCGTCGCTCGCGACCCGGCTCAGCCGAACCTCCGGCAGGTGCACCTGATCCACGCCGAGCTCTTCGATCTGCTGGCCGAGGCCGGGCACACCGTCGGGCCCGGTGACCTGGGCGAGAACGTCACGACGACCGGTGTCGACCTGCTCGGCCTCGCCACCGGCACGACCCTGGCGATCGGCGACGACGCGATCGTGGCGGTCACGGGGCTCCGCAACCCGTGCCGCCAGATCGACGACTTCCGCCCCGGGTTGCTCGGGCAGGTGCTCCGTCGCGACGACGCCGGCGAGCTGGAACGGCTGGCCGGCGTCATGTCCGTCGTGGTGCGCGGCGGCGTCGTCCGCTCCGGCGACCCGATCGCCGTGTCGAGCCCTGCCGGCACCCGGCATCCGCTGGTCCGGGTCTGAGGCGCGCCGCCCGACCAAGCTGGGGTCCATGGACCTCGATCACCCGCTCGGCCGCGTCCTCGACGACGCGGCGAACGGCATCTTCCCGCCGGCCGACGGCTCGGTCCGGGTCGTGCCACCCGGCGGACCCGGCGACATGGAGGCCATCGTCGAGCTGACCGGCACGGCCTGGGTCGCCACGGCGCTCCCCGAGGAGGAGGTGCTCGGGCCGGAGGTCGACGGCTTCGGCGGCGTGGTGCACCCCGACGTCCAGCGCCGGCTGGCCGGACCGAACGGCTGGATCGGCGCCCACGACATGACGCTCGTGCGCCGTGGGACCGGCGACGCCACCCTGCCCGCCCGTCCCGATCTCGCCGACCATCCGCGCATCGTCTTCGGCGGTCACCACCGGCGCGTCGACCTCGTCCACGGCGACGAGCGAGGCGTCGTCGGGGTCGGACGGGGCCTGTGCGACCGGTGGGAGGTCGGCCTCGAGCTGGCCGAGGGCACCGCCGGAGGGCGTGGTCACGGGCGAGAGCTGGTGCGCCAGGCCGTCGGGCTCGTGCCCGAGGGCGAGTGGATCTTCGCCGAGATCGCGCCCGGCAACGCGGCGTCCGTGCGGGCGTTCCTGGCCGTCGGGTTCGTGCCGATCGGCGCCCAGATCCGGTACCGGCCCGGCCGCTGAGGGTCAGGCGAACGCGTCGACCCCGGTCAGCTCGGCCGACAGCGCCCACAACCGGTCGGCCTCGCCGTGGTCGATGGCGTGGTCGTCGACGCCGAGGAAGCGGGCGAACTGGCTGTCCGGGTCGGTGCGGTTCGCGACGTCGCAGTCCTCGCAGTAGACGCCGCCCATCCCGTCGAGCTGCGACGACGTGGCGGCCCAGACGCTCGTGGCGGCTCCCTGTTCGGGTGACTTGAACAGCTCGTTGACGTTGCCCTCCGCGTCGATCCAGCCGCGCTCGATCATCTCCTCCTTCGGGAGGTGCCGCTGCAGCGGGGTCATGATCCCTCCGGGGTGGACAGCGAGGGCGCGGACCCCGTGCTCCTCGCCCCGGAGATCGAGGCCGACGGCGAACAGGGCGTTGGCGGTCTTGGCCTGCCCGTAGGCGGTCCACTTCTCGTAGTCCTGCTCGAACATCACGTCGGCCCACCGGATGGGCGACGCCTTGTGACCGGTGGAGCTGAGCGCCACCACCCGAGCGCCGCCGTCCGCGATGAGGGGCCAGATGCGGTTGGCGAGCGCGTAGTGGCCGAGGTGGTTGGTGGCGAACTGCGCCTCCCAGCCCGGGCCGACGCGGGTCTCCGGGCAGGCCATGATGGCCGCGTTGTTGATGAGCAGGTCGACCGGGCGGCCGGCGCTCACCAACCGGTCGGCGAAGGCGGCGACGCTGTCGAGGTCGGCCAGGTCGAGCGCGTCGACGGTCACGGAGCCGGGCTGGTCCCCCAGCTCCGCGAGGGCCTCGGCGGCGGCGTCGGGACGTCGGGCGGGCACGACGACGTCCGCGCCGGCCCCGGCGATGGCGCGGGTGGTCTCGAGGCCCAGGCCGGAGTACCCGCCGGTGATCACGGCCTGCCGGCCGCTCAGATCGGTGTCACCGAGCACCTCCGCGGGCGTCGACTCCCGCCCGAACCCCGATCCGATGGCCTGCTGTGGCGACGTCATGCCCGCAACCTACCGGCGGGCACGACGTCGCGGGAGGGCCGCCTACGAGAGGTTCGGGCCGGTCGGGAAGGTCACCGGGAGGTGGCGAGGGCCACGCACCTGACCCCCCGCCCACGTCACGGCGTCGGGGTCCTCGAGCTCGAACTCCGGCACCTGGGCGAGGAACTCCTCGATGGCGACCTGCATCTCCATGCGGGCCAGGTTCGAGCCGAGGCAACGGTGCAGGCCCACCCCGAACGCGATGTGGCGGTTGACCGGCCGGTCGATGATCACCGACTCCGGGTCGTCGAAGACCTCGGGGTCGCGGTTGGCCGCCGGGAACGACAGCAGCACCCGGTCGCCCTCGGCGACGGGGCAGCCGGCGATCTCGGTGTCCTCGCGGGCCAGGCGGGCCATCGTGACCGGTGAGTAGGCCCGGAGGAACTCCTCGATGGCGACGGGGATGAGGTCGGGGTTCTCGACCAGGCGGCGCCGGTCCTCCGCGTGTGCAGCGAGGTGCCACAGCGCCGAGCCGATGCTGCTCCACGTGGTGTCGATGCCGGCGATGAGCATCAGCCCGATGTTGCCCCTGATGACGTGCATCGGCACCGGCTCGCCGTCGGGCTCGGCCTGCAGGAGGAACGAGATGAGGTGGTCGTCGGGCTCGGCCCGCTTCCGCTCGATCTCGGCGAGGAAGAACTGCTCGATGATCACCCGGTACTTCTCGCGGATCTCGGCGTCCTTGCTGCCGAGCTCGAGCACGCCCTGCACCCACTCGGTGAACTCGTCGGACATGTCGGGGTCGATGCCCAGGATCTCGGCGATCACCCGCGGCGGGATCTGCCGCGCGTAGCCCTCGGCGGCGTCGGCCCGCCCGTCCTCGATGAACCCGGCGATGAGGCGGCGGCAGAGCTCGCGGGTGGGCTCGCGGTAGCGCTCGATCGCCTTCGGCGAGAAGAACGGGAGCATGAGCCGGCGCTCGGGCGTGTGGTCGGGCGGGTCGGAGCTGATGATCGACCGGATCCGGTTCCCGACCGCGTCGTAGTTCGGCGGGATGTGCACGACGCTGACCTCGACCGACGAGAAGTGGTCGACGTCGTGCGCCACCGCCGAGACGGTCTCGAACGTCGTCGGCATGTGCGACCCACCCCAGCGCTCCGTGTGCGGCACCGGGCACTCCGACCGCAGCCCCTGCCAGACCGGGTACGGATCGCGGACGAAGTCCTCGTCGAAGATGTCGTAGTCGTCGGTCCAGTCACCGACCGGTTCCGTGGTCGCCATGGGTCCCCTCCCCCTGTGCACCAGACGGTACGCGAGGCGGCGCTACCGTGCCTCAGCGGGCGTGCGGGGTGACTCGAGCCGCGTCCCGTCCCCGGCCGGGCGCGGTTCGGCCGGACGACGGACGATGTTGACCTCGTGTTCAGGTCGGCGCTCCGGCGGGGACCGGACGCCGCCCCTAGCCTGCCGACGTGACGTACAAGGACGCGTTCGGGACCGAGGACTGGCAGCGGGTTCGGAGCTCGCCGTGGGTCGTGGCCATCGCCATCGTCGCCGCGGACCGAAGCGGCATCGCAGCCACCGGCCGTGAGCTGGAGGCACTCCGGCGGGCCGTCGCGGAGACCGACGCCCACGGCTCGCCCAACGACCTGATCCGTGCGGTGGCCGACGACGTCACCGCCGACCGGACCGCCGGCGAGGCCGATCCCGTCGGGATGCTGAAGGGGGCGGACAGCCTCGTGGACGCGGCGCTGGAGCATTGCCGCTCGGTCGTGGCCATCCTCGACGGCGTCGCCGAGCCGACCGAGGCCGCCGACTACTGTGCCTGGTTGCTCGGCCTGGCCGAACAGGTGGCTGCTGCCTCGAAGGAGGGAGGCTTCCTCGGGATCGGTGGCACCCAGGTGTCGGCCGCCGAGCAGGCGACGCTCGACGCCCTCGCAGTCGCTCTGGGCGTCGAGCGCTGAACGCCCTCGGGCACCGCAGCATCAGCGCAACGGGACCCGCTCGACGACGGTGGGGCGGATCCAGATCGTGGCGGTCGATGCTCGGTCCGGCCAGCACCATCTCTGACCTCAGCCGCGTTGGCCCGTGATCCGGCACCCCCACGCTGTGCTCGGACAGTGACGAGCGTCAGCCGGTGCGTCGGGCCCGTTCGGCGGCGGTGAGGACGTCGACGAGCACCGAGCGGGCGTCCGCGAGCGCGGCGAGGTCGTCGTCGACGCGCTCGATCTCCTCGCCGAGGCGTCGTTCGAGGTGGCCGTTGCGGTCGTCGGGCCCCGACTCGAGGCACGGGAGCAGCTCCCCGATCGTGCGGACGTTGAGCCCGCCGGCCAGGAGCATCCGGATGGTCCGCACCCGCTCGACGGCCGACTCGTCGAAGACCCGCTGGCCGGCGTCGGTCCTCGTTGCATCGAGCAGCCCCCTGGCCTCGTAGTGGCGGATCGACCGCACCGACGCGCCGGTCCGGTCGGCCAGCTCACCGATCCGCATGTCGCCCGTGCCTCCCCATCCCTTGCCCCTCACATGAATGTCAGCTCTTAGGGTGCCAGCCATGACCGACACCGCACACTCCCCGGTGCACCAGCTGCGCATCGTCGTCGAGGCCGACGACCACGCCGAGGCCGTCGCGTTCTTCCGCGACGTCCTCGGGCTCCCCGAGCAGGCCGCCTTCGAGGGCGACGGCGACGCCAAGGTCGTGATCCTCGACGCGGGCCGAGCCACCCTGGAGCTGGCGAACCCCGCCCAGGCCGAGCTCATCGACCAGGTCGAGGTCGGCCGCCGGGTGGCGCCGCCCATCCGGTTGGCCTTCGAGGTCGACGACGCCGCCGCCACGACGCAACGGCTCGAGGAGGGCGGGGCCGAGATCATCGCCGAGCCGCGGATCACGCCGTGGCAGTCACTGAACGCTCGGCTCTCGGCGCCGGCCGGGCTCCAGATCACCCTCTTCCAGGAGACGCTCAGCGCCGAGGAGCGGGCCACACGGGACGGCTTCGGCACCAGCTCGACCCGCTGACCCGCGACGACGGGGAACTCCCCGATGCCGGTGACCGGGAGCCGACGGACGATCCCTCCCAGCGATCCGGTACAGGAGGTCCGCCGTCATGAGCATCACGAGTTGGGCGGCCGTGGCCGTCGCCCCCATCGCCCTCGCGATCCCGTCGCCATCGTCGGGGGTCGAGGCGCCCGTGTTCGTCCCCGGGCCGGTGGCCGACCTGCAGCTCCCGAGCGGCTTCCTCCGCGAGGGGTATGCGCTGGAGGTCGTGGCCGACGACTCCCACGGCTCGCGCCGCGTCCCGATCGTCGAGCAGTCCCTCCGGGTCGACGGCCCCGACGGCTGGTGGGGCACCTTCGAGTGGACCGGCGCTCCCGGCCCGCACGCCTGGGTCGACCTGTACCTCCCCGAGGGCGAGTTCGTCCTGCGGCTCGAGGTCACCGACCAGCTCGGCCGCACCGACGCCGACTCCGAGACCGTGGTCGTGGTCGGCGACGACCTCGACCCCCCGCTGCGGCCGACGCTCGAGCGCCGAGCGACGACTCGACCCGGGCAGCGCTGCGGCCTCGAAGTCGACCGCGCCCCGTGCGTAGCGTGAGCCCATGCACCGGAACGCCGCACGCCGCCCTCAGCCCGGGCGGACACCGTGACCCCGGAGGAGGTCCGTCTGCTCGAGGCTCGGATCGAGCGGGCCGAGTGGGACCGCATCTTCCCGGCCCTCCACACGCCGACGGTGCCGCTCGCGGTGTCGGCCCTCCACATCGCGGGCGAGCCGGTACCGGTCGAGGTGGCACGCGCCGGCCGGTACGAGCCCTTCGCCGTCGGCGACACGTGGGGGCCGCCGTGGGGCACGACCTGGTTCCGCTTCGACGGTGTCGTGCCGGAGGCCTGGCCGCCGGGGCCGGTCGAGGCCGTGATCGCGTTCGGGGCGTCGGGCGGATCGAACCTCGGCGGACCCGGCTTCACCGCGGAGGCCCTCGTGTGGGGCGAGGACGGACCGGTCCAGGGGTTGCACCCCGACCACCAGGCGGTCCGGCTCGACGCCGGGCCGGGCGACGCCGTGTCCCTGCTGGTCGAGGCGGCTGCGAACCCGGACCTCAGTCGCGGCTTCGCGCCGACAACCCTGGGCGACCGGTCGACGGCTCCCCCTGGCCTGCTCTATCGCCTCGCCCGGGCCGAGCTGGGGCGAGCCCGACCCGAGGTGCGCGAGCTGCGGCTCGACGTCCAGGTGCTGCGCGACCTCATGGGCCGACTCGACCTGGGCGATCCCCGCCGGCACGAGATCCTGCGCGCCCTCGTGCGGGCCCTCGATGCGCTCGACCCCGACGACGTCGTCGCGACCGCCGGGCCGGCCCGCACGGAGCTGGCCGACGTGCTCGCCGCCCCGGCACACGCCAGCGCCCACCGGGTCGTCGCCGTCGGCCACGCCCACATCGACACCGCCTGGCTGTGGCCGCTGCGAGAGACCGTCAGGAAGTGCGCACGGACCTTCTCCACGGCCGTGCAGCTCCTCGACGAGCACCCCGACCACCGCTTCGCCTGCTCACAGGCCCAGCAGTACGCCTGGATCGAGGAGCGGTACCCGAAGCTGTTCGAGCGGATCCGCGCGCAGGTCGCGGCCGGGCGGTTCGTCCCGGTCGGGGGGATGTGGGTCGAGGCGGACACCAACCTGCCCTCCGGCGAGTCGCTCGTGCGCCAGCTCGTCCACGGGCAGCGCTACTTCCTCGACCGATTCGGCGTCGAGTGCCGCCAGGGGTGGCTGCCCGACGTGTTCGGCTATCCCGCCTCCCTGCCGCAGGTGCTCCGCCAGGCGGGCATCGAGCACTTCGTCACCCAGAAGCTGAGCTGGAACGAGCGCAACCGGATGCCCCACCACACCTTCGAGTGGGAGGGCCTCGACGGCAGCCGGGTGCGCACCCACTTCCCGCCGGTCGACACCTACAACGCCGTGCTGCTGCCCTCCGAACAGATCGACGCCGCCCGACGGTTCCGCGACCACGGGCGGACCCGGTACTCGCTCTGCCCCTTCGGTCACGGCGACGGCGGCGGCGGCCCGACGCGCGACATGGTCGACCGGGCCCGCCGCATGGCGGACCTCGAAGGCCTCCCCCGGGTGAACGTCGAGACCCCGGCCGACTTCTTCGCCCACTCCGAGGCGGACGACCCGCACCCGCCGGTGTGGGTGGGCGAGCTGTACCTCGAGAAGCACCGCGGCACCTACACCACGCAGGCCGCGACGAAGGCGCGGAACCGGTCAGCGGAGTTGACCCTGCGAGAGGCCGAGCTGTGGTCCGCCGCAGCGGCGCTCGACGGCGCTCCGTGGCCGGCCGACGAGCTCGACCGATGGTGGAAGGAGGCGCTCACCCAGCAGTTCCACGACGTGCTGCCCGGCTCGAGCATCGCCTGGGTGCACCGTGAGGCCGAGGAGGCACTCGGTCGCGTGGTCGCCGGTGCCGGGAGGTTGCGCGACGAGGCGCTCGGCCAGCTGACGGGCGCGCCGGGCGATGGCGCCGTGCTCGCGAACGCGCTCACCCACGGACGGTCGGAGGTCGTCGAGGTGCCCGCCGGGCTCGACCTCGACGGCGACGGACCCCGGCAGCAGCTCGCCGACGGCCGCGTCGCCGCCCAGGTCGAGGTGCCCGGTCTCGGTCTGGCGCCGGCGGTGGCCCGCGACCCCGGCGACGAGGTGCACGTGGCCGCGGGCACGATGAGCAACAGCGCGCTGAGCATCACCTGGGGGGAGGACGGACTGCTCTCCTCGGTGTACGACCGGGTCGCCGATCGCGAGGTCCTGTCCGGTCCGGGCAACGTGCTCCAGCTCTTCCCCGACCACCCTGCGGCGTACGACGCCTGGGACATCGACGGCCTCGACGAGCAACGGATGACCGAGCTGTGCGAGGTCGATGCGATCGCCGTGATCGAGCACGGACCGTTGGTCGGTCGGGTCCGCATCGAGCGGAGCTTCGGAGCGAGCCACATCGTGCAGGACCTGGTGCTCCGCGCCGGGAGTCGCCGGATCGACCTCGAGACCAGCGTCGACTGGCACGAGCACGACGTGCTGCTGAAGGCGGCGTTCCCGGTGGCGGTGCGCGCGGCGAGCGCTCGCTACGAGGTCCAGTTCGGTCACGTGGACCGGCCGACCCACCGCAACACGAGCTGGGACGAGGCCCGCTTCGAGGTCTGCGCGCACAGCTGGGTCGACCTGGCCGAGCCCGACTACGGGGTCGCGCTGCTCAACGACGCGAAGTACGGCCACGACGTCCTCGGCGACGTCATGCGCCTTTCGCTGCTGCGCGCCCCCCGCTTCCCGGACCCGTCGGCCGATCGGGGCCGGCACCGCTTCACCTACTCGCTGCTCCCCCACGTCGGCGACTGGCGGGCCGGCGACGTCGTCGCCGAGGCGCACCGGCTCAACCTCCCGGTGAGGACCGCGCCGGGCACGCTGCACGGTGGGCCGAGATCGATCGTCGAGATCGACCACCCCGGCGTCGTCGTCTCCGCCGTGAAGCTGGCCGACGACGGCAGCGGCGATCTGGTGGTCCGCCTCCACGAGGCCTGGGGTCAGCGGAGCCGGAGCGCCCTGCGACCGGCCCGGTCGATCGTGGAGTGCCTCCGGTGTGACCTGCTCGAACGCCCGACCGGGGACGCATCGGTCGCGGTCGACGACGGGGCGGCGCAGCTGTCGCTCCGACCGTTCGAGCTCGTCACCTTGCGCCTCCGCTGAAGCCGACGACACGTCGCTCCGATGAGCACGCGCCCGGACGGGTCCCCGACGACGGCGGTGGTGGCCCCACAGCGAGCGGGAGGTGCGCGACCCGCGCGCTCGACGACGTTCGGCCCTGGCTCGGGCGGGCCGCGGATGCGACAACGGTCCCATGGGCTGGACACAGGCGCTGCAGATCGTGCTGGTCGGCCTCCTCTCCTGCTCGTGTTCGGTCACCGTCGACGAGCGAACCAGCGAGAGCGCCGTCGTCGAGACGGCAGCCCGCGAGCTCAGCCAGCTGCTGGCGGAGACCGACTCGGCGCTGACCATCGACGCCGACGAGCTCGAGCTGAGGTGCCCTGACGGCTCGGACACCCAGGACGCGGACGCCAGGCTCTCGTGCACGGTGCTCTACGGCGACACCCAGATCGACGTCGACATCGTGCGCGGCGACGGCGACGAGCGCCAGCTCGAGATCAAGGGGATCATCGTCGCGCTCGACGTGCTCGACCGCGACCTCGCCAGTCTGGTCCGACCGCCACTCGCCGACGCCGGCCTCGCCGCACCGACCGGAGCGGACGATCTGCACGAGCGACTCGAGTCGCACTGCCCGTCGACCGGGATCGTGCAGCTCTTCGTCGGGGAGGATCTGCGCTGCCCGCTGCGCCTCGACGGGCACGCGATCGGCAGCCTGGCCATCATCGTGCCCGACGAAGAGGCACCGTCCGGGCTCCCGCTCTTCCTGCCCGACGCCGGCCTCGTGGAGTCGATCGCGATGGACGGGCTGGACGGCTTGATGAGCGCCACCGGGACCGAGGTCGAGGTCGGGTCGGTCGCGGTGTCGTGCCCCCCGTGGGACGAGATCGCCCCGTCCGCATCGGTCGAGTGCACGGTGGATGTCCTCGGCGAGAGCTGGCGCTGGGAGGTCGTGCTCACCGATGATCTGAGCCGATCCAGCGAGGGCCGCTTCACCGTGCGCAACGTCGACGCGCTGTACTTCCGGGACGTGCTCGAGACGGCCCTGGCCGCGACCGTGGACGACGCCACGACCCCTCGGTGCCCGGCCGGCGACGTCATCGTCGTACCGCGTGACGAGTTGTTCTTCTGCGAGGCGGAGCGCGACGGTGAGATCGTCGGGGTCTTCGAGGTCAACCTCTGGTCGCCGTCGGGACCCGGTTCCACCTACGTGCCGCTGACGAAGCGGTGACCGGCTGGTGGAGCGCGACGCGGTCGCCTCAGGGGCGCAGGTGACGATCGAAGAGCTCGAGGATCCGACGACGGGCATCGACGGCTGACGGTTCGTGGTACTCCGAATGGGACAGCCGGCCCATCACGAGGGCCCAACGGGGGACGTCTGCGTCATCGTGATCGTTGAGGAAGGCGTGCCCCGCGTCGTCGTAGACCTCGATGTCGTGGTCGATGCCCAGGGCTTCGAGCGCCTCACCGAGCCGGGCTGGATCACGGCGGAGGCCGATGTCCCTGGCGCCGTAGCTCGCGACGATCGGGCAGGCCCCCTCGAGCTCCTCGAGCGCATCCTTCGGCACCGATCCGTAGTTGACGCTCGACGCGTCGTAGCCACCCGTCGCGGCGAGGAGCACGGCAATTCCCCCGCCGAGGCAGAAGCCGATGACCCCGACCGAACCCGTGCAGTCCTCCCGGCCGGACAGCCAGGACCGCGCCGTCTCGAGGTCATCGAAGACGCGGCCCTCGCGACGCATGACGTCGCGGATGACCGAGAACAGGCAGCGGAACCGGTGCCCGCGTGAGAGGAGGTCTGGAGCGACCGCCAGGTAGCCCGCCGCCGCCAGCCAGTCGGCGTGACGACGCAGGTCCGCCGTCATGCCCAGTGCGTCGTGGACCACCACCACACCGGGCCAAGGACCCTCGCCGTCGGGCGTGGCGAGATGGATGGGCAGGTCCCCGAGGTGATGTGACCCGGATCCCGTTCCGCTCACCGCAGCTCCCTTCGACGACGAACGACCCAGCCGCCACACCGTGACCGGGCGGCTGCTCCCCTCACGGGTTCGACGGTACGTCCGACGAGGGTCGGTACGAGACGAGCAGATCGTGATAGGTCTCCGGGCCACCGCCCGGGATCGTGGAGGCCATGAAGTCGGACACGACCTCGACGAAGCGCTCGGGCTGCTCAGCGTGCGGGAAGTGATCGGCTCCCTCGAAGATCTCGAGCCGGCTGCCCGGGATCGCCTCGTGGGCGGCGTACCCGTGCGCGACGGGGATGATATTGTCCTGATCACCCCAGATGATGACGGTCGGCATCCAGGCTGCGAGGTAGAGCCGATCCATCGCACTGACGACCTGCCCGCGGGTGTCGACCACCGAGCGGAGGGTTCGAAGGAAGGCACGACGGTTCGGTGAGTCGGCGAGCGAGCTGTAGGACCGCCACATCTCCTCGAGCCTCGACGAGCGCAGCAGGCCCCAGCGCCAGAGCGCACGGCCGACCTCGGTGCCTCGATCCCGCACGAACGACGGAAAGATGATCGGCCACAGCAGCTCGGAGCCGGGCAGGGCGAGCGCCCGCAGCATCCAGCTGACCTCCGGACCGAGACCGCCACTCGCGACGAGCACGAGCCGCTCGCAGCATTCGGGGTGCTGGTAGGCGAGCTGCATCGCCACGCCCCCACCGAAGGAGTGCCCGACGACGGTCGCTCGCGGGATCTCGAGCACACCGAGGAGATCGCGGAGGCCGCTGGCGTGGGCGCCGAGCGAGTAGTCGCCGATCGGCTTGGCCGACTCGCCGTGGCCGATCAGGTCGGGGGCGATCACCGTGTGCTCCTCAGCGAGCCCCTCGGTGGCCTCCCGCCAGGTGCGCGCGGACCCGGCGATGCCGTGGATCAGCAGGATCACGGGCCCCTCGCCGGCTCGGACGTACCGGACGTCGTGCCCGTGGATCGTCACATGCTGCCGGTGGAGGATCACCATCCCACCACATCCCACGGCTCCCCGCCCGTCCAGAGGCCGAGGTCCTCCGACGACGACGGCTCGTGGCCCGCTGCGGGTCCCCGAGGTGCTGTGGCCGGACCCTCCGGAGCCGACCCGGCCGGCTCAGGAACGGGCCGTGCTCGCCGATTGGCACCAAATGGGACCGACCGCCGTACCTGGCCGGGGACTCCTCCCCGCCGCGGTCGCTCAGCTCGTCGTGATCGCGCTCGTCCGCTTCGTCATCGCCGACGACCGGACGCTGGGGCTCGTGATCGACGTCGTGTTCATGGCGGGATCGTTGATCGGCGTCGCCGCGCTCGCCGGAGCGATCCGCCGCACGACCGGGCGCGACCGGACGGCGTGGTCGTTGGTGATCGCCGCAGGCGCGATCGCCGTCGTCGCTGACGTCGTCGCGCCGACGAGGGACCCGACGACGCTCGGCCTGGCGATGGCGGCGCTGGTGTCGGTCGCCGGCTGGTCGGCGACGGGGGTCATGCGGTCCGGGGCGTGGACGACCGTCACCATCGGCCGAACGGCGATCGACGGGATCTGGGTCGTCGTCGCCACGGTGCCGGCGTGGTGGACGGTGGCCATCGCGCCACTCCTCGAGCACCGCGACCGGCTCGGCACCGGCGCGCTGATCACGCTCGTCCTGCTCTCGGCGCTCGCGCTCGCCATCATCGCCGACCTCATGGCCGCGCTCCCCCGTCTGGAGCCCACCGCCCAGCGGACGATGGTCGTCCTCGCCGTCGGCGGACTCATGTACCTCGTCGCGTCGCAGCTCCTCGCCTGGGAGCACCTCGCCGGCGTGTCGACCGAACGGAGTCTGGCGGCGATCCCGCTCGCCGCCATCCCGGTCGTGGCGGTCCTCGCCACCCGGCATCCGGACCTGTCGCGCCTGGTGAGCGACGTGCGCGACATTCGTGAGCTCGACTTCTGGGCCATCACGATCCTCCCGCTCCTGGTGAGCGCTCCCGTCGTCGTGCGTGCCGGGACACCGACGACCTGGGCGCTGGCCGCGCTCGGCGTGCTCGGCGTCCGGGCCGGGCTCGTCGTGCGGGAGAACCGCCAGCTCCTCGACACGGTCGAGCAGCAGAGCCGACAGGATCCGCTCACCGGGCTCGCCAACCGGCGAACGCTCGACGACGGCGATCTCGCCGGCCGCCCGGTGGGGGCCTGCTTCATCGACCTCGACGGCTTCAAGTCCATCAACGACGCCCACGGCCACCAGGTCGGCGACGAGCTGCTCCGGGTGGTCGCCCGACGGCTCGAGTCCTGCGTCCGCCACGCCGACGTCGTGCTCCGCGTGGGAGGTGACGAGTTCGTCCTCCTGCTGGTCGACGCCACCGACCCGAGCCAGCTGCACGCGACCGCCGTCCGCGCGCTCGAGCGGATCGAGGAACCGATGACGATCGGCGACCTCGAGCTGAGCGTCGGCGCGAGCATCGGGGTGGCGCACACGCCGCGCTGGGAGGGAGCCGATCCGCTCCTGGAGCGGGCGGACGAGGCGATGTACCGGGCGAAGCGTCGCGGGGGTCGTCGGGTCGGCGACGCCTCCTGATCGCCTCCGGCACGGGTCGGCGCTAGGTTCCCGGCCATGGTGTGGGAGACCCACCCGGTGACCCCGGATCGGTTCGAGGACTTCGCCGACATCATCAACCCCAACCGTCGCGAGCCGCACTGCTGGTGCCTCCACCACCGGCTCGGGGCCGGCGAGGTCCGTGAGCTCGGCGACGGCGACCGCGAGCTGGCGATGCGCCGGCTCTGCGAACGGGAGCACCCGCCGGGGGTCGTGACCTACCGGGACGGCGTGCCCGTCGGCTGGTGCAGCATCGGACCCCGTGACGAGAACCCGAAGCTGGTGCGCAGCAAGCTCATCCGCCCGATCGACGACGTCGCGGTGTGGTCGATCATCTGCATCGTCGTCCGAGGTGGCCATCGCCGCCAGGGGGTCACGCAGCGGCTGCTGGAGGGGGCCGTCGCCTGGGCCGAGGAGCAGGGCGCGCCGGCCGTCGAGGCGCACCCGGTCGACCCGGATGGCCGAATGGACACGACGATGGCCTTCGTCGGCACCCGAGCCATGTTCGAGCGCGTCGGGTTCGAGGTCGTCGGTGTCACCGAGGCGACCGCCTCCAAGCTCCCCCGGCTGGTGATGCGCCGGACCCTCGGCCGGGGGTGATCCTCACATCTCGGCGGCGCCTGCCGATGTCGAAGCTGGTGGGTGGCAGACGATCGAGGTGGGACGAGTGGGTGGTCGAGGGCATCTTGTAGCGCCCGGGTCGGAGGTGATCTTCGTCCCGGTGGGAACGATCAACGGACTGCACGGGACCATCATCGAGATCGACCGGAGCTCCGTGCGGGCGTTGCTCGAGCCCGCCGGTGCACCCGCGATCCAACAGCCCGTGGAAGGTGCGCTGATCGTCGTCGCCCCGGACGAGCGGACGGCGATCGTGGCCAGCCACGCACGCCCGTCGGGCTCACTGATGGAGCTCACGCCCCACACCGACGATCCCCCGGATCGGCGAGCCGACCCCCGAGTCCCGGCCCACAACCAGGTGCGCGTGCAGGTGGTGGGCCGGCTCGGAGGGTCCGTCGACGGCCGGCTGCGCAACCTCTCGCTCCGGGGCTGCCAGTTCGTCCGAGACCGGGACGGCGGACCGAACCTCAGCAAGCGATCCCAGGTGGTGATCGACACGGCGCTCGACGGCACCGCCATCCGCATCAGCGGCGAGGTCCGCGGCGTGATGAGCATCGGAGATCGAGACGCGTACAGCGTGAGGTTCACCGAGGTGGACAGCCTCACGTGGCCGACCATCGAGCGCTTCGTGGACCAACGCCTCCAGCGGGTGAAGGCGACCAACGCGCTGACCGGCTCCATCGCGGCGCAGGTCGAGACGGACGGCAGGCGCATCGGCGTGTGGCTGAACCTCGGCGACGACTCGATCGACGCCGACCTCACCACCTCGACGAGGCTCACCGCTCGCTTCCGCCTGCCGGGCGTCCCGCCGATCCTGGCCGCCTCCGGCATGGTGGTCGAACGCGACACGGGTCGATCGTGGTTGCGGTGGGGCAGAACGGACCCGATCACCCGGGTGCTCATGGAACGGGCGGCGCAGTCCCTCGCGTCGCCCGATCCCGCGCTCACCTCCTGAGCGAGGGAGCCCGTCGACCGAGAAGCTCAGTCGACGGTGATGCGGAGGCGGGCGTGCTCGTCGCCGGCCGAGCGGGCGACGACGAGGTCGTACTCCCCCGGATCGATCACCCAGTCGCCGGCGACATCGTCCCAGCGCCGGAGCGCAGCGGCGTCGAACGTCAGCCGCGCCACGGCCTCGGAGCCGGCGTCCACGACGAGCTTGGCGAAGGCCCGGAGCTCCTTCGAGGCCCGCTCGACGGGAGGATCGACCGGCGCCACATAGCCCTGCACCACCACGGTGGCCGCCCGATCGCCGCTCGCGCGGATCGGCACCTCCACGGTGACCTCGTCGTCGACCTCCATCGAGGTCGCGGACGCGGTCGCCTCGCCCCACTCCGCCGTGCCGTAGCTGAGACCGTGACCGAACCAGAACAGCGGCTCGACACCCGTGGACTCGTGGCCGCGGTAGCCGAAGGCCCATCGCTCGTCGTAGCGCTGCCGGCCGTCGACGGGCGCGTAGGAGGCCATCGCCGGGGCGTCCTCGAGGCGCTTCGGGTAGGTGATCGACAGGCGACCGCCCGGGTCGGCCTCGCCGAGGAGGACGTCGACGAGCGCCTCGGCCTGCTCCATCCCCGCGAAGAACGGCGTGAGCACGGCCGGGGCGTCGTCGATCCAGGGCATCGCGACCGGCGCCCCGGTGTTGACGATCACGACCGTGCGCGGGTTGGCCGCCGCGACCCGGCGGACGAGCTCGTCCTGCTCGCCCGGGAGGGCGATCCTGTCGCGATCGTGCCCCTCGGTCTCCCACTCGTCGGTGGTCCCGACCATGACGACGGCGACATCGGCCTCGGATGCGGCCGCGACGGCCCGTTCGAGCAGATCGGGCGGGTCGGGCGCACGGACGCCGATGCGCAGCGCGCCGAACCCGTCGCCACCCGACCACGAGGCTCGAATCGGCACGACATCGCCGGCGGACAGCTCGATCGTGTCGACCACCTCGACGCTCCCGTACCCGAAGTACTCCTCACCTCTGGGCAGCTGCCGGTCGGGGTCGTCGACGATCACCCGACCGCCGACCTCGACGAACGTCGGACCGGTGGTGACGACGCCGATCTCGTGCGGCCCGTCGACCGCGGCGACGAACGAGCCCGTCGCTCGCAGCGAGAACGAGGAGGCGTCGACGCCCTCGGGGGCCGAGCCGAAGAAGGTGACCACCGAGGTCCGGACGCTGCCGGTCGCGATGACCTCTCCGGCCGGATCGGGACCGTTGACGTACTCCAACCGCAACCCGTCGTCGCCGAGCTGCGAGCCGAGGACCAGCGGGGTGAGCTTGTCGATCCGCACCCCGGGCTCGAACACGACGTCCGCGTCGAGCCGATCGGTCAGCGCCTCGACGAAGGTGCGGTGGCTCAGCGGGGTGAGGCTGGCGCTGCCCCCGCCCATCGAGCGGTCCATCGTCGCGTTGGGTCCGACCACCGCGACGCGACCGAGGGCCGACGCGTCGAGCGGCAACGTCGCGTTCTCGTTGCGGAGGAGCACCGTGCCCGCGATGGCGGCCCGACGGCACAACCGCCGCTCGGCCGGGTCGCGGACCGTCTGCTCGTCGCCTCCGGCCGGGCGCTCTTCGGCACGGGTGCGCTCGACGAGCACCAGCAGATCGCGGGCGATGCGCGCCACCTCGTCCTCGGTGACCTCGCCCCGCTCGACCGCGGCCTCCAGCTTCGATCCGTACACGCGGGTCGGGCCCGGCATCTCGAGGCTGAGCCCCGCATGAGCCGCGCCGACCGGCTCGTGGACCCCGAACCAGTCCGACACGACGAACCCGTCGAAGCCCCACTCCTCCCGGACGATCTGCGTGAGCAGCCGACGGTTCTCGGCGCAGTGCTCCCCCTCGACCCGGTTGTAGGCGCTCATCAGGCCCCAGGCGCCGGCCTCTCGCACCACGGCCTCGAAGGGGCGGAGGTAGTGCTCGCGCATCGTCGCCTCGTCGACGATCGCATCGACGGTGAACCGGTCGACCTCGGTGTCGTTGGCGACGAAGTGCTTGACGGTCACCGCCACGTCGCGGGACTGCACGCCCCGGACGAAACCGACCGCCAGCCGGGCGGTGAGCTCGGCGTCCTCGGAGTAGCACTCGAAGGTGCGGCCGCCGATCGGCGTGCGGTGCAGGTTCACCGTCGGTCCGAGCAGCACGTGGGCCCGCTTGCGGATCGCCTCCTCGCCGAGCAGGCGACCGAGACGCTCGACGAGACCCGGGTCCCAGGTCGCCCCGAGCGCGATGCCGGCGGGGATGACGATGCCGGGGGTCCGTCGGGCCCCGTGCCCCTCGCCCCGGACGCCGTTGGGCCCGTCGGAGACCTTGATCTCCGGGACACCGAGCCGCTCGATCGGGTGGGTGCGCCACGTCGAGGCCCCGCCGACGAGGCGGCACCGCTCCTCCAGCGTCATGTCCGCCAGGACGGCGTCGACGTCCATCAGCCGAACCGGCTCGTGTCGATGACCATGCGGACGTGGGTGCCGGTCGAGAGCGCCGTGTCGCCGGCGGTCACCCTCGTCTCGAACGTCAACCGGCGTCGGTCGCGGATGACCAGTCGGGCAGCGACCTCGAACTCCTGGCCCTCCACCGCGGCGGCGTCGTGGCTGACGCAGACGTGCACCCCGACGGTCGTCTCGGTCTCGTCGAGGTGCTCCTGCACGCCTCCGAGGCAGGTGCCCTCGATCAGCATGATCATCGAGGGCGTCGACAGCACGGTCATCGGCAGGTGGCCGGGCGACATGTCCTCGGTGACCGTGTAGGTGGCGCGGGCCTCGAGCCCGACGTGGAGGGAGTCCTTCATGGGCCGAACCCTACGACGACGGCGAACCGCCCTCCGGCTTCCCGTGTTTGGGCTGGAAGGTGGCCTTCGGGTTCATGCCCTGCGGGTCGACCGGCAGCCCGTGCACCTGCTGGTTGTGCGAGTGGCCGAGCTGCTGCAACGACATCGCCGCCTGCAGCGCCGACCACAGGCCCATGGCGTCCTGCGCCTGGTTGACCGACTGCTTGGCCAGGGTGAGCCCCATCGACGGCTTCGAGGCCACCTTCGCCGCCATCTCGGCGACCGCGTCGGTCAGCTCCTCCCGGGCGACGACCTGGTTGACCATGCCGAGCGCCCGCGCCTCCTCGGCGGTGAGCGAGTCGCCCGTGAAGAGCAGCTCCTTGGCCTTGCGCACGCCGAGCTCCCACGGGTGTGCGAAGTACTCGACGCCGTTCACGCCGAAGGCGACGGTCGGGTCGGAGAAGACCGCGTCGTCGGCGGCGACGACGAGGTCGCAGACCCACACCAGCATCATGCCCCCGGCGATCACCTTGCCCTGGACCTCGGCGATCGTCGGCTTGGGCAGGTTGCGCCACCGCCAGCACATCTGGAGGTAGAGCTCCTGCTCGAAGTGGAGGTGCCCCTCGGCGCCGGCCTGGCGGTAGCCACCCCACGACGAGACCCGGTCGTAGGCGCTCATCTTCGACCGGTCGCGCATGTCGTGGCCGGCCGAGAAGTGGGGCCCGTCCGCAGCGAGGACGATCACCTTCACGTCGTTGTCCTGGCACGCCCGGTCGAACGCTGCGTTGAGCTCGTAGGTCATGCGCTTGTCCTGCGCGTTGCGGGCCTCCTCGCGGGCCATCACGACCCGGGCCACGCCGTCCGACGGCGTCTCGTAGCGGACCGTCTCCCACTCCTCGCTCATGTGCCCTCCCGGTAGTCGCCGAACGGTTCGTCGCGCTGGGACAGCGCCTCCTTGACCCCCTGATCGCGGAAGCTGCGGAGGTACTCCCGCGACGGCGGCTGGTGGAAGCCGAGCGGCTGGATGTCGGCGGTCGCCCGGTAGCTCGTCTCCATGCCCATCACGCTGAACGCCCGACGCACGACCCGCTTGTTGAGGGCGAGCAGCTCGGGCGGCACCTTGACGATGCGATCGCACACCGCGAGCACCGCCTCGTCGAGCTCGTCGGCCGGGTGGTGGTCGTTGGCGAAGCCCCACTCGACCGCCTGCTCGCCGGACATCGAGTCGCCGGTGAGGACGTACTCCATCGCCTTGCGCAGCCCGAGGAACCACGGCTGCCAGGTCGTGTCGGGCGGCGACATCAGGCGGACCGGCGGGTAGCCGATCTTCGCGTCGGTCGCGACGTAGAGGAGGTCGCAGGCCGCGGCCAGCTCGGTGCCTCCGGCGAGGCACCAGCCGTGCACCTGGCCCACGATCGGGGTCGCCATGTTCATCATCTCGAGCCACCCGTCGACCAGGTGGCGCGCCCACCACCCGTCGACCTGGGACGCCGGGCGGAAGGGCGCCTCGGCCGGGTCCTGCGCCAGGTCGTAGCCGGCGGAGAAGCAGTCGCCCGCCCCGCGGATGACGATCGCCCGGACGTCCTGGTCGGCGTCCGCGGTGTGCAGGTGCTCGAAGAGCTGCGTGCGGAGCGCGTTCGACAACGCGTTCTTCTTGTCGGTGCGGTTCATCGTGAGCCGCACGACGTGCTCGGCCGGATCGTCCCGGACGACGAGCTGTTCGGTCACTGCGACACGCCCTCCCAGTACGGGGCGCGCAGCTTGCGCTTGTTCACCTTGCCCATCGTGTTGCGGCCGAGATCGTCGACGAGGTCGAGCGAGCGGGGGCACTTGTAGGTCGAGAGGCGCTCGCGGCAGTAGGCGATGAGCTCGTCGGGGTCGGGCGGCGCGGCGGGGTCCTCGGGGATGACGAGCGCCTTGAGCTGCTCGCCCATCTCGGGGTGCGGCACGCCGATGCAGGCGACGTCGGCGACGTCGGGGTGCTCGATGATCACCTGCTCGGCCTCGGCCGGGTAGATGTTCACGCCGCCGCTCACGATCATGTCGCTGAAGCGGTCGGTGATGAAGACGTAGCCGTCCTCGTCCATGAAGCCGATCTCGCCGAGGGTGAAGACGCCGGGCCGGATGTTGGCCGCCTTCGTCTTCTCGGCATCGTTCGGGTAGATCACGCCCCGCCCGGTCGAGTCCTCGAAGAAGAGGCGTCCCTCGGTGTTGGGCGGCAGCGGCTGGTCGTCGTCGTCGAGGATCATCGCCGTGAACGGCGGGATCGACCGGCCGACCGAGCCCTGGTGCTCCATCCACTCCTCGGAGGTGATCGAGCAGACCGTGCCGACCTCGGTGGCGCCGTAGGCGTCCATGAAGACCGGCCCCCACCACTCGATCATCGAGCGCTTCACGTCGACCGGGCACTTGGCGCCGGTGTGGGCGACGAGCTTCATCGACGAGACGTCGTAGCGCTCCTTCACCTCGTCGGGCAGGGCGAGGAGGCGCACGAAGTGGGTCGGCACCATCACGGTCGACTCGGTGCGGTGCTCCTGGATCGCCCGCAGGGTCGCCTCGCCGTCGAAGCGGGAGAGGATGACCGACGGGATCCCGGCAGCGAGGAGGCGGGCGCCCGACAGCGGACCGGTGTGATACATCGGCCCGACCACGAGGTGCGTGCCGAACGCGGCGAAGCCGTTGGTCTTGAGCGCCTCGAGGTGCTCCTCGATCGTCTTCCCGGCGGCGAACATCGTCGGGGGCAGCTCGGTGCCCTTCGGGCGACCGGTCGTGCCCGAGGTGTAGAGGAAGTTCGGTCGCGGTGGCAGGTCGACGCTGGGCTCGTCGCCGGAGGCGGCAGCCAGCCAGGCGTCCCACGGCTCGACCCCCTCGGTCGGATCGCACCGCCAGCCGACGACGGTCGGGACGCCAGCGGCCGCCGCGGCCTCGACGCCGCGCTCGACGGTCTCCGGACCGACGAAGAGCACCTGCGTGCCGGAGTCGTCGAGGATGTAGGCGACCTCCTCGGCGGTGAGGTGGAAGTTCACCGGGACGACCGAGCAGCTCCCCAGGAGCCCGCCGAGGTTGGCGAGGGCTGTCTCGACCGAGTTCTCGGCGAAGACGGCGACCCGGCGGTCGGTGCCCAGGTCGAGCGCCTGCAGCGCGTTGGCCGCCCGGTTGAGCGTGTCGTCGACCTCGGCCCAGGTGAGGGAGCGATCCGAGTCGGTGAGCGCGGCCTCGTCCGGTCGTTCCTGCGCCAACGGTGCGGCAAAGAGCGTCACGGGTCCCCTCCCCCGCCGACCCCGTCCGGATTCGGTGGCCGACGACGGGGTCAGTATCGTCGACCGCCACACGGGCACGCGAAACGAGGGGACACATCGTGGGCGAGGGGCTGCCGGATCTCGAGGAGTGGGCCGACGGCGCCCGCGACTGGCTCGCCGCTCGGCTCGAGCCCAAGACCACCGCCGACAAGCAGGCCGAGGCACCCAAGCCCGTGTGGGGCGAGGGCGAGTTCTCGGTGTCGGTCTTCCACGCCCTCACCTACGAGCAGGAGCGGGCGCTCCTCGACGAGTCGATGGCCTACCACCGCGAGAAGTACGCGGCCGGCTACGCCGCCCTCACCTGGGCGAAGGAGCACGGCGGCCAGGGCCTGCCGCTCGAGTACGAGCGGGCCTTCCACCGCGAGGAGGCCAAGTTCAAGCTGCCAGAGGGCCACGAGACCTTCTCGGTGACCGTCGGCCTCATGGCCCCGGCCATCCGCGCGTTCGGCACCCAGGCCCAGCAGGACGAGTTCCTCCGCCCCTTCCTCAGCACCGAGGTCCTCTGCTGCCAGCTGTTCTCCGAGCCCGGTGCCGGCTCGGACCTCGCCAACCTCTCGTGCAAGGCCGACCGCGACGGCGACGAGTGGGTGCTCAACGGCCAGAAGGTCTGGTCGTCCGGCGCGCAATTCTCCGAGTGGGGCCTGGCGATCACCCGCCACGACGCCTCTGCGCCCAAGCACAAGGGCATGACCGCGTTCCTGGTACCGATGGACGCGCCGGGCGTGGAGGTCCGCCAGATCAAGCAGATGTCGGGCGGTACGTCCTTCAACGAGGTCTTCCTCTCCGACGTCCGCGTGCCCGACGCCCACCGCCTCGGCGACGTCGGCGAGGGCTGGAAGGTCGCCCTGACCGTGCTCGGCTTCGAGCGGGGCGCCTCGTCGGGCGGCGGCCACGGCAAGGTCGGCGCCAACTGGCACGACGTGCGCATGCTCGCCGAGCACCTCGGCTCGCACCACGACCCGGTCCTGCGCCAGGACCTCGCCGACCTCTACACCCGCCACCGCCTCATGCAGTGGAACAACCAGCGGGCCATCGACAAGCTCAAGGCCGGCGAGACGCCGGGGCCGGAGGGGTCGATCGGCAAGCTGATCTGGGCCGACAGCCTCCGCCGCATCGGCCAGTTCGCCACCCGGGCACTCGGCGCCCGCATCACCGCCGACTCGGGCGAGTGGGGCACCTACGACTGGAACGAGCACTTCCTCGGCGCGCCGGGTTACCGCATCGCCGGCGGGTCCGACGAGGTGCAGCGCAACATCATCGGCGAGCGGGTGCTCGGCCTCCCGGGTGAGCCCCGGGTCGACAAGGGCCTCCCCTGGAACGAGATCGCCCGCTAGCGAGCGGCCGCCCCTCGCCGCGGCAGCACCCCCTCCAGCAGCCCGCAGAAGTCGGGGCAGTCCAGCGGGTGCGGTGACGGGCAGGCGAGCGCGTGCTCCAGCCCGGTGATCGCAGCATCGAGCTCGGCTCGGCGTCGACGGAGCTGATCGAGCTTGGCCTCGAGCAGCTGCTTCCCACCGACGAACGCGTCCGGAGCGAGCAGTTCGGCGATCTCGGTGAGGGTGAAGCCGGAGTCCTGGCACACCACGATCACGGCGATCGTGTCGAGGACGTCGTCGTCGTACTGGCGGCGCAGACCGGCTCGACCGACCGGCTCGACCAGGCCGTGCCGCTCCCACACGTGCAGCGTCGACGGCGGGACGCCCGACGCCGCAGCGACCTCAGCGATGTCCAGCATCGGCCACCTCCCTCCGCCGGCCGATCCAGCGTGGCACGCGCTCGCGGTACCGGAAGAACGCCGAGCCGAACCTCGCGGCCATGCGTCGCTCCTCGAACGGGATGTACCAGCGGTCGGCCGCGAGGACGAAGGCGATCGGCGCGAGCCAGGCCACAACCGAGCCGAGCAGCGCGGCGACGCCGGTGAGGAGCAGGACGAAGCCCAGGTACATCGGGTTGCGGCTCCGGGCGAAGAGGCCGTCGTCGACGAGGTGGCCGGGGTCGTCGAAGGTCCGGATGTTGGTGCCCACCCGGTCGAAGTGGCGGGCCCCGCCGACGGTCACGACGACGCCGGCGACCAGGGGGACGAGGCCGAGCAGCCGCCAGCGACCGGGCACGGCGGTGCCGACCGGGGCGAGCGCGGTGAGCGCGGCCGCACCGGTGACGAGCAGGAGCACGAGGTGGGGTGGGAGGAGTCGGCGCATGCGACGACCACAGCACCTCGACCCGGGTTGAGGTCAAGGTCGCTGCGGCCCGTCACCCCATCGGTGCCGGCACCTCGGGCTCACTGGGGACCTCGACGACCGCCCGGACGCTGAGGAAGCGGACCATCGCCACGACGAAGATCGCCATGCCGGTGAGCTCCATCGCCTCCTCGACCGTCGAGATCAGGTGGAAGACGTAGTCGGCCTGGTCGCCCTGGGCGTCCCACCAGGTGCCGGCGATCGCCTCGACGCCGGCAGCGCCACCCACGTAGATCGCACCGGCCATCATCAACGAGCGGCGGAGGTCCGGCTCGAGTCGGCGCAGGAACGGCCGCAGGAACAGGAAGAGCACGAACGTCGCGACGAGGTACGGCACGATCCAGGGGAACGACAGCGGACCGCCCAGCTCGAGGCGGTCGTCGATGCGCTCGCCGAGGCGCTCGTGGATCTGCACCGCCTCGTCGACGGCGAGGAAGGCGAGCACGACGGCGAGGACGGTCCAGCCCCGCTGGTTGGGGTCGGCGAACATCTGGGCCCGGCGAGCCGCGACTGCGCAGAGGGCCGCGGCGAGGAGGATCACGCCGGCGGCGAAGGCGGACGGCGCGTTGTACTCGTGGCCGAGCCCCCAGGCGACGGCGGTCTCCTCGAACTGCGCTCCGTCGTCGCGCTCGACGAGCGTGATGAGGATGAGGTGCGTCGCGGTGAATCCGACGATGGCGGAGCCCAGCACCAGCGCCGCGAACTTGGCGGCCTGCTCGGGGAACATCCCGGTACCTCCTGGTCGACGGGACGGTACGCCAGTCGGCGCGGCCGACGCAGCGATCGGTTCACCCTCGGCGTCCGAGCGGGCGTGCGGCGTCGCGACGCTCGAACACCGCGTCGAGGCCCGGAGCGTTCTCGGCCGACCGTAAGATCGCCCGATGGCCCTGCCCTGGTCGGCGCACCTGCCGGATCCGTCCCACGACTGGCTCCCGGACGAGCTGGCCGCCCGGTCACTCACGGCGGCGTGGGGCCGACGTTGGCGCGAGGACCCCGACCGGCCGGCGCTGTGGGCGGAGGGTGATGGTTGGGTCAGCCGCGGCGAGCTCGATCGGCGTTCCGCCGCGGTCGCCGGCCACCTGCGTTCGCTGGGGGTCGGGCCGGGGGCGAGGGTGCTGCTGTCGGCCGCGTCCTCGATCGAGCTCGTGGTCAGCCATGCCGCGGTGCTCCGGGCGGGAGCGATCGTCGTGCCCGTCCACACCGGCTACACCGAGCGGGAGTTGGGGCACGTGCTCGCCGATGCCGAGCCCGTGCTCGCCATCCTCGACGAACCGGGCCGCACCGCGGCCATCGCGGCGGACCTCCCGGTGATCGCGCCGGGTGACGGCGCCGACGGCGAGGCGCCGGACGACCTCGACCGCGCCGGACCCGACGACCCTGCCCTGCTGCCGTACACCTCGGGGACGACCGGTCGCCCGAAGGGCGTGGTGCTCCGCCACCGGAACCTCGTCGCCGGCGCCGCGGCCGTGGCCACGGCGTGGCGCTGGACCGACGCCGACCGCCTGGTGCTGTGCCTGCCGCTGTTCCACATGCACGGACTCGGCGTCGGGATCCACGGCACGTTGCTCACCGGCGGGTCGGCGGTGATCCTCCCCCGGTTCGAACCCGACGCCGTGTTCGATGCCGCCGCCGAGCACGACGCCTCGATGTACTTCGGCGTGCCGACGATGTACGCCCGCCTGGTCGACCACGACCGGGTGGCCGAGCTGGGACGGCTGCGGCTCTGCGTCTCCGGCTCGGCACCGCTGCCGGCGGAACTGCACGTTGCCCTGACCGAGCGGACCGGTCAGCGGGTGATCGAGCGCTACGGGATGACCGAGACGGTCATGAACATCTCGAACCCCTTCGACGGCGACCGGCGGCCCGGCTCGGTCGGGCTGCCGCTCCCCGGCGTCGAGGCCCGCATCGCGGGTGGCGCGGACGAGGGGGAGATCGAGCTGCGCGGGCCCAACGTCTTCTCGGAGTACTGGGGCCGTCCCGACGCCACCGCCGAGGCGTTCACCGCCGACGGCTGGTTCCGGACCGGCGACGTCGGCACGCAGGACGACGACGGGTACTGGCGCATCGTCGGCCGCTCGAAGGAGCTGATCATCTCCGGCGGGTTCAACGTGTTCCCCCGCGAGGTCGAGGACGTGCTGGTCGAACACCCGGCCGTCGCCGAGGCGGCGGTGGCGGGCACACCCGACGACGAGTGGGGCGAGATCGTCACCGCGATCGTCGTCGCCGACGGCGGGCAGCCCGTCGACGAAGACGAGCTGCGCAGCTTCTGCGCCGACCGGCTCGTCAACTACAAGCGACCCCGGTTGGTCCACGTCGTCGACTCGCTGCCCCGCAACGCCATGGGCAAGATCGTGCGGCCCGACGTCGACGCGCTGGCCCGCGAGCTCGCCGCGGGCTGACGCGAACCGCCGGGCACCCCGGCGGCGTACTGACGGGCATGTCGCACCCGTTCCGCACCGTCGCCGCCGCCGGCCTCGCCGTCGGTGGTCTCCTCCACGGCGTCCTCTACGTCGACGCCGCGTACGACGACGTGCCGCAGGCGATCGTCCGGTTGGGGTTCCCGGCCCAGGCGCTCGCCTCGATCGTCGTGGCCGTCGCGCTGCTCGTGGACGCGTCGCGTCGCAGCGCACTCGCCGCGATCGCCGTCTCCGGCGGCTCGTTGCTCGCCTTCGGGGCGAGTCGGACCGTCGGCCTCCTGGGGTTCCGCGAGTCGGGGTTCGAACCGATCCCCGAGACGCCGATGCTGCTCGCCGCTGAGGCGGTCGCCCTCGTCGCGGCGACGGTCCTGGCCGTCGCGCCGGCGGCGCGGATCGCCCGGGTCGATCAGGTCCGCGCCTCGGTCGGCGCTGCGCTCGCCACCGCCGCCGTCGTCACGCTGGCCGTGGTCGACGCCCCGGAGTCGGCCTCGAGCTCGGCGGCAGCGGCCGACGGCGGCGTGGTGGTCGACATCGACGGATTCGCGTTCGGTGACGGCACGATCGAGGTCGACGCCGGCACGCCGCTGGTCGTCGTGAACCGGGACGCCGCCGCGCACACCGTCGACGCCGTCGACGGCGGCTTCCGGAGCGGCTCCCTCTCCCGCGGCGACGTCTACGAGATCGAGCTCGACGCCGGCACGTTCGAGATCTTCTGCGCCATCCATCCCTCGATGACGGCGACCGTCGTCGTGGGCTGAGCCGGCGCGAAATCCGGGCGATCGGTCAGGAGCGCGTCGGGGAGACTCGGTCTCGTGGACGACGGCTACCTGCTCTGCGCCTCGCCGCGCAGCGGCTCGACCCTGCTGTGCGACCTCCTGATCCGGACCGGGGCGGTGGGCGAGCCGCGGTCGTACTTCCGGGAGCCGTCGATCGCCCGCTACGCCCGCTCGTGGGGCCTCGTCGACGACGAGCGGAGCTGGGGCGCGGAGTACGCGGCCGCCGTCCGCCGCCACGGCGCGGGGTCGAGCGGACGGTTCGGCATGCGGATCATGTGGCGCGACCTCCCCGGGGTGCTGGCGCGGCTGGAGCGATGGACCCCGGCCGAGCAGGGCCAGGCGGAGGTGCTCCGCGCGGCGTTCGGCGTCACCCGCTACGTGCACCTCTCCCGCGACGACGCCCTCGCCCAGGCCGTCTCCCTGACGCTCGCGCAGCAGACGGGTCTTTGGCACCGCAACGCCGACGGTTCCGATCGCGAGCGGCACGGTGCGCCGACCGAGCCCCGCTACGACCGGACCCAGATCGCCGACGCGCTCCGGATGATGGAGCACGAGCGTCGGGGCTGGGCCGGCTGGTTCGCCGCGAACGACATCGAGCCGTTGGCCGTCACCTACGAGCAGCTGGCCGTCGACCCGGCGGCGACCACCACCCGGGTGCTCGCCCACCTCGGACGGCCGGACGTCGAGGTGCCCGAGGTCGGGACGGCCCGCCTGTCGACCGAGCTCAACGCTCGCTGGTGCGAGCGGTTCCGGAACGAGTCCGTCGCTTCGTGACCGCTCCCGGGGCCCGCGTAGGGTTCGGGTCACCGGGGGAAGGGGCCGACATGCTCGATCTGATCATCCGCGGCGGCTACGTCGTCGACGGCACGGGGGCGCCGGGAGCGGTCGGCGATGTCGGGGTGCGCGACGGCAGGGTCGTCGCCCTCGGCACCGTCGAGGAGGAGGCGGCCGAGGTCGTCGACGCCACGGGGATGGTCGTCGCACCGGGCTTCGTCGACATCCACACCCACTACGACGCCCAGGCGTTCTGGGACACGACGCTCTCACCGTCGCCGCTGCACGGCGTCACGACGGTCGTGGGCGGGAACTGCGGCTTCACGATCGCCCCGCTCGCGCCCGGCGCGGGCGAGTACCTGAAGACGATGCTGGCCCGCGTCGAGGGCATGCCGCTCGAATCGCTCGACGAGGGCGTGCCCTGGGACTGGTCGTCCTTCTCGGAGTACCTCGACCGGCTCGACGGCACGCTCAGCGTCAACGCCGGCTTCCTCGTCGGTCACTCGGCCATCCGCCGGGTGGTGATGGGCGAGGACGCCACGTCGGGACGGGCACCGACCGCCGAGGAGCACGGGCGGATGCTCGGGCTCTTGCGCGACGGTCTTGCCGCCGGCGGGCTCGGCTTCAGCTCCACCTGGTCGCCGACCCACAACGACGCGAACGGTGACCCGGTGCCGTCTCGGCATGCGGATGTCGACGAACTGGTCGCCTTCTGCGAGGTCGTCGGCGAGTTCGACGGCACCACGCTCGAGTTCCTCCCGACCTCCGGCGACTTCACCGACGAGCACTACGACGTCATGACGCGCATGTCGGTGGCCGCCGACCGCCCGCTCAACTGGAACGTGCTGCAGGTGACGGCCCGCAACGCCGAGATGGTCGACAACCGCCTGGCCGCAGGCGACTACGCGGCGGAGCGGGGCGGCAAGGTGATCGCGCTCACGATCCCCGACGTCATCCGCCCGCGGCTGTGCTTCCAGACGGGCTTCGTGCTCGATGCGCTCCCCGGATGGGCCAAGCCGATGGCGCTCCCCGACGACGAGAAGCTCGACCTGCTCGCCGACCCCGTCCGCCGCGAGGAGCTCGACGAGCTGGCCAGGTCCGAGACCGGTCCGCTGCGGGGCATCGCCCGCTGGGAGCGCATGACCTTCGTCGAGTGCTTCACGCCCGACACCAAGCCCTTCGAGGGCCAGACCGTCGAGGCCGTCGCCGAGCAGCTCGGCATGACCGCCTGGGACGCGCTGTGCGACGTCGCGGTCCGCGACGGACTCCGCACCGGGTTCAGCCCGCCGGCTCGGGGCGGCGACGATGCCGACTGGGAGCGCCGGGTGGAGGTGTGGCGCGACCCGCGGGCCATGGTTGGCGCGTCGGACGCCGGCGCCCACCTCGACCTGCTGGCGACCTTCAACTACTGCACGACGTTGATCGCCGAGACCGTGCGCAAGCGCTCGCTGCTGTCCGTCGAGGAGGCGGTGAAGCTGCTGACCGACGACCAGGCCCGGCTGTACGGCCTGACCGGCCGGGGTCGGCTCGCCGAGGGGTGGGCGGCCGACATCGTCGTCTTCGACCCGGAGCGGATCGGTCCCGGACCGATCTACACGCGCGACGACCTGCCCGGCGGCGCCGGCCGCCTGTACGGCGAGGCCGAGGGCATCGAGCACGTCTTCGTCAACGGGACCGAGATCGTGCGGGGCAAGGAGTTCACCGACGCCCGGCCGGGCACGCTGCTGCGATCGGGTCGCGACACCGAGACGGTGACGGCGTCGTGAACGACGCCGAGCTCGAGGCCGGCCTCGCACCGACGCCGGGCTACCGCTACGCCGACGCCGTCGGCGACCACCTCTACGTCGCCGGCCAGGTGCCGTTCGACGCCGCCGGGACGCTCCTCGGCGAGGACGACCCGGCCGCCCAGACCCGTGCGTGCCTCGACAACCTGCTCCTGCTGCTCGGCGTCCACGGCTTCGCGCTCGACGACGTGCGGCACCTGACGATCCACGTCGTCGGTCCGCACCAGCACCTGCTCGACGCGTGGTCGGCGGTCACCGGATGGTTCGACGACAGCGTCCCGCCCGCCACGCTGCTCGGCGCGCACCTCCTCGGCCACACGGGACAGCTCGTCGAGGTCGACGCGACGATCCACCGCCGCTGATGGTCACGAGCCGAACGCTCGCGCGAGGCTGCGGACGACTCAGCCCGTCACCAGCTCGAAGCCCTCGTCGAGCCAGCCGGTCACGCCACCGATCATCTTCCTGACCGGCCGGCCGAGCTCGGCGAGGCGCAGGGCAGCGCGGTCGGCGCCGTTGCAGTGCGGCCCGTTGCAGTAGACGACGAAGGCCGTGTCGGCGGGCCAGGCCGCGAGCCGGCCCTCGTCGATCTGCGCATGGGGCAGGTTCACCGCACCGTCGGCGTGGCCACGGGCGTAGGCCTCGGCCGAGCGGACGTCGAGGAGGACGAACCCGGGCTCCCCTCCGGCGAGCGCCTCGTGGGTGTCCCAGCAGTCGGTCTCGACCTCGAGCAGGTGGCGGAAGTGGGCGGCGGCGTCGGTGGTCATGGGCCACCTTCCCGGTCGCGCGCCGTACCGGCCAGTGGCAGGAACGACCAGGTTCGACGAGAATCTGCCAGTGGCCAACGATCCGCTCGATGTCGCCGTCGTGGCCTACGACGGGCTGTGTACCTTCGAGTTCGGCATCGCGATCGAGCTGTTCGCGCTCCCCCGCCCCGAGCTGGGTGGCTGGTACCGCACCACGGTGGTCGCCGAGTCGATCGGCCCGTTGGCGGCGACGGGCGGGGTGTCGGTCGTGCCCGGCGCCGGGCTCGACGCCCTCGGCGAGGCCGGGACCGTGGTGGTCCCGGGCTGGACCGGTCCGCCGTCGCCGGCCGTCGTCGACGCGATGCTCACCGCCCACGGGCGGGGCGCCCGCATCATGACCATCTGCTCCGGGGTCTTCCTGCTGGCGGCGACCGGGCTGCTCGACGGACGCCGGGCGACGACCCACTGGCGCTACCTCGACCGACTCGCCGCCGAGCGCCCGGCGATCCGGCTCGAACCCGACGTGCTCTACGTCGACGAGGGCGAGCTGCTCACCTCCGCCGGCAGCGCGGCCGGCATCGACTGCGGGCTCCACCTCGTCCGCCGCGACCACGGTGCGGACGTGGCGAACCAGGTCGCCCGGCGACTCGTCGTGCCGCCGCACCGCGACGGCGGTCAACGCCAGTTCGTCCCGGAGCCCGTGGCGCCGGCCGGACCCGACGCAGCGATCGCCGAGATCTGCGAGTGGGCGGTCGAGCACCTCGACGCACCGCTCACGGTGGCCCGCCTCGCCGAACGGGCGGGCTGGTCGCCACGGACGTTCGCCCGCCGCTTCGGCGAGGCGACGGGCACGAGCCCGAAGCGCTGGCTCGCCGAGCAGCGGGTGTTGGCGGCGCGCCGGCTGCTCGAGACGTCGAGCGCGTCGGTCGAGGAGATCGCGACGCTGGTCGGGTTCGGGTCGGCGACGACGCTGCGCGACCGCATGCGGGCGTCGATCGGGACGACACCCACCGCCTACCGGCGGCGGTTCTCACGACATGCGACCCAACGGGGCGCAGGTCGTGGCGGGGTGGGGGTGGGGCCCCGGCCCGCACGGCGAGCCGAGCGCTCGCGCGAGGCTGCCGAAGGCTCAGCGGTCGGCTGAGGCGAGCTGCTCGGTGCGGACGACCGGCGGGTAGGCGCGGGCGACGACCGCGGCGAGCAGGGCCGACGACACGAGGATCCCGGCGGCGACGAGGCCGAGCACGGTCAGCGAGCCGGTCGACACGAGCGCGCCACCGAGCGCCGGCCCGGCCACACGCCCGGCGGCCATCACGGCCTGCGCGTCACCGGCACGCTCCTCGGGGAAGCGGGACCGGCTCGACAGCAGCTCGAACGTCGACGGGAGCGCCACGAAGAACAGGAGCCCCCACAGCGACACCGTGGCGAAGAACAGCACCGGGGAGGTGGTCATCGACAGCAACAGCGCCGACGCGCCGATCGCGGCGATGGACGCCGGCGACGCCCACTCGGGCCGGGGCAGGCGGCTGGCGACCAGCCCGGCGGCGGCGTTCACGACGACCGCGACCGAGACCGCCATCGGGGTGAGGCCGACCTGGTCGATGCCGATCACGGCCACGAACACGAACACCGACGAACCGCCCATCGTCAGCAGACCGAGCACGCCGAGCACCAGCAGGGCAGCGGTGGCGGCCGGGCCGCTCCGACCTGACGGCTTCGGTGCGAGGTGTGTCGATGGTCGGATCGGCAGGGCCAGCGGGACGAGCGCGACGAGTGCGAGCACGGCGAAGGTCATCCCCGCACCGATCTCGGAGGCGAGCACCGCCATCAGCGGCGTGGAGACCATGACGACCAGCGGCGCCGCGATGTTGAGCTCGTTGGTGCGGCGGCGGTGGCCGAACGCCTCGCGCCAGGCCAGCCAGGCGGTCACGCCGAGCCCGACCCCGGACAACGCCCGGAGGCCCAGCAGGATCGGCCACGACGGCAGCAGCGACGACAGCCCGTTGGCCACGGCCAACAGGACGATCGCGCCGACCACCGCGTGGTGGGTCGGGGCGATCAGCCGCGGCGCCACCCAGCTGCCCGCCATGAACCCGGCGAGCTGGGCGGTCGAGATCAACCCGGCGGTGCCGACGCCGATCCCCAGCGCCTCGGCGAGCGCCGGGATGAGGAACGGGGTCGCGGCGAAGTTCGCCGTCCCGAGCGCGAGCGCGAGGAGGAGCCCGGCGGGCAACGTCGGCTTCGCGGCCGCGAGGAGGCGATAGGGAACCTGCACGACCTTCGAGTGTGGGGCAGATCGGGCCCCGATCGGTGGTGACGTCTGCCACCCCGCCCTCAGGTGCCGGCGAGGAACTCCAGGAGCAGGCGATTCACCTCGTCGGGCGCCTCCTGCTGGACCCAGTGACCGCAGCCGTCGACGAGGTGGGTGCCGCGATAGTCGGCGCAGGTCTCGGGATGGCGGTCGATGTCGGACTGCGTCGCCGCGACCACACCGTCGAGCGCGCCGGCGATGAAGGTCGCCGGCACCGGGATCGGCACGTCGCGCCAGGCCGACAGGAGCCGGTACGAGCGATCGAGGTTGCGGTACCAGTTGATCCCACCCTCGAACCCGCTGCGCTCGAACGAGTCGAGGAACACGGCCAACTCGTCCTCGGGGAGCCATGCCGGCGTGGTGTCGGGCGGGGCGCCCAGGGTCTCGCTCAGCAGCGTCGCCGAGGTCCCGGAGATCGCGGTGGTGACGCCGGGGTCGGTGTACAGGTTGCGCAGGATGTCCTCGCGGTGGGCGTCGAGGTCCTCGTGCGCATCGAGCTGCTGGAAGAAGAGCATGTAGTGGAACTGGTCGCCGCTGACGGCCGCCAGCACCTCGGTGGGTGGGAGCTCGATCTGCCCGAATCGGAAGCCCGGCCCGTACGGCACCGACATGCCGCACACGGCGGTGAAGAGGTCGGGGCGCAGGAGCGCGGCCGGCCAGGTCACGAGGGCGCCCCAGTCGTGGCCGACGAGCGTGCACTCGGTCCGGTCCAGGGCACCGACGAGGCCGACCAGGTCGCCGACGACGTCGAGCACGGTGTAGCGCTCGATCTCCGCCGGCTTGGCCGAGGTGCCGTAGCCGCGACCGTCGGGGGCGGCGACGCGGTAACCGGCGTCGGCGAGGCCGAGCAGCTGGTGCCGCCAGGAGAACCAGCACTCCGGCCAGCCGTGCTGGAGGACGACCAGCTCGCCGTCGTCGGGACCGGCGAGCGCCACGTGGAGCTCGATGCCGTTGGTCTCGATCGTGCGGTGCTCGACGCGGCCGTCGAGGTCCGGGTGCGACGTCATGCCCTGCATGCTCGCGCGTCGGGTGCGGCACATCCGACGGCGTGCGGCGGCAGATGGCTAAGGTGCCGCACCGGCGGCGGGGACCCGCCGTCGGAGTGCGGGGGGAAGCACAGGATGAGCGACGCAGTCGTGCCGCAGAGCCAGATCGAGCTCGCGGCCTTCGACCAGAGCAAGTACACCTACGACGACGCCGTTCGGCTCGCGTGGTTCTGGCAGCAGGACATCGTCGAGACGAAGCAGCGCATCGGCCGCAAGGTCAAGTGGCAGAACCAGAAGATCCTCGACCAGATGCTCTACGAGGCGACCGGTCAGTACAACTGGATCCTCAAGAGCCCGTACACGATGAACGACGCCGAGGCGCTCGCCCAGCTGTGGGGCTGCACGGTCGAGCAGGCCAAGGTGGCCGGCGGTCACAAGATCGAGGGCTGGCTCGTCGTCAACGCCGCCATCGCCGCAGCACCGCCCGAGACGAAGATCGTGACCTACACGATCATGTCCGGCGACACGCTGTCGGGCATCGCTCGGATGTTCTCGACGGCCGACAACATCATCACGACCGATGCGCTGATGTCGTTGAACAGCGACGTGATCGAGGACGCCGACCGCATCTTCCCGGGCCAAACGATCCGCATCCCGGTCGGCTGAGCCTGGCGCGCCGAGCGGGGGCCTCCGGCCGATGAACGGTCGGCTCGGGGTCGAGGTCGAGCTGCTGGCACCCGAGGGCTCCAGCCGACGGGTGCTGGCCGAGGCGATCGCCGATCAGCTCTGCGGCGCGGTCGAACCGTTCCTGTTCCCGGATGCCGAACCGTCGAAGCTCGGGGGCACGGCGCTCTTCCACAACCTGACGCCGGGCTTCCGGATCCGCGACGGCGCCGGCGCGATCGCGGCCTGGGTCGTCGACGACATCACGTTGCAGCTGGACCTGGACCGCGAGGCACCACCCGTCGAGGGGTGGTGGCGCGTCGTCAGCGACGACCAGCGCCTCATCGAGCTGGCGGCCCGGCACGTCGACGCTGCGCTCCACCTCCCCGACGCCCTCGCTCGACTGGCCGAGCTATTCGGCGTGGTGCCCGAGCCGGGACCGGGTGGCATGTGGCGACTCCGGACGAGGGACGGGCAGCCGATCGCCATCGCTGCGCCGCTCCCCGGGGCGCGCCACCGCGGGGCCGAGCTGGTGACCGCACCGATCGAGGACGATCACGAGCGACGGCTGGACGAGCTGCTGTCGATCGCGGTGGGGCTGGGGTTCACCGCCCCGGCCGAGGGAGCGACCCACGTCCACCTCGACGCCGCGCCGTTGCGGCACGCCCGGACGTTCCGCCGCTTCGCGCAGCTGATCGATCCCCTGCTCGGCGACCTCCGCGCCGTGCTGGAGCTCAACCCGCGCTGCGTGCGACTCGGGGCCTGGCCTCGGGAGCTGCTGACCGCCCTCGACGCGCCCGACTGGGACGGGTTGGAGTGGCCGGCCGTCCAGCAGCGCCTCGACGGGATCCGCATCACCAAGTACTGCGACGTGAACGTCCGCAACGTCGTGCTCGGCGCACCCGACAAGGACACGGTCGAGCTCCGCATCCTGCCGGTGCACGTGGAGGCGGCGGCCATCCTGCGCGCCGCCCGGCTGCTGGAGTCGATCGTGGCGTGGGCGGGCGGCGACGACGAGATCGACGTCGACGCCGGACTGCGCTCCGCGCTGGGGACGTTGCCCCTCGATGCGGCGGACCGGCGGTGGTGGGAGGAGCGGGCTCGCTCCGCGATCAGCTCGTCGCGTGGAACTGGCGACGCACCAGCATCATGAGCTGATCGAGCTGCTTGTTGTGCAGCGGGCGGACCAGCTCGCCGACGGCGGCGAAGATCTCGGGGTCGCGCAGGTCGGCCTCGAGCGGAGGCAACCCCTCGTCCTCCTCGTCGGTCCCGGTGCGAGCGTCGAGCAGCGCGACCCCGCCCGGATCGGTCACGTCGAGCACGACCGAGGGCAGCGGATCGGTCGCCGAGTCGGTGAGGTCGACCTCGAGGTCTCGGCCGAGGAGGGTGGCGATCTGGTCGACGACCGGTGGGGTCGAGCGGTCGGTGGTGGGACGGTGCTTGGTCACGATGTCGGTCCTCCACGAAGGAACTCGTCGATTGCGCCGGCGGTGACCGAACGGTCCGACTCCCGGATCCCACGACGATGGTGGGCGCTGAACGACACACTTCCAGCCCGCCCCACGATGGATCCGGGAACTGGAGACAAAGGCCGCACAACCCGTCCCGCCGACCCTTTCGTACCAGTTCGTGACCGCTGAACGTGAGTGGGCTTGCGCCGGCCGGTGGGAGTAGGAAACGATGAAACATCGTGAGATGGCAGACACTCCCCGGCGTCCTGCTCCTCTGCGTGGCAGCATGCTCCGGATCCGGGACAGAGGACACCACCGTCCGTCCCCTCGGTGACCCCGAGGCGACCAGCACGACCACGGCACCAACGTCGACGACGGCGCCACCGCCCACCACGGCCGCGTCGACGACCACCACCACCGAGCCGGACCCGTGGGCCATCCCCGCCGCCCCCGACGCCGCCTACTTCGAACGCGTCCTGAACGAACTCGAGGTGAGCCTCGCTGATGCGACTCGGTCGGCGCTGCGAGAAGGTGCAACGACGGATGATGTCTTGGACACGCTGACTGCGATCTCCTCTGGCATCAACCTGGAGTACAACGTCGCGGGAATCCGGGCCCTCACTACCGTCGACGAACAAGTCCTGACACTTGAACGCACACCGCTCATCACCGAGGTGACCATCCATCGATTGGATGGCTCGTGTTCGATAGTCGAAGGCACGGTCTCATTCGACGGTGTCTACACAGCGCCTCGCGATCCTGATCGAGTCGTATTCGAACTCGTGCGCGGCGACTCACGTGACCTGAACCCGACGGGCTGGCTCGTCAGCCAGCGGCATGCCGTTGACACAACCCCACCCGAACTATGCGCTGGCTCGTAGCCGGATCAATCGCCATCGCAGCGGTGTTCGGTGGCGTGCCGGCGCAGGCTCAGTCCGGCTCTCACATCGACACCGTGAGCGTCGAAGAAGCTGGTGATCAGCAGGTGGAGATTGAGCGCAGCACCTCCGAACAGCCGGCCGGTGGCACGCCTGTCGTCAGTTCTCCGGGTGGTGGCGGCGACCAGGAGGAGGAGCTGGTGACGGCGTTGCGGGTGGCCGTCGTCGATGGGACCGCGTGTGTGGCCACCGTGCTCGTCCCCGCGAGCGAGGCGAACATCACGCCGATCCCGGCCGGGATCCTGCCCTGCCCGCTCGGGACGGCCGGCCCCACGATCACCCCGGAGGGCTTCGTGATCGAGTACCTCGAACGCACCGCGCCCGATCGTCCCGAGCCGACGTTCATCCCGACCGCCGGGCTCACCGGTGAGCCGATGTTCCTGCTGACCGTCGCCCCGACCACCTGGACCCACGAGGTGGCCGACACGCCGTTCGGCCCGCTCACCATCGAGGGCAGCGCCCTCGTCACCGTCGACTGGGGGGACGGCTCGCCCCTCGACCTCCATACCGTGCCCGGTGAGGCCTGGCCCGACGGGGAGATCACCCACGTCTGGACCGAGACCGGCACCTACGACGTCACGGTCACCTACGACTGGGACCTGGCGTGGGCGTTCCCCGACATCGGCGGCACCCTCGACCTGCCGGTCGTCGAGGCGATCGGCGACTACCCCGTCGACGAGCTCCAGCCCGTGATCCGCCGACCCTGAGCCCTGGCCATTGGACGCCGTTCGCCCAGCTCAGAGCGGTTCTCACTCCCATCGCCCCCCTCCGCCGAGCGCTAGGGTCCCGGCCGCGGGCAGGGGGACGCCAGCACCAGGGGGATCTGCATGCGAACCGACTTCGCGCACCATCATCTGTCGCGCCGTGATGCGCTCAAGCTCGGCGCGGCGGGTGCCGCCGCAGCCGCTGCCACGGCGGCCACGGCCGGACCGGTCGGCGCGGCGGCGATCGAGGCCGCCGAGGTCTCGGGAGCATCGCGACGTCGCCACGAAAAGGACGTGAGCGGCTACGACGACACCATGTTCGACTTCGCGGCGGCGGCCGCGGGCGGGCTCTGGGTCAGCCCGTACGGCCCCGACGACGAGCGAGGAACGCTCAACGAGGTCACGCCGGAGAAGACGGCCCACTCGCTGCGCATCCTGCGCCGCACCCGTCCGGTGAACAGCTACCAACTCGGCGAGTCGATGTTCAACGGCTTCCCGGCGTTCCCCAGCGACCCACCGCGCCTGCACGACATGTTCCTCTATGCGCTCGGCTACGACGCCGGCGCGGACTTCGTCGCCGGCGGCGGGATCCAGGCCGGGACCGAGCCGCTCGGCCCCAACAAGGTCATCGGGAACGAGGAGCGCTTCGGCGAGAACTTCACCTTCCAGATCGGCAGCCAGATCGACGGCCTGGGGCACGTCGGGATCGGGACCGACGACGACCGGGGTGGGCGCTTCTACAACGACATCTACGCCAACGACATCGCCACGCCGACCGGCACGACCCGGCTCGGCAACGAGACGATGGGCCCGATCGCCACCCGGGCGGTGATCATCGACGTGGTCGGGATGAAGGTCGCCGACGGCGCCACCGACGACTGCTTCGTCGCCGCGAACGGTCAGCCCGTGCTGCGCGACAACTACCGGATCACGATCGAGGACATCCAGCACGCGCTCCGCCGCCAGCGGATCCGGCGCCCCATCGGCCCCGGCGACGTGGTCATCTTCCACACCGGGTGGACGCACCTGGTGACGTCGGATCCCGGTCGGTACCTCACCCAGGAGCCCGGCATCTACCTGGCCGAGGCCCGCTACCTGATCGACAGGAAGGTGGCCATCGCCGCGACCGACACGTGGGGGCTGGAGGTCCTCGACCCGGCGGTCACCGGCGGCAACGCGTTCCCCGTCCACCAGGAGCTGCTCGGGCGCACCGGCATCCGGATCGGCGAGTCGTTCGTGACCGACGACGCCATCGCCGACCACTGCTACGAGGGCGTGCTGGTCGTGACACCGGAGAACGTGCCGGGCGCGACGGCGGGCTCGACGCCGCCGATGTTGCTCGGCCAACCGGGACGGGCGCCCCGGTACTGAGGGGCCACGCTGCGGCGTACGATCGGGCGCTCGCCGCCGACATCGGAGCTCACGACATGCCCGTTCTCGCCCACAAGGTCGTCATCGAGTCGGTCACCGACGCGGGCGGCCTGGCCCGCCTCATCGACGACGACGTGTTCGCCGCCGACGAGGTCGTCGCCGTCATCGGCAAGACCGAGGGCAACGGCGGGGTGAACGACTACACCCGGATCCTCGCCGACGTGGCCTTCCGGGGCGTGCTCGAAGAGAAGGGGACGCGCAGCGCCGAGGAGATCAAGCAGATCCCGATGGCGTGGTCGGGCGGCACCGACGGCGTGATCTGCCCCCACGCGACCGTGTTCGCGCAGGTCGACGGCCCGGCCGGCGACCCCGACGAGACGCGCCTGACCATCGGCATCGCGATGAGCGACGTCATCGAGCCCGAGGACATCGGCCGACCCAAGATGGTCGAGACCTGCGCCGAAGGCGTGCGCCGGGCGATGGCGGCCGCCGGCATCACCGATCCGGCCGACGTGCACTACGTGCAGACCAAGACGCCGCTCCTCACGATCGAGACCATCAACGAGGCCCACTCCCGCGGCGAGACCGTCGCCACCGAGGAGCCGCTCGACTCGATGAACCTGTCGAACGGCACCACGGCGCTGGGCATCGCCGTCGCCCTCGGCGAGATCGACATGCCCACCGCCGAGCAGATCGGTCGCGACCTCTCGCTCTACTCGTCGGTGGCGTCCTGCTCCTCTGGTGTCGAGCTCGACCGCGCCCAGATCGTCGTCGTCGGCAACGCACCCGGCGCCGGCGGCCCGTTCCGCATCGGCCACTCGAAGATGGACGACGCCCTCGACGCCGACGGCATCTGGGAGGCGATCCGCGATGCCGGACTCGACCTCCCCGACCGTCCCCACCCCGACGATCTCGACGGTCGCCTCGTCAACGTGTTCCTGAAGTGCGAGGCCGACCCGACGGCCACGGTCCGGAACCGTCGCCAGGTCCTCCTCAACGACTCCGACGTCCACCACCACCGCCAGATCAAGTCGGCCGTCGGTGGCGTCGCCGCCGCGGTCACCGGCGACCCGGCCGTGTTCGTGTCCGTCGCCGCCCTCCACCAGGGCCCATCGGGCGGCGGGCCGGTCGCGGCGATCGTCGACGTGAACTGACGGGGCACCCGTGACCCGGTTGGTGGTGGCGCTCGGCGGGAACGCCATCGCGCCCGCCGGCACCGGCGGGAGCGCGCCCGAGCAGACCGCCACCATCACCCGGGCGGCCAGTCCGCTCGCCGACCTGGTCGCCGAGGGCCACGACCTCGTGCTCACCCACGGCAACGGCCCCCAGGTCGGCAACCTGCTCCTCAAGAACGAGCTCGCCGCCGACATCGTGCCGGCCATGCCCCTCGACTGGTGCGTCGCCCAGACCCAGGCGACGATCGGCTTCACGATCGCCACGGCGCTCGAGGCCGCCCTCCACGACCGCGGGATCGACCGGCCGGTCGTCCCGGTGGTGAGCCGCGTGCGGGTCGACCCGAACGATCCGGCGTTCGGCAACCCGACCAAGCCGATCGGCAAGTGGCGCCCGGACGGCTCGCGGCGGCTGGTCCCGTCCCCGCAGCCGGTCGAGCTCCTCGACGAGCGCGGGCTCCGGTTGCTCCTCGACGGTGGGGCGCTCGTGGTCGCCGCCGGGGGTGGGGGCATCCCGATGGTCGCCGACGACGACGGACACCTGCGCGGCGTCGAGGCCGTCATCGACAAGGACCTCTGCGCCGACCTGCTGGCTCGCAGCGTCGGCGCCTCCCGGCTCGTGATCCTCACCGACGTCGAGGCCGTGGCCGTCGACTACGGGCTGCCGACCGAGCGCTCGCTCGACCAGGTCACGGCGGCCGGCCTGCGCGGCCTGCTCGACGCCGACCACTTCCCCGCCGGCTCGATGGGCCCGAAGGTGGAGGCCGCGACGCGCTTCGTCGAGCGGGGCGGATCGAGCGCGGCCATCGGGAGCCTCGACGACCTGGCCGCGGTCGTGGCCGGGACGTCGGGCACCCAGATCACGGCGTGAGGCGCGCGCCCGGGGCGCTCGCGGCGTCGGACGCCATCGCCGACGTGCTGACCGGCCCGCTGCGACCGGCCGTCGTGATCCATCGCTCGGGACCGGCCGCCTACCTCCGCCTCGACAGCGGACGGATCGTGGCGCTGGAGACCGGCGCCGGCGTCGAGCTCCCGATCTCCGCGACGGTCGAGCACCTCGACGGCGTCGAGGTCGGGACCGAGCTCCACCTCGGTGCCGGACGGCCCGCTCGCTGGTGGTCGAGCGAGGCGCCGAGCTGCGCGCCGGACGAACGCCTGGCGCGGCGGCTCGGCGGGCGCCTGGACCGGCTCGATCCGCCCACCGACCCCCACGAACGTGCGCTCGTCGGCCGCTCGCCGCTCGACGGCCCGGCCGCGCTCGTCGGCCTCGGCCCCGGGCTCACCCCGGCCGGCGACGACCTCGTCGCCGGCGCGCTGGTCGCGTGCCGGGCGACCGGGCGTCACGTCGACGCCGAACGCATCGCCGACGGCATCGACCCCGAGCGGACCACGCCGATCTCCGGGGCGCTGCTGACCGAGGCCGGCCGAGGCCGCGCCGCTCGCCCGTTGCTGGCGCTGCTCGACGCTCTCGGTGGGCGTGGCGATCTCGACGCCGCGCTCGACCGGGTCCTCGCGGTCGGGGCCACCAGCGGCCGCTGGCTCGCCGAGGGTGTCCGACGGGTCCTGGACCCTTTCTGACGCCACCGCTTCACGAGCGGGGCGGACGTGCCGATCCGAGCACTCGTGGAGCAGACGTGGGTCCCGGGTGCGATCGCGGCCGCCGTGGGCGTGGTCGTGGGCGTCTGGTCGCTCGCGACCGGCAGCGACGTCCCGCTGCTCGTGTTCGCCGATCTCGGCTTCCACGAGCTCGGCCACCTGATCGGCTACATCACTCGACCGCCGGAGTGGATCATCGCCATCGCCGGGACCGGCCTGCAGATCGCCGTGCCGCTCGGCGCCGCGGCCGTGCTGTTCTGGTGGCGGCGCGACCCGTTCGGGGGGTCGATCTGCCTGGCCTGGGCGGCGACCAGCATGCGCAACAGCTCCGTCTACATCGCTGACGCCCCGTACGAGCGGCTCACGCTGATCGGCGGCGAGCACGACTGGGCGTACCTGCTCGGTGAGCACTGGCAGGCCCTCGATCGAGCCGACGACATCGCCCGCGGGCTGGTCAGGGCGGGTTGGGTCCTCCTCTTCGTCGCGGGGACGATCACGCTCCTCGCCATCGAGCACCGCCTGCCGGACCGGCGCAGCGGTCGGGGGGACGCCGACGTCGACGCGGCGGGGGTCCTGTGAGCGACGAGCCGGGCCCGGAGCTGCTCGACGCCGCGACGCTGGACCAGCTCCCGGTGGCGGCGATCTCGCAGTCGCCGACGGGCGTGGTGCGAGCCATGAACCGGGAGGCCGAGCGCCTCCTCGGCCTCGATGCCACCGCCACGCTCGGCGGCACGCTCGAGGCGGCGGGATGGGAGGCCGTCCGCGCCGACGGCGCTCCCTTCGCTCCCGATCAGCAGCCGGCTGCCCTCGCGATCTCGACCGGGGAGACGGTCCGCGACGTGCTCATGGGCGTCGGGGACCACGACGGCGATCGTCGGTGGCTCCGCGCGTCGAGCGAGCCCCGCTTCGGGCCCGCCGGCGCCGCCGTCGGTGTCATCACCGTGTTCAGCGACGTCACGCCCGGTCGCTCGGCGCTCCACGAGCTCGAGGAGCTGACGACCCTGTCGGAGGACCTCGTGACGAGGCACGACACCTCGGGCCGCTGCACCTGGGCCTCGGTCGCCACGCGGACCCTGCTCGGCCTCGCACCCCGGGACGTGATCGGCACGGTCGGCCTCCCCGGCGAGGAGGCCGCCGGCGGCGAGCTCCTGCTCGGGGCCTTCGAGGACGCCAGCGCCGCGGGCCGCGACTCGGTGTCCGGGCTCACCTGGCGAGCGAGGACCAGCACCGGCGACCTCCGGTGGGTCGAGACCAATGGACGGATCCGCCGTGATGTCGAGGGAGCACCGCTCGGGCTGATCCTGTTCCACCGCGACGTGACCGAGCGGCGGGCGACGGAGGCGATGGCCGCGGAGGCCGAACGCCGCTTCCGGGCCGGCTTCGACCACGCGCCGATCGCGATGAAGCTCATGGGCCCCAGCGGACAGATCCTTCGAGCGAACGCCGCCTTCGCCCAGCTCACCGGGCGGACCCAGGAGGAGCTCCAGGGTCGGAGCTGGGAGGAGTTCGTGCATCCCGACGACGTCCCCACCGCGGCCCGGGCCGTCGCCTCGCTCATCGTCGGCGGCCAGGACACCGCCGTCCACCGACGGCGCTACCTCCGTCCGGACGGCTCGACCGCGACCGGCATCCACCACCTCACCGCGATCCGTGACGACCACGATCACGTCGTTCAGCTCTTCGGCCAGGTCGTCGACGTGACCGAGGCGACCCGATCCGAGGCCCGTCTCCGGGCGTCCGAAGCGCGGCTCGCCGCGGTGCTCACCGCCGCCCCCGACGGCATCGTCGTGATGGACGAGCGGGGCACGATCGAGTCCTTCTCCGACAGCGCGGAACGGATCTTCGGCTGGAGCGCCGACGCGGTGATCGGTTCCGGGGTCGAGGTCCTCATGCCGGAGGGCCACGCCGTCGCACACCAGGGCCACATCGAGCGGTACCTGCGCGGTGCGGGCGTCGGGATGGTGGGCAGCCGCCGCCGGCTCACCGGGCAGCGCTCCGACGGGTCGACGTTCCCGCTGGAGCTGAACCTGGCCGAGGTCGTCATCGACGGGTTCCGGTGGTTCACGGGCATCTGCCGCGACGTGACCGAGGAGGAGGCCGCGCTCGCCCGCCTGACCGAGAGCGAGGAGCGCTTCCGATCGCTGGCCGACGCCTCGCCCATCGGCATCTTCACGACCGACGCCGAGGGTGCCTGCACGTACACGAACCCCCGCTGGCAGGAGATCTTCGGGCTGAGCGGTCCGGAAGCCCTGGGCCCGGGCTGGTCGTCGACGCTGCACCCCGACGATGCGACCGAGGTGTTCGCGGCCTGGCAGCGGACGGCGCTGAGCGGAGCGCTCTTCGCCACGAGCTTCCGGTTGCTCGTCGGCGACGAGGAGCGCTGGGTCCGGGCCAACGCACGGCCGGTCGTGACCGCTGGGCAGGCCGTGGCCTACGTCGGCAGCGTCGAGGACGTGACGGCCGAGCGGCGCGCCGCCCAGGCCGTCGCCGACGCGGAGGAGCGCTTCCGGGCCGCGTTCCAGCAGGCACCGATCGGCATGGCCGAGGTCCGACCCGACGGCGTGCTCGCCAGCATGAACGGAGCGCTCCTCGAGCTCTTCGGCCTCGACGCGGCCCTCCCGACCCGCCTCACCGACCACACCCCGGCCGACGACGCTCACCGGGTGACCGCGAGCCTCGACACCGTGCTCTCGGGTCGCGAAGCGACCTGCTCGTTCGAGCACCGCATCGTTCGCAGCGACGGCGAGGAGCGCTGGATGCTGACGCAGGTGACCGGCCTGCGGATCTCGGGGGAGGACCACGCCGGCGCCATCGTGCAGATGGTCGACCTGACCGAGCGACGTGAGCTGGAGCAACACCTCCGCCACCAGGCCGACCACGATCCGCTCACCGGGATCGCCAACCGTCGGGCGTTCACCGCCGCGCTCGACCACCACCTCGAGGCCGTTCGCCGCCACGGGCCGTCGGGCGCCATCGCCCTCATCGACCTCGACAACTTCAAGGCGCTCAACGACACGCTCGGCCACGCCGCCGGGGATCACCTCCTCTGCGCGGTCGCGGACGAGCTCCGATCCGAGCTGCGCGCCGGCGACCTCGTCGCCCGGCTGGGCGGCGACGAGTTCGCCGTGCTCATGCCGTCGTGCGATCGGGCGCAGGCGGAGCAGCTCGGCGCCCGGGTGACGAGCTCGATCTCCCGCCGGGCCGCCGAGCTGGTGCCCGTCGAGGCGACCACGGTGACCGCCAGCGTCGGCATCGTCCTCCTCGACGAGGAGCACACCGACGGCGACGCGCTCCTGAGCAGAGCCGACCGTTCGCTCTACGACGCCAAGCGCGGCGGCCGGGATCGCTTCGAGCTCGCCGCCCGGGAGCGGTGAGGACGGCGACGTCGTCCACCCGTGCGAACATGACGGCGTGCACGCACTCGTCGAGGTCCACCCGGGCAGCTACCACGACTCGGTGACGCTGATGGCCGTCGGGGGCGAGCTCGCGCGGCGCGACGGCGTCGACGCCGCCCTCATGGCCATGGCGACCCAGTTGAACCTCGACCTGCTCGCCGAGCTGGGCTTCGAGGCACCGGCCGGAGCCGGGCCGGGCGACCTCGTCCTCGCCGTGCGCGCCGCCGACGCACCCACCGCCGACGCCACGGCGGCCGCCGCCCACGCGTTGCTCGCCGAGCGCGCCACGGCCGGCTCCGGTTCCGGCGACCTGCTCGCAGCCCCCGCTCCCCCGACCGTCGCCGCCGCGACCAAGCGGGGCCGGGCCGACGTGGCGCTCGTCTCGACACCGGGCGAGGCCGCCTTCACCGAGGCGATGGACGCGCTGCGCGCCGGGCTGCACGTCGTGGTGTTCTCCGACAACGTGCCGATCGAGCAGGAGCAGCTCCTCAAGCGGACGGCCGCCGAACGGGGCCTCCTCGTGATGGGTCCGGACTGCGGGACGGTCGTGCTCGGCGGGGTCGGGCTCGGCTTCGCCAACGTCGTCCGCCCGGGACCCGTGTCGCTGGTCGCCGCCTCCGGCACCGGAGCGCAACAGGTCTCGTGCCTCCTCGCCCATGCCGGCGTGGGCGTGAACCACGTGCTCGGTGTGGGCGGCCGCGATCTCTCCGACGAGATCGGCGCGGCGACGACCGCGCAGGCGCTGCGGCTCCTCGACGACGATCCGGCGACGCAGCTCATCGGCCTGGTGGCCAAGTCCGCCTCCTCCGCGGTGCTCGAACGCATCGCCGAGGTCACCGCCGAGCTGACGACGCCGGTGCTCCACGTCGCCGCCGATCGACCCGGCGACGACCTCACCGTCGGCACCGATCGACTCATCGAGCACCTCGGCACGGCGGTGCCCCGACCCGCGAGTTGGCCGGGGGGTGCGGGCACGCCCGAGCCGGGCGCGCTCCGGGGCCTGTTCTCCGGCGGGACGCTCTGTCGCGAAGCGCTGACGATCGCCGAGCCCGAGATCGGCACGCTCTCCACGAACCTGCACGATCCAGGACTCGACCTGACCACCCCCGGCCACCTGCTCGTCGACCTCGGTGCCGACGAGATGACGCGGGGCCGACCTCATCCGATGATCGACCAGCTCCTGCGCCTGCGCCGGATCGAGGCCGATGCCGCCGACCCGGCCACCTCGGTGCTCCTGCTCGACGTCGTGCTCGGGCACGGCGCCCACCCGGACCCGGCCGCCGAGCTCGCCCCGACCATCGGTGAGGCCCGCCGTGCGGCGCTCGCCGACGGCCGCGAGCTCGGGGTCGTGGTCTCGGTGATCGGCACACCGGACGACCCCCAGGGCCTGAGCCGGCAAGCGGAGGCGCTGGCCTCGGTCGGCGCCGACGTCTTCTCGTCCAACGCCGAAGCCGCACGCCACGCGGTCACCCTCGCCCTCGGAGCCCACCGATGACCGACACCCCTCAGCTGCTCGGCCCGCCGACGGTGCTGACCGTCGGCGCCCGCCTCTTCGACGACGCGCTCCGTGCGCAGGGGGTCGACACGATCGCCGTCGACTGGCGCCCCGCAGCCGGCGACGTCGAGGACGATCTGGCGACGATCGCCGCCGACCCGCGGGTCGAGGCCGCCAACGCCGAGGCCGTCCGGCGACTCACGGAGGCCCGCCCGCACGTGGTCGGCATCCGGCGCGCCGGCGACGTGCTCGGCATCGAGGGGCCGCAGTTCCTCCACGCCGGCCCGCCGATCGACTGGGAGCGGGCCTCGGGCCCGATGCGCGGGGCGATCATCGGCGGCCTGCTGTTCGAGGGGCTCGCCGACACCGCCGAGCGAGCGGCCGAGCTGGGCGCGTCGGGCGGCGTCGAGCTGGCACCGTGCCACTCGCGTGGAGCCGTCGGGCCGATGGCCGGCGTCGCGACCCCGTCGATGCCGGTCTTCGAGCTGCACGACGAGGTCAACGCCACGACGGCGTGGTGCTCGCTCAACGAGGGCCTCGGCAAGGTGCTGCGCTACGGCGCGTTCAGCGAGGAAGTGATCGACCGCCTGCGCTGGATGCGCGACGTGCTCGGTCCCCTCCTGGCGATGACGTTCGAGCGGACCGGGCCCTACGACGTCCGTTCGATGATCGCCCAGGGCCTGCAGATGGGCGACGAGGGCCACAACCGGAACCGGGCCTCGACGTCGCTGTTCCTGCGCGAGATCGTCGGCGAGCTCATCGAGGTCGAGGCCCCGGCCTCCGACGTGGCCGACGTCTGCCGCTTCGTGAACGGCAACGACCACTTCGTGCTGAACCTCGTCATGCCGTGTGGCAAGGCCGCAGCCGACGCCGCCCGGGACATCCCGGGTTCGACGATGGTCGTGGCCATGGCCCGCAACGGCACCGACTTCGGCGTGCAGGTGTCGGGCACCGGCGACCGGTGGTTCACTGCTCCGGCGGAGACGCCGAAGGGACTGACCTTCCCGGGCTACACCGACGACGACGTGAACCCCGACATCGGCGACTCGACGATCACCGAGACCTACGGGATCGGCGGCATGGCGATGGCCTGCGCTCCCGCCATCGTGCGCTTCGTCGGCGGCTCGGTCGACGCCGCCTTCTCCACGACCCTGTCGATGTACGACATCACCCTGACCGAGCATCCCCACCTCCAGATCCCGGCGCTCGACTTCCGCGGCACCCCGACCGGCATCGACGCCACCGCGGCCGTCCGCGCCTCCCGACCGCCCGCGGTCAACACCGGGATGGCCGGCAAGGAGGCCGGGGTGGGGCAGGTCGGCGCCGGCCTCGTGACGCCACCGATGGACTGCTTCGTCGAGGCCGTGCGAGCCCTCGCCGCCGCGGTGCCGACCGCCTGATCACCCTTCGACGAGCACCACCCAGGTTCGGCCCGGCGTCAGACCGACGTGGCGGCCCTCCGCATCGGTGAAGGTCGTGACCGACCCCAGCGTCGACCGCGTCCAGGTCGCCTCGACGGCGCGGCCGGCGGTGAGGATCGTCGCCGAGCCGGTGCCGACCAGCTCGGCCTCGGGCACCGACGAACCCGCGGCGTCCTCCAGCCCGGACGGGAGGTAGCGCACGCGCTGGAGGACGACGTTGTCGGTGGTGATGACCGGCCCGACGGTCGTCGAGTGCGGGATCGAGCCCGTCCAGCGCTCCCACTGCACACCGTTCCAGCGCCACGACACCGTGCTGTTGCCCAGTCGGACGTCGACGGTCGGCCGCTCGGTGCCGCCGACCGCCTCGTCGCCGCTCCGGAACACGAAGTGCGGCGGTGGCGGTGCGCCGACGGTGCCCTCGCGCAATGCCGTCGTGTCGGTCATCAGGTTGTGGGGAGCCCCGCGGGTGCCGTCCCGCCAGTACTGGGCGTGGGCGGTCCCGCGATCGATGACGGGCTGGCGGCGGAGCAGCTCGGCGAAGACCGCGTTGGCACCGGACCAGGACAACATCGGCTCACCGAGCGGGCTGAGCAGGCCGATGTCGGTCGAGCGGAACGATCGCACCGGACCGACCGGGGCGTCGGCGGAGTGCAAGACGGCGGCGAATCGGGTCGTGCCCCCCTCGACGAGCTGCTCGTAGACCAGATCGGCTTCGACCAACCCGGCCTGCGGGCGGGCTCGGGGCGAGTTGTCGATCTTGACGAGGATCGCGGGCCGGTCGAGCAGCGACGGGTCGACGGGGAGTCCGGTGAGGGGCGCCACCCCGTCCGCGAGGGCCGCGGGCGGGTCCGCGGCCGGCTCGACGACGATCTCGTCGGGCGCGAGCCGTCCGAGCTGACCGCGGTAGAGGATCTCGACCAGCTCCGGCGCGCTGAGGGCCGGAGCCGAGCGCGGCACCGGGACGAGGACCGGACCGGCCAGCGCGGTGGTCGTCGGGCCCGACGACGTCGCTGGTGCGAGTGGCGCGGTGCTCGGTGGCGGTTCGGACGCACCGAGGAGGGTCGCCCGTTGCGACGCCTCCAGGACCGGCACGGTCGCCTCGGGTCCGGGACGATCGGCGAGCGACGGGGTCGTCGGTCCCGTGCCACCGCCGACCGGAGCGAGCAGCAGCACCACGACGGCGACGGCACCGAGGCCGACGATCGTCCAGGCGACGCGCACGCCCGCCACCGTACGGGGCGGCGACCGAGCGCTGGCCGCGACCCTCAGCCGTCGAGGACGTCGATGCCCGGGGGCTCGACGGGCGGCGGCACCTCGATGAGGTCGAGCTCCGGCACGAAGGGCTCGAGCGTCGGATCGAGCGACGCGGCGTCGCCCTCGTCGTCGGGTCCGTGCTCCGGCGGGTCGGTCCAGGAGGGCACCGTGTCCTCGGCGAGGGTCGGGCGCTCCGGCTCCAGGTCGATCACCGCCGACGTGGCGGCCTCGACGACCGGCGGCTCGGCCGGAGCGGGCGACGGTTCGACGTGCTCCTCGACGTCCACCTGCACCTGCTCACCGGTCGAGTTGCCGTCGCCGAAGCCGATGCTGCTGTCCGGGTCGATCTCGATCACGTTGTCGTCGACGTGCTGCTCGTCGGCCGGCACCGGTTCGTCGTCGTCCACCACGGGCTCCTGGTCGACCACCTGGTCGCCCGACCCCACCGAGACGGCCGGCTCGGACTCCCCGTCGTTCGTCTGATCACCCGACCCCACCGTGACCACCGGCTCCGGCTCGGGTTCCGGCTCCGGCTTCGGCTCGGGCTCCGGCTCCGACCGCGCCTTCGCCTGCTCCTTCACCGGCTCGGGCTCTCGCTTCGCCTGCTCCACCTTGGCCGGCCCGGCCTCGGCCGGCTCCGCCGACCGCCGGAAGAAGTTCCTGAACCGCATCGCCGTCCTCCTCAGCTCGTCGCGTCCGGACGCTACGGACGGGAGCCGGAGCGGTCATCGGTAGGCCTACTGATCCTCGGCGGCCCGGGCCCGTCGCTCGATGGCCTGCGTCGCCAGCTGGACCCGTGAGGAGATCCCGAGCTTCGTGTAGACGTGATGGAGGTGGGACTCGACGGTGCGCCGCGAGACGCACAGCTGGTCGGCGATGTCCGCGTTGCGGAGCCCGTCGGCCACACCGTCCACCACCCGCCGTTCCGAGGCGGTGAGGCTCTCCCACCCGTGGGTGGCCCGCTCGCGCGGTCGATGGCGGCGAGGCCGGAGGCCGAGCCGGCGCAGTCGCTCCTGGAGGCGATCGAGATCGTGGCGGGCGCCGAGCTCCTCGTAGAGCTTGGTGGCCCGCTCCGCCGCCTCCCGCACCTCGGCCTCGTCGCCCCCGGCGGTGGCCGTCACGGTGGCCACGGTCGCCCACGCATCGGCCGACTCGGGCCGACGACGGACCGCGGACAGCAGGTCGGCCGCCTCGCGGGCGGCGGTGGGGTCCAGATCGAGGACGGCACGTGCGGACGCCGCAGCGGCGCGCTCGCCGGGGCTCGCCTGCTCGCCGTCGGCCAGGTCGACCAGCACCCGCCGGATCGCCGCTGCGTCCTCTGCCCGACCGGCGTCCTCGGCCAGCGCCGCGATCGGCGGCCCGACGGAGCGCAGGCGGGCCCGCACCCCCAGCGCCTCGACGGCGCGGAACAGCCCCAGCCCGGCACTCAGACCGTCGTCCACCTCACCTCGGGCGCACTGGGTCAGCGCGTGCTCGAGGAACACCAGGTCCGACCCCTGGACCGACCCGGCACCGACCGCGTCGAGGCCCCGCTCGACGTGCCCGGCTGCCGCCTCGAGATCGTTCCGGCGCCGGGCGACGTGCGCGAGACAGGCGTGGGCGTAGGCGTCGACGATCCGCACGGCCGTCTCGGCCGAGTACGCCAGCACGGCCTCGGCCTCGGCGATCGCATCGTCCCACTCGCCAGCGAGCAGGAGCTCGGTCGCCTTGGCGCTCTCGAGGATCGGGAGGTCCCAGGACATGGTGATCGAGCGCCCGACGGCGATCCCTCGGTCGAGCGCGGCCATCGCCGTCTCGTGATCGTCGGCGAACGACGACACCTGGCCGAGGAAGAACAGCGGGATGTCCCGGTGGCCGAGGGCGTCGGCGCTCCCGTCCGCGAGCACGACCGCCTCGTCGGCCAGGCGCCGGGCATCGCGGTGGTCGCCGCGCAGCGCGGCGACCAGGCTCCGCACCGATCGGCCCTCGCAGGCACCACGCAGCTCCCCGCGGGCCTCGGCCTCCCTCACCGCCCGAGCCGCCGCATCGTCGGCGGGGCGGAGTCGACCGCTCAACACGTGGGTGAGCGCCAGGTCGGCACGACGCAGCGCGCTGGTCCGGCTCGCGCCGCGATCGGCGACCATCGAGAACAGCTCGGCGGCCTCGTCGAGTCGACCGTGCAGGAAGAGCGCCTCGCTGAAGGTCTCCTCCAACTCGACCCGGGTGTCGTCGGGGAGGTCGGAGGCGAGGACCCGCTCGAAGACCGGCCGGGCGGCGTCGATGTCGCCGGCCCAGACGTGGGCCCGCGCGATCTGACCGTCGATGGCCGTCAGCCGGGGATCCCCGCCGTCGAGGGCGCCGCGACAACGGGTCAGCGAGGCCAGCGCCCGGCGTGGCTCGACGATGGCCATCCGCCGGCCCGCCTCGTACAGCGCCTCGACCATCGCGTCGTCGATGCCCGCGTCGGTCATGACGAGGTGGTTGGCGATCGCCGGGGCCGCGGCCCGACGGTCGGTGAGGACGGCCGCCGCCTCGGCGTGCAGGCCTCGCCGAACCCCGAGCGGGACGTCGAGGTACAGCGCCTCGCGGACCAGGTCGTGCCGGAACCGCAGGTGCTCGTCGCGCTCGACGAGCCAGCCCTGATCGACGGCCGGCCGGATCGTCGACCAGACCGCGCGCATCGGCTGATCGACGAGCGCGGCGAGGTCGCGGGGTGCGAACTCGGTGCCGAGCACGGCGGCGAGCGTCAGCAGCTCCCACGCCTCCTCGCCCAGGGTGCGGACGCGGTCGAGCACCAGCCGCTCGAAGGTGACCGGCCGCCCGTCGGCGCGCAGCTCGGCCGCACCGTTCGCGACGTCGATCGAGCCGTCGGCCACGCCGGCCTCGACGAGCTCGCTGACGAACAGCGGGCTGCCGTCGGACGTCGCGATCACCGACCGCAACCGACTGCCCAACCGGGCGCCACCCAGGAGCGACCTCGCCATCTGTGCCGCGCCGCGCTGGTCGAGGGCGCCGAGGTCGATGCGAGCGAAGTCCGGACCGGACCGTTGGAGCAGGTCGACGAGCTCGCGGTGCTCCGCTCCGGGTTCGATGGGTCGGAGCGCGCCGACCACGAGGATGGGGAGTTGGTCGGCCCGGTTCGCGAGCGCACCCAGGGCCCGGATCGTCGCCCGATCGGCCCAGTGCAGGTCGTCCACGACGACCGCCACCGCCGTGTCGGCAGCGGTCCGCTCCACCTCCTCCACGAGCCGGTCGAGGACCGGGATGAACCGGGCGGGCGAGTAGACGTTGAGGCTGCGGTCGTCGTCGACCAGGAAGTCGTCCATCTCCGCGGCGATCTGCGCGTGGTCGACACCGGGGAGGACCGACAGCGCGTCGAGCACCGGTTGCAGCGGCCGGTCGAGGTCGCCGTCGCGGCACGAGCCCCGGCCGACCAGCACCCCTCGCTCGTCGGCCAGGCGGACGCACTCGTCCAGCAACCGGGTCTTGCCGACCCCGGCGAGCCCGCTGACGACGACCATCCGCCCCTCGCCCGCGGCGACCTCGCCCACCGCTCGGTCGAGGACCTCGAGCTCGGCGGTGCGCCCCACCAGGGGCGTGGAGAGCGCGCCGGCGCCGTCGAGGGCCACGTCAGCACCGTAGGCCGCCCGTCCGGCGAAGAAACCAGTAGGCCTACTGATTCGCCGCGAGGTGCGCCTCCCTAGCGTGCCCTCCGCAGTCGGTCAGGGGAGCGGACGATGGCGGATCGAGGGATCGGGTACTGGGTCAAGCAGGGCTGGAACCGGTTCCGGGGCGTGGACGACGTCGACGACGACGGCACGCCGGACGCGCTCCAGGACAGCGATCGCGACGGGCTGAGCGACGCGGAGGAGCGACGGACGTACGGCACCGACCCGCACGACCCGGACTCCGACGGCGACGGCGAGAGCGACGGGGCCGAGACGAAGGCCGGCACGTCGCCGACCGACGAGCTCGACAACTCGCGGCCCGACTCCGACGGTGACGGCGTGCCCAACGTGACCGAAGAGCACGACGGCACCGACCCGCACGACCAGGACTCCGACGACGACGGGCTCACCGACGGCTTCGAGCTCCGGGCCGGCACGGACCCGCTCGATCCCGACAGCGACAACGACGGCACGCCGGACGGCGAGGAGGACACCGACAGCGACGGGGTCGTCAACGCCGACGAGCAGGACCAGGGCACCAGCCCGATCCGGCAGGACTCCGACTTCGACGGCGTGATGGACGACGGTCGCCCGCTGGAGGAGTACGTGGCGGACCTGGGCGACGGGTTGGACGACATCCTCGAGGCGCAGGAGGAGCCCGAGCCCGAGGAAGCGGCCCCCGCCCTGAAGCCGTACGAGACGGCCCAAGACCCGCGGGTCCCACGCAGCCTGCACTTCGCCTACAACCCGAACACGTACGAGTGGGAGGACAGGTCCAAGCTCCCCGAGGACGCGGTGTTCGACCCGGGCATCACCATGGGCGAGGGCTACACCACGGCGCACGGCAACCTGCGGCGCGACGACGGCGACGAGGAGGACGTCGAGGTCCGACCCCTCGACGAGCTCGGGCCGCCCGGGTCGAGCGAGGGCGAGACCGGCGGGGAGGACGAGCCGGGCGAGGGCGAGGAGCTGCTCGACCTGCTCGACGGCGGCCGCGCGGTGCATCGCGACGTCCCCGAGCACGACCGGCTGATCGACCCGTTCCTCGGTCGCGAGCGCGACGGCACCGACCCGCCCGACCCCGCCGATCTCGGCCGTCGCGGTGGTGAGGACCTCACCGGTCTGGGTTCGGACGCGGCCACGACGCCCGAGACGGGCGCGGCCGACGGCGGGTACGTGAACGACGAGCTGGCGGCGATCGGCGAGACCGCGGGACAGGCCGGCGCCGACCCGGGCTGGCAGACCGAGACCCCGACCTGGGCCGAGGGCGGGCTCGGGGCCGAGGAGGACAACTTCGGCACCGAGCTGGCGGGAGGGGACCCGGCCGGCAACGACACCCCTGCGCCCGACCCCGGCGGCGAGGTCGACCCCGTCGAGCCCGAGCCCGCCCCCGGGCCCGAGCCCGACGAGCCCGACGAACCCCAGCCCGTCGACCCGAGCGGTGGGGGCGGGGATCCGGGCGGTGAGGACGACGGCCCGAAGGAGGTCACGGTCGTCGGCGTGCGCCTGCACGACAGTTACACGGTCAGCATCCGGGACGAGAACGGCGACCCGATCCCGGAGAGCGAGTGGACGCCGGAGATGCGGGCGGCGGCCGAGGAGGAGGAACGCCGGCTGCAGCAGGAGATCGAGGAGGACCCGGTCACCCAACCGGTCGAGGACCCGCCTCCCCCACCGCCGCCGACGGGCGAGGACGCCGACCCGCCGCCGGAGGACGACGACAACAACGAGGGCGACGCCGCCGCCGGGGTGCAGACCACGGCGGACCCCCTCGGCGGCACGGACGCGGCGGCGCTGCGGGGGCGTCAGCTCGAGTCCGAGCTCGGCATGGGTCGGACGAACCCGAAGGACGGCGGCGCGATCGACCCCAACGACCACCAGCCGGTCGAGATGGCGCCGGTCGACCCGAACACGCTGGTGACGTCGGCCGACCTCGCCCAACCGGTCCCCGACGGCATCGATGCCGGCGGCGAGACCCTCCGCGACCCGGCGAACGACTACACGGAGCAGTCCGGTCGCAGCGGCACGGGGGCGATCGACCCGACGCCGGACGACGACACGATCTACGAGGAGGGTCGAACGGCGGAGCACGCGCTCCACGAGCCGGGCCAGACGCTCGACCTGCCCGACCCGGCCGAGGACGACGACGTGGCCGACGAGTTCGCCACACCGCACCCGGCGGACTTCCGCGTGGCCGACGACCCGGCCGGCATGGACGCGCTCGAGGACGTGCGGCCGAGCCTCGAGGTCGAGCCACCGGCGTACTCGGTCATCGTCGCACCCGACCCCGACAGCGGGGCGCCGCTGCCCGACGACGTGGCAGCGGCATCCGACGCGAAGGAGGACCCGCCGCCGGCCGCCGATCCCGTGCCGCACCCCGTGGAGCCGGCGTGGCAGGAGACCGCCGTCGAGCTCCGGGAACACGCCGGCTTCCTGCCCCCGCCCAGCGGGGAGGACGAGGAGGCTGCGGCGACCGACGAGGGATCCGACGACCTGGAGGACCTGCCCACCTGAGGGACGGGAGCCCGGGCGCCCGGCCGTACCCTGCCCGACGTGCCCGCCGACCGCCCACCGCTGTGGTTCATCTTCTCGATCACGGTCAGCGGGATCCTGGCCAACACGCTGTTGACGCCGAACATCCCGGACGTCCTGGCCGACCTCGGGCAGGACGACTCGCGAGCCGGCCTCCTCGTCGCCGTCAGCCCGCTGCCCGGCGTCGTGATGGCGCCGGTGATCGGCGTCATCGCCGATCGCGTCGGCCGCCGGCGGGTCCTGCTCCCGTGCCTGGTGCTGTTCGGCGCTGCCGGCCTCTTCGCGGCGGTCTCGCCGACCTTCGAGCTGCTCCTCCTCGCCCGCTTCCTCCAGGGCGTCGGCGGTGCGGGCCTCATCAACCTGGCCGTCGTGCTCATCGGCGACCACTGGGAGGGCCTCGACCGGACCCGGTTGATCGGTCGCAACAGCGCCGTGCTCACCGTGTGCCTGGCGATCATCCCGCTGGCCTCGGGAACGCTGGCCGAGCTGACCAGCTGGCGATGGTCGTTGGCCATCGCCGGGCTCGCGCTGCCGGTCGCGGCGGTCGGGGTGCGCCAGCTGCCCGACGTCCGGCCGGCGACGCAGCGCACCCTCGGCGAGCAGCTGCGCGGCGCCGCAGCGGTCGTGCGGACCCCGGCGCTGCTCACGGTGCTGCTCTGCGGGTTCCTCCTGTTCGTGGTGATCTTCGGCGTGTTCCTGACCGCGCTGCCGGTCCACCTCGAGGACGAGTTCGACCTCGGTCCCGGCGCTCGTGGGCTGATCCTCTCCGTGCCCGCCGTCGGTGCCTCGCTCGTGTCGTTCAACGCCGGCCGGATCCGAGAGCGCGTCTCGCTCCGGGCCGTCCTCGTCGCGGCCAGCGCCCTCATCGCCGTGTCGGCGTTCGGCATCGGTGTGGCCTCGACGGTGGTCGTCGTCGTGGTCGCCTCGGTGCTCTACGGGGTCGGCGAGGGTGCGGCGATCCCCGCGCTCCAGGACGTGACGACGTCGGCTCCCCCGCCCGACCAGCGCGCTGCGGTGGTCGCCGTGTGGGTGTCCGCGGTCCGGCTCGGCCAGGCGGTGGGCCCCGTCGTCGCCGCCGCCCTCTTCACCGCCACCTCCACCGGGACGACCATGGTGCTCGGCGCGGCGCTGTTCTCCGTGGTCGCCGTCGTGTTCCTCGTCGGGCCGATCTCCGATTCCGGCACCGCTCCCCGCTCCTCCTCCAGGGAGGCGCACGAGCCGGGCTGAGGTCGGGCCCCGGGCAGCGGGTCGGGCCGTCGGGTCACGCGACCACGCGACGGTGCGCCAGACTCGGCGGATGGACATCGAATTCTGGGTCGACCCCATATGACCGTGGTGCTGGGTGACGGCCCGTTGGGTCGTCGACGAGGTGCAGCCGGCTCGTGATCTGAACATCACGTGGCAACCGATCAGCCTGCTGTTCAAGAACGAACCCGCCCCCGACAGCGACTACTTCGCCCCGGTGGAGAAGACCCACAAGCTGCTGCGCGTGATGGAATCGGTGCGCGCCGCCGAGGGTGACGGCGCCATCGGTGCCCTCTACTGGGAGTACGGCCGGCGCATCCACCACGACCGCGACCGCGAGTTCGAGGTCAAGGACGCGCTGAGCGCCGTCGGGCTCGACGTCTCGCACGCCGCGGCCTTCGACGACGAGAGCTGGGACGCCGAGATCAGGACCCGGATGGACGCCGGCCTGGCGCTCACCGGCGACGACGTCGGCACACCGATCATCGCCTTCGAGGACCGGTCCGGTGTGAAGCAGGCGTACTTCGGCCCGGTCATCACCCGCGTGCCCCCCACGGAGGACGCGCTCGCGATGTGGGACGCGCTCACCACGATGATGAACGTGGAGGGCTTCTGGGAGCTCAAGCGGACCAGGACCGAGCGACCCGAGTTCGGCGACCGGCCCTGAACCACACCTCCACCGTCCTGTTCGACCTCGACGGGACGATCACCGACCCGCGGGCGGGCATCACCGCCTCGTTGCGTCACGCGCTCGTCCGGCTCGGCCTCGAAGCCGGGTCGGACGAGCGGCTCGCACGCTGCATCGGTCCGCCGCTCCAGGACGCCTTCGCCGACCTCGGCGTGCCGGCGGGCCGGGTCGACGACGCCATCGCGCGCTACCGGGAGCACTACGACGCGGGCGCGCTCCACGACGTCGAGCTCCACGCCGGCGTGCCCGAGCTCCTCGCCCGGCTGATCGACCGCGGCTGCCGCCTCGGCGTCGCGACCTCGAAACCGTGGGTGTACGCCGAGCGAATCCTCGACGAGCTGGACCTGCGGGACCGCTTCGACGTCGTCGCCGGCGCGGAGCTCGACGGCACCAACCGGAGCAAGGCCGACGTCGTGGCCGACGCCCTGCGGCGGCTCGGTGGCCCCGACCCGTCGTCGGTGGTGCTGGTCGGCGACCGCCACCACGACGTGCGCGGCGCCCGGGCGCACGGGGTGGGTTCGATCGGCGTCGGCTGGGGGTTCGCCGAACCGGGTGAGCTCGCGGCCGCCGACGCCGACCTCGTCGTCGACCAGGTCGCCGAGCTCGCCGAGGTGCTGACCACCCGGGCCGGGTCGGACGGCCCACCGATGCGCCGGGCCGTGCGGGCGATCGTGGCCGATCGCGACGATCGGGTCCTGCTCGTGCACTGGCTCCGCCCCCACGTCGACATCTGGATCTCGCCGGGCGGCGGCGTCGAGTCCGGCGAGCGCACGCGGTCGACCCTGCAGCGCGAGCTGGTCGAGGAGATCGGGCTCCACGGCGCCCGGATCGGACCGATCGTGCTGACCCGCAGCTTCCAGGTGCGTCGCGACGGCACCTGGCGGGGCCAGCGCGAGTCGTGGCGGCTCGTCCGGGTCGACCGGTTCGATCCCCCACCCCTCGAGGATCTGCCCGACGCCGTCGAGGAGGGCATCGTCGAGCTGCGGTGGTGGACGCTCGACGAGCTGCGCACGGCGCCGGAAGGGCGAATCCAGCACGACACCGTCGAGGCGATCGCCGCTGCGCTGGCCGCCCCGGAGGTGCCCCGACCGGTCCACACGAGCCCGTTCGACTGAACGGGCCTCCTCCAGTGTGGTGACCTCCGTCACAAGTTGTTTCAGTTTGTTGACGATTCGGCTACCCTCTCGTTCACATCGAACCCGGGCGTGGGCTCGAACCTGGGGGAATCGACATGGTGAACATCGCAAGTGGTGGGCCACTCACCGGCAGCCCGGTCATCGACGTCAAGGGCACCCGCTTGGGTGTCGTTCGCGGCCTGACCTGGGATCCCGAGCGCAAGTCGCACGACTGGGTCGTCGTCCGTCCGGGGTGGTTCCGCCGCCGCCGAGCCGTCCCGTTGCGCCGCTCGCACCGCAACGAGCAGGGCGAGCTCGTCATCGCCCATGACCGCGACCAGGTCCGCTCCGCACCCCCGCTGACCTCGCCTCGCCTCGACGGTGGCGTCCGCCGGAGGTTGCAGATCCATTACGGAGTGCCCGACCCGGTCATCTGAGGCGACCACCGCCCGCGGTCGCGCCCCCCTCAACGCCCGGTCTCGACCACCGATGGGAGTCGGTGCGCCCACCGTGCTGTGAGATCTGCGACGCCGAGTCGGCAGCGCCCGCCGCGGCGCGTGACGGCGGGCCCGAGGCCGAGATCGGCGACCTCCCCCGGATCACGCGGCTCCACACGACCGGTGCGAACAGCCCGCTGGAGCTCCCCGCGCTGCGAGCGGTGCTCGACCTCGTCGGCCGGGCCTGAGCGGTTCAGCTGCGAGCCGATCGGAACCGCACCCGCTGCCGTACGTGGGGGAAGACCTCCGGGAAGCGCGCCTTGCCGTCGTCGGTGGCGACCAGCACCAGCTCGCCGCCCTCGGGCAACGGGGCGTGGGCATCGGGGTTCGCTCGGATCTCGTCGCCGACCTGCAGCGCGACGACGTTGCAGCCGGTCCGGCGGTGGAGGTGGGTCTCGGCGAGCGTCTTGCCCACCAGCTCCTCGGGTACCGGTGACCGGAAGACGTTGAGGCCGTGCGCCACGAGCAGCGTCTCGTCGCGGCGGAAGTGGTTCCAGATGGCCGCCGAGCCCGTCGAGGCGTACGACAACACCGAGTCGGCACCGGCCCGGTACAACGTCGAGACGTTCCGGTCGAGCCGGGACCGGGCGACGATGCGGGAGTCGGGCCGCAGGCCTCGGCAGTAGCGGGTCAGGTAGACGTTCACGTCGTCGTCGTGGGTCGTCACCACGACGGCCTCGGCGTCCTCGATCCCGGCCTGGGTCAGCACGGCCCGGTCCGCGGCGTCGCCGACCACGTAGCGCGCCTCGGTGCGGACCCGCTCGTGGAGCTGCTCGATGATGACGAAGTCGACGCCCTCCGCGGTGAAGGCGCGACCGCAGGCCCGCCCGACCCGGCCGCCACCGATGATCACGGCGTGGGGCGCCGACGGCGAGTGCACGGCGTACTCGTCGTCGAACGCGGTGAGCTGCTCGACCGTTCCGGCGAGCAGGAGCAACGACGACTCGTGCAGCTCGCTGGCCCCGGTGGCGATCTCGAACCCGCCGCGATCCCAGACCCCGATCAGGCCGACGCCGAGCCGCTCGCGGAGCCGCACCTCGGACAACGTCTGACCGACGAGGCCGGTCCCGACCACACCCGCCTCGGCGATGTGCAGCCCGGCGAAGTGGCCGATGATCTTCGCCCGCCCGCCGAGCCCGAGCGCCCGGGCCGCCATCGCCTCGCCCAGCACCTCGCCGAGTTGGACGACGTGGTCCGCACCGGCGATCTCGAGGATGTCGACCGACGCCGGGCTGTTCGCGCTCGCGACCACCCCGACCTGCGGAGCGATCTCGCGCACGGTGAAGGCGATGTTGGTGTTGGTCTGGTCCGAGCTGGTCGCCACGAGCAGGGCGGCGTCGTCGACCCGAGCCCGCCGGTAGGTCGTCGGATCGTCGAGGGGACCGACCATCACGGTCCGGCCTCGGTCGTGCAGTCGGCCCGCTTCCTCGACGTCCTCGACGATCACGACGTAGGGCACCTCGGCCTGCTGCGCGTCCTCGATGAGCGACTCCTCGACCGGCCCGAGGGCGGTCAGGATGAGGTGCCCCGCCGTGGTCGACGGCACCGTCCGCGGCGCCCGGCGGCGGTCGCGCTCGTCCATCCAGGGGATGAAGACGAACTGGATGAACACGAAGGGCAACACGACGAGCAGGAACGCCGAGCCGGACAGGAGCACGACGACCGAGAACAGCCGTCCCGCGTCGGACTCGAAGGTGATGTCGCCGAAGCCGAGCGTCGTCATCGTCGTGAGCGTCCAGTAGATGCTCGTCGGCCAGGAGAACGACCGCCCCTCGTCCGCCATCAGCTCGTGGAACACGGCGCTGAAGACCCCGACCATGACGATGAAGGCCAGCGTCAACGTCATGACCGTCCGGAGCCGGCGGCGACGTTGCGCCAGCCGGACCGGATCGTGCTCGGGGTCCATGTCGAAGGCGCGCGCTCCGCTGATGCGTTGGGAGAGCTGCGCCATGGTCGGCCCGAGCGACTTCAGCACAGGAGCCCGCTCTCCGGCGTCATGACGCGAATGGTCCCACAGCGCCGACGGATCGGCCGCTCGGCCCGCGGACTCAGAGGTTGGCCCCCACCCGGAGCAGGTTGCCGCTCGGGTCGCGCAGCGCGAACTCGCGCATGCCCCACGGCTGATCGACCGGTGCCGGGGCGTCGATCGACGCCGCCATCGCAGCGTGCCAGCGGTCGGTGTCCTGCACGTGGAAGTAGCCGGCGGCGCCGTTGGCGGCCGGGTCGAGGTCGGCGTGGAGGGCGAGGTGGAGCACCTCCTCGCCGCGGTGTCGGACCCAGGCGTAGGACTCGTCGTAGGCCTCCACCTCGAAGCCGAGCGCCCGGTAGAACGCCGCCGCCTCGGACAGGTCGCGGACGGGGAAGATGATCTTGGTGACGATCCGTGCGTCGGGCAGCGCCATGGGGCGGACCGTAGCGGCCGATCAGGCCTCCGGGTCGAGGAGCCCGGCGAGGTTCTCGTCGAGGCGATCGAGCGCGGCGGCGAGCGCGTCGAGCTCAGCGGCGTCGAAGCCGGCGAAGACCGCCTCGCGGGCGGCGACGACCTGCGGGTGCAACGAGTCGACCAGCTCGCGGCCCGGCGCGGTCAGGTGGAGCTCGTGGCTCCGACCGTCGGTCGGGTCCGGCCGCCGCTCGACGAGCCCGCGCCGCGCCAGCGCATCGACCAGGCGGCTGACGTTGGGCGGATCGCCCAGCACCGGCTCGGTCAGGTCGACCTGACGTCGCGGCTCCCGCTCGCCGAGCCGGGCGAGCACGAAGTACTGCTCGGCCGTCATGCCCCCACCGTGCTCGTCGAGCAGGCGCATCAGGTGGGTCCGCAGCAGCCGATTGGTCCGATGGATCCGGAACGCGAGCGCGTCGTCGAGGCGGCGGGACCGGTGCCGGCCACCGCGAGCGCTCACGGCCCGACGCGCTCGGAGCGGTAGTAGGCCGAGTCGGGGGCGCCGTCGATGAGCGGGAAGAGGATCGCCCCGGCCTCGGCGAAGTAGTTCGACTCGCGGTACGCCGAGAACGCGTCCTGGTCGTCCCACTCCTCGTAGAGGAGGAAGCGGTTGGGCTCGGCCGGATCGACGAACACGTCGAAGCGCCGGCAGCCCGGGAACCGCTCCGGGACCTCCGTCGACTCTCGCCGCAGCTGCGCGAGCGCGGTCTCGGCGCCCTCGGGGCGCAGGTCGGCGACGACTCGGACCGTCAACATGAGGCCTCCTCGAAATAGTGGCGTACGCAACTATATCGCTCCCGAGAACCCGGAACGTCGGCCTCATCACGCTCGGCTGGTGCCCGGCCGCCGAGCTCCCTCAGCGGCCGCCGGTGACGTCGATGGTCGCCCCGGCGACGTAGGAGGCCTCGTCGGAGGTCAACCACACGATCGCGTTCGCGATCTCGACCGGCCGGGCAGCTCGCCCGATCGGGGTGCTCGAGGCCAGGTCCGCCATGCGGTGCGGTCCTCCGGCCTCCACGTGGATGTCGGTGTCGACGATGCCCGGGCGCACGCCGACGACCCGGACCCCGTCGGCGATGACCTCCTGGGCCAGGCCGAGGGTCACCGCATCGACCGCGGCCTTGCTCGCCGCGTACTCGACGTAGGCGCCGGGACTGCCGAGGCGGGCAGCCGCCGAGCTGAGGTTGACGACGACGCCGCCGTTCCCGCCGTGGCGCGTCGACATCCACCGGACCGCTTCGCGGGCGCAGAGCATCACCCCGAGCACGTTCACCTCGAAGGTCCGGCGGATCCGCTCGAGCCGGAGGTCCTCGACGCGGCCCAACGGGAAGATGACGGCGGCGTTGTTCACGAGCACGTCCGGCGGACCGAGCTCCTCGGCCGTCGTCTCGAAGAGCCGGAGCACGTCGGCCTCGACCGACACGTCGGCCTGGACGGCGATCGCTCGTCCCCCGGCCGCCTCGCACCCCGCCACGACATCGGTCGCCGCCGATTCGTTGCCGACGTAGTTCACGCACACGTCGTGCCCGTGGGCGGCCAGCCCGACGCAGGTGGCCGCTCCGATGCCCCTGCTCCCTCCGGTGACGACCGCGACCCGACGATGTTCCACCCGACCATGCTGGCCGAAGCCACCGGAACGGCGGCGCCATCCATACTCGGAGGACATGACCGGGCGGGCATGGATCATCGCTGCGACCCTCGTGGTGGCGGCGTGCGGCAGCGACGACGGTGGCGGGGGCGCCGACCCGCCCGACACCTCTGCGGCCACGGCGACGACGACCGAGACCACCGCGGCAGCGACGACGGCCACACCTTCGACGACGGCCGCGCCGCCGACGACCACCGCACCCACGACGGCCCCCACGACCACGGTGGCACCGGAGCCGCCGGCCGCCGGAGCGGGCCTCGACGAGCTGCCCGGCCTGGTCACCGAGTGGGCCGGTGCCGGCACCGACGCCTCGATCGAACCGCTCGACCTGGCGCGCCGCATCGTCGGCTTCCCGATCGACGTGCCGGTTCCCGAGCAGTCCACGGCCGAGCTGGTCGCCGTCGACGGCCGCCCAGGAGTCGAGGCCGGCACGTGGGACTGGGAGTGGAGCTACGCTGCGATCGCCGGCCCCGATCCGGGCGACGTGGACATCGACCTCGACGGGAACGGTCCGGGGGCGATCGCGCTCCGCGAGGCCTACGACCCGATCATGGGCGCGCTCGGGTTCACCTACTCGAACTCCACCGCCTCCGATCCGGGCGACCGCGGTGGCCCCAACTCGGTCAACCACGTCTACGTCGCCGACTCCGGCACCATCCGGGTCGGGGGCGTCGACCGGATCGCCGACCCCATCTTCGTCTGGCTCCTGGACGACCTCGTCGGCTTCGACGACGGCGTGGAGACGCCGGGTCACCGCATCGTCGTGCGGGCGGAGGTGCCGGCGGGCGAGGTGCCGGTGGCGCTCGTGTCCGACGTGCTCGACGCGCTCCCGGACCTCCCGGGCGCGACGCTGACCTCCGTGGACCTCGACAGCCGGTCGCGGGCCGAGGACAGCTTCGCCGCCGAGTGGGGGCTGCGCTACCTGGCCATCGACCTGGCGTGGGCGCTCGACCCGGCCACCGGGACCGGTCTCCTCGACACGATCGCCGGCCAGCTGACCGACCCCCGCATCGTCGCCGGCACCGACAGCTTCTTCGAGCCCGGGACCCTGGATCCGGCGACGGTCACCGAGACCTCCGACGGGTGGATCCTCGACGTCGTCCTCGTCGATCGGTACCTCGGTCGCCTCAGCTTCGACGGCGGCGACGACGGCGAGCTCCGCCTCCGCATCGATCTCGCACCGAACCGCCAACCCCTGGTCCCCGCCGCCTGAGCAGCCGGGGTTCCGCCGCTCAGCCGATCGTTCGGCGGTAGAGGTCATCGACGAAGCCCTCGACCTCGGCCCGCTTCCACCAGCTGAAGCCGAGCTTGATGATCACGTTGGCCGACGGGGTGTTGCGGGGGTCGATCATGGCGATCAGCTCGCCGGTCCAGGCCGCCTCGGCGACCTCGAGCAGGGCGAGCCCAGCCTCCGTGGCGTAGCCCCGCCCCCGGGCGGACGGCACGAGGCGACAGCCGTACTCCAGCCGATCCTTCCCCTCGAAGGTGTAGCGGTCGACGCCGGAGTACCCGACGATCACGCCGGAGCTGCGCTCGATGACGGGCTGCTTGGCGAACGGGACCTCCGCCGCCCGCTCCAGCATGCGGTCGAAGCGCGCCGAGGCAGACTCCGGCGTGTGCGTCCCGCCGGAGAAGACCATGAACTCGTCGTCGCAGAACAGCTCGACGAAGCGGGACCGATCGCCCTCCACGGGCGGCCGCAGCTCGAGGCGCTCGGTGAGCGGCACGGCTCAGTGAGCCGTCGGGGTGGCCGGCGCGTCCTCGACCCGACCGTCGGCGTGCCGGGCGAAGCGGCGGGGCTCGTCGCCGTGGGTGGGGTCCTCGGCCGGCCACGGCCACCCGCCGAAGCCGGTGCGCTGGTAGTCGGCGAACGCCTGCTCGATGCCGGCCCGGTCGTTCATCACGAACGGCCCGTACTGGGCGACCGGCTCGCCGATCGGGCGGCCCTGGAGCATCAGGACCTCGGAGCCGTCGGGGCCGCCGGTGAGGAGCACGTCCTCGTCGCAGCGGACGACCGCCCCGGTGCGGGCGCCGATGTCGTGGCCGCCGATGGACAGCCCCGACCCCTCGAACAGGTACAGCGTGCGGACCGTGTCGGGGCCGGCGGCGGCGGGGAGCGTCCACTCGGCGCCCGGGTCGAGGCGGAGGTGCCACACCGCGACGTCCGCCTCGGGCCGCGACGCCCATGACGAGGGTGGCGGCGACGGTGGCACGAGCTCGCCCAGGCGGCCGGCGACGACGGTCACCTCGATGCTGCGGCCGGCGTCGTCGGAGGCGACGAGCCGCGGCGTCTCGGCGTCCCAGAGCATCGTGAAGTGGGCGTCGACCATCTTGTCGTCGGCCGGCAGGTTCAGCCAGATCTGGAACAGCTCCAGCGGGTTGGGCGCCTCGGCGTCGAGCAGCGGGAACATCTCGGCGTGGACGATGCCCTCCCCGGCGGTGAGCCACTGCGTGTCGCCCCGGCCGTAGCGTGCGGCCGCGCCGAGGGAGTCGGCGTGGTCGACGAGCCCGCGGCGAACGTACGTGATCGTCTCGAAGCCGCGGTGCGGGTGCGCCGGGAAGCCCGGGACGCGGCGGCCGTGGTACATCGACCAGCCGTCCTGGTACGAGAAGTCGCTGCCCAGCTGGCGGCCGGCGAGCGATGCCGCCGGGGCCAGCTCGCCATCGGACGACGGGTAGGCGTCGTCGTGGTGGACGCAGAACAGGAACGGGTCGACGGTCTGCCACTGGGCACCGAGGGCGACGGTCTGCAGCACGGGATCGGCCATGCGCCCAGGCTACGGGCGATGGGGCAGACTCGACCCGTGCGCCAGACCCGGGTGATCGACGCCGACGAGGTGGCCTGGATCGACACCGAGCAGATGATCGAGGTCGACCGGGTGATGATCGAGGACCTCCACATCGAGCTGGTCCAGATGATGGAGAACGCCGGCCGCAGCCTGGCCCGGCTCGCCCTGGACCGCTTCGGCACCGCCCGCCCCGCCGTCTGCGTCGGTCCGGGTGGGAACGGGGGTGGCGGCCTGGTCGCGGCACGCCATCTGGCCAACGCCGGCGCCGCGGTGACCGTCGTGCTCGCGGCGGACCGGGACCGCTTCGCGCCGGTGCCGGCCCACCAGCTCGACGGGGTCGAGCGGATGGGCGTGGCGATCGTCGACGCCGCCCCCGACGACCCCGACCTGTGGGTCGACGCGGTGATCGGCTACTCGCTTCGGGGCGATCCCCGGGAGCGGGCCGCGCGCCTCATCGACGCGATGAACGACTCGCCGGCCCCGGTGCTCTCCCTCGACGCGCCCTCCGGCCTCGACACCGCCACGGGTCGGGCGGCGACCCCGGCCGTGCGGGCGACCGCGACGATGACCCTCGCCCTGCCCAAAGCCGGGCTGCGGGGCCAGGAGATCGTGGGCGAGCTGCACCTGGCGGACATCTCGGTGCCGCCGTCGGTCTACGAGGCGATGGGCGTCACCCCGGTCTCGCTCGGGCCGGGAGTGATCGCACGCATCGACGGGTTGTGAGGAGCGGACACCCGGCCCCGCGGTGATGCGCGAAGGTGAGGCCGGACGACGCTGACGACATCGACGAGAGGACTCCTCGTGCAGCTCGGAATGATCGGTCTGGGCCGGATGGGCGCCAACCTGGTGCGCCGCCTCATGCGAGCCGGGCACGAATGCGTGGTCTTCGACACGGACGCCGACGCCATCGCAGAGCTGGTCGGCGAGGGGGCGGTCGGGGCCGACTCCCTCGACGACCTCGCCGCCAAGCTCGACGGCCCGAGGGCGGTGTGGGTGATGGTCCCGGCCGGCATCGCCGACCGGGTCGTGCGCGACGTCGCCGACCACCTCGAGGCCGGTGACGTCGTCATCGACGGCGGCAACAGCTACTACGTCGACGATCTCATCCGGGCGGCCGATCTCGCCGAGCGGGGCATCGTCCACCTCGACGTCGGCACGAGCGGCGGCGTCTTCGGCCTGGAGCGGGGCTTCTGCCTGATGATCGGCGGTGAGACGGAGGCGGTGGAGCGGCTCGGGCCGATCTTCCACGCGCTCGCGCCCGGCGTCGAGGCGGCCGAGCGCACCCCGGGCAAGGAGGGCGAGCCGTCGACCGCCGAGCACGGCTACCTGCACTGCGGCCCGGCCGGCGCCGGGCACTTCGTGAAGATGGTCCACAACGGCATCGAGTACGGGATGATGGCGGCCTTCGCCGAGGGCCTGAACATCATCCGCCACGCCGACGTGGGCCTGGGCGACGCCGCGGTCGACGCCGAGACCGCACCGCTGCGGAACCCCGAGCAGTACCGCTACCAGCTCGACGTTCCCGAGATCACCGAGGTGTGGCGCCGGGGCAGCGTCGTCGCCTCGTGGCTGCTCGACCTCACCGCCGAGGCCTTCGCCAGCGACGGCGAGCTCGACGGGTTCAGCGGTCACGTGTCGGACTCGGGCGAGGGCCGCTGGACCGTGCTGTCCGCCGTCGACGAGGGCGTCCCGGCCCCGGTCCTCTCGGCCGCGCTCTACTCCCGCTTCGCCAGCCGCGACCGCGACGACTTCGCCAACAAGGTCCTGTCCGCCATGCGCAAGGGCTTCGGCGGGCACCTCGAGAAGAAGGTTCCATGACCACCGACCTCACCTCCTCACCCGCCTGGGCGACCCTGGTCGCCCACGCCGACGACGTCCGCGACCTGTCGCTGCGAGCGGCCTTCGCGGACGATCCCGGTCGGGCCGAGCGCCTGACCTTCGACGCCGGCGACCTGTCGGTCGACCTGTCGAAGCACCTCGTCACCGACGAGACGATCCGGCTGCTGCTCGAGGTCGCCCGCACGGCGGGTGTGGCCGAGCGGGTCGCAGCGATGTTCTCCGGCGAGCACATCAACACGACCGAGGACCGCGCCGTCCTGCACGTGGCGCTCCGGGCCGCGGCCGACGACCGCTACGTCGTCGACGGTGACGACGTGGTCGGCGAGGTCCACGAGGTGCTCGGCCGCATGGGTGCGTTCGCCGACCGGGTCCGCAGCGGCGAGTGGGTCGGCCACACCGGCGAGCGCATCCGCACCGTCGTCAACATCGGCATCGGCGGCTCCGACCTCGGTCCGGTGATGGCCCACCGGGCCCTCCGGCACTGGATCGACGCCGAGCTCGACGTCCGGTTCGTGTCGAACGTCGACCCCAGCCACCTCATCGGCCAGCTCGCTGATGCCGATCCGGCCACGACGCTGTTCATCGTCGCCTCGAAGACGTTCACGACGCTCGAGACGCTGAGCAACGCCCGCGCCGCCCGCGACTGGTTGCTCGCCGGACTCGGCGGCGACGAGAGCGCCGTGGCGAAGCACTTCGTCGCGCTCTCGACCAATGCCACCGAGGTCGCGGCCTTCGGCATCGACACCGACAACATGTTCGGCTTCTGGGAGTGGGTCGGCGGGCGGTACTCGCTGCCGTCGGCGATCGGCATGGCGGTGATGCTGGCCATCGGTCCGGAGCGCTTCGCCGAGCTGCTCGACGGCTACCGCACGATGGACCTCCACCTGCGCGACACCGAGCTGGAGCGCAACGTGCCGGTGCTGCTCGCCCTACTCGGCATCTGGTACCGGGACGTGCTCGGCCTCTCGACCTACGCCGTGCTCCCCTACCACCAGGATCTCGAGCGGTTCCCGGCCTACCTCCAACAGCTCGATATGGAGAGCAACGGCAAGCGGGTGCGCCTCGACGGCTCCGACGTCGAGATGGAGACCGGCCCGATCGTGTGGGGTGAGCCGGGGACCAACGGCCAGCACGCCTTCTACCAGCTGATCCACCAGGGCACGACGAAGGTGCCGGCCGACCTGATCGGCTTCTGGGAGGCGAACGACGACGTCGGTGGCCAGCACGAGCTGCTCCTCGCCAACCTCTTCGCCCAGGCCGAGGCGCTGGCGATGGGCAAGACGGCCGAGGAGGTCGAGGCCGGAGGCGTCACGGGGACGCTGGTCGCCCACCGGACCTTCCCCGGCGACCGACCGACCTCGATGATCATGGCGCCGTCGCTCACCCCGTCGGTGCTCGGCCAGCTCGTCGCCCTCTACGAGCACAAGGTGCTCGCCCAGGGCATCGTGTGGGGGATCAACTCCTTCGACCAGTGGGGCGTCGAGCTCGGCAAGGTCCTCGCCACCCGCATCGCCGGCGAGCTCGGCGACGCCGGCGAACCCGACCTGTCGCACCACGACTCGTCGACCGCGGCGCTGATCCGCCGCTACCGGGAGCGTCAGACGTCGGAGGGTGGCGCCGCCGACTGATCGGCGAGGACGTAGCCGACGCCGGCGACCCAGGTGGCGTCGGAGGGCGGCGGGCCCTGGTCCTGTGGGTGCATCACCCAACCGTGACCCTCGACCCAGCGGGGCGGGAGCTGCGGTCCGGCGGCCGGCTCGGGCGCCGGCGTGCTGGGCGCCGGAGCGGCGGGCTCGTTCCAGCCCGGCGCCGGACCGGGCACCGGCGGCATGACGGTCGTCGGCGACGAGCCCGGCTCGCCGGGCATCGGGCGCCGGGGCGCAGCCGGAGGCGGCGCGACCGGTGGCGGGGCGTACTGCGGCTGCGGTGGCGGAGCGGCGTGGACCGGTCCGCCGGCGGGCACGCCTCGCGCCTCGGTCCGACCGCCGGGTGGCGCAGCGACGGGGGCGGGCGCGGCGGCCGGTGCCGCCCGACCCGACCCGGCCGAGGCCACGATCGCCGAGAGGACGAGCAGCACCACCCCGCCGACGGCGAGGGCGATCGCAGGCACCACCACCGAACGCAGCATCGCCGCGAGCAGGGCGGCGAGCACCTCGGCCTGGTCGGGGGCGAACCGGCGGATGAGGACGGGCAGGCCGAGGCCGACCACGAGCGAGAACGCCGCGGCACCGATGGCCCAGATCCCGGCACTGCGCAGCACGGTGGGTCGGTCCGACGTGGTGAGGAGCGCGACGACGACGCCGATGGCGGCCAGGAGCGCACCGATGGGCACGAGGCGTTGGAGCAGCGAGCGCAGCGGTGAGGCGTCGGGGATGCGGTCGGTCGGCAGCGTCACCTCGACGGGCTCGATCTCGGGGATCGACCCCTCGGCCTGCGGCACCGCTTCGACCAGTGACGCCCGCAGCGACTCGGTCACCGGCCCGAGCGACAGGGTCGTGGGCGCCGTTCCCTCGCCGAGGAATGCCCCGTGGGCGGAGTCGAGGGCCTGCAGGATCAGCGCCTCCACCGCCGGGTCCTCGAGCGCGAACGCGGCGATGGCGTCGATCTGCTCGTCGGTGACCGGCACGTCGTCGGGCAGCGCGGTCTCGATCGCGACGCCGAGGTTGGTGGTCAGCTGCTCCTGGACCTCCTCGTTGTCGAAGAGCTCCTCGGCCACGTCGGCCGACCGGTCGGGGTCGAAGACCGTGCGCAGCGCCACGAAGCCCGACCAGGACAACGACGCGATCAGCAGCGCCGGACCCAGGATCAGCGCCGCGAGCGAGCGCCGGATCACGACGTCACCCGACGTCGGTTCGCACGGGTCGGCACCCGTCCACCACGCTCCCGCACGCCGCCAACGGTACCGGGAGGGGTCCCGGCGGGGCCGTCACAGGGTGACGGTGCCCTCCACGTGGGTGGTCGACGCGCCGCCGACCCAGATCGTGCCGTCGGCGTCCGCGGTCACCTCGATGCGTCCGGCCCGACCGATCGCAGTTCCCTGCCGGGCGGTGTACGGGGCGCTCGCCCGGCCGGTCTCGATCAACCACTGCGCCACCGAGGCGTTGAGGCTCCCGGTGACCGGGTCCTCGAAGGCGGTCCCGCCCTCGCGGAAGAAGGCCCGCAGCTCCAGGTCGGCCGGCCCGCCCGCGCCGTGCGGGCCGACGACGCCGATGTCGTAGCGCGGTTCGGCTCCCAGGTCGGGGTCGAGCGCCAGGACGGCATCGGCGTCGGCGAGCAGCACGCCGATCCAGCCGGGGCCGTTGTCGATCCAGGCGAGCTCGACGACGTCGGCTTCGTCGAGGCGCAGCACACGGAGCACCATCGCCCGATCCTCGTCGCCGACCGGGCCGGACCGCACGAGAGGGGGCGCGGCGAACGCGAGGCCGGTGTCGACGCGGCGCAGCGGGACCAGCCCCGCGCCGCACTCCTGGACCACGACGTCGGGCCGCTTCGGCGCGCCGCCGGCCTCCAGCCAGGCGTGGCAGGTCCCCAGCGTGGGATGACCGGCGAAGGGGAGCTCGCTCGCCGGGGTGAAGATCCGCACGCCGTAGTCGGCCTCGGGCGAGCTCGTCGGGACCACGAACGTGGTCTCGGACAGGTTCGTCCAGTTGGCGAAGCGCTGCATCTCGTCGGTGCCGAGGCCATCGCCGTCGAGCACCACCGCGAGCGGGTTGCCGGAGAGGGGTCCAGAGCTGAAGACGTCGATCTGACGGAAGGCGCGCTGCATCGGCCGAGCCTGCCCGACCGCCCGCTCGCTCCACAACGGAGTTGACCCCGGGAACATGCGGCGACGGGCGGCGTTGTACCGCACGTGGCCGATCTGTCGCTCCGCTCCGCCTTCCGGGCCCTCAACTCCGTCGTCGTCCCCGCCGTCCGGCGTGGCGTGGGCTCCCCGCTGCCGGTCGGGGTCGGGCTGGTGCTGCTCGAGACGACGGGGCGCCGCAGCGGGAAGGTGCGGGAGGTGCCGCTGGTCGGCTTCCGTGTGCTGGACCGGGTCGCGGTGAGCACCGTCCGATCGGACTCGCAGTGGCTGCGAAACCTCGAGGCCGACGCGGACGGCGGTGTGTGGACCTGGGGCCGGCGGCGCGACGTGCGGGCCGACGTCACCCGCGGCCCACTCAACGTCGCCGTCCTCGAGCCGCGATAACGCCTCGACACCGCCGCCGGGTCCGCCGAGCATGTGGGATGGCGCTCGAGATCCGACCCCTCACCGTCGACGACGCCGACCAGCTGGGCCCGGTGCACGTGCGAGCCTGGCAGGCCGCCTATCGCGGGATCATGCCCGACGACTACCTCGACGGGCTCGACGGCACGGCGCGGGCCGCCCGCTGGCGCGAGCACCTCGGCGACGTGCCCGCCGACGTCGTGCACCTGGTCGGCGATCTGGAGGGGCGGATCGTCGGCGGGGTGACGGTCGGCACCGAGCGCGACGAGCGCCGCATCGGTGAGCTCTATGCGATCAACCTCGATCCCGACGCGTTCGGCACCGGTGTCGGCCAGGCGCTGTTCGAGGCCGGTGAGGAGGCGCTGCGCTCGCTCGGCCACGACGAGGCCGTGCTGTGGGTCGTGAGGGAGAACGCACGCGCCCGCAGGTTCTACGAGCGGAACGGTTGGCTCCCGGACGGCACCGAGAAGGCGGTCGACTTCGGCGGGGTCGACGTCGTCGAGCTGCGGTACGCCACGACGCTCTGAGGACTCCGCCCGGACCTCCGACTCTGGTCCGACCGGACTGCGCAACGGAGAATTGGGGCGTCCTGGAGGAGGGACGATGACGCCGTCGCACCAGAACCTCTCCCTCGTCGCGCTCGCAGCCATCGTCGCCGCGGTCGGCGTCGTCGACGCGATCGTCAGCGGCGAGGCCGACTTCGTGGCGGTCTTCGGCGTCATCCTCCTGCTCCTCGGGCTGCTCCTCCTCCAGACGCGGTCGAGCCGCGTGCGCGTCTCGTTGCGCGCCGACCTCGTCCGGTGGCTCAGGCGGCGCAGCGCGGCGTCGGGGGAACCGCTGGAGACCATCGCCGACCGCGCCCTGGCCGCGTACCGGGCGCAGTTCGTGCGCGACGTGGACGTACCGGTGGACGACGTCGTGGCGAGGGGGAGCCGTCCACCGGCACCGACGTGAGCCGGGCCGCCGTCCGGATCGACGGGTCCGGGCACGAGCTGGCCCTCGTCGGCGGGAAGGGGGCGGCGCTCGACCGGCTCGTCGCGGGACGGTTGCCGGTCCCTGCGTCCGTCGCGGTGACCACGGCGGCATACGCGGAGTTCGCGCGACAGCCCTCGATCCGAGCCCTCGTCGGCCGCATCCGCGGTGGCGCGGTCGTCGGCGACGATCGGGTCGACGGTGCCTTCTGCTCGGCCGACATCGCGCCGTCGACGCGGACCCAGCTCCTCGAGCTGATCCGATCGATCGGACCGACGGTCGCGCTCCGGTCCTCGGCGACGGTCGAGGATCTCGGCAGCTCGTCCTTCGCAGGCCAGTACCGCTCGATCCTCGACGTCGACGCGGCCGACGACGAGGCCGTGCTCCGCGGGATCCGCCTGGTCTGGGCGTCGCTGTGGCACCGCGCACCCCGCGCCTATCGACTGGCGCTCGGCGTCGACGACCACGACGCGGCGATGGCCGTCGTCGCGATGCACATGGTCGCGGCCCGCCGTGCGGGCGTCGTCTTCACCGTCGATCCCGGACGGACCGTCGGCGCCGCACGGGTCGAGGCCGTCGAGGGGCTCGGCGAGTCGCTGGTCGCCGGCACCGAGACGCCGACGGCCTGGGTGGTGGCACGCGACACCGCCGCCCGGGAACCCCTCCCGCCCGACGTGGAGGAGGCGCTCGACCTCGCGCTCCGCATCGAGGAGCGCAGCGGTTGCCCCCAGGACGTCGAGTGGGCCGCCGACGACACCGTCTGGATCGTGCAGGCCCGGCCGATCACGACGATCGACGACCCCGACGACGACGGGTTCGACACCCCCGTCGACGACGCGGAGCTGACCACCGCGGGCATCGGCGAGATGGTGCCCGGCGCCCTGCCCCCGCTCGTGTGGGAGACCAACCGCTTCCTGCTGGAGGAGGCACTCCGTCGGACCCTCGGCGACCTCGACGCCCTTCCCGAGCGCGACGAGGACCGGCCGCTGATCCGCCGGGTGCGGGGCCGTGTGGCCCTGGACTTCGATCGGTTGCGCGAGGCGGCCGAGCTCCTGCCCGGTGGCGGTGTCGACGAGCTCGAGGCGCAGTACTTCGGATCGTCTCCCTCACCGTCGTCGACGATGTCGAGCCGCCACGCCGGCGGACTGCGGGCCCTCGTCCACGACCTCCGCGTGATGATCCTGCGACGCCAGGCCGTGGAGGACGCCGAGATCACGGTCGAGGCCGCCCGACGACTCGACGACGCGCTCGACGACCGGCGCTGCAGCGACCGGGAGCTGCTCCGCCGACGCAACCGGCTCGTCGACCTGGCGGCGCGCGGCCTCGCCGCCGAGCTCGCGGTCGCCGCATCGGCGGGCGCCGCCCACCACCGGGTGGAGCTGCTCCTCGCACCTCACCTGGGCGAGCAGGAGGCCGCCCGACGGGCCCGCGACGTCGTGCACACCGACGTCGACCGGATCGTCGACGCCGGCGACTCGATGGCCGTGATCGCCGGGCCGACCTGGGCCGAACGAGGGCTCGACGCGCCCGAGGTGCCTCGGCCGGCGCCCGAGGTCGCCGCCGCTCGCCGGGCGGCCCTCGAGGCGCTGCTGCGGGCTCGGCCCGGGTGGCGCACCCGCCGCATCATCACCGGGCAGGTCGTCGACGTGCGCATCCACGTGCTGCGGCGGGTGATCGCCGACGCCGGCTCGCTCCTCGGGCTCCGGGAGCAGACCAAGGCCGCCCTGCTCTCGGTCGGTGGTGCGATCCGGCGCATCGACGTCGAGCTCGGACGCCGGCTCGCCGCCGCGAGGCTTCTGGCGAGCGCCGACGACGTCGAGCTGCTCGGGGTGGCCGAGCTCACCGAAGCGATCCTCGAGGCCGAGGTCCCGGGCGGGCTCGCCGCCCGACGCCGCGCCGGTCGCCGGTGCGCCGACGCGGCGCCGCTCCCCGTCCGGTTCCGCGGTCGGCCCCGTCCCGCCACCCCCGTGACGGGGCCGGTCGCCGCGGAGCTGACCGGCTGGGGTGCGAGCGCGGGGACGGCCACCGGTCGCGCCCGGGTGCTCCACACCTCCGACGACGGGCTGGAACCCGGCGAGGTGCTCGTCGCCCGGTCGACCGACGCGTCCTGGTCGCCCCGCTTCGTCGACGCCGGCGCCGTCGTCGTCGAGGTCGGCGGGCCGCTGTCCCACGCGGCGATCCTGGCCCGCGAGCTCGGTGTGCCGGCGGTGCTCAACGTCGCCGGCGCCATCGACCAGCTCGACGGACGCACCGTCACCGTCGACGGCGATCTCGGACGCATCGTCGTGCACGAGCACGAGGTCGTGCAGCCATGAGCGCTCGCCGCGGTGACGTGTTCGACGACATGGGCACGGACCGGTTCCACGTCTTCGTCCCGGCGATCATGAGCGTCGGTCTGCTGTTCTCGTTGGCGACGGTCGTCCGCGACCTCTTCAAGCTCCGGTCACGGCGGGCCCACCGCCGGCGGGTCGTGCTCACGGCCAACGACGTGGCCAGCGTCGTCGTCGCCGGCGAGCGGCGCACCGTCCGCGGCATCGATCTCGGGCTGCTCCCGAGGCGCACGTACCTCTGGTGGACGATGGCGTTCCTGGGCGCTGCGAGCTACGTCGCCATCGGCTCGTCCGCCAACTACCTCCGCGAGGGCGGTCGCGTCTCCGACATCGCCTGGCTGCTCGCCATCAGCCTCGTCTCGGCGGCAGCACTGGGCGCACTCGCGGTGGTCACCGCGGCCGCGTACGTTCGGTGGCCGGAGGTGAGACCGCTGCCGCGCCAGGTGCTCCGCACCACTCCGCTCACCGAGCTGAGCCACGCCCGCGACGATCGGCCGCCGCGTGCGCTCGGACTCGCGGTCCTCGTCGCCGCGGCGGCGACCGCCCTCGTGACGCTGCTGGTCGGGGCGAGCCACGGCACGACCCAGCAGATCGACGAGCCGATCGCCGACTGGCTGGTCGAGCAGACCTGGCTCGACCCGGTCCGCTTCATCGATCCGCTCGGTCGGACCGACGTCGCCGTCCTGCTCGCCACCCTGATCGGGCTCGCCGCGCTCCGCTGCCGACCCGTCGCGCTGCTCTACCCCGGAGCCGTCGTCCTGGGCGTCGCGACATCGTTCGCGCTGCGCGAGCTGGTCGAGCGACCCCGCCCGCTGACGGGCGTCGAGGACTCCTTCCCGAGCGGCCACGTGCTCCAGGCGGCCCTCATCGCAGGACTGCTCCCGCTCGCGCTCGAGACCATGACCGAGTCGAAGACCCTGGCGACGCTCACCCGTACCGTGCTCGTCCTCGGCGTGGTGGCGTCCGCGGTTCATCGCGTCAGGATCGAAGCGCACTGGCCGCTCGACGTCGTCGCCGGAGCCCTGGTCGGCGCGACGTTGGTGCTCGCCGTGCACTGGGTGATCGCCCATCGGGCCTGGCACGCCCGATGCCGTGGATGCGCCTGGCGCGAGCCACCGGACCCCTTGCACGGCGTCATCGCGCTGCACCCGATGCTCGTCCACCGGATCCATCAGCTCGCCGCGCTCTGGTCGGCCGCCTCGGTGATCGGTCTCGTCGTGCTCGCCGTGCGGTTCGGCCTCCCGAACGACCCCGAGGGCGTCGCCGCCGACCAACGGATCGAGCGGTGGGTGCAGCTCGGCGCGGCCGTGCTGCTCGGGCTCTCCGGGCTGCTCTCCCTGCGGTGGCACTCGCTCGGCGCCGTGCTCGGCTTCGTCTCCGCGAGCCTCGTCGGCACCTTCGCCGCGGTCCAGTACCGGCCGGCGTTGGCCACCACCCTGACCGTGATCCTGATCGTGCCGTCGATCCTGACCTGGCTCGGCTGGCAGCACCGGCAGCGCTGGAGCCCGATCGGGGTCGCCGCCGTGCTCACGACCGTCACCGTCGTCGGGACCTGGTCGGGCGCCTCGGCGCTCTACGACCGGCACTTCGGGCCGACGCACCCCGAGTCGGTCGCCGAGCAGGTCGCCGTCGATGCGGTCGAGTGGGTCTGGAGCGGTGGCCTCGGACCGGACCGCGTGAGCGTGGTCGCCCGGGTCGACCGCGACGCCGAGCGCGTGCGGCTCGAGGTCCGCGGCGCCGATGGCTCCGAGCGGACCAGCGACGCCACCGTCCCCGATGCCGACGGCGTCGTCCGCCTCGACGTGACCGGTCTCACGCCGGGGACCGAGCACGACTACACGGTGGTCGTCGACGGCGAAGCCGACCGCGGCCGCGGCAACGGCACCTTCACGACCGCGGACGACGGTCCGATGTCGTTCCGCATCGCCGCCGCGTCCTGTGCCCGCACGGGCTCGAACGGTGCGGTGTTCGACACGATCGCAGCCACCGATCCCCTCCTGTACCTCCTGCTCGGCGACGCCCACTACGAGAACATCGGCGAGGACTCGACCGCCCGGTTCGTCGAGGCCTACGACCGGCTGCTCACCCGGCCGGGTCAGGCCGCGTTGTACCGGTCGACCCCGATCGCGTACGTCTGGGACGACCACGACTTCGGTCCGAACGACGCCGACGGGTCGTCGCCGAGCGGGCCGGCAGCGCGGGAGGTCTACCGCGACCTCGTGCCCCACGCCGATCTCGTGCGGTCCGGTCCCGACGGTTCGATCGAGCACGCGTTCACGATCGGGCGCATCCGGTTCGTGCTCACCGACAACCGCTCGCACCGCAGCGACGACACGCTCCTCGGCGCGGAGCAGGAGGCCTGGCTGATCGAGGAGATCGCGGCGGCGTCGGCCGATCACGCCGTCGTCGTGTGGGCCAACGGCACGCCGTGGATCGGCGCTGCGAGCCCGGGCTCCGACACCTGGGCCGGGTACGCCGAGGAGCGCGAGCGCATCGCGGAGGCCCTCGTCGCCGCCGGCGTCGACGACCTCGTCATCGTCAGCGGCGACGCGCACATGGTCGCCCTCGACGACGGGACCAACAGCCCGGGCGGCTTCCCGGTCCTGCAGGCGGCGGCGCTCGACCGGCCGGGCAGCGTGAAGGGCGGCCCGTACTCCGGTGGGACCTTCCCCGGTGGCGGCCAGTTCGGCACCGTCGAGATCGTCGACGACGGCGGTGAGCGGGTGGAGGTCCTGCTGGCCGGCCACGACTGGACCGGCACGACGCTGGTCGAGGAGCGCTTCGTCTTCGAGGTCCCACCTGCCTAACGTCACGCCATGACGACACCAGCGGGACCGGTCGGCGTGGTGGGCCTGGGCCTCATGGGCGTGCCGATGGTGCAGCGGCTGGCCGAGCGGGGCGCCGAGGTGATCGTGCGCTCGCGCCGCCACGCCTCCTACGACGCGGTGCGGGGGTCGGCGGCGTGGGCCGAGTCGATGTCGGAGGTCGCGGCGACGGGCACCGTGCTGCTGTCGCTCCCCGCCGACGACCAGGTCGCCGCCGTGGTCGACGACCTCCTCCCCCACCTCCCGGCCGGCGCGGTGGTCATCGACACCTCGACGACGAGGCCGGCCACCGCCGAGCGGCTGGCGGCGACGGTGCGGGCTGCCGGCGCCCGGTTCGTCGACGCACCGGTGTCGGGTGGGCCGACGGCGGCCCGCGACGGATCGCTGTCGATCATGGTCGGTGGCGATGACGTGGCGATCGCGGCGGCCCTGCCGGTGCTCGGCGAGCTCGCGGGACGGGTCACCGTGATCGGCGGGCCCGGTGCCGGCCAGGTCGCCAAGGCCTGCAACCAGGCCATCGTCGGCACCACGATCAACGCCGTGGCCGAAGCGCTCTCCCTGGCGGAGCGAGCCGGCGCCGACCCGGCCGCGGTCCGCGACGCGCTCCTCGGCGGCTACGCCGCGAGCCGGGTACTCGAGCTGCACGGCCGCCGCATGCTCGAGCAGGACTTCGAGCCCGGCGGCCGGGCGGCGACCCAGCTGAAGGACCTCGGGATCATCGCCGAGCTGGCGCGCACGGTCGGTGCCGAGGTGCCCGTGACCGCAGCGGCCACCCGCCGCTACGAACACCTCGTCGAGGCCGGCCACGCCGACCTCGACCACGCGGCCGTGTGGCTCCTCACTCGGGGCGCTTGATCCACTTCGATGTCGACGCCACGTCCTCGATCTCGGCGCCGGACTCCTTCCAGCCACCGAAGCCGGTCTCGAGGTGAGCGACGTTGGAGAAGCCGAGGTCCTGGATCACCTTCGCGGCGAGTGCCGACCGCATCCCGCCGGCGCAGTAGAAGACGAAGCGCTCCTCGAACCCGGGACCCCGGTAGTAGGGGCTCTCCGGGTCGAACCAGAACTCCAGCATCCCCCGCGGCTCGGACACCGCACCGGGGATCGCTCCCATCTGGACCCGCTCGCGGATGTCGCGGATGTCGATCACGGTGCACGAGCCAGCTGCCATCTCCGCCTGGAGCTCCTCGACCGTCAGCTCCTCGATCTCGGCCTTGGCCTCGGCGACCATGTCGTTGACGGTGCGTCGTGCCATGCGGTTCCCCCCGGTCGGCGTGGTTCGCTGCTCCGAGCCTCGCACGTCGCGGCCCGACGGGCTCACCCGTCGAGGATCGGTGCGAGGTACTCCAGCCCGCGGTCGACGATGTCGACGAGTCGCCGGTCGGGGTCGTCCACCCACTCGGCGAGCGCGGCGTCGATCACCCCCATGACGGCAGCGCCGAGGACGTGGGCCCGGAACCGGGTCTCGGCGTCGGCGTCGTCGCCGGCGATCTCGGCAGCGATCCGCTGGACCCAGCGCTGGTTGACCGCCCCGTAGCGACCGGCCATGCCGGGGGTTCGGCTGGCGAGGAGCAGCGCCCGGCGGACCGGTTCGGGGTCGGCGTCGATGTCGCGCGAGATCCGGTTGGCGCCGTGCACGATCCGCTCGCGGATCGTGCCGTCGGCCACCTCGGCGACGGCGGCGTCGAAGATGTCCAGCCACAGGATCGGACGGACGAAGGCCAGGTCCTCCTTGGCATCGACGTAGCGGAAGACGGTCCGCCGCGAGACCTCGGCCCGCTCGGCGATCTCCTCGGCCGTCGGCTGCTCGGGGTGCCGCTCCTCGAAGAGGTCGACAGCGGCGTCGGCGAGCCGCAGGAGCGTCGACCGTCGGTGCTCGGCGCGGCTGACCATGGCACCAGACTACGTCGCCGGGCAGAAGTGGCACGGTGTGACAGAAATCGCTTGCCATTCAACTGGCACCGAGTGACAGTTAACCCATGATCGTCAACGTGCACGAACGGCAGTTCCCGGACGCCGACCCGTCGGAGCTCGGCGCGCTGATCGAGTCGTTGGGCTCGCCCGACGACCGGCTGTGGCCCCGCAACCGCCGCTGGCCGCCGATGCGCCTCGACGGCCCGCTCGCCCAGCACCCCTCGGGCGGTCACGGCTTCGTCCGCTACCACGTCGAGGACCACGTGCCCGGCGAGCGGGTGGTGTTCCGCTTCGAGCCCGAGACCGGCATCGACGGCGTGCACATCGTCGAGCTGGTGCCCGGGCCGGCGCTGCGGCACACCATCCGGGGCCGCACCCACGGCTCGATGCGGATCGTCTGGCCGCTCGCCGTGCGCTGGCTCCACGACCAGTGCCTCGAGGACCTCTTCGACCAGGCCGCCGGCGAGCTCGGCCGGCCCGTCGCCACCTCGACACCGTCGTGGTGGGTGCGGTTCCTGCTCCGAGTCGGCCCGTCGCCGGCGCGCGAGGACGCCTGGCTCGCACGACAGGGCTGAGCTGGCCCACCGTCGGCCGAGGCGGTCGGCCGGGTCGCTCCTCCGGCCCCGTCCGGCTGTCGTATCGTGATCGCTCGGTCCACGGTGATCGCCGCGGACGCGAGGGCGGGGGAGCAGTCGGGTGACGCAGGCCGAGGGTGCGGAGGACCGGGACGTCGCCCGCCTCATACTCGACGCCGCAGCGTGCGCCATGGTGTCGATCGACGCCGAGGGCACGATCCGGCTCGCGAACCGAGAGGCCGCCCGCATCTTCTCGACGTCGATCGACGAGCTCGTGGGCCGACCGGTCGAGCTGCTGGTCCCCGAACGCCACCGTCGGGACCACGTCGAGCTCCGCCGGGGCTTCCTCGGCAGCCCGAGCGCTCGGGCGATGGGCGGCGATCGGGAGCTGTGGGCGCGTCGTCTGGACGGGACGGAGTTCCCCGTAGAGGTGGGGCTGACCCCGATGGACGACCGGGGCAACGTCATGGTGACCCTGATCGACATCTCCGAGCGCCTCGCCCACCAGGAGGCGATCCGCCACCAGACCGAGCAGCTGCGCCGTCTCCACGACGACCTCAACCAGTTCGCCTACAGCGCCTCCCACGACCTGAAGGCCCCCCTGGCCACGATCGACGGCATCGCCGGTTGCATCCTCGACGATCTCGGCGACGGGGACCTCTCCCGAGCACACGAGGACGTCGAGGAGATCCGGCGACTCGTCCGCCGCCAGGGCGAGCTGGTCGAGGGCATCCTCGACTTCGCCCGCGACGAGCACCGCGAGATCACCGCCACGGCCGTCGTCGTCAGCGAGCTGCTCGACCAGCTCGGCCGCGATCTCGCCGCGCAGCTCGACACGCAGCAGGTCGAGCTCCGCCCCGAGGTCGACGACGGGCTCGTCATCCGGACCGACCGGCGCGGGCTCCGACAGATCCTCGGCAACCTCGTGGCCAACGGCGCGAAGTTCGCCGATCCGGCGGCCGACGAGCGCTACGTCGCCGTCAGCGCACGGGAGCAGGGCGGCACGGTGACCATCTCGGTGACCGACAACGGCCGAGGGATCCCCGCCGAGGCGCACGACGACGTCTTCAAGATGTTCCAGCGCTTCCACCACGACACCGAGGGCAGCGGGCTCGGACTGGCCATGGTGAAGCGCCAGGTCACCCGACTCGGCGGCGACATCGACTTCGTCAGCTCCCCGGCCGGCACCAGGTTCTCGATCTCCCTGCCGACCTCCGACGACGATCCGAGCGCTCAGGCGTAGGCGACCAGGTCGAGCTCGTTGCCGGCCGGATCCACCAGGTTCGCGACCTGCCCGTACGGCTCGATCCGCACCGGGCAGGACAGCCGGGCGCCGAGCGACACCAACCTGCTCACCTCGTCGGCCAGCTCCTCCGCTGGGCAGCGCAGATCCAGGTGGATGGACCCGGGCCGGTCCTCGCCGCGCTGGAACCCGATCCGCCGCCGACCATCCACCTCGGCGAGGACGATCCACCGATCGCCGTCCTCACGCTCGACCTCGACCAGTCCGAGGGCGGCGGCGTAGAACCCACTGAGCGCCTCGGTGTCGTGGGTCGTGATCGTCACCAGGTCGAACGTCGAGGTCACCGGCCCATCATCGACCACCGGAGGTCCTCAACCCCGCACCGAGACGACCGATGGTGGACTCATGGGTTCCGGCGCGTGGTTCCGACGTGTGGCGGTGACGGTGACCGTCGTCTGCCTCGTCGTCGGTGGCGTGCTCGGCTCGGCGAGGATCGTGCAGTCGGTGTCGGTGAGCGCCTCGCCCGAGGCGACCGTCGCGCTCGGCCAGGCGTCGACCACGCAGCGGGTCATCCTCTTCGCCGTCCTCTACGACCGCTACCGGGACAGCGACTTCGCCGGCGACCTCTACGCGACCTTCGAGGATCAGCTCGAGATCCTGGTCACCAACCAGCGGGCCCTGCTCGAGGGCGGGCCCTACCTGAGGTCGGACGGATCGCCGGCCGACGACTTCCTCGCTCCCCCGCCGACCGACGAGATCTCGGCGCTCCTCTCGGAGAACGACATCGTCAACCCCGAGACGAGCGTGCTCATCGAGAACCTGCAGCCCTTCCTCGACGGCGACCTGGCCATCGAGGAGCTCGACCAGGCCGCGCTCATCGGTCTGGTGCCCGTGTTCGTCCAGATCAACACCGCCGACCAGCCCTACATCGAGGTCGCCCAGGCCTACGAGGCGTACGAGGCCGCCCAAGCCGAGGCCACCCGCAGCGCGTTGACGAGAGCCGTCATCGTGGCCGCGTGGCTGGCGGTCGCCGGCATCGCGCTCGCGGTGTGGATGTCGTTCCGCCGTCGGGCACAGCTCGAGCAGCGGCGCCAGCACGCCAAGCTGGAACGGGTCGTCGACCGCATCGCCGACGTGGTCGTGATCGTCGGCGCGGACGGCACCGTCGCCCACGTGACGGGGGCGACGGACCGGTACCTCGGCCTCGACACCGCCGACGTCACCCCCACCACCCTGGCCGATCTGGTGCACCCGGAGGACCGGTCGTCGTGGGTCGGTGAGCTCGAGGACCGCGTCGGACCGATCGGGACCGTCCAGGCCGATGTCCGCGTCCGCCGGAGCGGGACCGACGAGTGGACCTGGATGGAGATCAGGGCCGCCGACCTCGTCGACGGCCAGCTCGTCGACGGCATCGTGTACTCGCTGACCGACATCCACAACCAGAAGCTCACCGAGCTGCGCGCCGAGTGGCAGGCGCACCACGACGAGCTCACCGGGCTCGCCAACCGCGCCACGCTGACCCAGCTCCTGGAGCAGCGCCGCAACCAGCCGCGCTGGCTGATCTTCGTCGACCTCGACCGCTTCAAGTTCGTCAACGACAGCCTCGGCCACGACGCCGGCGACCGGGTGCTGATCGAGCTGGGCGTGCGCATGCGCGCCGTGGCCGGCGACGGCGCCACCGTCGCCCGACTCGGCAGCGACGAGTTCGTCGTCGTGCCCGCCGTCCACACCGAGGCCGACGCGCTGTCGACCGCCGCCAACCTGTCGTCGGCGGTGCATCGCCCGATCGACGCCGGTCGAGGTCGGCCGGTCCGCACGTCGAGCTCCATCGGCGTCGCCCAGGCGTCGCCGGGGATGTCCGGCCTCGACGCACTCCGGCTGGCCGACATCGCCGTGAACGCCGCCAAGCGCGCCGGCGGCGGCATCCACCTCTTCACCGACCGCGACGAGGAGGCCGCCGATCGGCGGCTGTCCACCGAACAGCTCCTGCGGAACTCGATCGAGGAGGAGCCGGAGCGGTTCATCGTCCACTACCAGCCCCAGATCGACCTCCGCAGCGGCGAGATGGCCGGGGTCGAGGCGCTCGTGCGGTGGGACCACCCCGACCGGGGCATCGTCCTGCCCGGCGAGTTCATCGAGCTCGCGGAGGAGATCGGGCTCGCCCACTCGATCGGTCGGATCGTCCTTCGCCGGGCCTGCCTCGACGCGGTCGCCCTCCGGCAACGACTCGGGCGCGACCTCCGTCTCGGTGTCAACCTCTCGCCCCGCTTCGTCGACGAGGAGGTCCTGCACGCCGAGGTCGCCCAGGCACTCGAGGAGTCGGGCCTCCCTGCTTCGGCGCTCGTGCTCGAGGTCACCGAGACCGCATTGGCGAACGATCTCGAGCAGCTGGTGCGGGCGCTCGGCCGGGTCGCTCAGCACGGCGTGGGCGTGTCGATCGACGACTTCGGCACCGGGTACGCCAGCCTGACCTACCTGGAGCGGCTCCCTGTCACCGAGGTGAAGATCGACCGGAGCTTCGTGTCGAAGATGCTCGAGGACAGCAGCGTCGTCGGCGCGGTGCTGTCGATGTGCACGTCGCTGGGCATCCACGCCGTCGCCGAGGGGGTCGAGGAGGTCGAGACCGCCGCCGCGCTGCTCGAGATGGGCTGCCCGGTCGGCCAGGGCTGGTTGTGGTCGAAGGCCCGACCGCTCGAGGAGCTGCTCACGGCCGCCGGCGTCGACGGCTGAGCCTTCGACCGCCCCTGCGCCAGCGGACGGGTCAGTCCCTGATCCGAGCGCCCATCTGCTCGTGATACGCCGCGATCTTGCACTCGCGCGTCGACAGCACGTTGCGTCGGTACCCCATCGACTGCCGCGTCGCCGCCAACTCGCCGAAGACGAAGAGGTCCTCGTCGACGATGCCCTTGAGCGTTTCCCAGTGCTGCATCGTCTTGGCGTGGTACGCCTCGTAGTCCGAGTCGTCGTCGCCCTCGGGCCCGTAGATGAGCTCCCAGCAGGTGAATCGCGTCGTGTCGACGTCGATCGGGATCGGATGGAAGAGCTGGATGTGCTCGGGGTTGTTGTTGAAGATCGCGTTGGGGAAGAGCACGTAGTGGCAGATCGTGTTCTGGTGGTGATCGCCGGTCTCGGTCAACCGGTCGAGCTTGTCGGCCCGGGGCACGAACATCATCGAGTGCGGCTCGACCACGTGGAAGTGCGTCGACCGCGCCGCCTTGGTGAACTCCGGCGGGGTGTGGTGCAGCTCGGTGGCGTGGTACACCTCGTTGAAGCCGTCGACGATCGCCTTGTAGTTGCAGGGCACGTCCACGACGAGCTTCTCGTGGACGATCATGTCCTCCATCCGGAACCGGCCGAGGTCCTCGACGATCTCGGGGCCGATCCAGTCGAGCAGCGGCGGCGCGTCGTCGCCGGCGAGGTTGATCCAGATCCATCCGCCCCACTCGTCGGCGGCCACCTTCGGCGAGCGCAGGCCCTCGAGGTGGTGCTGGTCGAAGTCCTCCCGCTCGGGCACGCCGACGACCGCGCCGGTCGTGTCGTAGACCCAGCCGTGCCAGGGGCAGGTGAACCGGCGCTGGCAGCCGTGGTCCTCGCCCCGGCTCAGGCGAGCGCCGCGGTGCTGGCACACGTTGTGGAACGCGGCGAGCGAGCCGTCGGGCTGCCGGCTGATGATGACCGTCTCGCCGTGCCCCTCGTAGAGGACCCAGTCGTTGGCCTCCGGTGCCTCGGAGCTGCGGGCGGCGATCAACCACGAGCTGCGCAGCACCCGCTCGCGCTCGAGCTCGTAGCGCATCGGATCGGTGTAGACGGTCCGATCGAGCAGCGCTCCGGTGGTGCCCTCGGGCACCAGCGGTACCTCGGTGCCGACCCGTGCCGGCGCCGAGCCTCTCGTCGGTCGATGGACCATCGTGGCCTCCCCCTCGCTCCGGCCCGAAGTGTTCCAGACCGCGCGATCGACGGGCACATCCGACGTGCCCACGGCGCGTGCGACCGGCGATACTCGCGACGTGTCGGAACGCAACGTCCTCGGCGGTGAGCTCGACCCGTGCGGGACCGAACCGCTCACCGGTTTCTACCGCGACGGCTGCTGCTCGACCGGGCCCCAGGACCTCGGCAGCCACACGATCTGCGCGGTCGTGACCGGCGAGTTCCTCGAGCACCAGCGCCGCATCGGCAACGACCTCAGCACCCCGATGCCGCAGTTCCGGTTCCCGGGGCTCCGACCGGGCGACCGGTGGTGCGTCACCGCGGCCAACTGGCTCCGAGCCCACCGAGACGGCGTCGCCGCCCCGGTGGTCCTGGCGTCCACCCACGAGCGGGCCCTCGACGTCGTCCCGATCGAGGCGCTGCGCGAGCACGCCGTCGACGTCCCGCCCGATCTCAGCGCGCTCGAGGGCTGACGCCGACCCCGGGCCGGGCTCAGGGGCAGGTGAGCGCGACCGGTGCCGAGACATCGGCCTCCTCGATCGCCGCCTCGAGCTCGGTCACGTCGAGCGCCCAGCCCCGCGCCGACCGCCTCGACGAGGCGAACACCATCGCCACGACCTCGTCGTCGACGACGATCGGGCCGCCGGAGTCGCCGGGCACGATGTCGGCCCCGACCTCGATCGCGCGGCGACGGGCGCCGTCGTCGAGTCGCACCCACACCTGACGTCGCACCTCCACGTCGTCGACCCGCACGGCGTCGGCGTCACCGGCCGACACGAACGCGGCCGAGCCATCGTCGACCGGCGACCCCAGCGGGAGGGGCTCGGCGAACGGCTGGGCCGACCGGAGCACGGCGACGTCGCGCTCGACGTCGAGGTGCACCAGCTCCGCCTCGCGGGCCACCCCGTCGGGCCCGCGCACCAGGAAGCTCCTCGCCCCCTCGAACGCGTGGGCGACGGTCACCATCGCGTAGGTCGACACGGCGACGGCGGTCGCCCGGCCGACCGGACCCGAGCGGCACGTCTCGACCTCCACCCGGGCGACCGCGGCGGTCACGGGCGCGGTCCGACCATCGGACGCGCACGCCGGGAGCAGGAGGAGGACCGTCAGCCAGATCGCCCGCCGCACCGGTCCGGCTCAGCTGCCGTCGCGGGGATCGGCGAGCGTCGCGGAGGTGAGCGAGATGCGGTCGAACACGACGGTGCAGCCCTCACCGGTCGGTGACTGCGCCAAGAACCCGAGGGTCGTCGGGGCGGAGGGCTCGCGGAGCCGGAAGAGCCGCGACATCCGCCATCGCTCGCCGTCGGTCGAGAAGTGGAAGGCGAACACGTCCCCCATCCGCGACACCCGGAGGTGGACCGATCGCCCGGCGATGACGGGCTCGTTGGAGTCGTCGGACACCTCCCGCGTCACGACGGTCACGACCATCGCCTCGCCGTCGGGCGATCGCTCGAAGCAGAGCTTGGCGTGGTCGTCCGGGCCCTGGTGGACGAACAGCACGCCCGCGTCGTAGGCGCTGGCGAAGTCCACCGTCACGCGAGTGGCGAGCTGGAGGTCGTCGTCGGCGGGGAGGGTGAGCACCGGCGCCGAGGCGGTGCGGGTCGGACCGGCGGGATCGTTGAACCAGTCGCTCCCGGCCGGGGCGATCATCGTCAACGCCGCCCCATCGGCCGTCGCCCGGCCCTCGCCGGGGCCGGGCAACCAGGTGAGTCGCGGCAGACCGGGGACCCGCACCGGCTCAGGGCACCTCGGCCGCGGCACCGATGTCGACGACGTGCTGCAGCGAACGGGTCGTGTACGCCTCGGTCATCGCGGCGCCGCGCTCGTTGCCCGAGTCGAAGGTCCCCAGCAGCGACATCGCGCCCGACAGGTAGTAGAGCGCCGACTGCCGGTAGTGCCGGACGGCCTCGTCGAACCCGTACCCGGTGACGCCGAGGTCGGCGAGGCGATCGAGCCAGCGGCGCAGCAGCGACTCCCAGCTGTCCCTGGCGATCTCGGTCGGCACGCTGTTGCCGAACAGATACGCGAGGTCGCTGACCCCCCGGCCGCGGAGGGCCAGCTGGAAGTCGATGAAGGCCACCTCCCCCGAGCCGTCCCGGGCGAACAACAGGTTGTCGAGCCGCGTGTCGGTGTGGATGAGCGTGTGGGGGCCCTGCGAGTTGCGGACCAGGATCTCCTCGAACCCCGGAGCGAGCCGACGGGCGATGTCGATCGCCTCCGGCGACACCCGATCCGTCCAGTCGGCCTCGAGCACCGGCAGTCCGGCCTGGTAGATCCCCGGCACGGCAGCGCGGTAGGCGGGCGCGTCGCCGCTCGGCAGCCAGTCGAGCGCTGCGAGCTCGGGGCGCTCCCACCAGCGGGCGTGCAACTCGGCGACGGCGTCGACGACGGCCTCGGCCTGGGCCACGGTGGCGCCGACGACCTGATCGCCGACCTCGTAGTCGACCGACAGGTCTTCCATCACCAGGACGAACCGGCCGTCCTCGGCCCGGTGTGCGAAGTGGCAGGCCGGCACCCGGAGCGGGGCGTCGGGCAGGACGTGCTCGAACATGGCCAGCTCGCGCTCGTAGATGCCGAGCACCTTGGCGACCTCGAGGTTGGCCGGCTCGGTGCAGGCCATCTTCACGACGACCGAACCGGCACCGCTCCCGCCGTCGACCGAGAGCGACGCCCGGACGATCTCACCGAAGATGCCGGTGCCCTCGCCGATGTTGCTCAGCTCGAAGCCCGTGATCGGCCCGCCGACCACGTCGGCCGGCACGGTCGCGGCGAGCCACTCGGCGGTGATCTCGTCGGGTGTGAGCGGTACGGCCATGAGGTCCCCTCTCCTCCAGCTGGCGCAGGTGGCGTCCGAAGCTAGTGCGGCGCGGCCACGGAGCCCGCAGCGAGGATCACATCGGCGCGGCCGCGACCCCGCTCGACGAGGCGGGCGTTGCGCGCGTCGTTGCGCTCGATCCAGCGCTGGGCCTCGTCCGGCGTGCGACCGTGCACGACGTGGCGTGCGACGAGGCGGGCGAGGCGGACCTCGGGGTCGAGATCGAGGTGGGCGACGAGGTCGAAGAGGGCGCGGGCCGCCGACCACGGTGGCTCGTCGAGCAGCAGGTAGTTCCCCTCGACGATCACCACGTCGTCGTCCGGCGTCACGGCGATGGCGTTGGCGATCGGCTCCTCGAGGTGCCGGTCGAAGCGGGGGGCGTAGACGACCTCGTCGGCAGCCCGCAGCCGGCGCACCAGCGCGACGAAGCCGGCGGCGTCGAAGGTGTGGGGCGCACCCTTGCGGTCGGCGATGCCGGCGGCGTCGAGCACCGACTGGGCGAGGTGGAAGCCGTCCATCGGCACCACCGTCGCGCCGCCGAGGCGACCGGCGAGGGCTCCGGCGACGGTGGACTTCCCCGCACCGGGCGGGCCGGCGAGCCCGACGAGGCACCGCCGACCCGAGTGACGGAGCACGGCGATCCGGTCCGCGAGCCCGTCGAGGTCGACCCTCGGCGGATCGACGGTTCGTGGTGACCGGGTCATCGATGTAGCAGTCTGACCGACATGAGCACCGACCCACTGCAGGACTTCTCCGTCGAGCGCTTCGGCCACGACGGCACGGCCCGCGACGTCCTGTGGGCCGGCTCGGGTCCCGGTCTCGTCATCATGACCGAGATGCCCGGCATCACCCCGGAGGTCGCCGACTTCGCCCGCCGGATGGTCGCGGCCGGCTTCACGGTCGCCCTGCCGGACCTCTTCGGCACGCGGGGTGAGCCGGCCTCCTCGATCGCCTACCTCCGGGCGATCGTGCCCGCCTGCGTGTCGCGGCAGTGGGCCGCGTTCGCACGGGGACGAACCGCACCGGTCGTCGACTGGCTGCGGGCGCTCGCCCGCCACACCCACGAGCGCTGCGGCGGTGAGGGCGTCGGGGTCCTCGGCATGTGCTGGACCGGCGGCTTCGCGCTCGGCGTCGCCGTCGATCCGTCGGTGAGGGTGCCGGTGCTGAGCCAGCCGAGCCTCCCGCTCGGACCCCGAGGCCGCGACGACCTCCATCTGTCGACCGACGACCTGACCGCGGTCTCCGATCGCCTCGAGCGCCAGGAGCTGTGCGCCATCGGCCTGCGGTTCACCGACGATCCGCTCAGCCCGGCCGAGCGGTTCGAGACGCTGCGCCGCGAGCTGGGCGACAGCTTCATCGGGGTGGAGATCGACTCCTCCGACGGCAACCAGCACGGGTTCGGCACCAAGGCGCACTCGGTGCTCACGGCGGAGTACCGGGCCGAGCCCGGGCACCCCTGCTACGAGGCCGAGCAGCTCGTCATCGAGCACTTCGATCGCCAGCTCCGTTCGGGCTGAGCCCGACCGCCGCGACCCGACCGACAGGCGGGGCGCTCGACGCGCTCGGAGGCCCGGCCGTCAGGCGCGGCGCTCGGCGCGCCCGACGACCTTGCGGCGATGCCAGGCCGCGACCCGTTCTGCGAACAACGCCGGATCGTCCATCGTCGGGAAGTGGTTCCCCTTGGCGACGACCACGCCCTCGTGGTCGGGGAAGACCGACTCGTGGCGAGGCTGGAACCCGAACGGATCGTTGCGCTCGCCGAAGACCGTGAGGACCGGTCGGTCGTTCAGAGGACCCCTGGCGGCACGTTCGGCCGCGTCGGTGGTCGTCGCGTCCCGCAGCGCCGAGCGCATCATGGCGTGGAACCGCCAACGACGCGCCCAGGGTCGATACGGTCCGCGGAACAGCCGACGGTCGGCGCGATCGAGGTGACGCCCGACGCCGCCTCGACCCGACGCGGCGCGCGGCACGAGGTTGGTCACGGTGCCCACGACCGACATCGGCCGGCTGCCGACGATGCGCAGCATCGCACGGAGCCAGCGGGTGTCCGGGGTCCACAGGAAGGTGTTCGCGAGGACCAGGGCCGAGATGCGCTCGGGCCGGGCGCCGGCCGCAGCCACCCCCGCAGGGCCCCCGAGATCGTGCAGGACGAGCGTGACGTCGCGGAGGTCCAGAGCGTCGAGGAACTGGCCGACGACGTCGGAGGCGTCGCGAAGCGAGAGCCGACCCGGACCGTCCGGCGCCAGACCGAAGCCGGGGAAGTCGAGCGTGATGCAGCGGAATTCCTCCCGCAGGCGGACGATCACGTCGCGGAAGACGAAGGACCACATGCCGACGTGGACGAAGAGCAGCGTCGGGCCGTCGCCCTCGTCGAGGTAGGCCACGGTGCCCCCGTCGAGGTCGAGGCCGTGGATGGTGAAGGGGTAGCGATCAGGGTCCAGCCACGAGGGCCGGTGGATGGGTGTCATGGGTACGCTCCTGGCGTGTCATGGCCCGCGTTGCGGACCGTGATGGGCCCGCCCCTGTCCGTGTGTGGAAGCGCCGACAGGGGCGGGTGTCTTCGGGCTGGTGCGGTCTGCTCAGGTCGGTGCGCCACCCCCTCGTCCCACGGGAGCGGCGAGGCCGGCGGCCAGGAAGGCGACGAGGTCGTCGAGGAGCTCGGTGACGTCGTCGTCGGTCATCGGTTCGTCCGGCCACGACGCGAACAGCTCGACGATCACTGCGATCGTGCGCTGCATCCGCCAGGCGAGCTGTCTGGGACCGACGTGGGGAGCCGCGGCCGAGAGCACGGGCACGAACCGCTCGCCGATCGGGACGAACTGCGCCTCCGTCATCTCCCTGATCCAGGGGGTCCGGTCGGCGTAGACGCGGCCGAGGAAGTGCGCCACGCGCGGGCCGCGCTCACCCAGACGCCGGATGGCGTCGACGTCCGGTCGCACGAAGGCGTCCACGATGGCCACCATCGGCGGGCGGTCGTCGGCCTCGGCGAGGAGCCGGTCGAGCAGGTCGAACCGCTGGGCGTTGAGCGGTCCGACCACACGATCGGTCACACCGCGGAGCACCTCGGCCTTGTCGCCGAAGTGGTAGTGCACGGCGGCCACGTTCACGTCGGCGAGGCGGGTGATCTCCCGCACCGACGTCCCGTCGTACCCCTGGGTCGAGAACAGCACCTCGGCGGCGTCGAGGATGTCGTTGCGTGTCGTCGAGGTCGCCATCACCTGGATTCAATCATACGTTTGATTGAGTGTCCAACCTCCGCGACCTCCTCCATAGGCTGACCGGCATGCCCCCCACCGTTGATCGCATCGAGCTGGCCGGCATCCGCGCCGTCGGCACCATCGGCGTGTTGCCCGAGGAGCAGGCCCGCCCGCAACCCTTCGAGATCGACCTCGTCCTGGAGGTCGACGCCCGCGAAGCCGGGCGCACCGACGACCTCGACCGCTCCGTCGACTACGGCGTCGCCATCGCCCTGGCGGTGAAGGTCGTCGAGCGCGAGGAGACCCTCCTCCTCGAACGGGTCGCCACCCGCATCGCCGAGGAGATCCTCGGGTTGGCCCGCGTCGACGCCGTCGAGGTGGTCGTGCGCAAGCTTCGCCCACCGGTGCCCGAGGACATCGTGTCGACCGGCGTCCGCCTGCGTCGGACCCGCGCCGATCTCGCCCGACCGAGGCGGACCCCCACGACGGCCTACGTGGCGATCGGCTCCAACCTCGGCGACCGCCGAGCGCACCTGCGCTACGCCGTCCGGAGCCTGCCCGACGTCGTCGCCACCTCCGGGGTCTTCGAGACCGCCCCGGTCGGCGGGCCCGAACAGGGGCCCTACCTCAACATGGTCGCCCGGCTCGAGACCGAGCAGCACCCGTTCGAGCTGCTGGAGACCTGCCTCGCCATCGAGGCCGGCGCCGGTCGCGAGCGGACCGTCCGCTGGGGCGCCAGGACCCTCGACCTCGACGTGCTCCTCTGGGGCGACGCCACGATCGAGTCCGAGCGTCTGACCGTGCCCCACCCGCGGATGTGGGAGCGGCGGTTCGTGCTCGAGCCACTCTCCGATCTGGCGCCCGAGCTGCTGCCGGACGACTGGGACCGGCGCCTCCCCTCCGGTGGCATCGAGCGGGTCGATCCACTCGATCTCTGACAGGGTGTCCATCTCGGGCGGTCCCGTTCGTCGAGTCATCGAGCGGTCGCCAGGGCCGCCCGACACCACGAGGAGACACGCCATGAAGTACATGCTCGCCCTCTACAGCAACCCGGCCGACGAGCCGGCGGACGGCTCCCCCGAGCAGGCCGCCGAGATGCAGAAGTGGTTCGCCTACACCACCGAGCTCACCGAGGCCGGGGCGATGCTCGGCGGCGAGGGTCTGCAGGGACCCGAGGCGGCGACCACCGTGCAGGTGCGCGACGGAGCGACCATCACCTCCGACGGGCCCTTCGCCGAGACCAAGGAGGTCCTCGGGGGCTTCTACGTGATCGACGTTCCCGATCTCGATGCCGCCATCTCCTGGGCTGCCAAGATCCCCAACGTCTCCTACGGCACGGTCGAGGTCTGGCCGGTGATGGAGTACGAGATGGACTAGGGCCCGAGCGGCCCGTCGAGCGAGCGGATGCGGCGCGTCACGCCAGTGACGCAGAGCATCGAGGACGCGAGACCAGAGCGGGAGGTATCGGGCCCGAGCGGCCCGTCGAGCGAGCGGATGCGGCGCGTCACGCCAGTGACGCAGAGCATCGTGGACGCGAGACCAGAGCGGGAGGTATCGGGCCCGCGCAGCGCGAAGAGCGGGCCAGGTCGTTCGCGGGAGGGGGTGGAGGATGAGACGGAGCGCGGTGTCGGCGGTCGATGCCGCCTTCCAGGCCGAGTGGCCCCGCCTCGTCGCCACCCTCACCCGGGAGCTGCGTGACCTCGAGCTCGCCGAGGACGTCGTGCAGGAGGCCTTCGTCGAGGCCTCCCGCCGGTGGCGGACCGACGGACCGCCCCGTTCGCCGGGCGCCTGGCTGCTCACGACGGCCCGGCGCAAGGCGATCGACGTCATCCGGCGCGACCGTCGCTTCGAGGACCGGCTGCCGGTCCTCGCCGAGGCGGCCGAGCGCCCACCGGACGAGGCCCGCCTCGTCGACGATCAGCTCGCCCTCGTCTTCGGGTGCTGCCACCCGGCGCTGTCGCCGGACGCCCAGGTCGCGCTCACGCTGCGCTCGGTCGCCGGCCTCACCACCGAGCAGATCGCCCACGCCTTCCTGGTGCCCGTCCCGACGATGGCGAAGCGGCTCGTGCGGGCCAAGCACAAGGTCCGTGCGGCCGGCATCCCGTTCGTCGTTCCGACGCCCGAGCAGCTCCCGACCCGGCTCGCCGCCGTCTGTGGGGTGATCTACGCCATCTTCACCGAGGGCCACACCAGCTCCGCCGGCGCCGGCCTGGTCCGGGGCAGCCTCTGCGACGAGGCGATCTGGTTGGCCGAGACGCTGACCGAGCTGTTGCCGACGGAGACGGAGGCCCGGGGCCTCGCAGCGCTGTGCCTGCTCACCGACGCCCGCCGAGCCACCAGGTCCGATGACGACGGCCGTCCGGTGCTCCTGCCCGACCAGGACCGCAGCCGCTGGGACCGCACCCAGATCGATCGCGGCCTGCGACACCTCGTCGTCGCCCACGCCGGCGGCTCGGCCGGCAGCTACCACCTCCAGGCGACGATCGCCGCGCTGCACGCCACGGCGCCGAGCTACGCCGAGACGGACTGGCCGGCGATCATCCTGGTGTACGACGCGATGTTGGCCAGCGGCGGAGGGCCCGTCGTCGCCCTCAACCGGGCGGCGGCCATCGCCGAGCACCGAGGACCCGAGGCCGGCCTGGCCGCGATCGAGGAGCTCGACGCCGACGCCCTCGCCGACTACCCCTACTTCCACTCGGCACGCGCCGAGCTCCTGGCACGCAGCGGTCAGGACACCGCAGCGGTCGATGCGTACGACCGGGCGATCGAGCACGCCGGCAACGACGTTCAGCGCTCCTGGTTGGCCGAGCGCCGGGCCGAGGCGGCGGCGAGGATCCGGTCGGGGTGATGAGCCCGGCCGTAGTCGGGGTCGGCGTCGATCACGAGGTCGAGGAGCAGCTCGTGATCGTCGGTCTCCTTCCACGGGAGGGCGACGTAGAGGGGCAGCCCGAAGGTGCGGAGCCGATCGAGCTGCCGGTACACCTGCTGCTGGTAGGCGAACCGCCGCTCCCACGCCCAGTCGTGCGGGGCGAAACCCGTACCCGGATCGATCACGACGAGCTCGCGGATCCCGAACCGGTCGGCGTCGCGCAGGCGGGCCTCGAAGAAGTCGATGATCACCTGCACCGGGTCGGCGTCGGTCACGACCTGCATGCGGAGCGGGTCGGGCCCCGACAGGAAGGGCAGGACGACCGGGCAGCGGTGCTCGGCGACGATCTCCATCATCTCGGGCTGCTGGAGACCGTCCGCGGCGTTGAGCCACGTGACCCCGAGGTCCAGGGCCCGGCGGGCGGTCTCGGGCCGCCAGGTGTCGACGCTGATCGGCACGTCGTACGCGACCAGGGTGGGCAGGACGGCGGCCAGCCGGCCCCACTCCTCGTCGACCGTGGTCTCCCCCGCTGCGAACGTCGACCCCTGCCCCCCGACGTCGAACCCCCACGCGCCCTCGGCGAGGAGCCACTCGGCCCGGCGCGCCGCCTCGTCGGCGTCTCGGACGATCGAGTCGCCGTGGAGGGAGTCGGGCGAGGCGTTGAGGACACCGAAGAGCCGCATGGTCGCGGAGGCTAGTGACGAGGTCGTGTGGGGCCCGCACCCCACTGTGGTCGGATCGGGGCGTCGTTAGTCTCCCAGTCGTGCGCCGCCTCCTCGCCCTCCTCACCGCCGCCGTCGCCCTCGCCGCCTGCTCCGGTGACGGTGGGACCGATCTCGCGACCATCGGCCTGGACGAGGCGCTCGCCTCCGCCGCCGAGTCCGGTGCCGACGTGGAGACCTACCGGCTCGAGGCGTTCACGACCACCGAGCTGGAGCTCGACGACGGCACCACGCTGACGATCACACCGGAGTTGCCCGACGTGTTCGAGTTCGACGGCGAGCTGTCCTCGCAGCTCCTGCGTTCGGTCGGAGCCGGCTTCCTCGAAGGCGCGGCGGGAGCCGGCGCCGGCGACATCACCTTCGAGGAGCTGCGGGCCCGAGAGGACGAGCTGGTCATCGAACAGATCGTCACGCCGGACGCCCTGTACCAGCTCAACCGCTTCGGCCAGGTGCTCGGCGAGGTGCTCGGCGTGGGCTCCTCACCCGAGGAGCAGCTGCTGGCCAGCGGCGAGTGGCTGCGCGTCGCGCCCGAGGGCCTCGGCCTCACCCCGGAGCAGCTCGCCGCCTCGCAGTCGGGATCGACCGCGCTCGGCCCCGAGCTCCTCGAGCTCGAGTCCGTCGATCGACTCGAGCGTGGCGAGGAGCTCGGCCTGGTCGACGTCGCCGGCGTCGAGACCCGAGCGTTCCGGGCCGATCTCACGCTCGCGGAGCTGACCGAGGCCGGCAGCGGGTTCGATCCGACCGGGGCGCTGGCCGGCCTCGACGACGACCTCGGCATCACCGACCTGCAGGCCGCCCTCCTCTCCAGCGAGGTGACGATCACGGTCCACGTCGACGAGGACCTCCAGACCCGCCGGATCGCACTGGCCGGTGCGTTCCCGGCCGACGGCACCCCCGGCGTGCGGTCCATCTCGATCGACGGCCACAGCGACGTCCTGGACGTCGGCGACCCTTCGATCGAGGTGGTCGTTCCCGAGCGGTGGACCGACGCGACGGACGTCTTCCGGCAGCTCCTCGGCGTGGGCTGAGTCACCACGTCGGCCGCATTCGCGCGAGCGCTCGGCTGCCGCGCGACCAGGCACCGCATCGGGAGGATGCCCGATGCCCGGCGGACCCGATTCGCGGATCGTCGCGAGCATGACGTTCGCACCCATCTCCGCCTGCCACCACCCCCGCGACTGGGAGCTCGCCTCCCAGCTCCTCGACGACTACCTCGACTGGCTCGGCTGCGCCTCCGGCGTGGGCGACGTCGGGACCGTCCAACCGTCCGCCGACGTGGAGCGCCTCGACCTGCGCGCCGCGTTCGCCGGCCCCGACGACCGCTTCTTCCTCGCCCGCCTCGGCGCACTCGCGGCCGGGACCGTCGGCGCCCGACGCCTCGACCACGACGACGTCGAGCTCGTGCGCCTCTTCGTGCACCCGGCCGCCCGCGGCTCCGGGCTCGGGCGCCGGCTCACCGAGCGCGTCCTCCTGCACGCGATCGAGGTGGGCGCCCGCCGGATCGTCCTCGACACCCACGACCGGGTCATGCCCGAGGCGGCGGCGATGTACCGCTCGCTCGGCTTCGAGGAGACCGACGAGCCCTGTCCGATCCCGGTGCCGGGCGCGGTGCGATACGCCCTCCCGCTCACCCTGAGCCTACGGTACGCGAGCCTCTGAGCTGGCGAGCATCCCCTCCCCGGGACCACCATGGCCGGGGAGGGGATGCACATGGCCGAACAGGTCCCGTTGGTCGACTACCTGGTGCTGGACGACGATCCGCACCTCGAGGCGAACGAGTGCACGAGCTGCGGTGCCCGGTTCTTCGACCGCCGAAACGCCTGCGCTGCGTGCTTCGGCACCGAGTTCCGCCGCGTGCCGGTGGCCTCCGAGGGTGAGGTGAAGGCGTTCACGATCGTGGCCCACGCCGCGCCGGGGATCCCGACGCCGTTCGTCGCCGCGGTCGTCGACTGCGACGGCACGAGCGTGCGGGCCAACCTCGTCGACGTCGAGCCCGACGACGAGCACGTCACGCTGGGCATGAAGGTCCGCCTCGCCACCTATCCGATGGGCACCGACGACGACGGTGTCGAAGCGATCGCGTTCGGCTACGCGCCGACCGCGGCCTGAGCAAGGGAAGCACCGATGGCAGATGACGTCTGGATCCTCGGGATCAACATGACGAAGTTCGGCAAGCACCCCGACCTCGATGCGGTCGACCTCGCGGCCCAGGCCTCGATGGCCGCGCTCGCGGACGGTGGCGTGACGATGGCCGACATGGGCGTGCTCGCCGCCGGCAACCTCATGGGCGGCGGCGGCCTCGGCCAGCAGTTGCAGAAGCAGATCGGTCAGACCGGCATCCCCGTCTACAACGTCGCCAACGCCTGCGCGACCGGGGCCACCGCCCTGCGCACGGTGATCATGGCCATCAAGGCCGGCGAGTGCGACTACGGCCTCGCCGTCGGCGTCGAGAAGCTCGCCGGCGCCGGGCTGCTCGGCGGGGGCGGCAAGCCCAAGCAGGACGGCAAGCACTGGAACCCCTCCGGGCGCTTCGGTGCCGTGGCGCCGACCGACGGCCGGGTGGGTACCGCCACCATGCCGGGGGTCTTCGCACAGGTCGGCATGGAGTACGGCCACAAGTACGGCGGCACCAGCTTCGAGCTCTTCGCCCGCATCAGCGAGAAGAACCACGGCCACTCGACGCTCAACCCGCTGGCCGCCTACACCAAGGCGATGTCGGCCGAGCAGATCATGGGCGACGTCATGATCGCCTACCCGAACACCCGGCCGATGTGCTCGGCCAACTGCGACGGCGCCGCAGCAGCGGTCGTCGTGAGCCGGTCGAAGCTCAAGACGCTCTCGCTCGAGCAGCAGCGCCGGGCAGTGAAGGTGTCGGCGTCGGTGCTCACCTCGGACCCGTGGACCGAGTCCTGCCAGGTCCTCCCCGACGTGAACACGCTCACCCGGGCCGCCGCGACCCAGGCGTACGAGCAGTCCGGCGTCGGCCCCGACGACCTCGACCTCGTCGAGCTGCACGACTGCTTCGCCACCGCCGAGCTGGTGCACTACGACAACCTGATGCTGTGCGAGGAGGGTGGCGCCGTCGACTTCTTCGAGTCGGGTGCTCCCTCCCGTGACGGACGCATGCCGGTCAACGTCTCGGGCGGCCTGCAGTCGAAGGGTCACCCGATCTCGGCCACCGGCATCGCCAACATCTGGGAGGTGTGCCACCACCTCCGGGGTGAGGCCGGCGACCGCCAGATCGCGGACGCGAAGGTCGGCCTGGCCCACGTGATCGGCCTCGGCTCGGCCTGCGGCGTGCACGTGCTGGAGCGGTCGGCCGCCTGAGCGGCCGGCCCACCGACGGACCCCGGAGGCTCGCCGGTCCCACACTCCGAGCGACCACCGACCCGACACCACCCCGGCCGTCGCTCCACCCGCGGGACCACACCACCACCGAAGCGAGCTGGCCTGAGCGAAGATGACCCGATGAGCGCGCCCACCTCGCCGGTCGCCTCCCACCTGTCCGGGACGGGAGCGGGAGCCGGGCCGCTGGGCGGCGTGCGGACCACGGTGAAGGAGCTGATCGCCGTCGCCGGGGTCGAGCTCACGGCGAACACCACCGTCGAGCTGCCCGCTTCGGCCATCGCTGCCGAGCTGGAGTCGCCGATCGTGACGCGCCTGCGGGCGGCAGGCGCGTCGATCGAGTCGACCTCGACGACGCACGAGCTGGCCTGGGGCATCACGAGCTGGACCGGCGGTCGTCGGGTCGCGAACCCGGTGGTCGACGGGCGGGTCGCCGGTGGCTCGTCGGGCGGAGCGGCTGCGCTCGTGGCCCAGGGCGCAGCCGACCTCGGCGTCGGGACCGACACCGCGGGCTCGATCCGCATCCCGGCCGGGTGGTGCGACCTCGTCGGCTGGAAGCCGACCGTCGACCTCGTCCCGACCGAGCACGTGCTACCGCTCGCGCCCGGGTTCGACACCGTCGGCTTCCTCGCCCGCGACGTCGACCTGCTCGACCGCGTCGCCGATCTGCTCGACGTCGGCGATGTGGAGGCACGACCGGTGCGGATCGCCGAGCTCCGCCTCGACGGAGCGGTGCGCGATCGGCGACTCGATCGCCCGATCTCCGACTCGCTCGACGTGCTGCGGCGAGCCGGCCACGAGGTCGTCGCACCGCTCGTCGGACCGCCGGCCGAGGCGACCCTGCGCAGCTTCGCCACGCTGCAGCTCGACGCCTCGCTCCGGGCCCACCGCGACGTGCTCGGCACCTGGCCGGAGCAGCGCGCTCGCTACGGGGCAGCGATCCGGCAGCGGCTGACGGCGGCCGAGCGGCTCGACGAAGCCGAGGTGGCGATGGCCCGCCAGGCCCGGGACGAGCTGGCGAGCACGCTCGCCGGGTGGTTCGACCGGGTCGACGCCCTCGTGCTCCCGACCACCGGCTGCGAACCCCCAACCCAGGATCGACCCGACGAGGTCGAGGTCGACGGGTCGTGGCACGACCTGCGCTCGGTGGTGCTCCCCCACACGGTGCTCGCCAACCTGACCGGCGCACCGGCGGTCTCGGTGCCCGCCCGAGTCGAGGGCGCACCCAGCGGCGTGCAGGTCCTCGTCCCGGCGGGAGCGGACCGGCGGGCGTTGCGCCTGGCCGCCGACCTGATGGCGGCGACGTGAGTCCTCGCCGACACGACCACGACGCGGGCGGCGACCCGGAGCTGCTCGCCGCGAAGGCGGACCTGCGCACCAGGGCGTGGGACGCCATCGTCGCCGCGGGCGCCGGCCGCTTCCCGGCGCCGCACCACCGCATCCCGAACTTCGTCGGCGCCGAGGCGGCGGCCGAGCAGCTCCGCTCGCTCCCCGCATGGAGGTCGGCCCGGACGATCAAGGCCAACCCGGACTCGCCCCAGTGGCCTGTCCGCCAGCGGGCGTTGGAGGACGGCAAGACGGTCTTCATGGCCGTCCCCCGCCTCGCCGAGGACGACCCGTTCTTCCTGCTCGACCCGGAGGAGCTGGCCGACACCCCCCGGAAGGCCAGCTCGATCAAGGGCGCGAGCCGGAGCGCCCGGACGGTGTCGTTCGCCGAGCTGGAACCGGTCGATCTCGTCGTGACGGGCTGCGTGGCCGTGAGCCCCGACGGCGGACGACTCGGCAAGGGCGGCGGGTTCAGCGACCTCGAGTACGCCATCGCCTGGGAGGCGGGGCTCATCGGTCCCGAGACCGTCGTGGTGACCACGGTCCACGACGCGCAGGTGGTCGGTGAGGGTGACATCCCCCTCACCGACCACGACATCCGGCTCGATCACATCGTGACGCCGGACCGCATCATCGACTGCCCGACCGACGCCCGGCCGCCGGTCGGGATCCGGTGGGACGAGCTGACCGACGAGAAGATCGGGGCGATCCCGGTCCTGCGCCGCCTGGCCGAGCTCAGGCGCTGACGAGCTCCCGCTCGCGCTCGTCCTCGACGATCTCGACCTCGCCCGAGCCCGAGCGGTAGATCGCCCAGGCCAGCCCACCGGCGAGCACGGCGGCGACGGTGGCCACCGTCATCGAGAGGCCCCAGCCGTCGAGGAAGGCGTCCTGCGCCGCAGCGGCGACCTGCTGGCCCTCCGGCCCGAGCTGACCGGCGACGGCGAGGGCCTGGCCGATGCCCTCCTCGACCGGCTCGGCCAGCTCCTCCGGCAGGGTCTCGGCGGTGTCGGCGATGCTCGAGGTGTACCCGGCGGTGAGCACCGAGCCGATCAGGGCCACGCCGACCGCCGAGCCGAACTCCCGGACGGTGTCGTTGAGCGCCGAGGCGACGCCCTGCTTCTCGGCCGGCAGCGAGGCGGTGATGGCGGTCGTGGCCGGGCTCATGGCGAGTCCGACGCCGGCACCGGCGAGGATCAGGCCCGGCAGCACGGCGCCGTAGCTCGGATCGCTGGTCGCGACGGCCATGATCGCGAAGCCGGCGGCGAGCAGGAACGAGCCGACGGCGAGCTGGTTGCCGAGGCCGAAGCGCTCCGACAGGCGGGGAGCGATCGGCGAGAGGCCAATCATCGCCGCCGCCATCGGCAACAGACCCGCCGCTGCCGTCACGGCCGAGTAGCCGAGCACCGCCTGCAGGTACTGGATCACCACCAGGAAGGCGCCGAACATCAGCGCGAAGACCAGGAGCAGCGACGCCGACCCGGCGGCGAGCGCCCGGTTGGAGAAGATGCGGACGTCGAGCATGGGCTCGACGCGGGCGCCCTCGTCGTGGGCCCGGCCGGTACGGAGCTCCCAGTACACGAAGCCGATCGCACCGAGCACACCACCGACGAGGCCGGCGACGGTCAGCGGGGCGGTCCACCCGATCTCCGGACCCTCGTGGATGCCGAGGACCAGGCCGGCGACGGCGATCACCGACAGCACGGCGCCACCGACGTCGAAGCCGGCCGGGTGCTCGTTGCGGCTGTCGGGCACGATCACGGCGGCGAGCACGAGCGACGCCACGGCCATGCCGACCGGCAGCGCGAACAGCCACGGCCACGTGACGTTGTCGATGATGATCGCCGAGAAGAAGAGGCCCAGGACGCCGCCGGCGCCGGCGAACCCGGCCCAGGTGCCGACGGCCCGGCCCCGCTCCTCCTCCGGGAACACCGCGGTGATGATCGACAGCGTGGCCGGCATGATCATCGCCGCACCGAGGCCCGCGAGCGACCGGTAGACGATCATCTCGCCGGCGCTGCCGGCGAAGGCCGCCAGGGTGTTCGCCGCGGCGAAGATGACGAGACCGAGGCTCAGGACCCGACGGCGGCCCCAGCGGTCGCCGAGCTCGCCGATCGGGAGCAGCAGGGCGGCGAGGGTCAGCGTGTAGGCGTTGACGACCCAGAGGATCTGGCTGGAGCTGGCGTCGAGCTCGACGGCGAGCTCGTTGAGGGCGACGTTGAGGCCCGAGACCGACGAGACGACGGCGATGAGCGCCAGACACATCGTGGCGAGCACGGCGCTGCGGCGCCGGGGCGTGAGGGTGGTGGCCATGGGGTGGGCTCCTGACGGGTTCCGGGACTCTTCCGAGACTCTTGATTTCCGATAATGATGGCTTCAGTATCAGTGGTGTCAATACGAGAGTCAAGGTTTCCGGTTAGGATGTGACCGATGTCCCAGACCACCGACGAGCCCGCCACCCGGGGTCGGCCCCGCAGCGCGGACCGGACCGGCGCGATCCTCGATGCCGCCTCCGACCTCCTGCGCGAGGTGGGCTATGACGCGCTCCGCATGCAGGACGTCGCCGAGCGGGCCGGCGCCGGGTTGGCGACCATCTACCGACGCTGGTCGACCAAGGAGGAGCTGATCGCCGCCGCCATCGGCCACCAGCGCCTGATCTCCATCGAGCCGACCGGCGACGCCCGCGCCGACCTGAGGTCGATGGCCCGGGTGTCGGCCGAGGAGCTGTGCAAGACCGGTGAGCTGATGGCCGGCTTCATGGCGGCCGCGCACGCGCACGAGATCCTCGGCGAGGCGGTGCGGGCGGAGGCCGAGGTGTTCCGCGGCGGGTTCTCCGACGTGCTCGGCCAGCTGCTGGGCGAGGACCACCCGCTCATCCCGACGCTCGCCGACGCCATCCCGTCGCTGCTCATGATGCGCTCGGGCATGCTCGGCGAGGAGATCGACCCCGACCGCTTCGCCGACGAGTACGTCGCCCTGGTCGACGCCGTCGCCCGCTGAGGGGCCGGCGCCTCAGGCGCCGATGACGAGGTAGCCGTCGAGCTCGGTCAGGCGGTCGGAGGTCGGGGCCGGCGGCAGTGCCTTGCCCAACGGACCCGAGCGGACCTCACCGATCCAGGTGCTGTGCTGGTACTCGTGGTTGATCACCGCCACGAGCAGACCGGTGGCGATGACGCGGAGCTGGACCGGTGCGCCGACGTTCCCGGCGTCGATGTCGCCCATCCGCACGTGGACGCGCTCGGCGACCGTCCCGCGGTAGGCCCGGAGCCGGTCGAGGTCGGGCAGGTCGCCGCGGTCGGGCTCGTCGGTCGCCGAGTCCATGAGGGCGTCGAGCTCGGGATCGATGAGCGGCTCGGCGGCGGTGAGGTTGCGGACGAGGTAGTGCGCGACCGCGGCCTGGTGACCGAGGTGCCAGCCGATCGCGCTGGAGCGCTCCTCGGGACGCCACCGCACCTCGTCCTCGGAGAGGTCGGCCCACAGCGAGTCGGTGTACGCGAGGGCGCGGTCGTACTCGGCGAGGAGGTCGGCGATCGTGGCGTCGCTCATGGTCGGGTCCTCTCGGTCGGACGTGGTCGTGGCGACGGCGGCACTACAGCAGCACCTCGACCAGGAACGGACCCTCCTCCGCCAGGCCTCGGCGGATGCCGTCCTGCACCTCGGCCAGGGTCGTGGCCTGCATGCCCTCGACACCGAACCCCGAGGCGAGCGCGACCCAGTCCGGCGCCGGGTCGGACAGCTCGGTCAGCGCCGTCGCCGCCGGGCCCGGCGAGGTGTTCCCCGTCCGGTGCAGCTCGACCTGGAGGATCCGGTACGCCCGGTTGGCGCACACCACGACCGTGACGTCGAGCCCCTCCCGGGCCATCGTCCACAAGGACTGCAGGGTGTACAACCCGGAACCGTCGGCCTGGAACGCGACGACCGGGCGGTCCGGCGCCGCGATCGCCGCCCCCACGGCACAGGGGAGACCCTGACCGATCGCGCCCCCGGTCAACGAGAGCACCTCGTGGGGTGCAGCACCCGCCGCGGCTGCACCCCAACCCAGACCCGACGTGGCGGCCTCGTTGACCACGATCGCGCCGTAGGGCACCAGGGCGGCGAGCGAGGCGCCCAGGGTCGCTGCGTCGAGCGAGCCGGTGGGCAGCTCGACCGGGGGCCGATCGACCTCCGGGGCCGCAGGGCAGCCGAGCGCGTCGACGACCGCATCCAGTCCCCGATGCCCGCGCTCGCCGGGCGGGGTGATCGTGATGACCTCGACCCCGGCCGGGAGCAGACCGCTGCGACCCACCGACTCGTACCCGAAGAACGCGACCGGCGGTCCGGTGCCCGCCGCGATCAGCGTCTGCACACCGGCCAGCGCCTCGATCGCCTGCTCGGGGAAGTACGGCACCGTCGGGAACGATGGGGTCGTGCGACCCTGCTCGACGACCGAGGTGAAGGTGTCGATCCAGACGGCCGCCCCGGTCGCGTCGGCGATGCGCGCCGCGGCCTCCAGTTCGGGACCGCGCACGACCCCGCCGAGCAGGAGCGCGGTCCCCTCGCTCGTCCGCAGCGCAGCGGCGGCAGCGCCGATCGCGTCGGTGGTGTCCGCGGCGGTCGGCTCGATGGGGTCGGGCACGTCGTGGAGCCCGGCGTCTCCCCAGGCCGAGTCCTGGGGCACGATCAGCGTCGCCACACCGGACGGCGGCCCGAGCGCCGCCCGCACCGCATCGGTCATCGCGCTGGCGCCGTGGGTGGCCGCCGTCATCCGACCGACGTGGAGCGAGACCGGCACCGCCAGGGACTCGATGTCGCTCGTCAACGGCGCATCGGCGACGAGGTGCCAGGACGCATGATCGCCGATGAGGTTCACGACCGGCGTGTGGGCCCGACGTGCGTTGTGCAGGTTGGCGATCCCGTTGGCGAAGCCGGGACCGAGGTGGGTGAGCGTCAGCGCCGGGGTCCCGGCCACGCGGCCGTAGCCGTCGGCGGCGCCGGTCGCGACGCCCTCGAAGAGGCACAGCACGCTGCGCAGGCCGTCGACGTCGTCGAGCGCGGCGACGAGCTCCATCTCGGTCGTGCCGGGGTTGGCGAAGCAGACCTCGACCCCGAGCTCGGCGGCGGTCCCCAGGGCGAGCTCGGCACCGTTCATGGCGTGGGATGGTGTCACATCGACTCACCGGTCGACACGAGGGGAGACCACATGTCCGGCGACACGAATCTCGAGCTCCGATCGACGGTCGGCGCCGACGGCACGCTGCGGCTGACCCTGGAGGAGTCACCCGTCCCCCAGCCCGGGCCCGACGAGGTGGTGATCCGGGTCGGTGCGGCGCCGATCAACCCCTCCGACCTCGGCGTCCTGCTCGCCGCCGCCGACCCCGCTTCGCTGGCCGCCGACGCGACGGGCACCACCGGCACGATCTCCCCGTCGGTGCTCGGGATGTTCGCCGGTCGGTTCGACCAGCCGACCCCCGTGGGCAACGAGGGAGCGGGCACGGTGGTGGCAACCGGCTCCGCAGCCGACGCGGCCGCGCTCGAGGGCAAGGTCGTCGCGGTGATCGCCGGCGGGATGTACTCCCGGTATCGCACCGTGCGCGCCGCGGACTGCCTCGTCATGGCGGACGGCACGACGGCGGAGCAGGCCGCGTCGGCGTTCGTGAACCCGCTGACCGTGCTGGGGATGATCGAGACGATGCGGCGCGAGGGCCACACCGCCATCGTGCACACCGTCGGCGCGTCGAACCTGGGCCACATGCTCCGCCGGGCGTGCGCCATCGACGGCGTGCCGCTGGTGGAGATCGTGCGTCGGCCCGAGCACGTGGCGACCCTGCGGGACCTCGGCGCCGAGCACGTCTGCGACTCCAGCGCCGACTCCTTCCGCGACGATCTCGACGCCGCGCTCACCGCCACCGGCGCGACGATCGCGTTCGACGCCATCGGGGGCGGCGAGATGGTCGACGAGCTGCTCGCCTCCATGGAGCGGGCCGCCTCCGCCGGGACGGCCGGCTACTCGCGGTACGGATCGACGACCCACAAGCAGGTGTACGTCTACGGCGGGCTCGACCGGGGCCCGACGACCCTGCGTCGCACGTACGGGATGGCCTGGTCGGTCGGCGGGTGGCTGATGCCGAACTTCCTCGCCGCGGTCGGCCACGATCGCGCCGAGGAGCTGCGCCGGCGGGTGGCGGACGAGATCACCACGACGTTCGCGAGCGACTACTCGTCGACGATCTCGCTCCAGGAGGCCATCGAGCCGGACACCGTGCGCCGCTACGCCCGCATGGCGACGGGCGACAAGTTCCTGATCACCCCGGACGGGAGCTGACCCGGGGGCATATCGTCGGGCCCGTGGAGGACTGGCCCGTCGTCGGGCGGGACGAACTGGCCGACGAGGTGCTCTCGCGCCTGGGCGAAGGTGGGCGGCACGGCATCGTCCTGCTCGGTGAGGCCGGTGTCGGCAAGACCACGCTCGCTCGCCGCATCGCCGAGCTGGCGGAGCCGCGCGGTGGGGCGGTGCTCCGCGTCGCCGGCGACGAGTCGTCCACCTCGATCCCCCTCGCCGGGCTCGGCCACCTGCTGCCCGCCGACCTCGCCCGCCGCTCGATGGTCGACGGCCGCATGGACTCAGGCGCGATGTACCACCTCGCCCGATCGGAGCTGGCCGAGCTGACCGGCGGCGAGCGCATCCTGCTCGTGGCCGACGATGCCAACTGGCTCGACGAGCTCTCGCTCGCGCTGATCGGGCAGCTCGCCCGGACCGGTGACATCACCCTGCTCGCCACGGTGCGCGGGGCGGCGCCGCCGGCCGGCACGCTCGAGCGCCTGGTGAGCGATGGTGTGCTGGCCACCGTCACCGTGCCGGCCCTGAGCCCGCGAGACGTGCGCGAGCTGCTGCGCCGCGCCCTCGGTCCGGTCGGCGAGGGCATCATCGCCGCCCGCCTGGTCGAGGTGAGCGGTGGCGTGCCGCTGTTCCTGCGCGAGCTGATCGAGTCGTCCCTCGCCGCCGGCGCCCTCGACCTGAGCGCGGGCCGCTGGAGCCTGCTCGGCCAGCTCCAGCCGTCGTCCCGGCTCGGTGACCTGGTCGAGGCGCGCCTGCGGGACCTCGACGCCCCGCAGCGACGGGTCCTCGAGGCGCTGGCCGTCGCCGGTGAGCTCAGCCTGGGTCTGGCGGCCGAGATCGCGCCGATGGCGGTCCTGGAGGAGCTGGAGGCCCACGCCCACATCGAGGTTCGCACGAGCGGACGGCGCCACTACGTGGCGGTGGCGCACCCGCTGCACGGCGAGGTGCTGCGGGCCCACCTGCCGGCCCTGCGAGCCCAGCAGCTGCGCCGCACGCTCGCCGAGGCGATCGAGGGCTGGGGCGCCCGACGCCGCCAGGACCCCATGCGGGTGGCGACCTGGCGCCTGGAGGCCGGTCTCGACGTCCGCCCCGAGATCCTCGTCGAGGCCGCCCGCCTGTCGATCGCCGCCCACGACCACGAGGCCGCGGAGCGCATGGCGCGGCGCGTCTGGGAGTCCGAGCGCGATCCGGAGGCCGGGGTCGTGCTGCTCGGCGCCATCCATCGGCTCGGGCGGGCCGACGAGGTGGAGGAGCTGGCGAAGGCGCTCAGCGAGCTCGACCTCACCGACGAGCAGCTGGTCACCGTCGCTCGTCTCCGCTCCCTCAACCTGTTCTTCATGCACGGCTCGGGGTCCGGGGCCGACGTCATCGAGGAGGCCTTGGAGCGGATCGCTCCGTCCGCCGACCGTGAACGGCTCCGAGCCCACCTCGCCGAGCTCTACGTCAACATGGGCTTCCCGCAGCGTGCGCTCGAGGCCGCCGAGGGCGTCGTCCTGACCGACACCCCGTCGGTGCAGGTCGAGCTGGCCGGTGCGCTGGCGATGGCGTCGAGCATGGTGGGACGACCCGACGACGGCCGCGCCGCGGCCGAGGCAGGGCTGGCGCTCATCGACGCCGACCCCACCGGGCAGTTCGACCAGCGGTCGTGGCTGACCGTCAACGTGTTCATCGCGCTCACCTTCGAGGGCCGGGTCGACGAGGCCGCTGAGCTCGCCGACCACGCCCGGACGTCCGCGCTGGCGAGGGGGGCCCGGGCCGCGGCGCTGTGGTTCGGTCACTGGAACGCCTGGGTCGGGATCCACCGTGGCGACGTCGACACCTGCATCGAGCACGGCTCGGAGTTCCTCTCCTGGGCCCGCGAGCAGGACAGCTTCGCCAACGAGCGCTGGACGGTCGCGCTCGTGGCGATGGCGCACCTGCTGCGGGGTGATCGTGAGGCGGCTCGCCCCTTCGTCGACCGGGCGGTCGAGCTGGAGATCGGCGGGCGCGGGTTGTTCCACCCGGACATCGATCGGGCGATCGTCTGGCTGGCGATGGCGGACGGTCGCCAGGACGATGCGATGGCCCGCCTCCGGACCAGCGCGGAGAGCTCGCGCGAGCGCGGCCGGGTGGTCCTGGAGGCGCTGTCGCTGCACGACCTGGTCCGGATGGGACGCCCGGGTGACGTCGCCGACCGCCTCGACGAGCTCGCCGTCGGCTCGACGAGCCCCCTCGTCACGACGCTGGCCGCGCAGGCTCGGGCGCTCACCGCGCGCGACGCGCCCGCGATGGGGCACCAGGTCGACGAGTTGGAGCGCCTCGGGTTCCGGTGGATGGCCGCCGAGGGCGCCGCGCTGCACGGTCGTCTGCTCACCGATCTCGGCCAGCAACGGTCGGCCGCGGCGGCGTTCCAGCGCTCCGAGCAGCTGGCGGTCGCCATCGGCGGGCTGCGCACACCGCCCATGCAGCACCACGACGTCGACGCCCTCACGCCGAGGGAGCGCGAGACGGCGCTGCTCGCCGCGAACGGCCTGGCCAGCAAGGAGATCGCCAGCCGCCTCGCGGTGTCGACCCGCACCGTCGACACCCACCTGACCCGGGTGTACACGAAGCTCGGCATCGGGGGTCGGGCCGACCTGGCGGATGCGCTCGGCATCGACTGATCGCGCCGCCCCAGCCGGCCACTACGTAGTCGTCGCCGCGGTACCTACGTAGTCGTCACCGATTCGCTCCGCGCCGCGGATGCGGACGATGGGGCCATGAGCGACACGCAGACCCCTGCCGCCCCCTCGACCGGGCCGCTCGCCGCCGACGTCCTCGCCCTGGCGCCCCGCGTCGCGCAGGCCGTCCGGTCGGGCCGGGCGGTCCGGATCGCGGCGGTCGGCACCCTCGAGCCGTCGGCGCTCGCCGATCTCGCCGCCCTCCCCAACGCGACCCTGGTCCGCGTCGACGCGCCGGACGGGCCGCCGGCGAGCCCGGGCGTTCGCCTCGTCGCCGCCGGCCCCTTCGACCTCGTCGTCGTCGGCGGGGCGGTCGCGTCGCTCGGCGCGCCGCTCGACCTCCTCGTGATGTGCCGCACCGCCCTCGTGGACCGGGGCGTCGCCGTCACCGTCTCCCGGCGCACGCCGGCGCTCGATGCGCTGGCCGTCGCCGCCGGCTTCACCGTGGTCGCCACCGTCGCCACGGACGCCCAGACCCTGACCGTCTTCCGGCCCTGAAGGGGACCAACGTGGTGATCCACTCCTCCGGCGTCGCTGCCGTCCGCGACGCCATCGACCAACTCGGCACCGGGCGGACCGTGCGAGCCGCCGTGCTGGCCGCTCCCGGCGCCGCCCGCCGCGAGGTCATCGA
>JBCBSZ010000004.1:0-146355 GCA_039818945.1 Actinomycetota bacterium
CTGGCCGACGCCGCCTGACCGGTCAGCGCATCGAGCGCTCACCGCCGACGCCGGTGTAGCGCGACACCTGGCCCAGCCGTGGGCCTCCTCCAGCTGCAGCGCGACCTCGAGCAGCAGCTGCTCGCGCCCGACGTCGGCGGCGAGGTGGATGCCGAGCGGGAGCCCGGCCGACGTCGTGCCGAGCGGAAGGGAGATCCCGGGCGCCCCGACGGCGTTGTGGAACGGCGTGACCGGGAAGAGCTGGAAGACGCGCTGGAGGTGCACGTCGCCCGGCAGCGTCGGGTCGAGGAAGCCGATCTCGTGGACGGGTGCGCCCGTGGTCGGGGAGAGGAACAGGTCGAGCTCGTCGAAGCGCGCCCGGTACTGCGCCTCGAGCTTGCGGAGGCGGCGGATCGCGGCCGGCGCCTTGGGGGCCCGGCGGTTGAAGTAGCGGATCAGGTAGCGGGTCCACGGCTCGAAGGCGTCGCGATCGAAGTCGGGGCCGAACACCCGCTTGCCCGCCCGGTACAGCAGCGCGGGCGTCATCGACCAGTAGAGGATGAAGTCGTCCATCGCCTGGGCGTCGAAGGGGCAGGGGATCCGCTCGACGTGATGGCCGAGCGACTCCAGCTCCGCGGCGATCCGCTCGGCCTCGTCGACCGATCGCGAGTCGAACCGCCGCCCGTCCGGTCCCTCGGCGTAGAGCCCGACCCGGAGGCACTCGTCGGTCGGTGCCGTGACGTGGCCGATCCGCGGCAGGTGCTCGGGCGCGTGGGCCTGCTCGGCGCCGTGGAAGTAGGCCGCGGTGTCGCGCACGCTCCGGCTGACCACGGCGTTGCCGACGATGTCGAGCGGGGCGGGGACCTCGAGCTGCGGGATGCGCCCACGCGACGGCTTCAGGCCGACCAGCCCGCAGCACGAGGCGGGGATGCGGATGGACCCGCCACCGTCGTTGGCGTGGGCGATGGGGACGACGCCGGCGGCGACGAGCGCGGCGCTGCCTCCGGACGACCCGCCGGTCGAGTGGTCGAGGCTCCAGGGGTTCCGAGTGGTGCCGGTGAGGAGCGGTTCGGTGCTGCCGGTGAGTCCGAACTCCGGCAGCGTCGTCGTGCCCAGGATCACCACGCCGGTCGTCTCGTAGTTGCGGACGAACGGCGACGACTCCTCGGCCGGTGTGGTCGGCATCGCCCGGGAGCCGATGCGGTTCGGCAGGCCCTCGACCGGGTCGGTGTCCTTGATGAAGGTCGGCACGCCGGCGAACACGCCCTCGCCGGGACGCGCCGCCGCGGCCGCCTCCCGGGCGCGGTCGTCGATGCGCTCGACCACCGCGTTGAGCACCGGCCCTGCGGTGTCGGCTCGATCGAGCGCGGCCTCGACGACCTCCTTCGGGCTGACGTCGCCCGCCGCCATCGCAGACGTCAGGCCGACCGCGTCGTGCGTCCCGAGTGCGTCGTCGGTGAAGGTGTGGAAGGAGGTCATGACCAGAGTCTTCCCGCGCGTGGCGGTACCGTGCTCGATCGTGCCCTCGACGAGCTCCCTCCGCCTGTTCCTGCCGCTGGCCGTGCTGGCGCTCGCGGGCTGTGGCGGCGGGTCCGGGTCGGGGGCGAGCGAGCCGCTCACCGGAGCCGAGGTCTACGCCCGCGCCTGCGCGACCTGCCACGCCGACGACGGTGGCGGCTTCGTCGGACCGCCGCTGGTCGGCATCCACGATCGCCTGCCCGAAGCGGAGATCATGGCGGTCATCGCGAACGGGCGGGTGGGTGAGATCGGTGCGATGGCCGGCATCGCCAACCAGTACAGCTCCGACGAGATCGCCGCGGTCACCGAGTACCTGCGCACCCTCGGCTGAGCCCGCCCGGGCACTCGCTACGCTGCGGCCGTGCTCGAACCCGGTGACCTCGCGCCCGACATCGCCCTGACCGACCAGCACGGCGAGCAGTTCGACCTCGCCTCGCTGCGTGGACGTGACGTGCTGCTGTTCTTCTACCCGAAGGCCAACACGCCCGGCTGCACGACCCAGGCGTGCGGGCTGCGCGACATCGCCGACGACGTCGAGGGCGCCGCCATCGTCGGCATCAGCCCCGATCCACCCCGCAAGCAGCTGAAGTTCGACGAGGACCACTCGCTCGGCTACCCGCTGCTGGCCGACGAGGACCACGCCGTCGCCGAGGCCTACGGGGTCTGGGGCGAGAAGAAGCTCTACGGCAGGACGTACCTCGGCGTGATCCGGAGCGCGTTCCTCATCGGCGCCGACGGCACGATCCGCGAGGCGCTCTACAAGGTGAGCCCGAAGGACACGCCGAAGAAGCTGCTGAAGGCGCTGTCGGCATGAGCGACCATCCCCGGCCCGACGAGATCATCCCGCATCGCCCGCCGTTCCTCTTCGTCACCGAGATCGTCGAGATCGTGCCCGGTGAGCGGGTGCACGCCCGGTGGCAGCTGACGGGCGACGAGGACTTCTTCGCCGGTCACTTCCCCGGACGCCCCACCCTGCCCGGCGTCCTCCAGGTCGAGGCCCTCGCTCAGGCCGGCGCGATCGGCGTGCTGTCCGAGGAGCGCTTCGCCGGCAAGCTGCCGCTGTTCGGCGGCGTCGAGAAGGCCCGGTTCCGGCGCCAGGTGTCGCCGGGCGACGTGCTCGACCTGGAGGTCACCTTCGGGCGGATGTCGGCCCGTGCAGGCAAGGGCTCGGGCCGTGCGACGGTCGACGGCGAGCTGGCCTGCCAGGCCGAGTTGCTGTTCGTCCTCGTCGACGGCTGATCGGCCGGCCGGCTCAGCCCAGGTCGAGGGCGAACAGCAGGAACTGCGTGAACTGGCCGTCCGGGTTGAAGTTGTTGTCCGAGACCACGAGCAGGGACTCGCGACCGTCCGGCAGCGTCGGGCCGAACGCCAGGGCCTCCAGGTTGTCCAGCGTGATGCCGAGCGTGCCGAGGTCGAGCAGCAGCTCCTTCTCGACCGTCCGGTACCGCTTGCCGTCGAGGGCCTCGATCGCCCGGACGTTGCGGGCGCCGCGCAGGCTGGTCACGTAGAGGCTCACGCTGTTGCCGACCCCGACCGAGAAGGACCGCTCGAGGGCGAGCAGGGTGCCGCGGTCGTCGAGGGCCAGCAGCTCGACGAGGCCGTTCACGCGGAAGCCGTCGGCCGGGACGGGTTCGTCGGCGACCGGCCCGACCTCGTACACGTACTCGCGGCGGGGCACCAACCGGTCGGCTCGGTACTCGGCGATGCGGACGGGGCTCGACACGCCCAGGTCCGATGCCGGACCATCCTGGAGCAGCGCTCCCTCGGTGGCCGTGAAGAGCCGCCGGCCGTTCGGCGTGAGCGTGAGGGACTCGAAGGCCAGGTTGTTGCGGATGCCCGACTCCCCTGCGGGCGCGTACTTCTCGTCGACGGGGAGCTCCCCGACGACCTGACCGTCGCGGGTCACCTCGAGGATCTGCGGGCCGATGCCGGCGTTGGCGTCACCCTCCGAGGAGACGAGCAGACCGCCGTCGGCGACGATGGTCACGCCCTCCGGATCGAGCACGAACGGCGTCACCGGTGCGCCCGTCTCGTCGGTCAGGCTGGTGACGGACGTGAAGACGACGTCGCCGTCCTCGAAGGCGCCGCCGTCGATGGCGATCTCCGCCTCGTAGAACCGCGGCGACTCCCGGTCGTCGGACAGGAGGACGAAGCGGCCGGTCTCCTGGTCGAGGACGGCACCCGACAGCCCGCCGACCTCGGTCCCATCGAACTCGAACCCGGTCGGGAACGTCACCTCGCCGAGCAGCTCGATCGAGGCGACGTCGACCGGTCGGGATCGCGCGCCGGCGGGCGCGACGGCCGTCGCGAGCAGCGCGACGGCGGTGACGAGAGTCAGGGTGAGACGGCGCACGGGACCTCCCCGGATCGAGGTGCGCCGAGAGGCTAGGGCTCACACGTGAGCGGTGTTCGACGTCCAGGAGGCGCCGAGGCGACGTGCAGGTGATCGTCGGACGACCGGCCCGCGCCGCCGCGGACCGGCGCCCCACCCCGGTTCGGCGGGGTCGGACGCCGGCACGTCGACTAGGACGGCGGTGCGATGACGACGCAGCCGTTGTGGCCGCCGAAGCCGAAGCTGTTCGACAGCGACGGGCCCGGATCCCAGGGGCGGGCCTCGCCCGCGACGATGTCGAGCTCGGGGAGCTCGGGGTCGGCCGTCGTGAAGCCCGCGGTCGGCGGCACCAGGCGCCGGTCCATGGCGAGCAGCACGGCGGACGCCTCGATGGCGCCTGCCGCGCCGAGGCCGTGACCGGTGACGCCCTTGGTGGACGTGACGATGGGCCCCGGCGTGCCGAAGATCTTGGCGATGGCGTGGGCCTCGGCGGCGTCGTTGAGCGGCGTCGAGGTGCCGTGGGCGTTGATGTGGGCCACGTCCGCGGCGTCGATCCCGGCGTTCTCGAGCGCGAGCTGGATGCACGTGATGGCGCCGGTGCCTCCGGGGGAGGGAGCGGTGATGTGGTGGGCGTCGGCGTTGGAGGCCGACCCGAGCACCTCACCCCAGATGCGGGCGCCGCGGGCGACCGCCTTGTCCCACTCCTCGAGGACGATGACCGCACCGCCCTCGGTCATCATGAAGCCGTCGCGGTTCACGTCGAAGGGCCGCGACTGCCCGGTGCTGGAGAGCGCCGTCATGTTGCCGAACCCGGCCATGCCGACCGGCGTCATCACGGCCTCGGCACCGCCGGTCACGACGACGTCGCAGCGCCCCCAGCGGATGAGGTCGGCGGCGTTGCCCAACGAGTGGGTGCTCGCGGCGCAGGCGGTCGTGATCGTCTCGCACGGGCCCTGCAGGCCGTACTTCATGGAGATCGCGGCACCGGCGGCGTTGGGCATCATCATCGGCACGAGGAACGGCGAGACCCGCCGCTCACCCTTCGAGAGGTAGACCTCGACCTGCGCCTCGAACGTGCCCTGCCCGCCGACCCCGGTGGCGAACACGACGCCCGCTCGGCCGGGGTCGGCGACGAGATCGTCGCCCGCTCCGTCGAGTGCCTCGGCGGCGGCGGCGATGGAGAACTGGGTGTAGCGGTCGTGACGGCGCGCCTCCTTGGGGGAGTCGTAGAACGGCGCCGGGTCCCAGTCGTGGACCCGCCGCTCGCCCTCGGGTTGCGGCCCCACCAGGCCGTCCCAGAGCGCGTCGATGCCCACGCCGCAGGTCGTGACCGCCCCGAGGCCGGTGACCGCGACGCGACGTCCCTCCCTCACAGCTTGGACTTGACCAGGTCGAACGCCTGGGACACGGTCGTCACGCCCTCGAGCTCTTCCTCCTCGACGGAGATGTCGAACTCCTCCTCGAGGGCCATGACGAACTCGACGAGGTCGAGGCTGTCGGCATCGAGGTCGTCGGCGAAGGACGCCTCAGGGGTGACCTGGTCGGCTTCGACCGAGAGGACCTCGACGGCCTGGTTCTTGAATCGGGCGAAGAGCTCGTCGCTCACGTTGCTTCTCCTGTTGTGGTGGGGGTCAATGTCCCATGCCGAGCCCGCCGTCGACGGGGAGCACGGCACCGGTGATGTAGCCGGCTCCGGGGCCGGCGAGGAAGGTGACGGCGGCGGCGATCTCGTCGGGTTCGGCGACGCGACCGAGGGGGACCGCCTCGACGATCGACTCGCGGGTGGCCTCGTCGAGGTCGGCGAGCATGTCGGTCGCCACCGGACCGGGCGCGACGACGTTGGCCGTCACGTTGCGCGAGCCGAGCTCGCGGGCGATCGAACGGGCCAGCCCGACCAGGCCCGCCTTCGAGGCGGCGTAGTTGCTCTGGCCCTGTTGGCCGGACAGCCCGACGACCGACGAGATGAAGATGATGCGCCCCGATCGGGCCCGCATCATGCCTCGGGCGACGCGACGGGCGACCCGCCAGGCGCCGGTCAGGTTGGCGTCGACGACGGAGGTGAAGTCGTCGTCCTTCATCCTGACGAGCAGTCCGTCGGAGGTCATGCCGGCGTTCGCGACGAGCACCTCGACCCGACCGAGGCGCTCCTCGACCTCGGCGACCGCGGCGTCGACCTCGTCGGGATCGGTGACGTCGCAGCGCACCGACACGAAGCCCTCGACCGGGGCGCTGCGATGGGTGACCGCGACCCGGTCGCCCTGGGCGGCGAAGGCGTCGGCGATGGCGCGGCCGATGCCGCGCCCACCGCCGGTCACCAGGACGACCCGTCCGGCGGGGGAGTCGGTCATGCGCGGCTGCCGGCGGACCAGCGCACCACGGCCGAGGCGGCCGTCATGCCGGCACCGAAGCCGGAGAACAGCACCAGGTCGCCGTCGCTGAGGCGGCCCTCGGCGAGCGCGTGGTCGAGGGTGAAGGGCACCGAGGCGGCGGAGGTGTTGCCCATGAAGTGGAGGGTGACGACGGCCTTGTCGGTCGGCACGCCGAGCCGCTTGCAGCAGGCGTCGATGATCCGGACGTTGGCCTGGTGGGGGATGACGAGATCGACGTCGTCGGCGGAGAGCCCCGCCCGTCGCAGCGCACGCTCGGCGCTGTCGGCCATGAGCGTGACGGCGTGGCGGAAGACCTCCTTGCCGTTCATCTCGATGTAGCCACCCGACTCGGCGAAGAGGTGCTTCTCGGTCGTGCCGTCGGCGGCGAGGTCCCAGCCGAGCAGGTCGCCGGGGCCGTCGGTCGCCTCGACCACCGCGGCGCCGCCACCGTCGGCGAAGAGGATCGACGTGGTGCGGTCCTCCCAGTCGGTGATGCGCGACAGCGTCTCGGCCCCGATGACGAGGATCCGGTCCATGCCCGCGCCGATCATCGAGCTCGCCGTCACGAGCCCGTAGACCCATCCGCTGCACGCGGCGTTGAGGTCGAAGGCGCCGCACCGCGCGCCCAGCGCGAGCGCGACGCCCGGCGAGCTGGCCGGCACCGCCCGGTCGGGCGTGGTCGTGGCGAGGATGATCAGGTCGAGGTCGGTGGGGTCGACGCCGGCCCGCTCGAGGGCGAGGCGGCCGGCCTCGGTGGCGTGCTCGGTGGTGGTCCCGCCGATCCGACGCTCCTCGATGCCCGTGCGCGTGCGGATCCACTCGTCGTCGGTGTCCATCCGCGCGGCGAGGTCGCCGTTGGTCACGACCTTGTCGGGGAGGACGCCGCCCGTCCCCGTGATCCTCGTTCCCCTCATGGCCCCCTCCAGTTCGTTCATGCCGTCCGGAGCCAGGCGATGGGCTGGCTCGGGGCGACGCGCTCCCCGTCGACGGCCATGACCCCCATGACCGATCCGGCGAAGGGCGAGCGCACCTCTTCGCCGTTGACCGTGCCGACGACCTGACCCACCGCGATGCGCTGGCCCGAGTCGATCCCCTCGGCGAGTCGGAAGATCCCGGCGATCGACGAGACGACGAGTCGCTCGGTGACGAAGAGGTGCTCGCCCTCGTTCTCGGTGGCGGCGGCCATCGGCGGCTCGTCGGCGAGCGTGGTGAGGAGCGCATCGACGTCGGCGGGCGAACCGACCGAGATGCGGCCGAGGTCGGGGACGGTGCGCTTGGCCATGCCGGTCAGGGCGGTGCCCGTGCCGAGCTCGACGAGCGTCGAGACGCCGAAGTCGGCGAGCGTCCGCAGCGTCTGACGCCAGCGCACGGGTGCGCAGAGTTGGGCGGCCAGCAGGCCGCGCCACTCCTCGCCGCCGTCGTGGATCATCGCGTCGACGTTGGCGACCACGGGGACGTGCGGCTCGCGCAGCTCGACCTCGGCGAGCGCCTTGGCCAGCTTCTCGCGGGCGCCGGCCATGAAGGGCGTGTGGAAGGCGCCACCGACCTTCAGCGGCATGGCCCGCTTGGCGCCCAGCTCCTTGGCGATCGCGTCGGCCTCGTCGATGGCCTCGACGGTGCCGGAGATGACGACCTGACCGGGGGCGTTGTAGTTGGCGGCCCACACGTCGCCGAGCACGCGGGCGCACGCGGCCTCCACCCGGTCGTCGTCGAGACCGAGGACGGCGGCCATCGTGCCGTGCTGCTGGTCGGCCGCCTCGCGCATGGCCCGGCCCCGCTCGTCGACGAGCCGCAGGCCGTCGGCGTAGTCCAGCGTGCCGGCCGCGGTCAGCGCCGAGTACTCGCCGAGCGAGTGACCGGCGACGATCGAGGCGTCGACGCCGACGCGGCCGACCGCATCGAGCACGACGAGGCTGAGGACATAGGTGGCGAGCTGGGCGTTCTCGGTCGAACGCAACGTCTCGGCGTCGGCGTCGAGGAGCAGCTCGGCGACGTCTCGGCCGCTCGTCTCACTCGCCTCGGAGACCAGCTCCCACGACGGATGGTCCACCCAGGGGCGGCCCATGCCCGACTGCTGCGAGCCCTGGCCCGGGAACGTGAACGCCAGCACCCATGTTCTCCTTCACATCTCGGCGTGTGGTGTCGAGTCGTTCCGACTCGTGTCGCGGCCGGGAGGTTTCATGTCCCCCCGGTCGACATCGCCCGCCGAGATGCTCCCACGTTCCGGGGCCTCGGTCACGGTTCGTGTCGGTCGCGAGCTCCGAGACCACGCTCGTGGTGGCGCAACATCGCCTCGCGGACCGCAGCGATGACGGCGCCGATCATCACCAGGACGATCGCGCTGCGCAGCGGTGGGCCCGACACGGTGCGAGACACTAGTCATCGTGCGGCGGAGCGCCAGCGGATGCGACGGAGGGCGCCGGGTGGGCCGGTAACCTCGCGGTCTCCCGCCCGGGTGGTGGAACGGTAGACACGGAGGATTCAAAATCCTCTGCACGTGAGTGCGTGCGGGTTCGAATCCCGCCCCGGGTACCGACGCGGCGGCCGTGTCGGCGTGGTCCCGATCGGGTGCCCACTCTCCGTGTGAGCGATCGCCGTACACTCGGCCCTCGTGTTCCGGACCAACGTCGAACGACGGCTGCGCCAGGTCTCCGACCGGCTCCGTCGCGAGCGTGAGGAGCTGGCGGTCGTCACCGAGCAGCTCGACCAGCTGTCGGGTGAGGCCGACGACGCCCGCCTGCGGGCGATGGTGTCCGAGACCCCGGTCTCGGATCACGAGGCGGCGGTCGCGAGGCGTCACGCCGACGCGATGCGGCGGCGGTGCACGGAGCTGCGCGAGTCGATCGACCGGCTGGAGACCCAGCAGGACGAGCTGCTCGACCAGCTGACCGGATCGGGGACATGACGGGCGAGGGAAGGGACGGTCGCAGCGTGGCGACCTCAGTCGTGATCGCAGAGGACGAGGCCATCATCCGCCTCGATCTCAAGGAACTGCTCGAGGAGGAGGGCTACACCGTCGTGGGCGAGACCGGCCGCGGCGACGAGGCGATCGAGCTCGTGCGCCAGCACAAGCCCGACATCGCCCTCCTCGACATCAAGATGCCGGGCCTCGACGGCCTCAGCGCGGCGAGGGAGATCGCGGACGACCGCATCTCTGCCGTGCTGATCATCACCGCCTTCAGCCAGCGGCACCTCGTCGAGCGCGCCCGCGACGCCGGCGCGCTGGCGTACGTCACCAAGCCGTACCAGCGGGCCGATCTGGTCGCCGCCATCGAGGTCGCGCTCGGACGCTTCCGTGAGCTCCAGGACCTCGACACCACCGTCCGAGGCCTCGAGGAGCAGCTCGCGACCCGCAAGGTGGTCGACCGGGCGAAGGGCCGCCTCATGGACGAGCGCTCGATGAGCGAGTCCGAGGCGTTCGGGTTCATTCAGAAGGCGGCCATGCAGGACCGCACGACCATGCGGGCCATCGCCGACCGGATCCTGGAGGGCACCCTCCCCGAGCCGACCTGAGCCCGCCCGGCACGCCCCACCCGATCCCTCCCGCTCTGGTCTCGCTTCCTCGATGCTCTGCGCCCCCTGCGGTGACGCGTCGCATCCGCTCGCTCGTCGGGCCGCTCAGGCCCCGGGCTCTACGATCGGCATGTGCCGACCTCGCTGCTGCTCGACGGGAACTCGCTGACCTACCGGGCGTTCTTCGCGCTGCCCACCGACCTGGCCACGGCGTCGGGGCAGGTCACGAACGCCGTCTACGGCTTCACGTCGATGCTGATCAACCTGATCCGCGACCACCGCCCGGATCGCATCGTCGTGGCGTGGGACCGACCCGAGCCGACCTTCCGCCACGAGGCCGTCCCCACCTACAAGGGCAACCGCGACGAGACCCCCGACCTGCTGACGCCCCAGTTCGGCCTGGTGCGCGAAGTCATCGACGTCCTGCGCATCCCGACGGTCGAGGTGGCGGGGTACGAGGCCGACGACATCCTCGCCACGTTGGCGACCACGGCGCGGGACCGCGGCGAGGACGCCATCGTCGTCACCGGCGACCGCGACACCTACCAGCTGGTCGAGGACCCGCACATCAAGGTCCTCTACAACCGCCGCGGGGTCTCCGACTACGCCCTCTACGACGAGGCCGGGATCCTCGACCGCACCGGCGTCACCCCCGCCATGTACCCGCAGTACGCCGCGCTGCGGGGCGACCCCTCCGACAACCTGCCCGGCGTGCCCGGGGTGGGGGAGAAGACCGCCGCCAAGCTGCTCAACAAGTACGGCGGGCTCGACGGCATCTTCGCCGCCATCGACGAGCAGACGCCGAAGCTGCGTCAGAACCTGACCGAGCACGAGGCCAGCGCCCGGAAGAACTTCGAGGTCATGGTGCTCGTCCGGGACGTGCCCGACCTTCCCGACCTCGACGAGCTCACCTGGGGCGACGTCGACGCCGACGAGGTCGGTCGACTCTTCGACTTCCTCGAGTTCCGCACGCTCTACGACCGGCTGCAGGAGGCCATGGCCGAGCAGCTGCCCTCCTCGGTCGGCGCCGACGTCCTCGAGGCCGAGCGCACCGATCTGGACGCGGCCGGGGCCGTCGCCGCTCTCGATGGCCTCGCCGACGGCTCGACGGCCTCGCTGGCCGGCCGCTTCGGCGACCGCCACCGCCCGGAGTCGTTGGAGGGGATCGCCGTCGTGCTCGACGCCGCGTCCGCGGACGTCGGCTGGATCGACCGCTCGGTGGTCGACGACGCCGAGGTGCGGGCGGCCCTCGGACGGCTCGTCGGCCGGGTGTCGGTCGCCGCCCACGACGCCAAGCCGCTGCTGCGCTGGTTCCTGCACGCCGGCTTCGAGGCGCCCGAGCTCGCCATCGACACCGTGCTCGCGGCGTACCTGCTCGATCCGAGCGACGTGCGCTACGCCATCGGCGAGCTCCTGCTGCGCTACGCCAAGACGGAGCTCCCTGACGACGGGGCGGCCGACGGCCAGCTCGCTCTCGGCGACGAGGCGGGCGCGCCGCCCTCCCAGGAGACCGCCCGCGAGGCGCTCGCCGTCGAGCGGCTGGTCGAGCCGCTGCTCACCGCCATCGACGCCCGCGATCTGCGCGACCTGCTCGACGACATCGAGCTCCCGCTCGTCGGCGTGCTGGCGCGGATGGAGGACCTCGGGGTCCACGTCGACCGGGCCGAGCTCCAGCGCCTCCACGACCAGCTCGTCACCGAGTGCGATCGGCTGTCGGCCGAGATCCGCGAGCACGCCGGGCGCGACCTCAACGTCAACTCGACGAAGCAGCTGCGCGAGGTGCTCTTCGACGAGCTCGGGCTGACCCCGGTCAAGAAGACCAAAACCGGCTACTCCACCGATGCGGCGTCGCTGGAGAAGCTGCGCGACCAGCACCCGATCGTCGAGGCGCTCCTCGGCTACCGCGAGGTCGAGAAGCTGCGCTCCACCTACGGCGAGGGCCTCCTGAGCGCGGTCGCCGACGACGACCGCATCCACGCCACGTTCAACCAGACCGTCGCCCGGACCGGCCGGCTGTCGTCGGAGGAGCCGAACCTCCACAACATCCCGGTGCGCACCGACCTGGGCCGGGAGTTCCGTCGGGCGTTCATCCCCACCGAGGGCTACGAGCTGCTCGTCGCGGACTACAACCAGATCGAGCTGCGGGTCATCGCCCACCTCGCCGAGGACCCCGGCCTCATCTCGGCGTTCGAGGGCGGCGAGGACATCCACACCGCCACCGCCCGCCGGGTGTTCGACGTCGATGCCGACGGCGTCACGGTCGAGATGCGGTCGAAGGCGAAGATGGTCTCCTACGGCCTCGCCTACGGGATGGAGGCCTACGGGCTCGGGCAGCGCCTCGGCATCCCGACCGAGGAGGCGGCGGTCATCCTGGGCGCGTACTTCGAGGCGTTCCCCAACGTGAAGGCCTACATGGACCGCGTCGTCGACGAGGCCCGCGAGAAGGGCTACGCCGAGACGGCGTTCGGCCGGCGCCGGCCCATCCCCGAGCTCAACGCCCGCAGCTACAACGTCCGGCTCGCCGCCGAGCGCCAGGCGATGAACGCTCCGATCCAGGGGACCGCGGCTGACATCTTCAAGGTGGCGCTGGTCCGGCTCGACCGCCAGCTGCGCGAGCAGGGCGGCGGCAACCGGCTGATCCTGCAGGTGCACGACGAGGTCATCGTCGAGGTGCCGCCTGACCAGGTCGACGACGTCACGAAGCTCACGGTGGCGACGATGGCCGAGGCCGCCGAGCTGCGGGTCCCGCTCGAGGTCAACGTCACCGTCGGCTCGTCCTGGGCGGCGGCCAAGGGGTGACCGGTGACGGCCTGAGCGACGGCCACTGGTTCGAGCCGCTGGCCGACCACCTGGGCGAGACCTACCTCCGGTACTCGTTCACGAAGGGCACGAGCCAGGAGGTCGACGCGCTCGTCGAGCTCCTTCACCTCGAGCCCGGCGCGCGGGTGCTCGACGTGGGCTGCGGCCCGGGCCGCCACGCCCACGAGCTGGCCCGCCGGGGCATCGAGGTCGTGGGGCTCGACGTCAGCGAGCGCTTCATCGCGATCGCTCGTGAGGGAGCGCCGGCCGGCGCCTCCTTCGTCGTCGGCGACGCCAGGGCGATGGCCTTCGACGCCGAGTTCGATGCGGCGTACAGCCTGTGCCAGGGCGCCTTCGGCCTGCTCGGTGGCCCGGCGGCGGACCCCGACGACCCCGAGGCCGGCGACCTCGCCGTGCTCGACGGCCTCCGGCGGGCGGTTCGGCCGGGTGGGCGTGTCGCCGTCAGCGCCTTCAACGCCTACTTCCAGGTCGCGCACCTCGACGGGTCGACCCGGTTCGACGCCCGCACCGGGGTGCACCACGAGCGGACCGAGATCCGCGACCCCGCGGGCGCCGTCGCCGAGGTCGACCTGTGGACCACCTGCGCCACGCCCCGCGAGCTGCGCCTGCTCGCGGCGCGGGCACAGCTCGACGTGCTCGCGGTGCACGGCGTGACCCCCGGCTGCTACGGCGCCGCGCCGCCGTCCATCGACCTGGAGGAACTGCTCCTCCTCGCCCGAAGAGGGGGTGGGTGAAGCGGGGGCGGCGGTGTACCCTGTTCAGGTCGCTCGCGACGCACGGTCGTCGCGCCCGATCGCCGGTGGGTCCCCCGATCCGCCGGTGTCCCCATTCCCTCGACGCAACGAGCATCCACTTGTCCGACCAGACCACCACCATCCCCGACGTCACCGAGGAGTTCGGCTCCTTCACCGACGCCGGCGAGTACATCCCCCGCACCATCGTCGAGGACGACCTCGGCGGCATGTCCATGGAAGAGGCCATCGCCGGCACCATCGTCGAGTTCGACGACGGTGATCTCGTGCAGGGGGTCGTGGTCAACGTCGACAAGGACGAGGTCCTGCTCGACATCGGGTACAAGTCCGAGGGCGTGATCCCGGCCAAGGAGCTGTCGATCCGCCAGGGCGTCGACCCGAGCGAGGTCGTCAAGCAGGGCGAGGCCGTCGAGGCGCTGGTTCTCCAGAAGGAGGACGCCGACGGACGCCTGGTGCTCTCCAAGAAGCGGGCCCAGTACGAGCGGGCCTGGGGCGTCATCGAGGACAAGAAGGAGGCCGACGAGCCGGTCTCCGGTCCCGTCATCGAGGTCGTCAAGGGCGGCCTGATCCTCGACATCGGCCTGCGCGGCTTCCTCCCCGCCTCCCTCGTCGAGCTGCGCCGGGTGCGCGACCTCCAGCCATACGTCGGTCAGGAGCTCACGGCGAAGATCATCGAGCTCGACAAGAACCGCAACAACGTCGTCCTCTCCCGCCGAGCCTGGCTGGAGGAGACCCAGAAGGAGCAGCGCGAGGAGTTCCTCGACAACCTCCTCCCGGGCGAGCGCCGCAAGGGCGTCGTCTCGTCGGTCGTCAGCTTCGGTGCCTTCGTCGACCTGGGCGGCATGGACGGGCTCATCCACGTGTCCGAGCTGTCCTGGAAGCACGTCGATCATCCGGGCTCGGTCGTGAACGTCGGCGACGAGGTCGAGGTCGAGGTGCTCGAGGTCGATCGCGATCGCGAGCGGATCTCGCTGTCGCTCAAGGCTACCCAGCAGGATCCGTGGCAGGAGTTCGCCGAGGCCCACAAGATCGGTCAGCTGGTCTACGGCCGGGTCACCAAGCTCGTGCCGTTCGGCTCCTTCGTCCAGGTGGGCGAGGGCATCGAGGGCCTGGTCCACATCTCGGAGATGTCCGCCCACCACGTCGACCTCCCCGAGCAGGTCGTGACGCCGGGCGAGGAGCTGTGGGTCAAGATCATCGATCTCGACACCAGCCGCCGTCGCATCTCGCTGTCGATCAAGCAGGCCGCCGAGGGCGGCGAGGTCGCCGCCGAGTACCAGGCCCACTTCGGTGAGCACGCCTTCGACGAGGAGGGCAACTACATCGGTTCCGGCCCCGAGCCCACCGAGACCGCCGAGCCCGTCGAGTACGAGGTGTCGACCGAGGCGCAGGAGGCCTGGGCCGAGTACTACGAGAAGTACGGCGAGGAGGCCTACCGCCAGGCCCTCGAGCAGGCCGAGCAGGAGGCCGAGGGCGGCGACGCCCCTGCGGCCGAGGGCGAGCAGGCCGAGGCCGCTCCCGAGGCCTGAGTGATCACCCTCGGGCTCACCGGGGGCATCGGCTCCGGCAAGTCCACGGTGTCCTCGGCGCTGGTCGACCGCGGCGCGGCGCTCATCGACGCCGACGCCATCGTGCGCGACCTGCAACAGCCCGGTGAGCCGGTCTTCGACCGGATCATCGAGCGCTTCGGGCCCGACGTCGTGGGCGACGACGGGCACCTGGATCGACCGGCGATCGCCGCGATCGTGTTCGGTGATGCCGACGCGCTCGCCGACCTGAACAAGATCGTGCACCCGGCCGTCGGCGACGAGATCCGTCGTCGCCTCGCCGAGCTCGAGTCGACGGACCGGGTCGTGGTGCTCGACATCCCCCTCCTCGCCGAGGGGGCCCGGGAGGGCACGCCCCGCTACCCGGTGTCGGGCACGTTGGTCGTCGACGTCCCGGTCGAGGTCCAGGTGGCCCGCCTGGTCGATCACCGCGGCTTCGACGAGGCCGACGCCCGGGCCCGGATCGCCAACCAGGCGTCCCGCGAGGACCGCCTCGCCCTCGCCGACCACATGATCGACAACAGCGGCGACATCCGTGCGCTCGCCGCGCAGATGGACGAGGTGTGGGACTGGGCCCTCGGGCTCGACCCCGTCGACCTGTCCGCCCACCGGACCGAGGAGCAACCATGACCGTCACCGACGAACCCGTCGACGTCACCTGGGACATCGACACCCTGCTCGGCGATGCCGACGTCGGCTCGCTCCTCGCCGGGGCCGACAGCTCGTCGCCGACGGCGTCGGCCGCCCGCGGGACCGTCGCCTCGCTCGACGCCGAGGCGCTGGCGGCCCACCTGCGCCGGTCGGCCGAGCTGCAGGAGGCCGTGGGTCGTGCGGCGGCCTACGCGATGCTGCGCTACTCCGCCGACACGACCGACGCCGAGGCCGGCGCGCTGCTCCAGCAGGTGACCGAGCGCAACGCCGCCATCGAGACCCGGCTGCTGTTCTTCGAGCTGGAGTGGGCCGCCCTCGACGACGACCACGTCGCTCGGCTCGTCGACGACCCCGTCCTGGCGTTCGCCCGCCACCACCTGGTCTCGCTCCGCCGCTACCGCGACCACCTGCTCAGCGAGCCCGAGGAGCGCATCCTCACCGAGAAGCAGGTCACCGGCTCGTCCGCCTGGTCCCGACTGTTCGACGAGCTGACCTCCACGATCTCGGTCGAGCTGCCCGCCGACGGCGGCGCCACGCGCTCGGCCTCGCTCGAGGAGGCGCTGTCGCTGCTGGCGTCACCCGATCGCGAGGTGCGCCAGCGGGCCGCCGAGGCCGTCACGGTCGGCCTCGAGCCGGGGCTCCGCACCCGAGCCTTCGTCTTCAACACGCTGCTCGCCGACAAGGCCACCGACGACCGGCTGCGCTCGTACCCCTCGTGGGTGGCGTCGCGGAACCTGTCGAACGAGGCGTCGGACGAGTCGGTCCAGGCCCTGATCGATGCCGTCGTGGGTCGCTACGACATCCCGCAGCGGTGGTACGGGCTCAAGTCCGAGCTGCTCGGCTACCGCCTCGCCGACTTCGACCGGGGCGCCTCGATCGCCGAGTCGGAGACCATGGTCGGCTGGGGCGATGCCCGCGAACTGGTGCTCGACGCCTACGCGTCGTTCTCCGGTGAGCTCGCCGACGTCGCCCGCCGCTTCTTCGACGAGCGCTGGATCGACGCCCCGGTGCGACCCGGCAAGCGGCCCGGGGCGTTCTGCCACTACACCGTCCCGTCGCACCACCCCTACGTGCACCTCAACTGGACCGGTCGCCAGCGCGACGTGCTCACGCTCGCCCACGAGCTCGGTCACGGCCTGCACGGCTACCTCTCCCGCGGCCAGGGCGTCTTCCACCAGTGGACGCCGCTGACCCTCGCCGAGACCGCCTCGGTCTTCGGCGAGACCGTCACCTTCGGTCGGCTGTTCGACCAGACCACCGATCCCGGCGACCGTCTCGCGCTGCTGGCCTCCGAGGTCGAGGGGTCGATCGCCACCGTCTTCCGCCAGGTGTCGATGAACCGGTTCGAGCACGCGGTGCACACCGAGCGCCGCGAGGTCGGCGAGCTGTCGGTCGACCGCTTCAACGAGCTGTGGGCCGGCACGCAGACCGAGCTCTTCGGCGAGTCGGTCGAGGTGACCGAGGGCTACCGGAGCTGGTGGTCCTACATCCCGCACTTCATCGGCACGCCGGGCTACGTCTACGCCTACGCCTACGGCCAGCTGCTGGCGCTGTCGGTCTACGCCCGGTACGAGGAGCGGGGCGCCGACTTCGTCCCCGCCTACCTCGAGCTGCTGTCATCGGGCGGCTCGATGCCGCCGGAGGAGCTGGGCCGCATCGTCGACTGCGATCTCGCCGACCCGGGCTTCTGGGATGCGGGCCTGGAGATCGTGTCGCGCCAGGTCGACGAGGCCGAGGCGGCGGCGACAGCAGCGGGCCGGCGCTGAGGCCGGTGACAGCAGCGGGCCGGCGCTGAGGCCGGTGACAGCAGCGGGCCGGCGCTGAGGCCGGGTCAGGTGGGGCCGTCGGTCCGGAACCAGTCCGCCAGCCGTCCGGCGGCCGCGGTGACGTTGGCGGCCGGCCCGAGACCACCCCGCTGGGCGCTCTCCAGGCTGCGCACGGCCTGAGCCCGCAGGGCGGGGTTGGGGATCCGCTGCAGCTCCGCTCGCGCCCGGGCGAACAGCTCGCGGGCGCGAGCGCCGTCACCGGCCATCGTCGCCTCGTTCCACGCCCAGCTCTGCAGGGTGAACCCGTTGGTCTGTGCGGTCATCGGATCCGACGCGTCGAGCTGTTCGAGCGCCGCCTCCGTGATCGCGCGCGCCTCGTCGTGTCGTCCCCGGACGAAGAGGAAGGTGCCGAAGCTCCGCTGCGCCATGGCCCGCTCCGACGGGGTCCGAGCGACCTCGATCGCACGCCGGTAGTACTCCTCGGCCCGCGTGACGTCGTAGGTGTTCGCGAGCGCGTATGCGACGGTGTTGTACTCGACGCTCCCGACCAGGTCCGGGATCTGCTCGACGAGGAGCACCGCCTCGTTGAGGAGGAAGGCGTTCTCGGTGTTGAGGGTCGACGACACCACCTGCTGGTACACGGCGTCGTCGGCGTGCTCCTTGATGGTTCGGGCGTTGTCGAGCTGGCCCTGGATGATGCGGCTGAGACGGTCGGTGAGCTCGCTGCGGATGGCCAGTCGACGACGGAACTGCTCCGCGGAGCCCTGCTCGACGCTCGCCTCCGCACGGAGTCGCTCGACCTCGGCCCGGAGGTCCTCGAGCTCCTCCTCGGGCGCCCGTCCCCGGGTGGTGCGGCTCACGCGGAGACCGGGGACGAGGGCGTGGACCGGGCTGCCCTCCGGCGCGGCGGCAGCGGCGGCGAGGCTCAGGCCCAGGCGCTCCTGGAACTCCCGGACGCTCGGAGCGTGCGAGACGTCGTAGTGGAGCACCGCCTGGTTCCGGACGTCGAAGGGCAGCACGGTGCCGGCCTGGGCGACCAGGACCGTCGAGCGCTCCGACAGGGCCTGCCGGATCCCGAGCTCGTAGAACACGTTGGGGTTGCCGAACGTGAGATCGACGAGGACGATGTCGGCCTCGAAGAGCCACCGGGTGAAGAGCTCGGTGATCAGGCCGGGTTGGTGGAGCTCGTCGGCCCGCTTCGCCTCCCAGTCGGCGGGGATCGCCGGGCGGAGCAGGCCGCTCCACACTTCGTCGAAGTCGATCGTCTCCTCGGTGCTCGGGTCGTCGAGATCGAGTCGTCCGGTGTTGACGCCGTAGGGCATCGCAGCGAAGAGCTGCATGTTCGGCCTCCACCTCCAACCGACGACAGCGTCGCACGGCGCTGTGTGGCCGCGGCGGGGTCGACGCCTCGGAGGGTGGTCACCGGGGTCGACCGCAGCACCGAGGGTTAGGGTCGGCGCCATGAGCCCCGACGAGGAACTGGTCGATCTCCGCCGCCGTGTGGCCCGGCTCGAGGCGAAGGAGGCGGTGCTGGCGACGTTCAACGCCTACACGTACCTGATGGACGTCGGCCATCCCGAGCTCGTCGGGGAGGTGTTCGCCCCCGACGCCCAGCTGCACCTGGTGAACTTCCCGCCGGGGACCCAGACCGACTCGACGCTGACGGGCGAGCAGATCCGCCGGCTCTACGACGACCACGCTCCGGACGCGGCGTGGATCAAGGGCGGCCACCACACCACCAACGTCGGCGTGCGGGTGGCCGACGACCTCGCCTCGGCCGAGCTCTCCGCCTACTTCCTGACCTCCACCCCGAAGGGCGTGCAGGGCGGTCAGTACCGGGTCCGGTTGGCGCCGGACGGGGACCGGTGGCTGGTGCAGGAGATGCAGATCGCCAGCGGTTGGGGCTGGACGGCCGACACCACCCGTGCGACGGAGTACGTCGAGGCGGCCCGCGTGTGGGACGACGGCCGCCCGGTTCGCTGGGCCTGACACCCGGCGCTCGCTAGCCGGCCCGGCGCTGCAACGCCTCCTCGATCCCCCGGGCCTCGTCGGCGGCAAGCGGCTTGAGGCCACCGCCGGACGGCATGCGCACCATCCGACGCCGCCCCTCCGCCGGGCTCACGGTGAGGTACCAGAAGCTCGGGCGGAACAGGAGCGAGAGCTGCGTCGTGTAGGGCGCCCGGGTCTTCTGCAGCGCGATCTCGGCGCCGCGGAGGGGGAGCTCGAAGCTGCGGCGGCCCCGGTCGACGGTCAGGATGCCCGACTCGTCCACCCGGAGCCGGAACCCGAGCGTGTAGGCGAACAGCAGCCGGTCGGCCAGCAGCGTGAGCCCCAGGAAGATCGCCGGCGCGATGACGGTCACGAACAGCACGTCGCCCGACTCGGCGTCGTCGGGGGCGGTCAGCCCCATGCCCGCGGACAGGGCGACGCAGAGGACGACCACGACGATCCACATCGTGCGCCGGCGCCGAGCGGTGCGCTCGTTGCCGGGGTAGGTCCACTCGTAGCTGGTCGAGGTGGTGCTCATCGGTTGCCTCCCGCTCGTCGTGGAGGCAGCCTCCTGCCGGGCCGCCAACCGGGTGCCAACGGGTGGAGCGTCTCAGCCGCCGTCGGACCGGGCGACCAGCCGCCAACCGGTGCGGCGTCTCAGCCGCCGTCGGACCGGGCACCGTTCCACGGCTCGTCACGGGGGCCGTCGCAGAAGCCGCGGCTGCCGGTGAACCCGTCGCCGTCGAAGCGCCACTCGAATGTGCCCCAGTAGACCGTTCCCAGGCGCTGCTCGCCGCACAACTCGGGTGTGATGGCCTCGGTCCAGGTCCCGATCAGCACCTCGCCGTCGAACTCGGCTTCGATCTCCCCGGCGCCGACGAGCGGTGGCTCGAGGAGGTAGCTCCCGGTGACCGACCCGCCGCTCGTGGTCAGCGTGAGCGAGCCGATGTCGGTGTCCCAGGTACCAGCCACGTCGAGGCCGGGTGGGCCGATCGCCGCGTCGGGTGCCTCCGGCTCCTCCACCAGCGTGCCGCGCCATTGGAGCTGGTGCTCGTCGAGGCAGTTCCCCTCGGTGCCGGTGAAGGAGGTCGGCCCGTCGAAGCGCCATTCGAAGGTGCCCCAGCTGGACGTGCCGAAGCGCTCCTCATCACACGGGATGCCCGCGACTTCCGGGTACCACGTCCCGGTCACGACGTCACCGACGAGCTCGCCCTCGTAGATCGCAGTCCAGCCGTCGAGTACCGCGACGCCTCGCAGGGTCGAGCCGTCGAGCGTCAGGGTCAGCTGGCCGAACGAGCTCTCCCAGGTACCGGAGACGTCGAAGGCTGGCGGTGCGGGCGCCTCGGTCGTCGGGGCGGGCGGCACCGACGTGGTCGGCGCCGAGGTCGTCGCAACGTCGGTCTCGGCTGTCTCGGTGTCGTCGAGGAGGACGACGGCGCCCACGACGAGGAGCACCGCGGCCGCTGCGGCGCCGAGCCAGAGCCCGAGCCGAGCTCGGTTGGAGGTGGTCGGCATGGTTCGGTGCTCCCTGATCTCGATGAGCGTCGGTGGCTCGTGGTCGTCGTCGGTCGGGACGAGGTCCGGGGCTCGTCGGGTCGGGCCCACGCCCGCATCGAGGAGATCGGCGAGGAGCCGCTCGCGGAAGGCCGTATCCGGTTCGACCGAGAGGTCTCCCATGGACTCGACGAGGTCGAGCGGATCGGGCCCGTTCATCGCGTCTCCAGTTCCTGGTAGGCGGCGCGGAACGCCACCCGAGCCCGGCTCAGCAGGGACTCGGTGGCCTTCGGCGTCCGCCCGAGCAGCTCGGCGACCTCGCCGACCGAGTGGCCGTCCATGTGTCGGAGGACGAGCGCTCGCCGCTGGTCCTCGTCGAGGCGGCCGAGCGCCTCGACGATCCCTTGGCGCTCGGCGAGGTCCGGTGCTTCCGTGACCCGCCGGTCGGCGAGCAGCACGATGTGCCGTCTGGCGACCGCCTCACGACGCCAGTGGTCGATCAGGCGGCGCTTCGCGACCGTGCGGAGCCAGGATTCCGTGACCTCCTCGGCCCTGCCGTCGCGGAACGCCGCCGCGGCGGCGGCGAAGGTCTCGCCCGTCAGGTCCTCCGCGAGGGACCGGTCCCCACTGGCCCGGGGCAGGAGAAAGCCATAGACCACGGGGAGCGTGCGCTCGTACAACGCGCGGAACCGGGCCTCGTGGCCTCCGTCGTCGAGCCGCCCCTCCAGTGCCATCACCCCCCATTCGTCCCAGCCACGCGAATCCTTCGCTCGTTCCGAGCGCGTCGTCGACCGGTTTCGGCCCGGATGGCGCGACACACCCCGTCGATACGCTGGCGAGCGTGACTCGCCGCTTCGAGATGGTGTCGGACTTCAAGCCGGCCGGAGACCAGCCCAAGGCCATCGCGGCGCTCTCCGAGGGCGTCGACGCGGGCGAGCGGTTCCAGACGCTGCTGGGCATCACCGGCTCGGGCAAGAGCGCCACGATCGGGTGGACGATCGAGCAGGTCCAGCGGCCGACGCTGGTGCTGGCGCCCAACAAGTCGTTGGCCGCCCAGCTCGCCAACGAGTTCCGGGAGTTCTTCCCGCACAACGCGGTGGAGTACTTCGTCAGCTACTACGACTACTACCAGCCCGAGGCGTACATCCCGTCGAGCGACACCTACATCGAGAAGGACTCATCGGTGAACGACGAGATCGACCGGCTGCGCCACTCCGCCACCGCCTCGTTGCTCACCCGGCGCGACGTCATCGTCGTCGCGTCGGTGAGCTGCATCTACGGCCTCGGCTCGCCCGAGGAGTATCGCAAGCAGCTGTTCACGCTGTCGCTGGGGGAGGAGCGCGACCAGCGGTCGATCCTGCGCCAGCTGGTCGACATGCAGTACGAGCGCAACGACATGAACCTGGTGCGGGGCAAGTTCCGCGTCCGAGGCGACAGCATCGAGCTGCACCCGGCCTACGAGGAGCACGTCGTCCGCATCGAGCTCTTCGGCGACGACGTCGAGCGGATCACCACCATCGACCCGCTCACCGGCGAGCGCATCGACGACGTCGAGCAGATCGTGGTGTTCCCCGCCAGCCACTACGTCACCGGTGCCGAGCGGATGGAGCGGGCGGTCAAGCGCATCGAGGCCGAGCTGCAGGAACGGCTGGCGTTCTTCGAGCAGAACAACCAGCTCCTGGAGGCACAACGGCTCAGGATGCGGACCGAGTACGACCTGGAGATGATCCAGGAGGTCGGCTTCTGCAACGGCATCGAGAACTACTCGGCGCCGATCGACGGGCGGGGCCCGGGCGAGTCGCCCAACACCCTGCTCGACTTCTTCCCCGACGACTGGCTCCTCGTCATCGACGAGTCCCACGTCGCCGTGCCCCAGCTCCACGGGCAGTACGAGGGCGATCGGTCCCGCAAGCAGATGCTGATCGATCACGGGTTCCGGCTCCCGTCGGCGGCCGACAACCGTCCGCTGCGCTTCGAGGAGGTGCTGGAGCGGATCAACCAGTGCGTGTTCCTCAGCGCCACGCCCGGCCCTTATGAGCTGAAGGTCTCCGAGCGGGTGGCCGAGCAGATCATCCGCCCCACCGGTCTCGTCGATCCCGAGGTGATCGTGAAGCCGACCAAGGGCCAGATCGACGACCTGCTCTCCCAGGTCGAGGACCGCGTCACGCGCGGCGACCGGATCCTGGTCACGACGCTGACCAAGAAGATGGCCGAGGATCTGACCGACTACCTGTTGGAGCAGGGGGTCCGGGTCCGCTACCTCCACAGCGAGGTCGACACCATCCAGCGCATCGAGATCATCCGCGACCTGCGGCTGGGCGAGTTCGACGTGCTCGTCGGCATCAACCTGCTCCGGGAGGGCCTCGACCTGCCCGAGGTGTCGCTCGTGGCGATCCTCGACGCCGACAAGGAGGGCTTCCTGCGCTCCGAGACGTCGCTGATCCAGACCATCGGGCGGGCGGCCCGCAACGTCGACGGCCAGGTCGTCATGTACGCCGACCAGGTCACCGACTCGATGCAGCGGGCCATCTCCGAGACCAACCGCCGCCGCCGGCTGCAGCAGCTCCACAACGAGGAGCACGGCATCGACCCGCAGACCATCCGCAAGGCGGTGGGCGACATCCTGGCCACGCTGCGGCCGGAGGAGGCCCAGAAGGCGCCGGTGCCGGAGAAGCTGTCGGGCAAGGCGCCGACCGCCCGGACCGACTTCGGTGAGCTCCCGGCATCCGAGCTCCAGCGCCTCCTCGGCACGCTCGAGGCCGAGATGAACGAGGCGGCCGCCGACCTGCGCTTCGAGTACGCGGCCCGGCTCCGGGACGAGATCAAGGAGCTCAAGCGCGAGCTGCGCGAGCTCGAGGGCGCGATCTCCTAGCTCGGATCGGGGAGTCGGTCGACCGCCGGACGGTACGCCTCGCCGATCCGGCGCCGCGCTCGGAGTTCAGCCGAGCAGCCGGCCGTTCCGCAGCAGCGGCGTGAAGTGGTGGACCGGAGACGGCTCGCCGCCCCCGGCCTCGATCCCGTGGTCGACGGTGCCGGCCGCGCAGCAGTGGAAGACCATGGCGGCCCGGATGCCGTCGGATCGGTTGTCGGTCGAGCGGTGCATGAGGTGGCTGTCGAACACGAGCAGGTCGCCGGGAGCCATGAGCACCGGCTCCGAGCCCGACATGTCGTGATCGACGATCTCGACGTAGCCGTAGTTGGCGCCGGGCCGGGCGTCCGGCACGTGCTCGTGCACCGGCTCGCGGTGGCTCTGCGGGAGGACGTGCAGGCAGCCGTTCTCCAGCGTCGCCTCGGTGACCGCCAGCCACAGGCCGACGATCGGCCGGGCCGGCTCGAACGGGAAGTAGAAGCTGTCCTGGTGCCACGGCTGGCCCCAGGCGCCGGGGTTCTTGAAGATGAACTGCGACAGGAAGCAGTCGACGTCCGGGCCGACGAGCCGGCGCAGCACCTCGCCGATCCGACGATCGTGGAGGAAGTGGGCGAAGGCCGGCCGTTCGTGGAGGGTGAAGACCTTCGAGATCAGGTCCTCCGGTTCGGTGCCCTCGAAGCCGTCCTGGGACTCCGGGGCGATGAGCACGCCGTCCGGCGCGGCCCCGTCCCGGTGCGCAGCACGGACCAGCGAGACCACGTCGGCCTGCATGGCCGCACCGACGGTCGGGTCGGTGAAGCGGGGGTGGCGGACGAACCCGTCCCGCTCGTAGGTCCCGAGGTCGAGATCGGCGGTCGTCGGCACCGCAGCAGTCTCGGTCGCTCGACCCCGCCGGGTCCAACGCCCATCGGCCCGGATCAGAACATCGTCTGGCAGAACGGTGGCCGTGCGGTGGGGAACACCCGATCGGCCCGGGCGATCGCGTCCGGGTCGCCCTGCAACCTGCCCGCGGTGGCGAGCGCCGAGGGCAGGACCCCGCCGAGGAGCAACGAGCCGACCGTCGACGCCTGGCACACGAGGTCGGGCGCTGCGGTCGTGATCCGACAGGCCGCCTCGGCCCCGGCCTCGATCTCCACCGTCGTGGAGGCGGGCCCGTCGTGGATCTCCAGCACCAGTCGGTCCTCGGTCTCGTAGGACCGTGCGGCGAGCGCAGCGACCGGGTCGAGCACGCTCACCCAGAGCCAGTCGCCGACCGCGACGGTCCGGTAGGCGCGCGGATCGGTCAGCGCGTAGCGGGTCGGGTCGGCCAGGTCGGCGCGGTCGAGCTCGACCGACGAGGCCAGATCGACGTTCATCAGGTGCTGGTGGAGCCGGAGGCGGGCATCGTCGGTGGCGGCGAACAGCTCGATCACCTTGACCACGCCGTCTGGCAGGTTCATGTTCCAGTTCGGCTTGAGCCGCCACATCGCCATCCCGTCCACGACGCCGTCGACGTCGCGCGACACCGACACCTCGAGCGGACCGGCGCCGTCGCGATCGCTCTCGCGGTCGACGAGGTTGCGCTCGGCCCAGCCGGCCGGCCGGGTGACCTGCCCGACCCGCCCCAGCCGCACCCTGGTGAAGAGATCGTCGAAGAGCGGCTGTGCCACCTCCGGGGTGACGAGCTCGATCGAGCCGGCCGGGGCGTCCGGCAGCGAGGTGCGATGGCGGTCGATGACGACGGAGCGGTACTCGGTGGCGACGCCGTAACCGAAGCGGCCGTAGATCCCCGCCTCCGAGGCGAGCAGCGCAGCCACCGGCTCCTCGCGCTCGCGGGCCTGATCGTGGAGCTGCGTCATCATCGAGGTCAGGATCCCGCGGCGGCGGTGGGTCGGTCGGACCCCGACCGCGGTGACCCCTGCGGTGGCGACGGTCGTGCCGCCCGGCAAGGTCAGGTCGAGGGAGTACGCACCCGAGGTGGCGACCCATCGGTCACCGTCGAGGGCCACGAGGCAACGATCCGGGTCGATGGCGGGTGCGTACCGCTCGACCTCCTCGTCGCTCATCGCCTCACCGAAGGACCGGTCGACCTCGCGGAGGAACGGGCCGATCTCGTCCGAGCTGATCGAGCGCAGCGCGATGTCCATGGCGCGAGTCTGTCGCGGTCGACCACGGGAGCCGATCGGTTTTCGTCCGGCGATCCGCCATCCTGTGAGGACCCCATCGACGGAGCGATGCCCATGCCCCTCCTGACCTCCGACGGCGAGATCGACGTCCCCGGCCGACTGCTGGTCGTCGTCGCCCATCCTGACGACATCGACTTCGGCTTCGCCGGCACCGTCGCCACGCTGACCGCTGCCGGCTGCGAGGTGTCGTACTGCCTCGTGACGAGCGGCGACGCCGGCGGGTTCGACGACGACGTGCCCCGCGAGGAGATGCCACTCATCCGCGAGGCCGAGCAGCGCGACGCCGCGAAGTGCGTCGGGGTCAGCGACGTGCACTTCCTCCGGTTCCCGGACGGTCGGGTCCAGCCCGACCTCGAGCTGCGCAAGGCGATCGCCCGGGTCATCCGCCAGGTGCGGCCCGACGTCGTGGCCTGCCAGTCGCCGGAGCGGGGGTGGGACTCGATCTACCGCAGCCACCCCGACCACATCGCCGCCGGCGAGGCCACGATGTGCGCCGTGTACCCCGACGCCCGCAACCCGTACGCCTACCCCGAGCTGCGCGACGAGGAGGGCCTCGAGGCCCACACGGTGCCGGAGGTGTGGGTCATGGGGCTGGCCCCTGCCCGCTACCTCGACGTGACCGACGCGTTCGACGCCAAGCTCGATGCGCTGCGCGCCCACACGAGCCAGACGGGCCACATGGAGGACCTCGGCGGCCGGATCCGGGAGTGGATGACGCGGACCGCAGCCGATGCCGGGTTCCCCGAGGGCGTGCTCGCCGAGTCACATCGAGCGATCGACACCCGCTGAGGAGGGCGGGGCTGGGGTCCCCGCCCGGGGCCGGAGCTCACTCCCAGAAGTCGAGCGTCGTTCGCATCGCGGTCTCGAACTCCTCGAAGGGGCCCTGCGACTTCACCGCGGCGATCATCTCGGCGTCGCCGCCGACGAGGGTGCGGAACGGTGCGTCGGGGTCGAGCGCGACCCGGACGATCACGTCGGCGACCTCCTGCGGGTCCGCCGGTTCGCCGGTGTCGGGCACCAGCCCGCGGATGGCCACGTCGAGACCGTCGGAGAGCTCGCGGTCCGGCGTGCCCGGTGCGAACGCCTCGGCGTAGCGGGTGTTGCCGCCGAGCTCGGTCGGGAACTGCCCGGGCTGGACGAGGTGGACGCGGACACCCTGCCGCCCGACCTCGAACCGCAGCGCCTCGCTCAGCCCCTCGAGCGCGTGCTTCGTCGCCGCGTAGTAGCCGGCGAAGGGCCGACCGACCAACCCGGCGATCGAGCCGACGTTGACGACGACCCCCGCGCCGCGCTCCCGCATGCCCGGCACGACGGCTCGGATCATCCGGGCGACGCCGAAGACGTTGGCCTCGAACTGCCAGAGCATCTCGTCGTCGCTGGCCGCGGCGACGGGGGCCTTGAGCTCGACGCCGGCGTTGTTGACGAGCACGTCCGGGATGCCGACCTCCGCGATGGCGGCGTCGATCGAGGCGGTGTCGGTCACGTCGAGCGCCACGATCCGCAGCGACCGCCCGTGCTCGGCCGCATCGGCGGCCAGCGCCTCGCCCTTGGACGGCGTCCGCATCGTCGCGACGACGTCGTGGCCCTGCGCCGCGAAGGTCCGGGCGGCGAGCTCGCCGAAGCCCGAGGACGAGCCGGTGATCAGCACGGTGGTCATGCTCCGCACGCTCGTGCGTCACGGAGTGTTCGTCAACCCGTCGACGCGGCGACGTCTGTCGGCAAGGCTGGCCGGCGAACCTGCCGGGGCCCGCGGTCGACGGGGCGACGGCGAACGAAGGGGAGTGCGGGATGCGCAGGACGACGAAGCTCGGTCTGATCGTGGCGGTCGTGGGGTTGCTCGCCGGGGTGCTGGCGCCGACGGCGGGCGCAGCGCGGCGGGAGCGGCCGGAGCCGGTGCGCTTCGCCACCTTCAACGCCTCGCTCAACCGCGGCAACCTCGGCGATCTCGCCGCCGAGCTGGCCACCCCGGGCAGCCCCCAGCCGGCGGCGGTGGCCGAGATCATCCAGCGCAACCGTCCCGAGGTCCTCCTCATCAACGAGTTCGACTACGACCCGGTGGCGCTGGAGCTCTTCCAGGAGAACTACCTCGGCGTGTCGCAGAACGGCGAGGAGCCGATCACCTACGAGTACACGTTCATCGCCCCGTCCAACACGGGCGAGCCGAGCGGGGTCGACCTGAACGGCGACGGCACCGTCGGCGGCCCGAACGACGCCTACGGCTTCGGCTTCTTCCCGGGGCAGTTCGGCATGGTCGTGCTCTCGCAGCACCGCATCGTCGAGCACAAGATCCGCACCTTCCAGAACTTCCTCTGGAAGGACATGCCCGACAACCTGCTGCCGACCGGTTTCTACAGCGAGGAGGCCCAGGAGGTCTTCCGCCTGTCGTCGAAGAGCCACTGGGACGTGCCGATCCGCATCGGCCAGCGCGAGGTCCACTTCCTCGTGTCGCACCCGACGCCGCCGGTGTTCGACGATCCGGTCATCGACCAGAACGGTCGTCGCAACCACGACGAGATCCGCTTCTGGGCCGACTACATCCGGCCGAACCGCTCCCGCTACATCTACGACGACGACGGCAACCACGGCGGTCTCGTCCCGGGTGGCATGTTCGTGATCGCCGGCGACCAGAACGCCGACCCGTTCGACGGCGACAGCTTCGACGGCGCGATCAACCAGCTCCTCGACGACATCCTCGTCAACACCCGCGTGACGCCGTCGAGCGAGGGCGCCGTCGAGCAGGCCGGCCTCCAGGGCGGGCTCAACGACAGCCACGTCGGCGACCCGGCGTACGACACGGCCGACTTCAACGACGCCGGGCCGGGGAACCTGCGGGTCGACTACGTCCTGCCCCGCAGGAACCTGCGCATCGTCGAGGCCGGCGTGGACTGGCCGCTGTCCGACGACCCGGCCTTCGCCGCGGTCGGCGTGTTCGACCCGGTGACCTTCACCTTCCCGAGCTCGGACCACCGGCTGGTGTACGTGGACATCGTGAACAAGGGCTTCGCCCGCTAGTCGACCGAACACGTGTACGGGGGCCCCTCGGCCCGATAGCCTCGGCTCCGATGGGTGAGACCTTGCGGGTCCGAGGGGCCAGAGAGCACAACCTCCGCGACATCGACGTCGACATCCCCCGCGACTCGCTGGTGGTCGTCACCGGCCTGTCCGGGAGCGGGAAGTCGTCGCTGGCGTTCGACACGGTGTATGCGGAGGGCCAGCGGCGCTACGTCGAGTCGCTCAGCGCCTACGCCCGGCAGTTCCTCGGGCAGATGGACAAGCCGGACGTCGACTTCATCGAAGGCCTGTCGCCGGCCATCTCGATCGACCAGAAGTCGGCGAGCCGGAACCCCCGCTCGACGGTCGGCACGATCACCGAGGTCTACGACTACCTCCGCCTCCTCTACGCCCGCATCGGCGTCCAGCACGACCCCGAGACCGGCGAGGTCGTCGAGCGCCAGACCCCGCAGCAGATCGTCGACCGCATCCTCCAGCTCGACGAGGGCACGCGGTTCCAGGTGCTGGCGCCGGTCGTGCGGGGCCGCAAGGGCGAGTACTCGACCCTCTTCGCCGACCTGCTCGCCCAGGGCTTCGCCCGTGCCCGCATCGACGGCGAGGTGCGCGACCTCGACGACGCAGAGCGCCTCGAGCGCTACGTCCAGCACACGATCGAGGTGGTCGTCGACCGCCTCGTCATGCGGGAGGGCATCGAGCAGCGCCTCACCGAGTCGGTCGAGACCGCCCTCAACCTGGCCGACGGCCACGTCTACGTGCACCTCGTGCCGAAGGACGGAGAGGGGGAGGAGCAGCTCCTCCAGTACAGCCGCCACCTCTACTCGCCGACGACCGGTCGGTCGTTCGACGAGCTCGCGCCCCGCAACTTCTCGTTCAACTCGCCGTACGGGGCGTGCCCGACGTGCGACGGCCTGGGCACCCGGTACGAGGTCGATCCCGAGCTGGTCGTTCCCGACCCGAGCAACTCGCTGGCCGGCGGGGCCATCGCCCCGTGGTCGGGGCCGAACAGCCGGTACCTGCAGCGCCTGCTCGCCGCGGTGGGCGCCGAGTTCGACATCCCGATGGACGAGCCGTGGGAGGACCTCACCGCCGCCCAGCGCAAGAAGATCCTCTACGGCACGGGCAAGAAGAAGGTCACGGTCCGCTACAAGAACCGCTACGGACGCCAGCGCACCTACACCGCGGCGTACGAGGGCGTCGTCCCGTCGCTCGAGCGACGCCACACGGACACCGACTCCGACTGGGCCCGCGACAAGATCGAGGGCTACATGCGCGAGGTCGCCTGCCACGACTGCGGCGGCGCCCGACTCAACGAGGTCTCGCGGGCGGTCACCGTCGGCGGTCGCAACGTGCACGACCTGTGCGACCTCTCGATCGGCGAGGCGGCCAAGGCCGTGGCCGAGCTCGACCTGTCCGAGCGCGACCTCATCGTGGCCGAGCCGATCGTCAAGGAGGTCACCGAGCGGCTCAACTTCCTGCTCGACGTCGGCCTCGACTACCTGACGCTCAACCGCTCGGCCGGCACCCTCGCCGGCGGCGAGGCCCAGCGCATCCGGCTGGCGTCGCAGATCGGCAGCGGTCTCGTCGGGGTGCTCTACGTGCTCGACGAGCCGTCCATCGGACTGCACCAGCGCGACAACGCCCGCCTGATCGACACGCTGGTCCGCCTGCGCGACCTCGGCAACACCGTGCTCGTCGTCGAGCACGACGAGGACACCATCCGCGTGTCCGACCACGTGATCGACATCGGGCCGGGCGCGGGCGAGCACGGCGGCGAGCTGGTCCACAGCGGCACGGTCGCCAAGCTGCTGAAGAACAAGAAGTCGATCACGGGGCAGTACCTCTCGGGCAAGCGGCAGATCCCCGTGCCCGAGCAGCGCCGTCCGCTCACCGACGAGCGTCTGCTCGTGCGGGGCGCCCGCGAGCACAACCTGCGCGACCTCGACGCCGAGTTCCCGCTCGGGGTGTTCGTCTGCGTCACCGGCGTGTCGGGTTCGGGCAAGTCGACGCTCGTCAACGACATCCTCTACCGGTCGCTGATGCAGAAGATCTACTCGTCGAAGGAGCCCCCGGGCCGGCACCGCACCGTCGAGGGGCTCGACCACCTCGACAAGGTGATCGACATCGACCAGTCACCGATCGGCCGGACGCCCCGGTCGAACGCCGCCACCTACACGGGCGTGTTCGACCACATCCGGAAGCTGTTCGCGAAGACCAACGAGGCCAACGTGCGCGGCTACCTGCCGGGCCGGTTCAGCTTCAACGTCAAGGGCGGGCGCTGCGAGGCGTGCCAGGGTGACGGCACGATCAAGATCGAGATGCACTTCCTGCCGGACGTCTACGTGCCGTGCGAGATCTGCAAGGGCGCCCGGTACAACCGCGAGACGCTCGAGGTCCGCTGGAAGGGCAAGAACATCTCCGAGGTCCTCGACCTGTCGTCCGAGGAGGCGCTGGAGTTCTTCTCCGCCCAGCCGGCCATCGCCCGGCACCTGCAGACGCTCGTCGACGTCGGTCTCGGCTACGTGCGGCTGGGTCAACCGGCACCGACGCTGTCCGGCGGTGAGGCCCAGCGGGTCAAGCTGGCGAGCGAGCTGTCGAAGCGCTCGACCGGCCACACCATCTACATCCTCGACGAGCCCACGACCGGCCTGCACTTCGAGGACATCCGCAAGCTGCTCACCGTGCTGAGCCGGCTCGTCGACCAGGGCAACACCGTGCTGGTGATCGAGCACAACCTCGACGTCATCAAGACCGCCGACCACATCATCGATCTCGGCCCCGAAGGCGGCTCGGGCGGCGGCACGATCATCGCCACCGGCACGCCGGAGGAGATCGCCGCGCACCCGGAGAGCCACACCGGCCGCTTCCTCCGCCCACTGCTCGAACGGGCGTAGCAACCGGTGGGCGGTCAGCCCGCGCCGGCGACGAGTCGGGCGAGCCGATCGGCGTCGGCCTGCTCGAAGTCACCGGTGATCAGCGCCATGCCGCCGAAGTTCGACTGCTGGACCGTCGGCGCGCTCCACACGACGCCGCCCGACACGATCGCGAGCTGCTCGCCGACGATCGACGCTGCGAGCCCGTCGAAGGCCGCGCCGCCCTCCGGCGTCATGTCGATCGTGACGCTCCACCCGTTGAGGTCGTCGAACAGCGTGCTGGTCCGGTCGACGATGCTGCCGTCGAGCTCGACCGGCCCGAGCAGGTACACGAGCTCGCCGTCGGGCCCGGGCACGGTGACCTGATCGGCTGCGGGATCGAAGGCCGCCTCCTCGGCGGAGTCGACGCCGACCACGACCCGGAGCTCGAGGTCGGCGTCCGGGCTCGCGAGGTACGGGGCGCCCGGCAGCCGGACAGCGACGTCGTCCGGTTCGCTCGTCGTGGGTGGGGCGTCGGTCGCGGTGGGCGCGGCGCTCGTCGTCGTCATCACGGTGGTGTCGGCCGGCTCCGCGGTGTCGTCGTCGGTGCAGCCGACGAGCGCGATCACCCCGATCGCGAGCGAGGCGACGGTCGTTCGCCGCAGGCTGCTGGCTCGGCCCTCCATCGGAGCGGACGGTACCGGAGGTGTGGGCTGCGCACAGGGTCGGGGCAGACTGGGACCACGATGGTCGAGCGCCCCCCTGCAGGAACGATCCCCGACACGCCGGGCTCCTACCAGTTCAAGGACGCCGACGGCCGGGTGATCTACGTCGGCAAGGCCCGGTCGCTGCGGAGCCGGCTCTCGAACTACTTCCAGGACCCCCGCAACCTCCACGCACGCACCGCGCAGATGGTGCAGGCCGCCGAGACGGTCGAGTGGATCCAGGTCGAGACCGAGGTCGAGGCGCTGCTGCTGGAGTACTCGCTCATCCAGCGTCACCAGCCGCGGTTCAACATCCGGTACCGGGACGACAAGTCGTACCCGTTCCTCTCGGTCACGGTGTCGGACGAGTGGCCGCGGGCGATGGTCATGCGCGGCCGGCGCCGCAAGGGCGTTCGCTACTTCGGCCCGTACGGTCACGCCTGGGCGATCCGGGAGACGCTCGACCTGCTGCTGCGGACCTTCCCCATCCGGACCTGCTCGGACAACAAGCTCGAACGTCACGCCAAGCTCGGTCGGCCGTGCCTGCTCTTCCACATCGAGAAGTGCGCCGGCCCCTGCGTCGGCGAGATCTCCGAGGAGGACTACGCCGACCTGGTCGACGAGCTGCTCCGATTCCTCGACGGTGACACCGACGAGGTCGAGGCGCGGCTCGAGCAGGAGATGAAGGACGCCGCCACCAACCTCGAGTTCGAGGTGGCGGCCCGGCACCGCGACCGGCTCGGCGCGATCCGTCGGGCAATCGAGAAGCAGCGGGTCGTCGGCACGAAGAACGAGGACTACGACGTCATCGGCATCTCCGACGACGACCTCGAGGCCGCCGTCCAGGTGTTCTTCGTCCGGAAGGGTCGGGTGATGGGCCGCAACGGGTTCATCGTCGACAAGGCCGAGCCCCTCACGCAGCCCGAGCTCGTCGGCCGGGTCATGGAGCGCCTCTACTACGACGACAACCCGATCGGGATGCCCAAGCTCGTCGTCGTCCCCGACCTCCCCGACGATCCGGAGCTCTACGAGGCCTGGCTCACCGAGCAGCGGGGGAGCCGGGTCGAGATCCGGATCCCGCAGCGGGGCGAGAAGCGCTCCCTGCACGAGACGGTCACCCAGAACGCGAAGGAGGAGTTCCGCCGCCACCGGATGAAGCGGGCGTCGGACCACAACAGTCGCGCCCGCGCGCTCAACGAGCTCCAGGAGTACCTCGACCTGCCCAACGCGCCGCTGCGCATCGAGTGCTACGACATGAGCCACCTCCAGGGCACCGACTACGTGGGGTCGATGGTGGTGCTGGAGGACGGGCTCCCGGCCAAGAACGAGTACCGCCGGTTCAAGCTGAAGGGCGTCGACCAGAACGACGACTTCGCCGCCATGGAGGAGGTGCTCACCCGCCGACTCTCCGCCTATCTCGAGGATCGGTCGAAGCCGGTCTCGGAGCGGGGGAAGTTCTCCTACCCACCGCAGCTGCTCGTCGTCGACGGTGGCAAGGGCCAGCTGAGCGTCGCCCAGCGGGTGCTCGACGAGCTCGGGCTGAGCGACGAGATCCCGTGCGCCGCCCTCGCGAAGCAGTTCGAGGAGATCTTCCTGCCCGACCGGGCGGAGTCGGTGCGCATCCCCCGACAGAGCGAGGCGCTCTACCTCATGCAGCGCATCCGCGACGAGTCGCACCGATTCGCCATCGAGTACCACCGCAAGCTGCGCGACAAGCGCATGACCAAGTCGGTGCTCGACGACGTGCCCGGCCTCGGGCCGACCCGGAAGCAGCGGTTGCTCAAGGAGCTGGGCGGGATCACCAGGGTGAAGGCGGCGTCGCTCGACGACCTGCGCGAGCTGAGCTGGCTGCCCGACGCCGTGGCGGAGGCCCTGCACGAGCACCTCCACTCCCCGGTGCGGACATGAACGACGGCAGCCCGTCCGACCTCTGGGAACAGCACGCCGAGTGGTGGGTCGAGGGGTTCACCGAGGGGGCCGATCCCGAGTACGTCGAGCAGATCCTCCCGCTCGCCGCCGACCTGCTCGACGGGTACGAGCGCGTGCTCGACGTCGGTACCGGCGACGGTCAGATCGCCCGGTTGCTCGCCGCCCGAGGGCAGTGGGTGGTGGGCGTCGACCCGACGCAGGCACAGTTGGCCTACGCGGCGGAGCGGGCGGGTGGTCCGGCCTACGTCCGAGCCGGCGCCGCCGGGCTCCCTCTGGCCGACGACAGCGTCGACGCCGTCGTCGCGTGTCTCGTCTTCGAGCACGTCGAGGACGTCGACGCCGGCCTCGCCGAGGTGGGGCGCGTGCTGCGACCCGGTGGGCGCTTCGCGTTCTTCCTCAACCACCCGCTGCTCCAGACCCCGAACAGCGGGTGGATCGACGACCACGTGGTCGACCCGCCCGAGCAGTACTGGCGGATCGGCCCCTACCTGGTCGAGGGCACCACGATCGAGGAGGTCGAGCGGGACGTGTTCATCCCGTTCGTGCACCGGCCGCTGTCGCGGTACGTGAACACGATGGCCGACCACGGCATGTTCCTGGAGCGGATGCTCGAACCGGCTCCACCCGACGGCTTCCTCGAGCGGGCCATCGGCTACCGAGAGGCGGCGACGATCCCGCGCCTGCTGGTCCTCGTGGCCCGCCTCGCGCCGGCCGAGGCCGGGGAGACGTCAGCCGGCGTTCGGTGAGCGTCCGAGGCTGCGCGAGCGGATCAGCGCCGCCAGCCCGCCGGCAGCCGCCAGCGCGGCACCGGTCAGCAGGGCGTTGCCGTCGGCCTCCCGACGTTCGAGCGCCGCGGCGACGATCCAGGTGAACACCACCAGGCCACCGCACGCCGCGACGCGCCCCGCCCAGCGCTGGACCACTGCGCCGGGCACCCCGCCGCCGGTCGGGATCGTCGCGAGCAGGGCTGCCGCGGTGTGGTGCACGACGAGGCAGATCACCGCGACGGGGAGCCACACGCTGCCCACCGAATCGATGAGCGCCAACCACTGCCAGGCGACGACGGCGATCACGACCGTCGGCAGCTGGGAGTCGGGGATCGCCGTGGCGGCGAGCGCCATCACGGCCACGAAGATCACGACACCGGGGTCGGCGCTGCCGGCGTCGGCCCCCGCCGTCGCCAGCACCGCGACGATGGGCGACAGGAGGACGGCGGCGCGCAGCAGCCACTGCTGACGGCTCGACTCGAGGATCAGGTCGATGAGGTCCTGCAGCGCCGCGTTCATCGCCGGACCAGCTTCGGGGCGCGGGCGAGGCGGGTCAGGTCGCGGAGGAACGGGTCGAGGCTGCCGGGTCCGGTCCACCCGATGACCGGGACGCCCAGACGTTGGATCGAACGGACCTCGCGACCGCGCTCGAGCAGTCGGATCCTCCACGCCAGCTCGGTCGTCGGGTCGTCGTCGACGTGGACGCCGGCGGGGAGCGTGTCGATCACGGCGACGGTGAGGCCGTTGCTGGCCAGCGACAGTGCTCGCTCCAACGCCACCGGCGAGATCAGCGGCGAGAGCATGATCACCAGCGCGCCGCCGGGGACCGTCGAGACGGCCGGCGCGCCGTGGCGCCGGCGGCCCCGACGCTCGATGGTGGCCAGGATCTCGAGGATGCGGCGCAGGTGCCCGGCACCGGAGGCGGCGGGGAGGTCGGTGGCCAGCCGGGAGCCGATCACCCGGAGCGAGACACGATCGCCGCGCAGGAGGAAGTGCTCGGCGAGGGCGCCGGCAGCGCGCACGGTGGTGTCGAGGCTGGACGCGGCGCCGTCGATGCCGCCGGAGACGCCGTGGTCGGCGAGGCCGTCGGCGATCAGCGCGACGTGGGTGTCCCGGTCCGCGAACGTCTCGGTCACGTGGAGCTGGCGTTCACGCGACGAGCGCTTCCAGTTGATCCTCCGCAGCCGGTCCCCGGTGCGGAAGGGCCGGATGCCGGCGAACTCGTTGCCGTCGCCCGGCTGCTCGGACCGGTTGACGCCGACCAGACCGTCGGCGCGCAGCGTCGACGGATTGGCGTCGAAGACCGCGGGGACGGGGAGGACCGTGAGCCGGTGCCCCACGTCGAGCGCGCTCCAGCGGAACGCGCCCCAGCCGCTCACGGCGACGACCTTGATCCGTCCGACCTCGTGGCGGCCCCAGTGCGTGGCCCGGATGGCGACGTCGAGCGCCGCGGGCTCGTCCGCCTCGACCGCCGCGGCCGCCACCCCGCTGCTGGGGCGGAGGTCGAGCCAGGTGCGTCGGGGTGCGAGGCCGATGAGGTGGTCGACGCCGGCCAGGTCGGTGACGGTGCACCGCCAGCTCGTGACCTCGCCCTCCCGAACCGTGGCCGGAGCGAGGCGGCCGGTCGGCGCCGGTTGGCCCTGCGGCCGGGTCAGGGCCGACCACACGGCGATGGCCAGGAACGGTGCGCTGAAGACGAGCAGACCCGGCACCCGGAACAGCAGCGCACCCGCCAGACCGGTCACCCCGAGCACCACGGCCCGGAGGTGGGCGGGACTGGCCCGCCAGTCGACGACGGAGGAGATGGTCATGCGGCCGGCGTCGGACCGGACCCACCGCCGGGTTCGAGCGCACCCGGCGTCGGCACCGAGGCGAGCACGTCGGCGACGACGGTGGCGCTCGACACGTCGCTCATCCAGAGCTCGGGCTGCACGGCGATCCGATGCGAGAGGACCGGCAGCGCGACGGCCTTGACGTCCTCGGGCGTCACGTAGTCCCGCCCGGCGATGAGCGCGTACGAGCGGGCGACGAGCATCAACGCCAACGATCCTCGGGGTGAGGCGCCCATGAGGACGTGGGTGTGCCGTCGGGTCGCGTCCGTCAACGCCACGCAGTAGCGGCCGATGCTCTCGTCGATGGTCATCTCCTCGGCCGCGGCCTGCATGGCGGCGAGGGTGGCGGCGTCGATCACGGACCGGACCGACTGGTCCTCCCGGCCTCGGTCGAGACGGCGCCGCAGCACGTCCCACTCCTCGTCCTGGGACGGGTAGCCGAAGCTGACCCGGAGCAGGAAGCGGTCGAGCTGGGCCTCCGGGAGCGGGTAGGTGCCGTCGTACTCGATGGGGTTTGCCGTGGCGAGGACGTGGAACGGGCGCTCGAGTAGGAACGTCTCGCCCTCGACGGTCACCTGACCCTCCTGCATCGCCTCGAGCAGCGCCGACTGGGTCTTGGGTGGCGTGCGGTTGATCTCGTCGGCGAGCAGGAGCCCGGTGAAGACCGGGCCCTTCCGGAACGCGAACTCGTTGGTCCGCTGGTCGAAGATGAACGAGCCCGTGAGATCGGCGGGCAGCAGATCGGGGGTGAACTGGGCCCGGGTGAACGTCAGGCCGAGGGACTGCGCGAACGAGCGGGCGGCCAGCGTCTTGCCGAGGCCGGGGAAGTCCTCCAACAGCACGTGGCCGGACGCGAGGATGCCGCTCAGGACCAGCGTCAGCGGCTCGCGCTTGCCGACCACCGCGGTCTCGACCTCGTCCAGGACGGCGGCGGCGAGCGAGGAGGCCTCGGCGAGGTCGAGCCGGCTCATCGCCTCGCCGCCCCGCCGTCGTGCGCCGCGCTCACCCGCTCGACGAGCGTCACGATCCGGTCGAGCTCCCGATGCGACATCGAGCCGTAGGCCGCCGGGTCGGCGAGGAGCCGGGCCAGCTCGGGGCCCACGATCTCGGCCGCCGCCGCCGGGTCGGCGGCGTGGTCGATGCCGTGCTCGGTGAAGAGGAGATCGTCGACGACCCCGACGAGGCTGTCGAGGACCTGGTCGGTCCGCCCGGTCGCTGCGATCGCGGCGGCGGTCGACCGTCGCCGCGTCGTGCTGCGCAGCAGCGTGCCGCGGAGCTGCTGGACCCTCCAGTCGACCGGGACCCGCGTGTCCTCCTCGAGCTGGAACCGGTGCCAGTCGACCGGGGCCGTGACCTCGGTGAGGTCCACGAGCAGGAAGCCGGTCGCCGCGACCGCGACGACGATGAGCCCGACCAGCACCAGTCGGGGCTCCATCCCGAGGAGCACCATCATCACGCCGATGACCGAGCCGAGGAGGGCGGTTCCACCGAACCGTCCCCTCACGGTGCCTCCTCGGCCGCGTCCGCCCCGCCGCGGCGGACCGGGCGGGCCGACAGGGTCTCGTGCAGCCGATCGAGGGCGTCCAGCGCCGCCAGCCGGGCCGGCTCGCCGAGCGCGTGCTCGGAGAAGCGCGCCTCGCGGTAGAGCGCAGCGAGGTCGGAGATCGCACCGGGATCGACCGAGGAGCTGGTGAGGACCCGTTCGGTGAACTCCGCCGAGGTCTCCGCCGGATCGCGGGGGAGACCTGCGGCGGCGACCTCTTCCTCCAGTCGGAGCCAGCAGCGGACGATCCCGTTGCGCGGTGAGCCGGCGGCCAGGGCCGCGCGTTGCGCCACGGCGTCGTCGACCACGGCGGCGCCCAGGTCGGGCAACGGGTCACCCTCGATCACGCCGCGGTGGCGGCGTCGCCACCGGAGTCGCGGGCGGTGTCTCCACCCGAGGTCGACGAGGGCGAGCACGGCCCCGAGGCAGATGGTCACCGCGAGGACCTGCATCACGGCCTCCAGCCAGCCCGGGAGCTCCCGGCGGGCGACCTCGGTGTCCTCGATCTCCGGGAGGGGTACGGGCTCGCGGCCGGAGCCCTCGTCGCCGGACGTCGGGTCGGCGGGCTCGAGCTCGAAGCGGGGCTCGATCCAGAGCCCGACGCCTCCGGAGGTGGCCACCGCGGCGAACAGCAGGGTCGTCGCGGCGGTGGCGAGCACGATGCCGACGACCGGGAGGCGCATCCGGGGACTGTAGACCGGTCGGGTCTCGGGCCCGTGTGTCTGCCGACGACTCAGCTCGCCCAGCTCTCGGCCGGGTCGTCCACCTCGATCACCTCGCCGTCCTCGGTGAACATCACGAAGCGGTCGAAGGACCGGAGGAACCAGCGGTCGTGCGTCACCGCGACGACCGAGCCGTCGAAGCCGGCGAGGCCCGCCTCGAGCGCTTCGGCCGACTCGACGTCGAGGTTGTCGGTCGGCTCGTCGAGCAGCAGCATCGTCGCTCCGCTGAGCTCGAGGAGCAGGATCTGCAGACGAGCCTGTTGCCCGCCCGACAGCGTCTCCCAGGGCTGGTCGCCGGCGCCGTCGAGCTCGTAGCGCCGCAGCTTCGACATGGCTGTCCCGCGGCGGGCATCGCCCTCGGCGATGATCTCGACCGGCGTCCTGCCCACCAGCTCGGGATGGTCGTGGGTCTGTGAGAAGTGGCCGGGCACCACCCGGGCGCCGAGCCGGAACGAGCCCTCGTGCGCCACCTCGCCGCCAGCCAGGAGGCGGAGGAAGTGGGACTTGCCGGTGCCGTTGCGGCCGACGACGGCGACCCGTTCCCGGGCGAAGAGCTCGAGGTCGAACGGGAAGGTGAGGTCGATCAGCTCGAGCTGCTCGGTGGCGAGCACTCGGTCACCGGTGCCGCCGCTGCGGAGGCGCATCGTGACCCGCTGGTCGGTGACGCGCTCGGGTGGGGGACCGGCCTCGTCGAAGTGCCGGAGCTTCGTCTCCGCCGCCTTGGCCCGCTTCGCGTTGGCGTCGCTGATCGAGGCCCGCTGCTTGAGCGTCCGCATGCTCTCGACGAGCCGCTGCCGCTCCTCGGCCCAGCGGCGGCGCTCGTCGTCGATCCGGTCGCGCCGGGCCTGGCGGGCGTCGGCCCAGCCGTCGAACCCTCCGCCGTGGACCCAGGCGGTGCCGCCCTCGATCGTGACCAGCCTCGAGGCGGCGTCGGCGAGCAGCTCGCGGTCGTGGGTGATGAGCAGGATCGTCTTGGGGCTCGTGCGGATCTGCTCGGCCAGCCACCGCTTGCCCGGGACGTCGAGGAAGTTGTCCGGCTCGTCGAGGAGGAGGACCCCGGCCTCGCTCCGGAAGAGGTACTCGAGGACGAGTCGCTTCTGCTCGCCGCCGGAGAACGTGTGGATGGGCCGGTCGGCGATCTCGTCCGCGGGGAGCCCGACCGCTCGCGTCGCGCACTCGTCCCAGACGACCTCGGTCTCGTACCCGCCGGCGTCCTGCCAGCCCGCGAGCGCCTCGGCGTACGCGATCCCGCCCGCGACCGCGTCGTCGGCCATCCGAGCCTCGGCTCGCCGCACGGCGAGATCGGCCGCCCGGAGCCGAGCCGGAGCGGCAGCGAGGAGCAGCGAACGGACCGTCGTGTCGGTGTCGCGCATGCCGATGAGCTGTGGCATGACGGCCAGCTCGCCGTCGATCGTGACGGTGCCGGATGTCGGACCGAGCTCGCCCGCGACGATCCGCAACAGCGTCGACTTGCCGCACCCGTTCGTGCCGATCAGCGCAGCGTGCTGGCCGCTCCCGACGCGAAACGACACCTCGTCGAAGAGCGTCCGTCCGTCGGGCAACGCGAACGCGAGGTGAGCCACCTCCAAGGAGGGCATGGCCGGCAGCGTACGGAACGGTGAACCTCGCCGCGAGTGGTTTCCTGCTCCGTCACCGGGGCGGGCGTGGCCCCGTACCCTGGCCCTCGTGCGTCAGTACGTCCTCGTCGCCGGCTTGTCCGGCGCCGGTCGGTCCACGGCCACCAACGCGCTCGAGGACCTCGGCTGGTTCAAGATCGACAACCTCCCGGCGCGGCTGGTCGGCCCGGTCGTCGAGTTGTTGGAGCCGAGCCCGGCGACCGAGCGCGTCGTGCTGGGGGTCGGCACCGGCGGGTACTCGGGCGCCGTGGTCGAGGCCGTCGAGCACCTGCGATCGACCGGCGAGGACGTCACGCTGATCTTCCTCGACGCGTCGAACGACAGCCTGGTCAACCGCTTCGAGTCGACGAGGCGGCGCCACCCGCTCGACGACGGCACTTCGTTGCTCTCGACCGCGATCAAGCGCGAGCGTGCGCTGCTCGCCCCGGCGCTGGCGATCGCCGACGCAGTGATCGACACGACCGATCTCAACGTCCACGAGCTCCGCCAGCGCCTCGACCAGCTCTTCCCCGTCGACGCGGGGGAGCGGATGCACGTCACCGTCATGAGCTTCGGCTTCAAGCACGGGCTGCCCCGCGACGTCGACCTCGTCATGGACCTGCGGTTCCTGCCCAACCCGCACTGGCAGCCGGAGCTCCGGCCCCTCACCGGACTCGACGCGCCGGTGCGTGACTACGTGCTCGGCCAGCCCGAGACCGGTGAGTTCCTCGACCGGTTGACCGGCCTCCTCGAGCTCACCGTCCCGGCCTACGATCGCGAGGGCAAGACGTACCTCACGATCGCCATGGGCTGCACCGGCGGCCGGCATCGCTCCGTCGCCCTCGCCGAGGCCCTCGCCCACCGGTCGCCGCTGGTCACCCGCCGCCCCGTCGTCCGTCACCGGGACCTCGAACGCTCACCCGAATCGCGGACCTGAGTCCCTTTCCGCAGGCCACCGGACGTGGCACGCTTCGGTCTGCTCATCGACCCAAAGGGGACCACTTCCGATGACCATTCGTGTCGGCATCAACGGCTTCGGTCGTATCGGCCGCAACTTCCTCCGCGCAGCCCGCGCCCAAGGCGCAGATCTCGACCTGGTCGCCGTCAACGACCTCGGCTCGCTCGAGACGATGGCCCACCTCCTCAAGTACGACAGCGTCCACGGCATCCTCGATGCCGACGTCGCAGCCGACGGCGACGCGCTGGTCGTCGACGGCGACCGGTTCCAGGTGCTCGCCATCCGCGACCCCAAGGAGCTGCCGTGGGGCGAGCTGGGCGTCGACGTCGTCATCGAGTCGACCGGCATCTTCAGCGCTCGCGACCAGGCCGCCATGCACCTCGACGCCGGCGCTCCCCGGGTGATCGTCTCGGCGCCGAGCAGCGGGGCCGACGCGACGTTCGTCGTCGGCGTCAACGACGGCGACTTCGATCCGGCCGCGCACCAGGTCATCTCCAACGCCAGCTGCACGACGAACTGCTTCGTGCCGCTCGTGAAGGTCCTCGACGACGCCTTCGGCGTCCAGCAGGGCCTGATGACCACCGTGCACGGCTACACCGGCGACCAGCTGATCGTGGACGGCCCGCACAAGGACCTGCGCCGCGCTCGCGCCGCCGCGGTGAACATCGTCCCGACCTCCACCGGCGCCGCCCGGGCGACCGGTCTCGTGATGGAGGCGATGCAGGGCAAGCTCGACGGCATGGCCCTGCGGGTGCCGATCCCGGACGGCTCGATGACCGACTTCACGGCGATCCTCGAGAAGGACGCATCGGTCGAGGCGATCAACGAGGCCTTCGCCGCCGCGGCGGCGGGCGACCTGGCCGGGGTGCTCGAGTACAACGAGGCCCCGATCGTGTCGGCCGACATCGTCGGCAACCCGCACTCGTGCATCTTCGACGCGCCGCTCACCATGAGCCAGGGCAACCTGGTCAAGGTGGCCGGTTGGTACGACAACGAGATGGGCTACTCGCACCGCCTCGTCGACCTGACCGAGATCGTCGGCGCCGCGTCCTCCTGATGCCGGACGCCTTCGGCATCCCACAACTCGAGGATCTCGGCGACCTCGCCGGCGCGCGGGTCCTCGTCCGCTGCGACTTCAACGTCCCGCTGCGCGACGGCGAGATCGTCGACGACCTCCGGATCCGCTCGGCCGTGCCGACGCTGGTCTGGCTCCAGGAGCAGGGCGCGTCCGTCGTGGCCTGCTCGCACCTCGGGCGGCCGAAGGGCGCACCGGATCCGGCGTTCGCCATGGATCCGGTGCGGGCTCGGCTCGACGAGCTCGTCCCCGGTGTCGAGCTGCTCGAGAACGTGCGCTTCGATCCGGGCGAGACGAAGAACGATCCGGCCTTCGTGGCGAAGCTCACCGAGGGGATCGACGCCTTCGTGCTCGACGCCTTCGGTGCGGCCCATCGCTCGCACGCCTCGGTCGTCGGGCCGGCGGCGACGTTGCCGAGCGCGGCCGGCCGGCTCCTCGCCCGCGAGGTCGAGGTCCTGCTGGGCGTGCGGACCGACCCACGCCGGCCCTTCGTCGGCGTCCTGGGTGGGGCCAAGGTCTCCGACAAGCTCGGCGTCATCGATGCGCTCCTCGACGTGTGCGACTCCCTGGTCGTGGGCGGCGGGATGTGCTTCACGTTCCTGAAGGCGCTGGGGCACGAGGTCGGTGACTCGTTGCTCGAGGACGACCAGGTCGAGCGGTGCCGGGCGCTCCTCGACGAGCACGGCGACGTGATCCACCTGCCGAGCGACATCGTCGCCGAGCGCGATGACGAGGTCCGCAACGTCGGGCGCTCGGTGCCTGAGGGGTGGCGGGGCCTCGACATCGGCCCCGGGAGCGCGGCCGAGTTCGGCGACGTCGTGCTCGCTGCCGGCACCGTCCTGTGGAACGGGCCCATGGGCATGTTCGAGGACCCGCGCTTCGCCGCCGGGACCGAGGCCGTCGCCCGGGCCATGGCCGAGACGAAGGCGTTCACGGTCATCGGTGGCGGTGACAGCGCCGCCGCCGTCGCCCAGTTCGGGCTGGACGACGACATGGACCACGTGTCGACCGGCGGTGGAGCATCGCTGGAGCTGATCGAACAGGGCGACCTGCCGGGCCTCGCCGCCCTGCGATCGGCCCCCAACATGACGGGAGAGCAGTCGTGAGCGCACGCAAGCCACTGGTGAGTGGCAACTGGAAGATGCACCTCAACCACCTCGAGGCGACGATGCTGCTGCAGCGGATGTCGTACGAGATCGACAAGGGCGTGACCGACCGCGTCGACGTGTCGGTGCACCCGCCGTTCACCTCGATCCGATCGGTGCAGACCGTGCTCGACGCCGACCGCATGGAGTTCCTCCTCGGCGCCCAGCACTGCCACACCGAGGACAGCGGTGCGTTCACCGGCGAGGTCGCCCCGCCGATGCTGGCCAAGCTGGACGTCAAGCTGGTCATCGCCGGCCACTCCGAGCGCCGCCAGGTCTTCGGCGAGACCGACGGGCTGATCAACGCCAAGGTGCGGGCCATCATGCGCCACGGCATGACGCCGATCCTCTGCGTGGGCGAGACCCTCGACCAGCGCGAGGCGGGGGAGGCCGACACCATCGTCTCCGGCCAGGTCCGGGCCGGCCTGGCGGGCATCGCGGCCTCGGACCTGTCGAAGGTGGTGATCGCCTACGAGCCGGTGTGGGCCATCGGCACCGGCAAGACGGCCCTCCCCGAGGACGCGCAGGCCATGTGCGCCTCGATCCGCGGCGTCCTCGCCGAGCTCGACGGCGACGCCGCGGCGGAGATGCGGATCCAGTACGGCGGTTCGGTCAAGCCGGGCAACGCCGAGGAGCTGCTGAGCCTCCCCGACGTCGACGGGGCGCTGGTGGGTGGTGCGAGCCTCGAGGCCGGGGACTTCGCGACGATCGTCGCCGCCGCCGGGTAGGGCGTCACCCCGGGCCCCGACCTGGGCCCTCGGGGGCAGGTTCGGGACATATGACTGTCAGATGACGCTTACACAGCGGTCACCGGGGGTCGTGGACACTCCCGGATTCGGTCGGTAGCGTTACCCGCCGGTAACCGATCGCCTCGCGAGTGATCCTCGTGCGCTGGTTGCCCGGGGGGCCGACAGGTCAGCGCGGGTAGTGCAGCGGCATGTGTCACCCCTGGCACGTTCAGGCGATCGGCCTCTGCAACCAACCAGGAGGATCCCTGACGTGAAGACCAAGCGGAGCCTGTTCAGGCTCCTCGCCTTGTTGTTCGCCTTCGCCCTGATCGCCGCCGCGTGCGGCGACTCGGACGATGACGGCGGCGACGGCGACACCGAGACGACCGAAGCCGATTCCGCCGAGGCGGGCGAGGGCGACGGCGAGACCGAGGAGACCGAGGCGCCGGCGACCACCGTCCCGCCCGCTCCCGACGTCGAGGCCGGCGCCACCGGCGGCACCCTGATCTGGGCCCACGAGCAGGAGCCTCCTGACCTCCATCTCGATGACCCGAACAACAACCTGTCGATCACCTCGTGGATCCGTTCCGCGATGATCGAGGGCCTCTACGGCATCTCGGGCGCGACCGAGTTCTACCCCGAGCTCCTCGCGCAGGAGGGTGAGGTCGTCGACAACGGTGACGGCACCTTCACCATCAACTACGTGCTGCGCGACGGCCTCGTGTGGTCGGACGGCACCCCGCTGACCGCGGCCGACGTCGAGTACACGTGGAACATCTTCAGCGAGGGCTGCACGCCCGAGGACGACGGCACCTTCACCAGCGATGGTGAGGGCTGCGTCTACCTGCTCGGCTCGCGTCAGGGCTATGACCTGATCAGCGACTTCACCGTCACCAGCGACACCGAGTTCTCGACGACCTACGTGCAGTTCTTCGCCGGTTGGCCGGCCCTCTTCAACGAGGTCTACGCCGCCCACGCCTACGGCGCGGACGCCGCCGAGGTCAACGCGAACCTGCCGGAGTGGAGCAACGCCGACGGCATCCTGCCGTCGTCGGGCCCGATGATCTTCGAGAGCTGGGACCGCGGCGTCCAGATGAACCTGGTCCGCAACGACGGCTACCACGGCACGAACAGCCCGGACGCGGTCAACACCGGCCCGGCGTTCGTCGACGGGGTGCAGATCAACTTCGTCGCCGACACCGATGCGCAGATCAACGCGCTGAAGGCGGGCGAGGCCCAGATCATCATGACCCAGCCGCAGCTCGCCTTCGGTGAGCGCCTCGCCACCGACGAGAACTTCACGGTGGCCTCCGAGGCCGGCCCGGTCTTCGAGCACTGGGGCTTCAACCTGCTGAACGTGCACCTCTCGGATCCGCTGGTCCGCGAGGCCGTCGCCTTCGGCATCGACAAGACCGAGGTCATGGCGGCGCTCTACACGCCGCTGTTCGGTGACTCGCTGCCGGCCGAAGGCCTCGGCAACGTCTACTGGATGTCGAACCAGGGCCCGTACGTCGACGCTCAGGCCGAGTACACCGGTCTGCAGACCGATGCAGCCGGGGCCAAGCTCGAGGAGGCGGGTTACACCCTCGGTGGCGACGGCGTCTACGAGCACCCCGAGCGGGGACGTCTCAGCCTGCGGGTCGGCACCACCGGTGGCAACGCCCTGCGCGAGCTCCAGCAGGAGCTGATCCAGGCCCAGCTCGCCGAGTCGGGCATCGAGATCGTCATCGACAACGTGCCGGGTGCCGCCTACTTCGGTGAGGTGCCCTTCTCCGAGGAGGCGCTCGCCGCCGCCAACTCCGGTGGCGCCGAGGGTGACCCGACGATCTGGGACATCACCCAGTTCGCGTGGGTCGGGAGCCCGTGGCCGGGTTCGGGTCACACCGCCTGGCTCGGCGGTTCCGGGAACAACCCGTACGGCTACGCCAACGCCGAGTTCGACGCGAGGGCGGATGAGTGCGACGCCGTCGTCGACGATGCCGAGCGGGCCGACTGCTACAACGAGCTGAACCAGTACATCACGACGGTGACGATCGACCCGAACGGTCTGGTCGCCGTGCCGCTCACGCAGAAGCCGTCCTTCTACGGCTACCTGTCCAGCCAGCTCTCCGGTGCCGGCGTCGCCCCCGACGCCCAGGGCGCTGGTCCGCTGACCAACGTCGTGGACTTCCAGTTCGCGTCGTAACCGAACACTGAGCACCTGAGACGGGGCGGGCCCGCAACGCGGCGGGCCCGCCCCCGACCGGGATCTCTCGACCCGAGAGGACATCTCGAGTGCTGGCATACGCGACCCGGCGGCTCCTGCTCGCCATCCCGCTCACCATCGTCGCCTCGGCCTTGGTGTTCGTCATGGTGGCGACGATCCGTGATCCGCTGGCCGAGCTGCGCCAGAGCTGCCCGCAATGCTCCGAGTCGGCCTACGACCGGCTCATCGACCTCTACGACCTCGACCAGGACGTCTTCCCCGAGCGCTACCTGTCCTGGCTGGGCGACACCATCACCGGCGACTTCGGCACCGCGACCTCACAGGGCGAGCGGCCGGTCACCGAGATCTTCTTCGAGCGAGCGCAGAACACGCTGCTCATGGCCGTGCCGGCCTTCATCATCATGGCCCTGCTGGCCACGGTGCTCTCGGTGTACTCGGCGCTGCGCCAGTACTCGGTCGGCGACTACCTCGTCACCGGCGTCTCCTATCTGGGCATCGCGCTGCCCACCTTCTTCTTCGGACTCACGCTCCAGGTGTTCTGGGGCATCTGGTGGCCCGACTGGACCGGCACCAAACCGTTCTGGACGTCCGGCCTCCACGACGAGAGCATCGGCCAGCTGATCAGCAGCCTGACGCTCCCGATCATCACCCTCAACCTCGTGCTGCTCGCCGGTGAGAGCCGATTCGGTCGAGCGGCCATGCTCGAGGTCCGCAACGCCGACTACATCCGCACCGCCCGGGCCAAGGGGGTACCGGAGCGGCGGGTCGTGTTCAAGCACATGCTGCGCAACGCCATGATCCCGCTCGTCACCGTGTGGGCGCTCGACTTCTCCGCCCTGCTGGGCGGCTCGATCATCACCGAGACGATCTTCTCCTGGCCCGGCATCGGCCTGCTCCTCGTGAGCGCCATCGGTTCGGCCGACGTGGACCTGGTGATGATCATCGTCGTGTTCTTCGCCGTCCTGGCGGTGGTGTTCAACCTGTTGGCTGACCTCGCGTACGGCTGGCTCGACCCGAGGATCAGATATGGCTGACACGTTGGTCCCGAAGTCGGACGACCTGCCCGACGACACCGCCTCGGTCCTGGCCGAGGCCGAGCAGCTGGGCGAGAAGCCGGAGAGCTTCGGTCAGCAGACCTGGCGCAAGTTCCGCGGTCACCGCCTCGCGGTCATCGGCGTGCTCCTGCTCGTCCTGCTCATCGTGGCGTTCATCTTCGGCCCGTCGCTGAGCGACAAGCAGTTCGACGAGCGCGACATCGCCAACCGGGCCAAGGGCATCTCGACCGATGCGTGGTTCGGCACCGACGACCTCGGCCGCGACCTGTTCGTCCGGACCATGGTCGGCGGCCGTTTCTCCTTGCAGATCGCGCTGATCACCGCCATCTGCGCCACGGCCCTCGGCGCCCTGTTCGGCAGCTTGGCGGGCTACTTCGGCGGCGTCGTCGACGGCACGGTCAACTTCATGGTCAACCTGCTGCTCACGATCCCGGTCCTCGCCGTGCTGCTCGTGGTCAGCGTGCGCTTCGAGGCCACCACGCCGGTTCGGGTAGCGCTGCTGATCGTCGCGTTCAGCTGGATCCGATCGACCCGTGTCGTCAGAGCACAAGTGCTCCAGCTCAAGGAGATGGAGTTCGTCCAAGCTGCCCGCGCCGCCGGTGCCGGCGCGCCGCGGATCATCCTCCGTCACATCATGCCCAACGTGGCCGGGGCCCTCCTGGTCGAGGCGACGCTCATCGCCGGCACGGCGATCATCCTCGAGAGCACCCTGTCGTTCCTCGGCTTCGGCGTGCAGCCGCCCGAGGCCACGCTCGGCACGCTCATCGACGACGCCAAGGGCTCGATCGACACCCGGCCGTCCCGGGTGCTCATCCCGGGCGCCATCATCACCATGATCGTGCTGTCGCTGAACTTCATCGGTGACGGCCTGCGAGACGCCCTCGATCCCAAGACCCGGCAGGAGCGTTGATGGCGGCCCCGTTGCTCGAGGTCGAGGACCTCACCGTCAGCTTCCCGGTGAAGGGCGGCGAGGTCGACGCGGTCCGGGGGGTGAGCTTCGAGGTGCGGCGGGGCGAGACCCTCGCCATCGTGGGCGAATCGGGCTCCGGCAAGTCCGTGAGCGTCATGGCGCTCATGGGGCTGCTCCCCGACGACACCAGGATCGGTGGTCGGGCCACCTTCGACGGCATGGAGCTGCTCGCGCTCGACAAGAAGCGCCTCCGCGAGGTGCGAGGCCGGCGGATCTCGATGATCTTCCAGGACCCGATGACCGCCTTCAACCCGGTGTTCACCATCGGAGAGCAGATCTCCGAGGCGATGCTGGTCCACGATCTCGCCACCAAGGCCGAGGCGAAGAAGCGGGTCGTCGAGCTGCTCGAGCTCGTCGGCGTGCCGTCGCCCGACCGGCGGGCCGATCAGTACCCGCACGAGTTCTCGGGCGGCATGCGCCAGCGGGCCATGATCGCCATGGCCATCGCCAACAAGCCCGACCTGATGATCGCCGACGAGCCCACCACGGCCCTCGACGTGACCATCCAGGCGCAGGTGATGGAGGTGCTGGCCGACATCCAGCGCGAGGTCGGCGCCGCGATGATCCTGATCACCCACGACCTCGGCGTCGTCGCCGGCGTCGCCGATCGGGTCAACGTGATGTACGGCGGCATGGTCTTCGAGAAGGCCGAGACCCGACGCCTCTTCTACGAGTCCAAGAACCCGTACACCCGGGGCCTGCTCGAGTCGTTGCCCCGCCTGGACGCAGAAGAGGGCGCCAAGCTGGTGCCGATCCCCGGTTCACCGCCCAGCCTCATGGCCATGCCCGAGGGCTGCCCCTTCTCGCCGCGCTGCGCTCATCGCATCGACGTGTGCGGCCAGCGCAACGCCGAGCTGATCGACATCGGCATCGACCACCAGACCCGATGCCACGTGGCGCACGACCTGCCCCCGTGGGCCAACGATCGGGCGGAGGCGCCGGCATGACCGACGCCGGGGCCGCACCCCTGCTCGAGGTGGACAACCTCGTCACCCGCTTCCCGATCCGCGCCGGTCTGCTCAAACGCACGATCGGCCACGTGCACGCCGTCGAGGACGTCACGCTGCACGTCGCCCCGAAGGAGACCGTCGGCATCGTCGGTGAGTCCGGCTGCGGCAAGACCACGTTCGGCCGGTCGATCCTGCGGCTCGTCGAGCCGACCTCCGGGACCGTGCGCTTCGACGGTCGCGACGTCATCGCCGCGGGGAGCAGCGACCTGAAGAAGATGCGTCGCGAGATGCAGATCGTCTTCCAGGACCCGTATGCGTCGCTCAACCCCCGGATGCCGGTGCACGACATCATCTCGGAGCCCCTGCGCATCCACGGCACCGGGAAGAAGGAGGCTCGGCAGAAGGCCAGCGACTTCCTCGCCGCCGTCGGCCTGCTCCCCGAACACGGCAACCGCTACCCGCACGAGTTCTCCGGCGGTCAGCGCCAGCGCATCGGCATCGCCCGGGCCATGGCCCTCCAGCCCAAGCTGATCATCCTCGACGAGCCGGTGTCCGCGCTCGACGTCTCCATCCAGGCCCAGGTCATCAACCTCCTCGAGGACCTCCAGGAGCAGTTCGACCTGACCTACATGTTCATCGCCCACGACCTGTCGGTGGTGCGCCACATCTCCGACCGGGTCGTCGTGATGTACCTGGGGCGCCTCGCCGAGGTGGCCGACCGCAACGCCGTCTACGACCGGCCCGCGCACCCCTACACCGCCTCGCTGCTCTCAGCGGTGCCGATCCCCGACCCCGACCTCGAGTCGGCTCGGCAGCGGATCATGTTGCAGGGCGACATCCCGAGCCCGGCCTCGCCGCCGTCCGGGTGTCGCTTCCGCACCCGATGCCCGATCGCGGTCGAGCGGTGCGCGACCGAGGAGCCGCAGCTCCAGGAGATCGAGCCGGGGCACCAGGTGGCGTGCCACTTCCCGTTGGCGGCGGGCGAGACCCTGATCGAGCGGGTCCGGTCGATGGGTCGCACGATCGATCTCCTCGACGGCCGCAGCGTCGCCTCGACGTGACCGGTCGGTTGCGGCGGCCCGCTTCGGCGTGACCGATGACGGGGTGACCGCCGTCGTCCTCCACTCCTCGTGGCGGGGCCGGTTCTTCTCCCTCGTGCCGCCCGCACTCCTGTTCGGTGGGGGGATCTGGGGATACAGCCAGGGTGGCCGGCTCGTCGCCGTCATCCTCATCGTGCTCGGCGGGGTCATGCTCGGGATCGGGCTCTTCGACTATCCGTGGAGAACGATCATCGGGCCGGACGGGATCGAGCGCCGGTGCCTCCTGCGGACCGAGCGCCTCGGCTGGCGGCGGGTCACGGCGGTGGCCCGACCACGCAGCACGAAGACGGTGCAGCGGGTCGCGGGCAAGGCCGGGCTCGTCGCCGAGGTGGGCAAGCGGCGCTACCTGCTCAGCAACCGGTGCGAGAGCGGCTTCGAGTACGAGGCCATCCAGCGCGTGATCGATCGCTCGGGGGGCCGGGTGCTGCTCCGTGCGAGCGAACCGCCCGACGAGGTGGCGCCCACGTGGATGTACCAGCGTCGCCTCGACGGCGGCGACGGCTTCGTCGATGCGCCCGCCGACCTCCCTCGCTGGGGCTCACGCCGATAGCATCGACGCCGTGGTCGCGTTCCTCTCCATCGTCCAGGTCATCGTCTGCGTCGCGCTCGTCGTGCTCGTGCTGCTGCACTCCGGCAAGGGCGGCGGCGTGTCCGACATCTTCGGCGGCGCCGCCACGCAGGCCGGCGCCGGTTCGACGGTGGTCGAGTCGAACCTCAACAAGATCACCCTGATCGTGGCCCTGGTGTTCACGTTCAACACGCTGATCCTCGGCCTGATCTGGACCTGAGTCGCCGGGGCGCTCCGGCGCTCCGCCACCGACGGCGCGGCGCCGTCGGCCACCACCCTCTGCCCATCGCCGGCCGCTCCGAGGCGCCGTCGCGCACGAGATGCGGCGGGTCCGTCCCCCAGGTGTGAAGGGTCGAAGGTCCCTCCCGGGGTTGACTCGTGACGAGCGTCACGGCTTGACTACGGGCGCTGGTCAGACCACCCGGGGTTGGGGCGGGGGACTGTCGGCACGAGAGGGAACCCGACAGATGGAGGGGAACGTGCGTACACGCACCGGATTGATCCGCTGGCTTGCGCTGCTGTTCACGTTTGCGCTGATCGCCGCAGCCTGTGGCGACAGTGACGACGACGGTGGCGGCGACGACAGCACCGAGGCCGAAGCCGGCGAGGAGACCACCGACGAGACGGAGGCTCCGGCCGAGGAGGGCGACGGCGACTCCGACACCACCGAGGCCGCTGGTGGTGACGAGGGCGGCGACGAGGAGATGGTCGCCGAGGGCGAGCCGATCCGCATCGGCATCCAGAACCCCGAGGGTGATCCGGCCGGTTCGTTCCCGGAGTACTCGCAGGCCGCTCAGGCTGCCGCCGACTACATCAACGCCGAGCTCGGCGGTCTCGGTGGGCGTCCCATCGAGCTCGAGATCTGCACGATGGCCATCACGCCGGACGACTCCCAGCGCTGCGCCAACGAGCTGTCGGCCGCTGGTGTCGACCTCGCGGTCTCGACGCTGAACTTCTTCGGCAACCATTTCCCGATCTACCAGGGCTCGAACATCCCAGTGATCGTGGGCACGCCCATCACCATCGCCGACTTCACCAGCCCCGGTGTCTTCTCGATCGGTGCCGGCGGCGGCTGCCTCGGCGTGCACACCGGACTGGTGCAGTTCGCGACGCAGAACATCGCCGAGATCACGGGCGAGCCGGTCAACCGGGTCGCGGTGCCGTGGGCCGACACGCCTCCGGGTGTGGTCTGCTACGCCGACCTCGAGCAGAAGCCGCTCGACGTGCTGAACGGCAGCGAGCCGGGTGAGTCGGCGCTGGCCGGCACGATGCCCGACCTCGAGCACATCGGCGTGCCGGTCCTGCCGGCCCAGCCCGACGTCACGCCGCAGGCCACCGAGGTCCTCGACTTCGAGCCCGACGCGATCATCTTCTCGGCGCAGGGCGCCGACTGCTGGACCTTCGTCGACGCGCTCGGCCGCCTCGGCTGGACCCCGCAGGACATCCCGCTGATCCTCTCCGGTGCCTGCACCGACTTCGAGGCTGCGGCCGCCGCCGGCGACCTGGCGGTCGGCATCTACTTCACCGGCACCCAGAACGGCCTGCTGTCTCCCCCGGAGTCGCTCGACCCCGACAGCGACCACTACCGCTACGTCACGACGTACCGCGAGAAGGCCCCGGAGTACGGCCTCGCCGAGGACCTGCTCTTCACCGGCTTCGCCGGCCAGGGCTTCACGGTGTTGATGTCGATCTACGAGATCGCCTCGGCGATCGACGGTGACGTCACCGGTGAGGCGATCGCGGCGGGCTTCGCGGCCACCGACGGCACCCAGCCGTCGTTCGCCAACGCCCCGCTCGACTGCGCCAACGCTCCGGAGCCGTACGTCGCCGTCTGCTCGGCGCCGATCAGCGTCTCTCAGTGGGACGGCACGCAGTTGAACGAGATCACGCCGTTCCTGAACGCCATCGACCTCGTCGCTGGCACCGAGCTGCGTCCGACGCCGAACTAGGCGGTACCTGACACCCGGTCGTGACCGGGGGCGGCCCGAGGCTCACCGAGCGCCTCGGGCCGCCCCGTCCGGGGGTCGAGAGCGACCACGAAGCTCGGCGTAGGGGACAGGGGAGCAGGGGAGCCATGACGTGAACGAGATCATCTTCTTCCTATTGCTGGGCTTCGGGTTGGGCTCCCTGTACGCCCTGCTCGGCGCCGGCCTGGTGGTCGTCTACAAGGGCTCCGGCGTCATCAACTTCGCCCATGGCGCCTTCGCCATGTACGGCATGTTCACCTTCGACACGGCGTGGAACCGGGGTGAGCTGTTCCTGCCCTGGGTCGACATCCTTCCGACCCACACCGTCAACCTGCCCGTGCGGATCACGCTCGACAGCGACGGCACCTGGCCGATGGTGCCGTCGATCATCCTGGCGCTCGCCATGGCCGCGCTGATCGGCTTCCTCGCCCACTACCTGGTGTTCCGACCACTCCGGAACGCAGCGCCGCTGGGCAAGGTCGTGGCCGCCCTCGGCATCGCCCTGTACCTCCAGGGTGTGGCGCTCGTGAACTTCGGCAACTCGTTCCCCGTGCCGAAGTCGGTGGTGCCCGACGATCCCATCGAGAACTTCCTCGGACTCGGACGGGCGTTCCCCCGCAACACCGTCTACGCCTTCGCCTTCGCCGTGTTCCTCGGCGTCGTCCTCTGGGCGATCTACCGGTTCACTCGCTTCGGACTCGCGACCCGTGCCGCAGCCGGCAACGAGAAGGGCGCGCTCCTCCTCGGCTACAACCCGCAGTCGCTCGCCGCGGTCAACTGGGTCGGTGCCTCCGTCATCGCCACGGCCGCCGCGATCATCGTCGGCCCCCTGCAGGGCGCCATCACCCCGATCGGCCTCACCGCCCTCGTCGTGCCGGCCCTGGCGGCCGCATTGATCGGCGGGCTCACGTCCGTGCCGCTGGCGGTCGCCGGAGGCCTGGGGCTCGGAGCGGTCCAGACGCTCTTCCAGAACGAGCTCGACTGGTTCCCGCTCGTCATCCAGAACGGCGTGCGCGACGCCATCCCGCTCCTGGTGATCGTGGCCGTGCTGTTCCTGCGAGGGAAGTCGCTGCCGTCCCGGGGCGCCGTGGAGGAGAAGCGCCTGCCGCTGTCACCGAAGCCGGTGCGGGTCTTCGAGCACGCGCTCGCGTGGACCGCGGTGGTCACCTTCTTCGCGTTCCTCTTCGAGAACTCCGGTCAGCTGACGATCTTCTCCAACGCGATCCAGACGGCGCTGGTGTTCATGATCATCATGCTGTCGATGGTCGTGCTCACCGGCTACGTCGGCCAGATCTCGCTGGCGCAGATGTCGCTCAGCGGCGTCGCCGCCTTCGTGATGGCTCGCATGATGGCGGACGGCGAGCCACGGGGCTCCAACCTGGTCCCCGTCGAGGGGCCGGGCTTCCCGTGGCCGATCGCCGCCACCATCGGCGTCATCGCTGCGATCGTCGTAGGGCTGCTCCTCGGACTCCCAGCCCTGCGGATCCGTGGTGTCCAGCTGGCGGTCGTCACGATCGCCGCGGCCATCGCCATCCAGTCGCTGTTCCTGGAGAACGAGGAGATCACGCAGCTCCGCGCCGGCGTCCCGGCCTTCACCAAGACCCCGACCTTCTTCGGCATCGACATCGGTGCCCGGAGCGTCCGACAACAGAACGAGAACCCGGCGTTCGCCATCTTCGCCGTCATCGTCCTGTGCCTGGTGGCCTTCATGGTGGCCAACATCAGACGGACCGGGACCGGTCGCCGGTTCCTGGCGGTGCGGGCCAACGAGGGCGCCGCCTCGGCCGCCGGGATCAACGTCGCCAAGACGAAGCTGTTGGCCTTCGGCATCAGCGCCAGCATCGCCGGCGTCGGCGGTGTGATGCTCGCCTTCAAGCAGGTCGAGGTCTCCTCGGCCAACTTCCCCTACCTGGCCAGCCTCACGGTCCTCGCGTTCGCCTACCTCGGCGGTGTGACCTCGATCAACGGTGGCATCGTGGCCGGTGCGTTGGTCGCCGGGTCGATCGTGCCGACCGTGTCGAACTACTACTTCCACGACGCGAACCTCAACCAGTACCTCGGCGTGCTCGGTGGTCTCGGCCTGATCGTGACCGCCATCATCCACCCGGAGGGCATCGCGCCCTTCTTCCAGGGGATCATGCGGGTCTTCGGGAACTGGCTGATGCGCATCATCCCCGGTGCGAAGACGATCGGGGCCGCGTACCGGACCGACAAGGCCGTGCCCGCCGGACTCGGCATGGTGGCGATCGCCTTGGGCTTCGGTCTCGCGGTGTTCCACCTGCCCATCGTCGACTCGGTGCTCGGCCGGATCGCCATCTACGCCGTGGTGTCGCTCGTCCTGGTCGCGCTGCTGGCCATCGCCCTCGGCGGGCTCAACCCGAGCCTCGGTGACGTCGGTGGCGAGGCGGTCCTGTGGGCGAAGCGGTACGGGCCCGTGGCCCTCACCGGGTACGTCCTCGGTTGGATCGTGTGGCCGCTGCGGGTCGATTCCTACTCGATGCTGTGGATGCCGTTGCTCGGCGCCGGGCTCGCGCTCTTCATCCGCTCCCTGGTGCTCCGGATCCGCGGCGGCGGCCACGGGCACGAGCACGCGCCGCCACCGGCACCGCCGCCCGCCGACTCCGTCGCCGACGAGGCCGCCCGTCCCATGGAGACCGCATCATGAGTCTGCTCGAAGCGAGAGCGATGACCGTCAGCTACGGCGGTCTCCACGCGAACGACAGCGTCGACCTCGACGTCGAGGAGGGCAAGCTTGTCGGACTCATCGGGCCCAACGGCGCGGGGAAGACCACGTTCATCGATGCGATCACCGGGTTCACCCCCGTCTCCGCCGGGTCGGTGAGCTTCGCCGGGGTCGATCTGGCCGGCCTGACGCCCGACCGTCGGGCGCACCTCGGCCTCAGCCGCACCTTCCAGTCGCTGGAGCTGTTCGAGGACCTGTCGGTCCGCGACAACCTGCTCGCCGCGGCGGAGCCGTCGAAGTGGTACTCCTTCCTCGTCGACATCTTCCGACCGGGTCAGCTCGAGAAGCCCTTCCACGAGCAGGTCGACTGGGCGATGGACGTCCTGAACCTCGGCGAGTTCGCCGACCGGCTGCCCAGCGACCTCAGCCACGGTCAGCGCAAGCTCGTGGGCGTGGCCCGGGCGCTCGCCGCCAAGCCCAAGCTGGTGTTGCTCGACGAGCCTGCGGCGGGACTCGACACGGCCGAGAGCCAGCTGCTGGGCAGCCACCTCCGCGACTTCCTCGATCAGGGCATCTCGGTGTTCCTGATCGACCACGACATGGGCCTCGTGCTCAACGTCTGCGACTACATCTACGTGCTCGACTTCGGGCGGATCATCGCCCACGGCACACCGGCGGAGATCCGCAACGATCCGGACGTGATCGCCGCCTACCTGGGCGAGTCCGCCGGTGAGGCGCAGGCTCGCGAGGGTGCCGCCGTCGCCGGGCTGGGGAACGAGGGGAGTGGCGCTGATGCCTGACCGTCTGATCGACATCCAGGGCCTGCACGCCGGCTACGGCGGCATCGCGGTCGTCCGCGATCTGGACCTCCACGTCGACGCCGGCGAGGTCGTGGCCTTGCTCGGGCCGAACGGCGCGGGGAAGACGACCACGCTGTTGACGATCTCCGGCCTGCTCCGATCCATCGAGGGGACCGTCACCGTGATCGGCGAGGAGGTCAGCGGCGACAAGCCCTACCAGATCCCGCGACGCGGGCTCGCCCACGTGGCCGAGGACCGTTCGCTGTTCTTCGACCTGACGGTCGACGAGAACATCCGGCTCGGCCTCACCGGCGACAAGGCCTCACGCAAGGCCGCCTACGACCGGGCGATGGAACTGCTGCCCGCGCTCAGTCCCCTCGGCGGTCGTCTGGCCGGGTTGCTCTCCGGTGGCGAGCAGCAGATGCTGGCCATGGCCCGGGCACTGGTCTCGCAGCCGAAGTGCCTCCTCGTCGACGAGATGAGCCTCGGCCTCGCACCGATCATCGTCGAGCGGCTGCTGCCGATCGTGCGCGACATCGCCGACCAGGCGGGCATCGGGGTGCTCGTCGTCGAGCAGCACGTCCACATGGCTCTGGAGGTCGCCGACCGGGCGTACGTCCTGAACCATGGCGAGCTCATGATGTCGGGCACCGCAGCCGAGCTGATGGAGCGTCGTGACCTCCTCGAGGCGAGCTACCTGGGCGACGCCGCGCTGCACTGAGCTCGGGGCCTCCGGACCCCCACCGCGACCATGACGACCCCCCTCCTGTTCGCACTCCTCGGCGTCGGTGTCGGCGCGATGTACGCCGCGCTCGCCGTCGGCGTGATCGTGGCGTACCGGGGGAGCGGCGTCGTCAACTTCGCCCTCGGGGCGATGGCGATGTTCCCGGCGGTCGTCTACGCCGAGCTCCGGACGAGCGGCGATCTGCTCCTGCCCGTCGTCGTGCTCCCCAACCGGGTGGCGCTCGGCGATCCGCTCGGCTTCTGGCCGGCCGCGGTGCTGGCCATCGCCATGGGCATGCTGATCACGACCGTCGCGTACGTCGTCGTGATCCGGCCGTTGCGGGACAGCCCGGCGCTGACGATGGTCATCGCCACCGTCGGCCTCACGATCGTCCTGCAGGGTCTCGCGGTGAAGAGCTTCGGGACGGCCACCGTGCGGACGCCACCGATCCTGCCCGACGACGTCATCGACCTGTTCGGCCGGCGTGTCCCCGTCGATCGCTTCTGGTTGGCCGGCGTGGTGGTCGTCCTCGGGCTCGCCATGGCCGCCTTCTACCGGTACGCCCGCTTCGGCATCGCGACCCGCGCTGCAGCGAGCAACGAGAAGGGCGCCATCCTGCTCGGGTACAACGCTGCTCGCATCGGGCTGATCAACTGGTTGATCGCCTCGGTCCTCACCAGCTCCGTGGGGATCCTCCTGACGCCGGTGAGCGGGGTGAACCCGTTCAACTACAGCCTGATGGTGATCCCCGCCCTCGGCGCCGCGCTCGCGGCCCGGTTGCGGTCGTTGAGCGTCGCGGTGGCGTTCGGCATCGCCACCGGGGCATTCCAGGCCCTGGCCGTCCACCTCGTCGCCCAGCGCCAGGTCCCGGCGTTCTTCCAGGGCGGGCTCGATGCGCTGGTGCCGTTCCTCGTCATCGTCGTGTCGCTCATCGTCGTCGGCAAGACCCTGCCGACGAGAGGCACCATCGTGGAGCACCGCTTCGTCGACGCTTCGGCGTCTCGCTACTCCGCTGCGGTCTGGGTGCTGGGCGGCGGAGGCGCGCTCGCCCTCATGCTCTTCGCCGGTCCGGTGATCCGGCTCGGTGCCATCCAGAGTCTCTTCGTGATCACGATCCTGCTCTCGATCGTGGTGCTGACGGGCTTCATCGGTCAGGTCTCGCTCGCGCAGCTCGCCTTCGCCGGGTACGCCGCGTTCCTGCTCTCGCTCTTCGACCAGCGGTGGGACGTCCCCTTCCCGCTCAGTCCGCTCATGGCGATCGCTGTCACGACGATCACGGGCACCTTGATCGGCATCCCAGCGCTGCGCATCCGCGGCATCCAGTTCGCCATCGTGACCTTCGCTGCGGCCCTGGTGTTCGAGCGCGTCGTCTTCCGGAGCCCGGTGTTGACCGGCGCCGGTGGGATCGCGACGGTCGACCCGCCCGAGATCTTCGGTGTCGGCATCGGGATCCTCCACGACGGTCCGTTCCCGGAACGCACCTTCGGCGTGTTGATGGTGTTCTTCACGCTCGGCTGCATGTTCATGGTGGTTCGGCTCCGCAACGGGTCGATCGGTCGGCGGTTCCTCGCCGTGCGGATCAACGAGCCCGCGGCCGCTGCTGCGGGCATCAACGTGCCCCGCACGAAGCTCCTGGCCGCAGCCATCGCGTCGTTCCTCGCCGGAGTGGCGGGCGTGATGTTCGCGTACAAGAGCATCGACTTCACCCCGGCAGGTCTGGAAGCCGAGACCGGGCTGGAGCTCCTCGCGCTCGCGTACCTCGGAGGGATCGGATCGGTGACCGGCGCCGTCATCGGCGGCTTGATCGCGCCGTCTGGTCTCGTCATCGTCGCCCTGACCTCGGGCGCACCGTCGGAGAACCAGTTCCTGTTCACGGGCATCGCGCTGCTCGTCGTGGCCGTCCGCTTCCCCGCGGGTCTCGTCGGCGTCGGTCCGTGGGCTCGGGAGCGTTGGCGACGATGGCAGGCCACCCGCGAGGCGTCGGCCGTCCGCTTCGATGCCGACGAGCCCGGTTCGCTGCAGGTCGTCGAGGAGGAGGAGGTCGCGCTCCGCTGAGGACGGGCGTCGGTCCCGCTCAGACCTGGGTGCGGGTGGCTCCGGCGTCGGAACCGGCGAACATCGCCTCGCTGTCGAACCCCATGCGGTGGTCGGGGGCGATCTCGATGACGACCCGGCCCGGCGAGTCGAGGTGGCGAACGAACGCCGCCTGCTGGTCGGCGCTGTCGGGCCGGACGCGGGCGGCCAGCGCGGGGTAGAACCACGCCGCGGTCTCGGCGTCGTCGTGGACCGTGGCCGTGCCCTGGTAGGTGAGGCTCTGGCTGATGCCGATGTCGGTGCCCCGCGACGAGATGGCGACCGCGACGCGGGGACGCGCCTCGATCGACGCGATCCGCTTGCGGCGGCGGGTGGCGGTCAGCCAGAACCGGCCCTCGTGGACGACGAAGTTCATGACCACCCCGGTCGGCGCGCCCGAGTCCGTCGTCCACATGAGGACGCACTCGGTCTGGGTGTCGAGCAGGACCCGCTCGCGCTCGTCGCTGAGCGTGAAGACGCTGACGTCCTCGTAGTCGTCGGCCATGGGTGCCTCCTGGTCAGTCGTGGTGGATGGGCAGCGACGCCAGCGACCGCATCGAGCGGCGCAGGACCGGCCCGGTCTGATCGGGGTCGGCGAAGCGGGGGTTCGGGAAGCGGTCGAGGATCCGCATCGTGCACTCGACCGCCTCGGCCCGGGCCAGCTGGTAGCCGAGGCAGAAGTGCTTGCCGACGCCGAAGCCGAGGTGGCCGTGACGTCCCGGATCGGCCGACCTGTTGCGGCGTTCGATGCCGAGGTGGAGGTCGTCGCGGTCGAGGCGGAACTCGTCCGGCGCGGCGAAGACCTCCGGGTCGCGGTTGGCCGCACCGATCAGTGCCCGGATCCGGGCGCCGACCGGCAGCGTCGTGCCGTACCACTCGACCTCGCGGGTGGTGAAGCGATCCTCGGCGATGACCGGCGCGTCGAGCCGCATCGTCTCGCTGAACGCCGCCTGGAGCCGAGCCGGCTCGTCGAGGACGGTCCCGAGGACGGCCGGGTCGCGCAGCAGGTTCCACCACAGGTTGCCGATGGCCTTGTCGGTGGTCTCGCCGCCGGCGATGAACAGCAGGCCCACGAACGCACGGACCTCGTCGAGGTCGAGGCGTCGCCCCTCGGACTCGGCTCGGGCGATCTTGGCGATGAGGTCCTGGCGGGCCTCGTCGTCGACGTCGTCGAGCAGTGGGGCGATGTGCGAGCACAACGCGCCGTGCGCCGCCCGACCCCGCTCGCGGAGCTCGGGGATCGGGGCGAGGCCGGCCATGATGTCCTTCACCCACCCGTGGAAGGTGGCCTGATCGCCGTCGAAGCCCAGCATCGCGACGATCAGGTTGACCGGCAGCCAGGTCGAGACGTCACAGACCAGGTCGAAGCCGCCGTCGCCGGGAAGCGCATCGAGCAGCTCGTCGATCGCCCGGTGCAGGGTCGGCATCCAGCCCTCCAGGCGGGAGCCGACGAAGTCCGGAGCGACGGCGCTGCGCCGCCAGACGTGCTCGGGCCCGTCCATCTGGATGAGCGTCTCGCCGAGCACCGCGCCGGTCGCTCCGGCGTAGGTCGCTGCGGAGTAGGCCTCGTGGTCGGTCAGGACGGCCGCGACGTCGGCGTAGCGCGACACGACCCAGCATCCACCGACCTCGTCGTGGTGGATCGGGTGCTCGTCGCGGAGCAGCCGCCAGACGCGCGCCGGATCCCGGCGGTACGCCTCTGAGCTGAGCAGGTCCACGGCGACGGTCACGAGCCGAGCCTAGTGAGTGACCGATGTCATAGCGCGAGGCGGCGCGTCGTAGGCTGACTCGCCGAGTCGAGACGAGAGGGGCGTTGCCTTGACCGAGCTGCCGGAGCGTTGGATCACCGACACCGAGATCAGTCCCCGCTTCCCGTACTACACGCGGGCGAACGCGGACGAGGTCGGGCCGGAGCCGTTCTCTCCGCTGGGGTGGAGCCTCGGTTGGGGCCGGGGCTGCGTGCCGGGGGTCGCCGACGGGTTCGTGAGCTTCGGCGTGGTGACGCTCGACGAGTTCGCGCTCGATCCGCCGGAGGTGTTCGGCAACTGGGGCGGCTACTTCTACAACCAGCTCTCGTTGCCCCGCGTGATGGGCGTCCGGATGCCCGGCGCCACGCCGGAGGCGATCGACCAGGCGTACTTCGGCGACCACCCCGGCGTGCCGCCGTACACGCCCCATCCCGACGACGACAACGCCGAGCAGGCCGCCAAGCTCGAGCAGACGATGGGCTGGGTGATGTCGACCGATGGCCACCCGACGATGGAGGAGTGGAAGGGCAAGGCCATCGCCCTGCGCCAGGCCCGCCCCGATCTCTCGTCCCTGTCCGACGCCGAGCTCGTCGAGCGGGCCCGGGCCGTCGCCGCCGACGTCCATCAGGCCTGGGTGCCCTACTGCGAGATCTGCCTCGGTGCCTCCCTGGGTCCGGGCGCCGTGCAGATGGTCTGCGGTGCGATCGGACGTCCCGAGGCCGCGGTCCAGCTCCTCGCGGCGATCGGTGGGGTCGACTCGGCAGCGGCGTCGTTCGCGATGTGGGAGCTGAGCCGGATGGTGCGCGGCTCGGACGAGCTGACCGCGGCGTTCGATGCGGGCGTCGACGGACTGCTGGAGCGCCTGGAGGCCTCGGGCGCCGCGGACGCGGTTGCGTTCCGCTCGGCCTTCGACAAGCTGATCGCCGAGTTCGGGCACCGGGGTCCGAACGAGTGGGACCTCGGCGCTCCGTCGTGGGAGACCACGCCGTCGATCCCGCTCGGCATGCTCGAGCGGCTGCGATTCCAGTCCGACGACCGGGCGCCAGCCGACTCGACCGCTGCCACCGTCGCCGAGCGCGAGCGGTTGCTGGCCGAGATCAGCGAGGTCGTCGCAGAGGACGCCGAGGCCCTCGGTGCGCTGCAGGCCGGCTCGAACTCGGCCGCGGTCTTCTTCCAGCTCCGCGAGCGGGGCAAGAACACCGTGATCATGCTGCTCAACGAGGCGAAGCTGACCCTGCTCGAGCTGGGCGACCGCATGGTCGAGCGGGGAGCGATCGACGATCGGTGGAAGGTGTTCCAGCTCCTCGACGGCGAGCTCGACGACTTCATCGCCGAGCCCACCAAGATGACCGAGACGCTCGCCGAGCGGGCGGCGGTCTTCGCCGAGCTCCCCAACCGGGTCCCGCCCTACATCATCAAGCTCGAGGAGGGTGTCCCGCCGCTGCACGACTGGCCGGTCCGTGGTGAGAGCGACGCCGCCGTCGCCACCGCCGGCGAGGTGCTCACCGGTGCCGCGGCGTCGCCGGGCACGGTCACGGGCACGGCTCGCATCGTGCTCGACCCCTTCGACGCCACGGCGCTGCAGCCCGGCGACATCATGATCGCGCCGACCACCGACCCGTCGTGGACGCCGCTGTTCCTCCAGGCCGGTGCCGTCGTCTGCAACGTCGGCGCCATCGCCAGCCACGCCGCGATCGTGAGCCGCGAGCTCGGCGTGCCGTGTGTGGTGTCGGTGATCGAGGCGACCGACCGGATCCCCGACGGCGCGACGATCACGGTCGATGGCGCGGCGGGGACGGTGACGATCGTCTAGCGCAGACGCTCACCGGCGGGCGACGACCTCGGGGTTGCCCGACCGCCAGCTCGGGATGAGGCGGCGGCGGGCGATCCGCCACCCCTCGGGGGTACGGACCAGCTGATCGTCGTAGGTGAGGGCGACGACGAAGTGCGGCCCGCCCTCGGCGTCGCGCCGGATGTGCTGGCCGTGCAGGTAGCAGCGGCAGGTGGCGGTGTCGCCATCGACGTGGACGACGTGACTGCCGACGAGGTGCTGTGAGCCGTCGAGCGGGGTGAGCGCTCCGGCGATGACCTCGATGATGCCCTCGACACCGGTCCGCTCGCCGAGGTGGCTCCCGAAGTCGCAGACCGCGTCGGCGAGGAACACCTCGGACCGCAAGGTGTCCCAGTCGTGCTCGTCGATCGCGAAGCAGTAGCGGTTCGCGACCTGGATGATCTCGGTGACGTCGGCTGCGTTGCTCGGATCCACGGCGACCATACTGGTGCCTGGGGCCGAACGACGGGGGAGAACACCGTGAGTCGCTTGCGCAAGTTGGAGCTCGACGAGCTCGATCCGGATCTCCGGGAGCTGACCCAGGTCGACGATCGCACGCCGATCGAGGTCGGGCTCACCCCGATCCTCGGTCACGCACCCGATCTGGCGAAGGGCCTGATGGCGTTCGCCGGCTCGCTGAAGCGGAGGGGGACGCTGCCGCGCCGCCTCGTCGAACTGGTGCGGCTGCGCGTGGCGTTCCACAACCAGTGCCGAAGCTGCATGGCGATCCGTTACCAGGACGCGCTCGACGACGGCCTCACCGAGGATCTGGTCTGCTCGCTCGAGCAGCCGATGGAAGCCGACGACATGACCGACGCCGAGCGGTTGGCCGTCCGCTACGGCGAGCTGCTCGCCACGAACCACCTCGCCATCGACGACGAGCTCTACGGCCGCCTCGGCGAGCACTTCACCGAGGAGCAGATCGTCGAGCTGGGCCTGCAGGTCGCGCTCTTCGTCGGGGTGGGGCGACTCGCGGCGACGTGGCACGTCGTCGAGGACCTGCCCGACTCGTACCGGGCCGAGGGCGAGGTCGCCCCGTGGGAGAGCGAGGGCGTCACCGTCCGCTGACGCGATCGCGACCTCCTGCTCGACCGCGGCTCAGTCCGTGCGGACGAACGAGTTGGCACCGGTGAGCAGGGACCCCCACGCCGGGGCGCCGGCTCCGGTCTCGTCGCTCGACCGCGCGAGCAGCCACAAGGTCTCGAGTCGTTCGCCGTCGTCGTCGATGACGTGGTGTCCGGTCCAGCTCGCCACCGATCCGTGCTCGCCGAAGTCGACGCAACAGGCGAAGGCCGAGCCGTCCGCGAACCCGTGCACCGGGTGCGCGAGGGCCACGCCGTCGGCACGCGGCGGTCGGAAGCTCCCGAGCAGCGCGTGCTCCTCGGTCACGTGCAGCGTCAGCTCGGAACCGAGGTCGTTCCGCCAGGTGCCGTCGAGCCGAGCGCGTGTCCTCGTGCCCGGCGTCGAGCCGACCAGTCGTTCGAGGTCGAGGCTCGGCACGGCTCAGTCACCGCCTTCGGCGACGACGTGCGTCGAGCTGGCCGGGAAGAAGACCGATTCGTGGCCGTCGTCCCAGCGGACCCGGTAGTGCGTCGTGTCACCCTCGCCGAGCACCTCGAGGATCTCGCCCTCGCGGCGCGGGGCGCCGAGCTGATCGCTGTCGACGACGAGGTGGTCACCGACGTGGGCGTGGAGGTCCATGACGTCGCTCCTTCCCGTGCCGTGGTCCGACACCCACGGGAATTGTCGGTCGGACGTTCTCGACGGACCAGAGGAGGAGGTCCCAGCCGCTCAGTCGGCGTAGGTCCAATCGGGCCGCTTGCGGGCCTGGCGCTCGTCGACGTGGAACCGCCCGTCGACGAGGTCGACGAGCTTGGTGACGAGCAGACCGCGGTGGCGGGTGCCGGCCCGCGCGGCCGGATCGCGGAGGTCGGGGAGGAGCGACGCGACGACACGTTGCTCCTGGGTCGGCAGGTAGCAGCGGGCGGCGTCGGTGACGTTGGCGAGGCGGGCGTCGATCACCGCCAGTCGCCGGGCGTCGCCGCCCTCCGCCGCCAGCGCCTCGAGGTCCTCGGTCACCGCTGCGGTCCCGAGCTTGCACGCCGGGCACTGACCGCAGGACTCCACCGCCAGGAACCGGGAGACGGCCGCGGCCAGCTCGACCGGGTCCGTCGTGTCGTCGTAGACGGTGAAGCCGGCGGCGCCGAGCCCGCTGCCGATGGCCTCGAGCCCCTCGTAGGAGACGGGCAAGGTGACGTCGGCGCCGCGGATGACCGGGTTGGCGACACCGGACAGCACGTAGCGGACCGCCCGTCCGTCGGGAAGCCCGCTGCCGAGGTCGACGATGATCTGCTCGAGCGAGGTCCCGAGCTCGTACTCGCCGACGCCGTGGCGGACCGTGTCGCCGCTGACCGTGCAGATCACCGTGCCCGGCGACTCCACCGTCCCGAGCTGGCGGAACCAGCCGGCCCCCTCACGCAGGATCGTCGGGACGTTGGCGAGCGTCTCGACGTTGTTCACGAGCGTCGGATTGGAGCTGGGGACGGTCGGCCCGGTCGTCGAGCGGTCCGTGCCGGCCGACCAGCCGACCTGCGGTGCCGTCGAGAACAGCCCGTGGACGTAGGGCGGGAAGATGCCGGGCAGCGGGTCCTCGCCCTGGATGACCTGGAGCAGCCCCTTCTCCTCGCCGAACAGGTACTCGTCGGGCCCCTCGACGATGTCGATCCGCACGTCGTCGAGCCACCCGGCCGCCGCCATCTCGTCGACGGCCGCTCGGACACGAGCGAGCTCGGGCGCGAAGGACGCCTTCAGCGCGACGTAGGCCTGGGTGGCGCCGACGGTGCGGGCCGAGATCAGCAGGCCCTCCAGCACGGCGTAGGGGTCGTGGCGCAACAGGGTGCGGTCCTTGAAGGTGCCGGGCTCACCCTCGGCCCCGTTGGCCACCACGAACCGGTCACCGGCCTCGCTCCCGCCCGCCACGATCGAGCGCCACTTCAACCCGGTCGGGAAGCCGGCGCCGCCGCGACCCCGCAGGCCTGACGCCTCCAACTCCTCGATCGTGGCGTCTGAGCCGTAGCGCCGGGCGATCTCGATCGCGTCGCCACCGCCCCGTCGCCGATGATCGGCCAGGTCGGTGACCGGGGGTCCAGCGAGGAGCACGGCGCCGGGCATGATCGGGAACCTATCGCCCCCGAGGACCACTCCTCGGCCGGCTTCGGGGAGCTCGCCGCTCGGCGAACGCCGAGTGCGATCCAACTCAACTCCAACGCCCGTCCCGGAGGATGTCGCGGTCGTGGACGCCGACCGGGAGGAGCACGACGATGCGGAGGATCCTTCGACGATGGGCGGTCGCGCTGGTGACGCTCGGTGTCGTCGCCATCATGTGGACGGTGACGGGCGCTCCCGCTGCGGCGCAGTCCTCGTGTGGTCCGACGGTGGTGACCGCGGATCAGCCCATGATCCAGAACCGGGTCCCCCGGTTGGCGTTCGACGGCAGGTGGGGCACGTTCTTCATGACCAACCACTTCGACTGGCAGTACGTGCAGGTCGACTTCGGCTGCGTCGGGACCTTCGCCGGGCTCGACCGGCTGATGTCGTACGGGTACACGTACCGGCCGTCGGGGCGGGGAGCGCAAGGTGAGTGCACCGGCACCTGCACGGGGTCGACGTACTCGATGACCGTCACCGCGACCGACGGGAGCGGCGCCTCCGCGACACGACAGATGTCGCGACCGTGCGGGGGCCTCAGACTCTGATCGGGCCGGTCGGCGCTCAGCCCCGCCCCGGCATGGAGAACTCGCCGCGGACCTCGGCCTCGGTGTCCTGGCGAGCTCGCATGAGGGCTCCGGCCTGGGCGGCCAGGTCGGGGTGGCCGGCATCGAGCGCGGCCTCCATCGCCAACGAGGCGACGTCGCTGATGCGGTTGTAGGCCGCCACCACGTCGTCGAGGTGCAGCGTCGGCGGGTCCGCGGCCCGGTGGGCCTCGAGCGCAGCCCCCACGTCGACGTCGTCGAGCGTCTCGGCCACCTCCGCGCAGTAGGCCTCGAGCACGGGGATCTGGTCGTGCATCCAGGCGATCTCGTGCGCCGCACGGATGCCGCACGAGCGGACGAGCTGCTCCATCATCTCGACGGCGACCCGCACGGTCGGATCGTCGACGGCGGGCAGGATCGACTCGCGCAGCTCCCGGGCTGCGTCGAGCAGGAGCTGCTCGGTGGTGGGGTTGGTGATCATGCGCCCTCCATCTGGGCCATCGCGGCCTCGATCCCGGCGATCGCGTTGAGGAAGTTGAAGTGGCCGAAGGTGGCGGCGAGGTAGTTGAACGAGATGGTGACGCCCCGGGCCTGCCCGGCGGCGAAGCCGCCGAGCGCCTCGCACAGCCCGGCGAAGACCTTCACGGTCGACACGATCGTGAAGTAGCCCACGGTCAGCTGGTTGACCTGGGCCTCGGTGAAGCCGGTCCGCTGGCGGTAGCGGTCGAGGAACGCCTCGGGATCGAGTGCGTAGCAGTTCGGGGGCGCCGCGGTGGAGTAGCTGTTGTACCAACCGAGGTCTTCGCGGGGGTCGCCGATGTGGGCGTACTCCCAGTCGATCATCTGCCACCCGTCGTCGGCGGCGAGGATGTTGGCGGCCTGGAAGTCGCCGTGCTGCAGCCGCAACGGCATCTCGACCGGCTTGTTCGCCTTCAACCAGGCGGCGACGTAGCGCAGGATCGGCAGCGCGCCCGGGTAGGCGCGATCAATGTCGCCCCAGGCGTCGATGACGCCGTCGAGGTAGGAGCTCCAGTCGACCGGGCGGACCATGTCGTGGGGCAGCGACTCCGGGCTGACCGCAGCGATGTCGGCGGCCATGTCGGCGAGCCCGACGAGCTGCGCCGCCGGGTCGAGGCCTGCGTCGAAGCGTCCCTGCAACGACGGCGCGGCGAGGTGGTCGAGGAAGATCGCCTTGGTGCCGAAGTGGTCGCCGGTGGCGTCGTAGTACCGGGCGGCCGGCATCGGGACCACGTCGAGCTCGGTCAGCCCGCGCAACACCGCCCACTCGTGGTCGCGGTCGGTGTGCAGCAGTGCTTCCTCCGGTGGCGGGTCGCCGCGGAGGACGAGCACCTCCTCGCTGCCGTCGTCCCACCGGAGGTCGACGCGGGCCATGTCGCGGCTGTAGCCGCCGGTCATCCGCTCGTACGCCGTCACCTCCACCCGGCGTCCGGTCGCCTCGCCCAGGAACGACTCGATGCGCCCGGGCATCGTGTCGACGTCACGCATGTCGGTTCCTCCCGCTGCTCACCAGTCCATGACCGGTGAGATGTTGCTGTTCCAGTTGCCGAGCACCAGGCCGCCGTCCTGCACGATCGCCTGGCCCGTGATGAACCGCGCCGCCGGCGTGCAGAGGAAGAGCATGGTGGCGGCCACCTCCTCCGGCGTCGCCGTCCGGTGCGCCGGTGTGTCCTCGAGGACGCTGGCCATGAGGTCGGCGAGCTCGCCTGGCATCTGCGCCAGCTCCTCCTCGTAGAAGCCCTCGGTCGCGATCGCGCCGGGGGCGATGACGTTGGCCGTGATGTCGTGGGCGGCGAGGTAGAGCGCGATCGAACGGGTGAGGTTGACGACGCCGGCTCTCGCCGCGCCGGAGTGGACGAACGCCGGTGCGCCCCGATCGAAGCTCTGCGTGTGCGCCATCGTGACGATCGACCCGTAGCCGGTCTCGATCATCCTCGGTACGGCCCGGCTGATGACGTTCCACGTGCCGTTGAGGTTCAGGTCCACCACGGCTCGCCAGCCGTTGTCGCTGATCTGGCTCGGCCGGGCCGGGAACTGCCCGCCGGCGTTGCAGATGAGGTAGTGGAGGGCGCCGAAGGTCTCCCACGCGGTGTCGACGAGGTGCTCGACGGACTCGATGGAGCGGATGTCGGTCGGCACCGAGACGCACCGCCGACCGAGCGCCTCGATGTCGCCCCGGGTGCGGGCCAGGTTGTCCTCGTCGCGGGCGGCGATGACGACGTCGGCGCCGAGGCGAGCGAAGCCGAGGGCGGTCTCACGACCGATGCCCCGGCCGCCGCCGGTCACGAGCGCGACCCGACCGTGGAAGGTGCCGGGTGCGAACGTCGCGACCGGGTCGTCGGGGACGGTGGCGTGACGGTCGGTCACGATCGGGTCGCCCGACGGGGGAGCGTGTTCGGGAAGTCCCGGCCGATGCCGCCGGCGAAGCGGAGCGAGCGGCTGGCGAAGCGCCAGCCCTCGTCGAGGAGGACCCACTCGTCGTCGTAGCGGCCGAAGAGGGTGACGTCGTCGAGCTCGGGGTCGTGGTGACGATGCCAGGCCATCACGTAGCTCGTCGCCGTGGCGTGGGTCTCGTCGACGAAGTCGATCTCGATGTTCGAGACGTGATGGCTCGTCGCCGAGTACTTCGACAGGGCCTCGGAGAGGAAGGCGGCGATGGCCTCGCGGCCCTCCAGCTGGATGCCCCAGTTGGCCCGGCCGTCCGGGGCGAAGAGCGCAGCCTGCTCCTCGTTGTGGTTCTGGTCGGCGCACCGGCAGTAGGTGTGCATGACCCGGGTGATCGCCTGCCGGTGGAGCAGCTCGTCGAGCGGGTCCATCACACCACCGTCCAGCCGCCGTCGACCGCGATCGTCTGCCCCGTCACGTAGGCGCTCATCGGGGAGGCGAGGAACAGCGCCGTCGCTCCGATGTCCGTCGGCGTGCCGGACCGGCCGAGCGGGATGTTCGAGCTGCGCTGGGTGGTGATCGGCCCCATCAGACCGGTCTCGGAGCCCGGTGTCCAGACCGGGTCGAGATCGCCGGTGCGCATCCGGCGGAGCGTGTCCACGTCGATGTATCCGGGGGCGATGCCGTTGACGCGGATCTGGTGGGGTGCGAGGTCGAGCGCCAGCGAGCGGGTGAACTGGATCACCGCCGCCTTCGCCGAGTCGTAGGCGGTGCCCAGACAGGGGATGAGGCCGTCGACCGAGGCGATGTTGACGATCGCCCCGCCGTCGCCCTGCTCGACGGCCCGTTCGGCGAACGGCTTCGAGACGTGGAAGACCGAGTGGTAGTTGACCTCGACCCCGCGGACCCAGGCCTCGTCGTCCTGGTCGAGGATCGAGCCGGCGACACCGCGGTACGAACCGGCGTTGTTGACGAGCACGTCCACACGCCCGCCGGCATCGACCGCCGACGCCACGAGCGCCCGGCACGATGCCGGATCGGTGACGTCCGCCTCGACCGCCCAAGCCCGGCGCCCGTCGCCGGTCAGCCGGTCCGCGACCTTCTCCGCCCCGGGCAGGTCGAGGTCGGCGACCACGACACCCGCACCCGCCGCGGCGAGCACCTCGGCGATCCCCTCGCCGATGCCGGTCGCCGCGCCGGTCACGATCGCGACCCGGTCGTCGAGTCGGGTCCACTGCTCGTCGTGGTCGTCTGCCATCACCCCTCCTGGCCCCGACGCCGACCGTGCCCCGTCGGCTCGGTCCGCCCCTCGTCGGGCCACCTAGGCTGCCACGCGACGAGGGGGTGTCCGATGCGAACGCGAGGGGGCGCTTCATGAGAGAGCGGGTGGTGGTCGTCGGGTCGGGGGTTGCCGGTCTCGCGGCGGCGTTGGCCGCAGCCCAGCGGGGGAGATCGGTCACGGTGATCGAGCGGGCCGTCGACCTCGGCGGCACCTCGGCCATCTCCGGTGGGGTGGCGTGGCTGCCGGGCAACCACCTCATGCCCGAGGTCGACCCGCCGGGCGAGGCGATGGCGTACCTGTCGGCGCTCGCGCAGGGCGACTGCGACGAGACGATGCTCGCCACGTTCGTCGCCGAAGCCGCCCGCGTCGGCGAGTGGGTCGAGGCGTCGACGCCGATGTCGTGGATGCCGATCCCGTACCCCGACTACCACCAGCAGATGCCGGGGGCCCGCACCGCCGGACGAGCGTTGGAGCCGGCGCCCACCGCCATCGCGCCGGAGATCGCCGCACGGATCAAGCCGTCGCCGCACACCCGGGCACCCGTCACGTACGGCGAGGGGATGACCGGCTCGGTCGACGCGGCGGAGATCGGGCGGCGAGCCGAGGCCGGGATGCTCACGATGGGGCAGGCCCTGATCGGCGCCCTCGTGACCGCGCTCGCCGAGGCCGGTGTCGAGATCAAGACCGGTGCTCGGGTCGAGCGGTTGCGCCGGGAGAACGGCGTCGTGACCGGGGTCGTCGTCGGCTCCCAGCACTTCCGGGCCCGGGTCATCCTCGCCACCGGCGGCTTCGATCGCGATCCCGAGCTCGTGCGGAGCTTCCTGCGGGGCCCGATGGACGCCCCGGCCGGGGCCGGCACCTTGACCGGCGACGGGTTGCGCATGGCGATGTCGGTCGGCGCGGAGCTGGGCAACATGAGCGAGGCGTGGTGGATGCCGGCGATGGTCGTGCCCGGGGCCGAGATCGACGGCGTGGCGCTGCACCGGCTGCTGCTGACCGAACGGGCGATGCCCGGTGGGCTGATGGTCGATCGCACCGGGCGGCGCTTCACCAACGAGACCCAGAACTACAACGATCTGGGTCGCGAGCTGCAGGCCTTCGATGCCGCCACCTTCTCGCATCGTCGGCTGCCGTGCTGGCTCGTCGTCGACGGCCGGTTCCGGTCCCGGTACCCGCTCGGACCGCTGCGCCCCGGCAGCGATGACCCGCCCTGGCTGGCTCGGGCCGACTCCGTGCCCGAGCTCGCCGAGCGCATCGGCGTGCCATCGGACGCCCTCGCCGAGACCGTCGCCCGGTTCAACGAGCACGCCGGGTCGGGCGAGGACCCGGACTTCGGTCGCGGCGAGTCGGCGTACGACCGCCGGATCGGCGACCAGGACGCGCCCCATCCCAACCTCGCGCCGCTCGAGACCGGCCCGTACTACGCGGTCGAGGTCCGCCTCGGCTGCCTCGGGACCAAGGGCGGCCCGCGGACCGACGATCGTGGGCGGGTGTGCGACGTGCTCGGTGGATCGATTCCCGGGTTGTACGCGGTCGGCAACGCGGCGGCGTCGCCCTTCGGGTTCGCCTACGCCGGAGCGGGCGGGACGATCGGCCCCGCCCTGGTGTTCGGGGCGCGCGCCGGCGAGGCCGCCGCCTCCGAGGAGGGGTGAGCCGTGGCGATCCGCGTGGCGCAGTGGTCGACCGGTGAGGTGGGCCGTCAGGCGCTGAAGATGGTGCTCGACACGCCCGAGCTCGAGCTCGCCGGCGTGTTCGCCCACGGCGCGTCGAAGGTCGGCACCGACGCCGGCACGGTCGCCCGGCGCGACGAGACCGGCGTCCTGGTCGGCCCGGCGACCGTCGACGAGGTGCTGGCCTGCGAGCCCGACGTGGTCGTGCACTGCCCGCTGCCCTCGGCCCGCACCGACCTGGGGGCTGGTCACGACACCGACGTGATCGCCGGGCTGCTGGCCGGCGGCGCCGATGTCATCACGACCGTGGGCTACGTGTGGCCGTGGGCCTACGACGACGGTCGCGTCGAGCGGCTCGAGGCGGCGTGCGCCGCCGGAGCTTCCTCGCTGCACGGCACCGGGCTCAATCCGGGGTTCCAGAACGAGCTGTTCCCGTTGGTGCTGAGCCGCCTGTCGGCCCGGATCGACCGGGTGTTCATCAGGGAGTCGACCGTCTTCGACCGGTACCCGTCGCCGACCGTGATCATCGAGATGATGGGCTTCGGCGGCGACCCCGCGGCGGGCATCGATCCGGTCTACCGGGAGTGGCTCGACGGCCTCTTCCGGGAGAGCGTGCTCCTGGTGGCCGCCGGGCTCGGCGAGTCGGTGGACGCCATCGAGCTCGACGTCGAGCTGACCGCCGCCCCGGTCGAGCGCCGGATCGCTGCGGGCGTCGTCCCCGCCGGGGGCATCGACGGCCAGCGGTGGTCCTGGTCGGGTCGGACCGGTGACCGGGAGGTGATCCGGCTGGAGACCGTCTTCCGGGCTCACGGCGACACGCAGCCGGACTGGCCGGCGCCGGGGTTCGTGGCAGAGATCGCCGGTCGACCCGGTGTCCGCTTCGAGGTCGGCCACTGGATCGACGGCGGCCTGCTCGCCACCGCCGCCATGGCGGTCAACGCGATCGAGGCGGTGCACGATGCGGCGCCGGGCATCCGGACCGTGCTCGATATCCCGCTCGTGACGGGACGGGGTCGGTTGGCGACCTGACCGCGCTCGTCGGTAGCGTGCCATCGGTCACAACGAAGGCGGAGGGGTCCCATGGGCAAGCTCGACGGCAGGGTTGCCGCGGTCACCGGCGGCACGCGCGGCATCGGTCGAGGCATCGCCGAGGCCTTCCTCGCCGAGGGGGCGAAGGTCGTCATCAACGGTCGCTCCGCGGAGAAGGCCGAGGCGACGATGGCCGAGATCGGTGCGGGTGACGACCTCGTCTTCCGGGCCGGCGACGTCACGGAGCAGGCCTCGTGCGAGGACCTCGTCGCGTTCACGATCGAGCACTTCGGCAAGATCGACATCATGGTCAACAACGCCGGCGGTTCGGGTGAGTCGGCGATGCTCGTCGACATGCCGGACGACGAGTGGCAGAACGTCCTGAACTGGAACCTCAACCACCCGATGTGGTGCACCCGTGCGGCGTTGAAGGACATGATCCCGCGCGAATGGGGCCGCATCATCAACATCTCGTCGATGTACGGCAAGCTCGCCATTCCGGCGGTCAGCCACTACGTCACGACCAAGCACGCCCTCAACGGCTTCACGAAGGCCGTGGCCCACGAGGTCGGCGCCATGGGGATCACCAGCAACGCGATCTGCCCCGGGTTCGTGATGACCGACATCCTGGCCAGCAACGGGCCCGCCACGGCCGAGGCCTCGGGCATGACCTGGGAGGGGTGGCTCGAGGTGGTGCTGGCGCCGTCGGCGCTCAAGCGGATGAACACCGAGACCGAGGTCGGGGCGATGGCCGTGCTGCTCGCCAGCGAGGAGGGTGCCGGGATCACCGGCAGCCTCATGAACGTCGACGGCGGGACGAGCCCCTACTAGTGCTGTGACCACAAACGTCTGACGGGTTCAGGCCGGATCTGCGCCGCCGTGGCGGCGTTCTCCTCGGCCCCCGCACGGAGAACGGTGCGGGGACCTCGTCGGCCTGGCCACGACGACGCAGCTCTCGCCCTGACCCTCGCCAACGTTTGCGGTCACAGCACTAGCGATCGGGACGCCCGGCCGGGGCGCCCGGCCAGCGGTACGCTGCGAACGCTCTCGACATGGGAGGTTCCGTGGTCACGGTGGAGATGCCCCAGCTGGGTGAGACGGTCACGGAGGGGACCATCACGAGCTGGCGGGTGTCCGTCGGTGACCTGGTGGCGGTCGACGACGTGCTGGTCGAGATCAGCACCGACAAGGTCGACGCCGAGATCCCCTCGCCCGTGGGCGGGACGGTCAGCCAACTGCTGGTCGCCGAGGGCGACGTCGTCGAGATCGGCGAGCCGATCGTCGTGATCGGGGACGGCGCGGCAGCGGCGCCACCCTCCGAGCCGGCGCCCGCCCCCGCGGCCGAGCCCGAACCCGAACCGACACCGGCGCCCGAACCGACATCGGGGCCCGAGCCGGTCCCGGAGCCGGCAGCGGCTCCGGCCGCCGAACCCGCCGCGGCGCCGCGCCCAGCGGCGGCTCCCGCCGCCCGGCGAGCGCCGAGCGCAGGCGTCGAGACGTCGTCGTCGTTCCTCAGCCCGGCGGTGCGGCGGCGCCTGGCCGAGACCGGCCTCGACCCGGCGGCGATCACCGGCACCGGGGTCGGCGGGCGGATCTCGGTTCGCGACGTCGAACGTGCCCTCGCCGAGGGCGTCGCGGCGCCGCCGGAACACGCGCCCGCCCCGGCCAGCGACCCGACCTCGGCTCCGCCGCCGGCCCGGCGCTCCGCCGCAGGCCCGTCGCTGCCCGTCGCCGCCGACGGCGACACCACCATCCCGTTCACCGCCATCCGCCGGGCGACGGCCGAGCACATGGTCCGCTCGCTCGCGACCTCGGCCCACACGCTCGTCGTGATCGAGGTGGACTACGCCGGCGTCGACCGCGCCCGCCTCCCCGCCAAGGACGAGTTCAAGGCCGAGCACGGCGCCTCGCTGACCTACCTGCCCTTCATCGCCCGGGCGACCGTCGACGCCCTGCGTCGCTTCCCTCAGATCAACGCCGTCGTCGGCGACGACGAGCTGATCGTCAAGCCCGACATCAACCTCGGCTTCGCGGTCGACCTGGACTTCGAGGGGCTGATCGTGCCGGTCGTGCACCACGCCGACCGGTATCGCCTCCCCGCCCTCGCCACGGAGATGGCGGCGAAGGCGGCCGCGGCCCGCGACCGGAAGCTCACCGCCGACGACGTCAGCGGCGGGACCTTCACGATCACCAACGCCGGGGGCTTCGGGACGCTCATCACGGGTCCGATCATCAACCAGCCGCAGGTGGCGATCCTCTCCACCGACGGCGTCGCCACCCGCCCGGTCGCAGTGCCCGACGGTGTCGGCGGCCACGCGCTCGGCTTCCACCCGGTCGGCAACCTGGCGGTCTCGTTCGACCACCGGGCCTTCGACGGGGCCTACGCCTCGGCGTTCCTGGCCGACATCAGGACACAACTGCAGGATCGAGACTGGGGGGCCGAGCTGTGAGCGCGTCCGTCGAGGAGGGAGCGACGTTGAGCGAGCTGGTGCGCGGCCATCCGCGCAACGAGGTGCTCGAGGACCTCGAGCTGTCGTTCGTCTCGCGAGCGCTGGATGACCGCGAGATCGCGCTCCAGAAGCAGAGCCGGGTGTTCTTCCAGATCTCCGGGGCCGGACACGAGGCGCTGCTCCTCGGCCTCGCCCGCCACCTGCGGTCGGGCTACGACTGGTTCTTCCCGTACTACCGGGACCGGGCGCTGATGCTCGGGCTCGGCGTGTCGCCCGACGCACTCCTGCTCCAGGCCGTCGGCGCGGCCGCCGACCCCGCATCCGGTGGTCGCCAGATGCCGGCGCACTGGGGCTCGGCGCAGCACCACGTGATCACGCAGTCGAGCCCGACGGGGAGCCAGTTCATCCCGGCCGTCGGCTGCGCGGAGGCGGGCCGGTATCTCGTCCGCCGTCCCCACCTGGGCCTGCCGGCGCGAGGCGACGAGATCGTCTACGTGTCGTCCGGCGAGGGTGCCACCAGCGAGGGTGAGTTCTGGGAGAGCATCGTCACGGCGGCCACCGAGGCGCTGCCGGTGCTCTACCTGATCGCCGACAACGGCTACGCCATCTCGACCCCGGCCAACGACGTGCGGCCCGCTCCGGTCGGTGAGATGTTGCGCGGGATCGCCGGGCTCAAGGTCTGGCGCGTCGACGGCACCGACTACTTCGACGTGCGCAGGATCGGCGCCGAGGCGATCGCCTACGTGCGCGCCGGTGTCGGCCCGGCCGTGCTCCACGCCGAGGTGACGAGGCCCTACTCGCACTCCGCCGCGGACACGCAGTCCAAGTACCGGCTCCCCGCGGAGCTCGAGGAGGAGGAGCGACGCGGGCCCATCCGCCGCCTCAGCGCGGCGTTGATCGAGGACGGCGTCCTCACCCAGGACGAGGTCGACGAGATCAAGGACCGGGCGCACCGCACGGTCGCCGCCGCGGCGCAGCGGGCGCTCGCCCACGACCCGCCCGACCCGTCGACCGCGACCCACCACGTGGTCGCCATGCCGGACCTCGTCGAGGGCGACCCGGGCGGCGAGGGTGACGCCGTGCCGCTCGCCGACGGGATCAACCGGGTGCTCCACGAGCTCATGGAGGGCGACGAGCGCATCCGCCTCTTCGGCGAGGACGTCGCCGACGCCCGTGAAGCGCTGCTGGCCGAGGTCGAGGGCAAGGGCGGGGTCTTCGGCACGACCCGTGGGCTGCAGCGCTCGTTCGGCCGGGAGCGGTGCTTCAACACCCCGTTGGCCGAGGCGAACATCATCGGCCGGGCGGTCGGCCAGGCCCTGCGCGGCCTGCGCCCGGCCCCGGAGATCCAGTTCTTCGACTACATCTGGCCTGCGTTCCAGCAGATCAAGAGCGAGGCCGCGACGATCCGCTGGCGCTCCAACGGCGCGTTCACCTGCCCAACGGTGATCCGGGTGCCGATCGGCGGCTACCTGCGGGGTGGCTCGATCTGGCACAGCCAGTGCGGCGAGTCGATCTTCGCCCACATCCCCGGGATGCTGGTGGCGTTCCCGAGCCGGACCAGGGATGCCGTCGGGCTCATGCGGGCGGCCTTCCGCCACGAGGACCCGGTGCTGTTCTGCGAGCACAAGCACCTGCTGCGCCAGAAGTACGCCGCCGACCCCTACCCGGACGCCGACTACCTGATCCCGTTCGGGAAGGGCGACGTGCGCCGCCCCGGTGCCGACGTGACCGTCGTGTCCTGGGGCGCCACGGTCGAGAAGTCGCTGCAGGCCGCGGCGCAGCTCGATGCCGAGGGGGTCGACGTCGAGGTCATCGATCTGCGCACGATCATCCCGTATGACCAGGAGCTGATCGCCGAGTCCGTCGCCCGCACCCACCGCCTGCTCATCGTGCACGAGGACGTGCTCACGGCCGGCTTCGGCGGCGAGATCGCGGCGTGGGCCGCCGATGCGCTGTTCGAGCAGCTCGACGCCCCGATCCGCCGCGTCGCCGCGCTCGACACGCACGTGGCGTACGCGCCGGTGCTCGAGGACGCCATCCTGCCGCAGGTCGACGACATCGCCGAGGCGCTGACCGAGCTGACCGCCTACTAGGTCGACGACCCGCCGGTGCGCACGAGGCGGAACACCGGGATCACCCGTCCCACCTTCGCTGCGCTCTCGGCGTAGTCCGCGAACTGGGGCATCTCGGCCGCCTGCGCCGCGTAGAGCCGGTCGCGCTCGTCGCCCTCGACCAGCTCGGCGCGGGCGGTGTACCGGTCGGTGCCGACCTCGACGGTCACGTCCGGATTCGCCACGAGGTTGTGGTACCAGTGCGGGTGCTGTGGCGCTCCACCCTTCGAGGCGATGACGATCACGTCGCCGTCGTCGGTCGAGTAGACGAGCGGGGAGCAGAGCTCACGGCCGGTCTTCGCCCCGATCATGTTCAGCAACATGATCGGCATGCCGGCCATCGGGCCGCCGACGACGCCGTCGTTGGCGCGGAACTCCTCGATCACGCCCTTGTTGAAGTCCAGGAAGTCGGTCACGTTCGTCCCCCGTCTCGTCCGGCCGGAGAGTCTGGCACCTCCGCCGATGGTGAACGGTCGGACCGTCACCGGAACGGAGGTCCTAGGCTCACCGCATGGCATTCAAGGAGACCGTCGTCGACCTCGGGCACCAGGTGATGCGGAACGCCCACAGCCTCGTGGTGCGGCTGTCCGGTGGCCGGATCGGCGGGACGATCAGCGACATGCCGGTGCTGCGGGTGACCACGACCGGCCGCTCGTCCGGGAAGCCCCGGACGGTCATGCTCACCGCACCGATCCACGAGGACGGCCGGTACGTGCTGGTCGCCTCCAAGGCGGGCGACGACCGCGACCCGGACTGGTACCGCAACATGGTCGCCAACCCGGAGATCACCCTCGAGCCGGTCGGCTCCGACGCGGTGCAGCTCGTGACCCGCACCGCCACCGGCGAGGAGCGCGACGACCTCTGGCCCCGGATCGTCGAGGCGTACGACGGCTACGAGGGCTACCGCTCGAAGACGGATCGGGAGATCCCGATCGTCATCGCCGAACCGGCCGGCTGAGCGACCGGCGCCCGGGCGTCAGGCGTCGGTGCCCCGCTTCCCGCCTTCGCGGATCATCGGCCGGTGTGACGAGCCCCACCGGCCCTGACCGGGCGTCGGGTCCTCGGGGCTGCCGGTGGTGAGCCCGCCGTCGACGACGAGGGTCGTGCCGCTCACGAAGCCGGCCTCGTCGGAGGCCAGATAGACGGCGGCGTTCGCGATGTCGTCGGCGAGCCCGGGCCGTTCGACCAGCGGGGTCATGCGCCGGAACCGCTCCTCGGCCCGGTCGGTCGCGCCGGGGTCACCGAACATGACGTCGGCGTTCATGGGCGTGACGTGCTTGCCGGGTGCGATGCCGCAGGCGCGCACCCCCCAGGCGCCGAGCTCGGCAGCGACGTTCTTCGTCAGGCCGATGACCGCGTGCTTCGCCGCGGCGTAGGCGTGCGGGCCGAGGCCGCCCTGCACCCCGGCGATCGACGAGGTCGACAGGATCACGCCCGAGCCCTGCGGCTTCATCACCCGGGCGGCGTGCTTGCAGCCGAGGAAGACCGACCGCAGCAACACCGCGGTGGTGAGGTCCCACTCCTCGACCGGCGTCTCGTCGATCGGGCCGATCGCACCGACGATGCCGGCGTTGTTGAACATCACGTCCAGTCGGCCGTGCTCGGACACGGCGGCGTCGACGAGGCCGGCCACGTCCTCCTCGCGGGTCACGTCGCAGCGGTGGTAGGTCGCTGCGGGACCGAGCGCGTCGGCGACCTCGGTGCCGCGAGCGTCCTGGATGTCCGCCACGAGGACGGTCGCGCCCTCCTCGACGAACCGGCGCGCCGTCGCCTCACCGAGCCCGCTCGCCGCACCGGTGATCGCCGCGACCTTCCCGTCGAGTCGTCCGACCATGACCCCTCCGTCCCCTAGTGAGGGACCGATCATGGTGCGCGCGTCAGCGTCGGAGCGACTCGGCGATCGCCCGCACCTGCGTGAGGAGGTCGTCCTCGTGCCAGTGGTACACGGTCGGGATCCCGGTCTCGTCCTCGTGGGCGGCGGCGATCCACTCCATGACCCGATGGCAGTCGTCGCGCTCGGTGATCTTGGTCATCTGCCCGAGGACGCAGCACGGCGCGCCGGGGTCGAGCGACATCGCGATCGGGAGGACGTAGTCGCAGCTCTCCATGAGCGTCATCGTCCCGTCGTAGAGCGGCTGGAGGTGCAGCGTGCCGTTCTCCGGCGGCTCCTCGCCTCGGCGATGGAGCCAGCTCTCGCGGGCCCGCTGGATGAGGCCCGCGGCGAGGGTGACGTCCTGTGAGCCGCTCGCCGCCATGAGCAGGATCTGGCCGCCCTGGTCGAGCTGCTGATCGAGCTCGTGGCGCATCACGACGTTGTTGGCCCGGACCAGCTCGCGGTCGAGCCGGGCCCGTCGGCGGCTGGCGGTCTGCGGGATGGTGAGGAACGTCCGGGTGGCCACCTGGAGCACCTGCATAGCGGGGACGCCGAGGGCCTGGCGGGTGGTGACCATCCGCGACACGAGCACGTTGCTCCGCGGCGCGAGGTCGGCCAGGTCGACGGAGCGATCGAGGACGCTGAAGGTCCGGTCCTCTCGGCACAGGCTCATGTAGAGCGCGGCCATGACGAGCGCGATGTCGATCACCTGACCGTGGTTGGTGACGACCGCGACGTTGGCGTTCTCCACGAAGAGCAGCGACTGCAGATGGTTGAGCAGGTGGTCGTAGCGGGAGTCGTCGATCGGGTCGAGCAGCACCCGGTCGAAGTGGGGGAACGCGGCCCGGGCGTAGAGGGCGATGGTGTCGAGGCCCTGCGGTTCGGGGTCGACCTTCACGCAGCGGGGGTCGTGGAACTCCAGCGACGGGTTGAACGGCAGCGTCTGGAGGATCTCGTCGTGGCCGGTGCGGACGAGCGACAGCATCGCCCGGTAGGTGGCCTCGGCGTTGGCGCCGGCGAGCAGGTCGATGGACTCCGCCAGCCGCTCGGGCGACGGCCGCGTCGTGGTGTCGGGGGTCGGGCGCCCTCGGTCCGGTTCGCTCACCGCTCCGCGCCCGCTACGGGAGGACCCCGGCGTGGGCGAGCGCGAGGCGCACGAGGCGATCGTGTCCGCCGGTCATCTCGGCCCGCACCTCGGCGCTGTCGGCCTCGCGTGGCGTCAGCCAGGCGAGCTCGAGCGCGTCGTGGTTCGGATCGGCGTCACCGTCGATCGGGACCAGGTACGCCAGGCTGACCGCGTGCTGGCGGGGATCGTGGAACCCGCTGATGGTGGGATCGGGGAAGTACTCGACGATCGTGAACGGCGCCGGCGACGGGGGCAGCTGGGGCAGGGCGAGCGGCCCGAGGTCCTTCTCGATGTGGCGGACCAGGGCGTCACGGATCCGCTCACCGAAGAGGACCCGCCCGCTGACGACGGCCCGGCTGATCGTGCCATCGGCCATCGCCCGCAGCAGGAGGCCGATGTGGGTCACCTCCCCGTGCGCGTCGACCCGCACCGGCACCGCGTCGATGTAGACGGTGGGCAGCCGGCCACGGGCGAGCTCGAGCTCCTCGGGGGAGAGCCAGGTCGTCTCGGTGTCCAGATCGTCGCTCATGTCGGCGGAGAGTCTTCCAGGCCGGAGCCCTGGAGCACTACCTGTGGTCGTGGGGCAGGTCGGAGCGGGGAGCGCGCAGGTAGGCGTACGGGGTGACGAGGCCGAGGTTCGACGCGCGGGAGGTGTAGACGTCGGCGTACCGCTCGACCTGGCGGGCGAAGATGCTCTTGTCGATGCCGGCGCGCATGATCGGTCCCCAGCGGGAGTTGGTCAGCTCGCCCGCCTCCTTGGCGAGCGGTCCGATGGCGTCGTCGAGCTCGCGGATGGTGGAGGCCAGCTCGTCGACCTGGTCCTTGACGTCCTCGCCGCGGGTGCGGCGCAATCGGGCGACGGCGTGCTCGCGCTCGAGCGCCTCCTTGTGCCCCATGAGCGAGACCAGCTGGTCCTCGGTGTCGGCGAAGGCCTCGGCGGCCATGATCTCGTCCTCGAGCTCGCTGACGATCAGTGCGGTCCGCCAGCTGAGGGTGATCTTGGTGACGTGCACGTCGCCGAAGAGGTGGTCGCCGACGTAGAGGATCTCGTCGCCCCGCAGGCCGAAGCTCTGCTCGACCAGCTGGGCATCGCCGCCCACGTAGACGTGGCCGGGCTCGAGCTTGCCGTAGTGCGGGACCAGCAGCCCCGCCTCGTCGTCGACGAGGCGGAAGCAGGCGTGGCGGGACGTGAAGAAGCTGGGCTTGCGAGCGGAGACCATGACCAGGTCGAAGAGGTCGCGCCACGAACCGCCGTCGGGCACGTAGGGGTCGACGGCGATGTGCATCAGCCGCTGGGTGTACTCCCAGTCGGAGTTGGTGATGAGCAGCACCTTCTTCCCGGCGGCCCGCTGATCGATCAGCGTCTGCGGGATGTCGGGGTCGGCGTCGACGAATCGGTCCGGGTCCTCGAGGATGCCCGGCTTGAGCTCGCTGTGGACGTGGACGTGGTCGATCGCGGCGCCGACGGCCGCGTACAGCTCGGCGTAGCCGACCACGCCCGGCAGGCGACCCTCGTCGAGGTCCTCGACCAGCTGCGCGTAGAGGCTCGACTGGGAGAGCGAGAACATCGTGTTCGTGAACTCCCAGCGGGGCTCCGAGAGGTCGACCCGCGTGCCGGCGTAGGCGTCGCGCAGCTCCTCGTACCCGAGCACGCGCGTGCCGTGTGAGGCGCGGAGCACGTACCCGAACCGGGTGCCCTTCACGAGGTTGCCGAGCTCGAGATCGAAGACCAGGCCCTGGGTGACCGCACCCGGATCGAACTCGAGCCCGTCCACCGGCCAGCCCCGCTCGGCGAGGAGCGGGACCGCGTGGTCGAAGGCGGCCCGCTCCCACTCGTCGGTGCAGTAGCGCACGAGCGTGTAGTCCATGTCGTAGCCGATGGCCCGCATGCTGCGGAGGTTGAGCGTTCGGTTGGGCCACACCCGCCGCTCGGGCGGGACGTCGGGGGAGAGGTCCATGGCCACAGCGTGACAGACCTAGCTTGACGCGATGGCCGCCAGCTTCTTCTCGACCACGGACGGCGACTGGTTCGTGCCCAACGACCCGGCCCGCGGGCCGTGGGACCCCGAGTCCTGCCACGCCGGACCACCGACCGGGTTGCTCGCCCGGGCGCTGGAGCAGCTCCTCCCCGGGTCGCAGCTGGTCCGGATCACGGTCGACCTCGGCCGACCCGTCCCGATGGCCGGCTTCCGGATCGAGGCGAGCATCTCCCAGGCCGGACGCACGGTGCAGCGGACCACGGCCACGCTCGTCGACGCCGATGGTCGGGAGCGGGCGAGGGCGGCGGGCCTGCACATGGTGGCCCGGGACGTCGGCGCGATCCCGTCGGTCGAGACCCCGATGCCGTCGCTCGCCGATGCGGCGCCGGGGCCGTTCGTGTTCGAGCGGACGCTGCACGGGCTGCCCGCCTTCCCGAGCGGGGTGGAGATGCGGTACCCGCCGGGCGAGTCGAACACGCCGGGACCGACGACGGCCTGGATGCGGACGTTGCCGCTGCTGCCCGACGAGGAGATGTCGCCGTTCCAGCGGATCTGCCCGCTCGCCGACTGCGGCAACGCGATCGGCCGCAACGCCGACCCCGACGTGGTCGGTTTCGTGAACCCGGATCTCACGCTCGTCCTGCACCGGGCGCCGGTCGGCGAGTGGCTGGGCTCGTCGTCGGTGTCGTACTGGGAGCCGACCGGCATCGGCTTCGCTGACGCCCTGCTCTTCGACGACGAGGGCGTCGTGGGCCGGGCGTGTCAGACGGTGCTCCTCACGCCGGCGGAGCGCTCCGACTAGCAGCGGTACGGGCGGCCCTTCCCGGGCAGGCAGAGGTCGCGACCCGGTCCGCCGTCGAGCGTGTTCGTCCCGCGCCCGCCGACGAGGAGATCGCGGCCCGGTCCGCCGCTGATGATGTCGTCGCCACGACGGCCGAAGAGGAGGTCGTTGCCCTCGCCGCCCTCGATCTCGTCGTCGCCGGCCCCGCCGTCGATGAGGTCCCGGCCCGGTCCGCCGATGATCACGTCGTTGCCGCCGCCACCGCGGATCCGGTCGTTGCCCGGCCCGGCGATGATCAGGTCGTCACCGGGGGTGCCGACGAGTCGATCGTCGCCATCGGTGCCCATGATCATGTTCAGGCCCTCGATCTCGACGGCGCCGGCATCGCACGGGCCGGCGACCGGGCGGGGCTCGCTCCGCTGGTCGATGGGCAGGCACACCGTGGACGGCACGGCGTCGAGCACCGGACTCGTGGCGTTCGGGAGGCGGGTGGGCGTCGGCCCACCGTTGGGGTTCAGGACGGCCAGCCCGGTCGGGGCGAAGATGAAGGTGTCGTCCGGACCGGTCGGGCAGCTCGCGTCGTCGATCACGTTGCCCCCACCGGAGACGAACACGCCCGGGGCGCCGATGTCGCAGTTGTCCCCGCCGCCGGCCGGGTCGGCGATCACCGAGGCGGTCGACGTCAGGTCGCGGGCGGCGACGAAGACGTTGGCGCCGTTCGCGCCGCTGTTGTCGACCAGCGTGACGTGCTCCATCGTCACCGACGAGGTCTGCATCGCCATGATCCCGCCGCCCAGGTTGGCGGAGGTGTTGTCGGTGATCGTCGAGTTGCGGAAGGTGGCGTTCACCCCGGCGTCGCCGACGTTCACGAAGACCCCGCCGCCCCCGCTCGCAGCGAAGGTCGCGGTGTTGGCGCTGACCGTCGACTCCTGGATCAGCAGCGAGCCCTCGGGATAGCCGGAGAACTCGTTGAGGGCGAGGCCGCCGCCGACGCCCGCGGTGTTGCCCGACAGCGTCGAGCGCAGCACGGTCGTGTCCGCTCCGGAGACGTGGACGCCGCCGCCGTCGAGCCCGAACGCCTCGTTCCCGTCGACGACGGTGTCCTCGATGACGACGGAGGTGCCCGCCACGGCCCGGACCCCACCGCCGGAGCCGTCGGCGAGGTTGGCGGCGATGGTCGAGCCCTGGATGAGCAGTGAGCCCTCGGGCAGGACCTGGTTCTCGTCGCGGAAGTAGATGCCACCGCCGTCGGCCGAGGTGGCCCCGGTGCCAAGGCCGGCCCAGTTGCCGGTGATGGTCGAGTCGACCACGGTGAGGTCACCGGTTCGCACGCGGATACCGCCGCCGTCGAGGTCGAAGAAGCCGGTCGGGTGTTGTCGGTGATCGACGTGCCCTGCACCAGCAACGCGGCCCGGTCGCCGGTCGGATCGATGCCGGGGAAGCCCTCGAACACGTCGATCCCGGCGCCGCCCTGGGTGGCGGTGTTGGCGTCGATGGTCGAGTCGGTCACGGTGGCGACGAGCGGCTGGTCGGCGAAGCCGTCGGTCTGCCAGTCGATGCGGATCCCACCGCCGCCGAAGCCGGTCGGCGGGATGTCGGCGCCGTTGCGCAGCACGTCGGTCTGGTCGACGGTGACCTCGCTGCAGTTGCTGCAGGCGATGCCGGTGTCGTCGTTGTCGCGGACGGTCGAGCCGGTCACGGTGAGCTCACCGATGCTCTGCCCCGTGGTTCGGATGCCGACGCCGCCGTTGTCGGCCACCGTCGTGTCGGTGATCGTGACGGGCGTGCCGTCCACCGCGGCGATGCCGTTGCCGGTGTTCTTCGACACGGTCGAGCCGGTCACGGTCAGGGCCACGAAGCTCGGGGCCAGCGCCGTGCCGACGTTGCCGGTGATCTCCACGTTCGTCAGGGTGAACGTGCCGTCGCCGAGGCCGTCGCTGTTGCCGTTGTCGACGAGGGACCCGTTCGTGCCGGCGTCCATGCCGGTGATCGTCACGTTGGTGAGCGTCAGGTCGTGATCGGCGAACACCGCGGCGCCGGTGAGCGCGAGGTCGGAGTTGTTGATGCCGGTGTTCATCTCGAGGTCGGTGATCTCGAGCTCGGTGTTGGGGCCGAGGTGGCGGAACAGCTCGCCCTCCTCGCAGGTCTGCTGGATCACCGCGTCGTTGCCGTCGATCGTGAGGTCTTCGTCAGCGGCGTGCTCGAGCGGGCCGGCGGCGCAGAAGTCGATGATGAAGAACGCCGCCGCGGGGAGGACGATCGTGTCGGCCTGACCGTTGCCGTCGGCGAGCTCGATCGCCTCCCGCAGGGAGGTCAGGCCGTTGTCGAGGCCCTCGTCGAGGGTGGTGGTCACCTGGATGACGGCGGCACCGGCCGATGGGGCGGCGAGGACCAGCGTCGAGGCGACGAGGGCGGTGGCCGCCGTGGCTCGGATCAGCTGTCGCATGTCAGGGGCTCCATCGTCAGGGGCGCTCCGGGACGGAGCCGGTGCCAGTCTGTGTCAGATCGGACGGCTCGTGACGACCAGACCGACGCTCCGCGTGGTGGAGGAGCGCGTGGTGTGACCGCTGGCCTGCTCCGACCTCCGATGGAGCGGCGGACTCGCCCGTGGGGCGGAGGACGGCGAGCGCCGGCGTCGGTACGTTCGCGGGGATGGTCGAGCGGGCGGGCGCGGGTCGGTGGTGGAGCGACCCGCTCGTCGACGCCGCGCTGGTCGTCGCCACCGCCTCGCTCACGTTGCTGTCGGGGATCGACGACGTCCGGGACTTCGGCGGGACCTTCTCGGGCGGCGCCATCGCCCTGCTGGTCCTCATGCACGTTCCCCTGCTGGTGCGGCGTCGGTACCCGTTCGCCGTCTTCGTGGTCTGCGGGGTCGCCACCGCCTGGTACGAGCTCGCCCAGTACCCCGAGATGGAGCTGCCGTTCGCGCTGTTCGTCGCCATCGGCACGTCGGCCGCCTTCTCGACCCCGTGGCTCGCCCGGCTCGTCGGCGTCGCCTCGGTCGCCGGCACCCTCGTCGCCATGGCCTTCGGTGAGGGCGGCGCACCGAGCGACTACGCCCGGGCGCTCGCCCTGATGGCGGCCAGCTGGCTGGTGGGTGACGCCGTGCGCCAGCGTCGGGTCCGGGCGGAGGCGCTCGAGGCCCGCAACGAAGAGCTGGAGCGGCGACGGGCGGCCGAGGCGGAGCAGGCTGCCGCCGAGGAACGGGCCCGGATCGCCCGCGAGCTCCACGACGTCGTGGCCCACCATGTGGCCATGATCTCCCTGCAGGCCGAGGGGGCCCAGGAGGTGCTGCGCAGCGATCCCGACCGGGCCGAGCGGGCGTTGGCCAACGTCTCCGCCGGGGCGCGCGCTGCGCTCCACGAGCTGCGCGCCGCGCTGGGGGTGCTGCGGGACGAGGCCGGGAGCGGCCGCATGCCCGAACCCCGCCTGGCCGACGTCGAGCAGCTGGTCCACGACGTCGCGTCCACCTCCTTCCCGGTCCGCTTGCAGATGACCGGGCGATCGCGGGAGCTGCCGCGCATGGTCGAGCTGGCCGGCTACCGGATCGTGCAGGAGTCGCTCACCAACATCGCCCGTCACGTGGTCGATCCCGAGGCCTGCGTCTCGGTGCGCTACGGCGACGACGAGCTGGACCTCGAGATCGCCGACGTCGGTCGCTCCCGCGGTGGCGAGGGGGGCTCGGGTCGTGGGTTGATCGGCATGCGCGAGCGGGCCGAGCAGGTCGGCGGCCGATTCGAGGCCGGACCGACCGACGACGGCTTCGTCGTGCGGGCGAGGCTCCCGATCGGGGCATCGTGACCATCCGAGTGGTCGTGGTCGACGACCAGGAGCTGGTGCGCGACGGGCTGACGCTGATCGTCGACGCCCAGCCGGACATGGAGGTGGTCGGCGCGGCGGAGGACGGCGCGGCGGCGATCGAGCTCGTCGTCTCGACCCAGGTCGACGTCGTGCTCATGGACATCCGGATGCCGGGTGTGGACGGCATCGCCGCGACCGAGCGGATCACCGACCGGGACGACGCACCGCGGGTGGTGCTGCTGACGACGTTCGACCTCGACGAGTACGTCTTCGACGGGCTGCGGGCCGGGGCGAGCGGGTTCCTCCTCAAGGACGCTCCCCGGGCGCTGCTCCTCGATGCGTTGCGCACGGTCGCCGCCGGCGAGTCGTTGTTGGCTCCCTCGGTCACCACGAGCCTGATCGAGGAGTTCTGCCGCCGTCCCGCGGGCTACGACCGGGCCGGCGAGCGCCTCGACGAGCTGACCGACCGTGAGCACGAGGTGCTGGTGCTGATGGCCACCGGCCGCTCGAACGGCGAGATCGCCGAGGAGCTGATCCTCGGCGAGGCGACCGTGAAGACCCACGTCGGCAACGTCCTGATGAAGCTCGGGGTGCGTGACCGGGTGCAGGCCGTCATCCACGCCTACGAGACCGGCGTCGTCGTGCCCGGCGCTCCGCCTCCGGACTGAGCCCGACGTTCCGCCCGCGGCCTGATCCGCCGGCGCCGGCCCCTTCGTACGTTCGACGGCATGGACACAGCGGTGCACGTACGAGGTCTCGTGAAGCGCTACCCGAGTGGTGGTGCGGACGGGATCGACCTCGACATCGGTCGGGGGGAGATCTTCGGGGTGCTGGGCCGCAACGGCGCCGGCAAGACGACGATGGTCGAGTGCCTGCAGGGCCTTCGCCGTCGTGATGCGGGGGAGGTCCAGGTGGTCGGTTTGGATCCCGACGTCGACGGCGCCGAGCTGCGCCGCCGGATCGGCTCGCAGCTGCAGGAGTCCTCGCTGCCCGACCGGCTCCGGGTTCGGGAGGCGGTGGAGCTGTTCGCGTCGGCGTCGCCGGGCGCTGCGGACCTGGACGAGCTCCTCGACGATTGGGGCCTGCGGGACATCGAGCGGGAGCCGTTCGGGACGCTCTCGGGCGGTCAGCAGCAGCGTCTGTTCGTGGCGCTCGCCCTCGTCAACGACCCGGAGGTCGTGTTCCTCGACGAGATGACCCAGGGCCTCGATCCCGACGCCCGCCGCACCGCGCTGTCGCTCGTGCGCCGGCTCCGGGACCGGGGCGCCACGGTGGTCATGGTGACGCACTACCTCGACGAGGCCGAGGCGCTCTGCGACCGGGTGGCGGTCGTCGAGGCCGGCCGCGTCCTCGAGTGCGGCGCGCCAGCCGAGCTCGTCCGCCGCCACGGCGGGCCCTCGCGGATCAGCTGGACCGCGACCGGCTGCGACGTCCCGCTCGCCGCGCTGCCCGGCGTCGGAGAGGTCGTGCGCGACGGTCGCGGGGTGCGGGCGCTCGTCGAGCCCGAGGCGGTCGGCTCCGTGCTGCGGTCGATCGAGTGCGGGGGAGCGGTGCCGCCCGATCTGGAGGTGCGGCGACCGTCGCTCGAGGAGTCCATGCTCGCGCTCGTCGGTGCCGGGGAGGTGGCGTGATGACGGACATGTTCGCCGCCCTCGCCCGCACCGAGCTGAAGTTGCTCCGCCGTGAGCCGGTGGTGCTGGTGTTCACCCTCGTGTTCCCGATCGTCACCGTGTTGGTGCTCGGGGGCGTGTTCGATCCGGACGATCCGGCCTTCGCCGGTGCCGCCCCGGACGACTACTACGTGGCCGGCTACCTCGGCATCGTCATCGCCGCCGTCGGGCTGATCGGCCTGCCGGTCCAGCTCGCCGGCTACCGCGAGCGGGGCGTGCTGCGCCGCCTGGCGGCGTCGCCGTTCCCGAGCTGGATGGTGCCCTTGGCCCAACTGGCCGTCGGCATGGTCCTCGTCGCCGCCGGGATGGTGGCGTTGCTGGCGACCGCCGGCGTGGCCTACGACGTGTCGGCGCCGGAGCAACCGGTGCGGGTCGTGCTCGGCGCGATCGTCGGCGCGGCGGCGATCCTGTCGGTCGGCCTGCTGCTCGGCCGGCTGCTCCCGAGCGCCCGCGCCGCCCAGGCCGTCGGGCTCGTGCTCTTCCTTCCCCAGATGCTGTTGTCGAGGACCGGCCCGCCGCCCGAGGCCATGGACGGCGCCCTGCGGACGGTGTCGGACTGGCTGCCGCTGACCCACGTCGTGGCGGCCGTGCAGGACCCGTGGCTCGGCTACGGCGACGGCGGTCGGCACCTGCTGGCGGTGGTCGGGATCCTGATCGCGGCGACCGTCGGCTGGGTCGCCGTGGGCCGCCGCAACCGGGTGGTGTGAGGAGGGCGAGCTGGTATCGTCATCCGCTGCGCCGGTCGTACCGGCGCCCACGTCGGAGTGGCGGAATTGGCAGACGCGCTAGCTTGAGGGGCTAGTGCCCGCAAGGGCGTGGGGGTTCAAGTCCCCCCTCCGACACCGCGTTGCCCCAGGCCCTGACGGCGAGTCGGCGTGCCATGAGCTGGCAGCATCGTCCTCGTCCAGCCCAGGCACTGAGGCGCTTGGCGGGTGCGTCGCTGGGTGAGTCCCGAACGACCCAGCCGTTGCGTCAATCAGATAATCTGATTACATGGCTGAAGTCACGGCAACCGAAGCGGCCCGCCGGTTCGCCGACCTCCTCGATGCGGTCGAACATGACGGCGAGCGGTACACCATCACGCGTCGCGGCAAGGCCGTCGCCCACATCGAGCCGGTGACGCGGGGCCGTGGGGCCGACGTCAAGGCCCTCCTCCGCCGGCACCGCCCCGACGAAGGGTGGGCGGACGACCTGGACGAGGTCCGCGACCTCCTCGAGGTCGAGCGCCGCTCGTGACGCTGCTGCTGCTCGACACTACGTTCCTGATCGACGCCGAGCGGGGCGCCGCCGGTCTCGACGATCTGATCGACGACGACGACGACGTCGCGATCGCGGCCATCACCCTCGCTGAGCTCACCGTCGGGGTGGAACTGGCCGCCTCGCGCCAACGAGTTCGACGCCAGTCGTACGTCGAGGAGGTCGCTGCCTCTCTCCCGATCCTGCCCTACGACGAAGCCGTGGCCCTGCGACACGCGAGCCTCCTGGTCGCCGTGCGCAGAGCCGGCCGGCCTCGCGGCGCGCACGACTTGATCATCGCAGCGACCGCGGCGACGGCCGGCCGCACGGTGGTCAGCGCTGACCGCCGCGCCTTCGACGGACTCCCTGGGGTCGATGCGATCGATCATCGCCCCGGGTAGGGCGGTCGAGGGAGCTCGCCCGAGCAGATGAGCCTGATTGGATGGGTGTGCGTTGCGGTGGTCGTCGTGGGGGTCGGCTCGCGACGCCGTGCGGGAGATGCTCGGCTGACCCGTGCCGATGCGTGTCAGACGGCGCCGTAGGCGAGCATGGCATCAGCAACCTTGACGAAGCCGGCGATGTTGGCGCCCTTCACGTAGTCGACGTACCCATCGTCGCTGCGGCCGTTGGCCACGCACTGCTGGTGGATGCTCGCCATGATGTCGCCGAGCCGGCCGTCCACCTCGTCCCTGGTCCACGAGATGCGGAGCGCGTTCTGACTCTGCTCGAGGCCCGACACCGCCACGCCGCCAGCGTTCGCCGCCTTGCCCGGCCCGAACAGCACCTTGGCATCGAGGAAGACGTGGACCCCGTCGAGCTCGGTCGGCATGTTCGCCCCCTCGGCCACGGCCTGGACGCCGTTGGCCACCAGCGCCCGGGCATCGTCGCCCGAGAGCTCGTTCTGGGTCGCGCACGGCACGGCCAGGTCGCAGGGAACGTGCCACGGCCGCTGGCCCTCGTGGTAGGTGCCCCCGAAGCGCTCCACGTACTCGGAGATCCGGCCTCGACGCACCTCCTTCAGCTCCTGCACCCACTCGAGCTTCTCGCCCCCGATGCCGTCGGGGTCGTGGACGAACCCGCCGGAGTCGGACAGCGTCACGACGGTGGCCCCGAGCTGGTCGAGCTTCTCGGCGGCGTACAGCGCGACGTTGCCCGAGCCCGACACCGCCGCGCGCTTGCCGGTCAGGCCGTCGCCGACCTCGGCCAGCATGTGCTGGAGGAAGTAGATCGTGCCGTAGCCGGTCGCCTCGGTGCGCACCAGGCTGCCGCCGAAGGCCAGCCCCTTTCCGGTGAGGATCCCCGTGAACCGATTCTCCAGCCGCTTGTACTGGCCGAACAGGTAGCTGATCTCCCGGGCGCCGACGCCGATGTCGCCGGCTGGCACGTCGACGTCGTCACCGATGTGCCGATGCAGCTCGGTCATCAGCGACTGGCAGAAGCGCATGACCTCTCGATCGCTCTTGCCCTTGGGGTTGAAGTTCGATCCACCCTTGGCCCCGCCCATCGGCAGGGTGGTGAGGCTGTTCTTGAAGATCTGCTCGAAGCCGAGGAACTTGAGGACGCTGAGGTTGACCGAGGGGTGGAAGCGCAAGCCCCCCTTGTAGGGCCCGATCGAGTTGTTGAACTGCACCCGCCACGCCCGGTTGGCTCGGATGTTGCCCTCGTCGTCCTCCCACGTCACCCGGAAGATCACGATCCGGTCGGGTTCGGTCAGGCGCTCCAGGATCTGGGCCCGGTCGTAGTCCGGCCGCTCGACGATGACCGGCATCAGGGTCTCGGCCACCTCGTGCACCGCCTGATGGAACTCCGGCTCACCGGGGTTGCGCTTCTCGAGCCCGGCCATGAAGTGGTCGAGTCGGCGTTGGGTCTCCGGGGTGAGGTCGCGGTTCATGGTGGGGGTCTCCAGGTGGGACGGGGTGGTCACGTCGATCCGGGCGGGCGTGGCCGTGCCCGGTGACGACGCGTCAGAACACGAACGGTGGCAGGTGGCGATCGCCGACCAGCCGCGACTCGCGGCGCAGGGCCGATCCGTGTTCGCGCAGCTCGTCGATCGATCGGACGCCGACCAGCCGCATGGCGCGGTCGAGCTCGGCTCGCAGGATCTCGAAGGCCCGGGTCAGCCCGGCGTGACCGCCGGCCCCGAGCCCCGCCGCGGTGACGCGTCCGATGCCGACGGCCCTCAATCCGTAGGTCATGGCGATCAGGATGTCGTTGCCGCTGCGAATCCCGCCGTCCATGAAGAACTCGAGCTCGGTGTCGCCGACCTGTGGCATCTCCTGCTCGACGATGTGGAGCACCGGCGGCACCCGGTCGTGCTGACGGCCGCCGTGGTTCGACCACACGACGGCGTTCGCCCCGAACTCCTCGGCCTGTCGGGCATCGTGGGCGCAGTGGACGCCCTTGACGATCAGCGGTCGGTCCTCGCCCCAGGCTTCCTTGATCCACCCGATGTCCTGCCACGTGACCGCGGACGCGGCGAGCTGCGTGCCGATGTCGGTGTAGGGCATCGGCTCACCGTGCTCGTCGAGCACGTTGACGAACTCCATCAGGCCGCCGTTGGCGAAGTACTGGTAGAGGAAGGGCAGTCGGGTGACGAACTGCGGGCCGACCGCGAGCCGGCGGGCGGAGAGCGCCACCTTCTCGGCCAGCGACTTGCCGGCGAAGGGGGCCATGACCTGCATCGGCTTCATGCGTTCGTGCCCGGCGCGGAAGCCGGAGACGCCCGTGTCGATCGTCAGCACCAGCGCTCCGAACCCGGCGGCGCGGGCCCGGGCGATCGTGCGCAACGCCGTCTCCTTGCCGCCGAGGAGGTAGAGCTGGAACCAGCAGTCGCCCGAGGAGGCCGCGGTCACCTCCTCCACCGGGGTGCCGGAGAGCGTCGACTGGGCCATGACGGTGCCGAACTCGCCGGCCACCCGTGAGGCGACGGCGTCGCCGGAGGGCGTCAGCATGGCCAGGCTGCCCACCGGCGAGATGTACCACGGCACGTCCAGATCGAACCCGACCGCCGTCGTGGACATGTCGACGGCGTCGAACTTGACCGCGCTGTAGGCGGTGACCATCGACTCCTGGAAGGCCTGGACGTTGCCGCGGGCGGTGATCTCGTCGTCCGCGGCGCCCCGGAAGTACTCGAAGGCGATCGGCGGGACACGCTTGTTCGCGAGCCGCCACAGATCGGCGGTGGTCAGCGCATCGGCGATCTGTCGTGCTCGGCGCTGTCCCATGAGCTTCGTCCCCCATCCTGCCCGTGGCTCCGTGCTGCTCAGATCATGGCTCGGATCCTGGCGGTGAGGGAGCTCCGCCCAGCGAGCGGGAGCGCACCGAGTTCGCGAGGCCGGCGTCATGTCCCCGTCGCGGTGAGCAGCTGTTGGAGGGCGCGGCGCTCTCGTTCCGTCTCGTTCGGATCGCGAAGGCGATACCTCGTCGCCGCCCGCAGTGCGCTGCGGATCGTTTGCCGCCCCCGGAACCTGGAGAACAGCGAGACGAAGGCCCGGCCGCCGACGCGCTCGACCAGACCAGACGCCTCGAAGGTCGAGCCGAGCACGTAGGTCGAGCCGCCAGGTCGTCCATCATCGTCGGGCCCTCGACGAGCTCCATGACGATGTCGCGACCCGCAGCGGTGCGCACCTCGGGAACTCGGATCCCCTGGTCGAACAACCAGGCCATCATCCGGCCCTCGAGCGCGCAGTCGTGTTCGGTGCGGTACCGGCGCAGGACCGTGCCATCGCCGAGGTCGAACACATCGGCCGCCCGTCCGACGCCGATGACGGTGCCCGGCTCGTCTCCTTCGTCCACACGACACCCTCCCACGTCTCGTGGCCCCGGCCGCCGGGCCCGGAGGGGCACTACGGTCGGACCATGAGCCAGCCGGTCCGCGTCATGGTGGAACGCGGCAAGAAGAAGCGCGTCGTGGCCTGCGCCTTCGACTGGCCGGGCTGGGACCGGAGCACGAAGCTGGGCGGCGACGCGCTGGAGGTCCTCGACAGCTACCGGCTGCGCTTCGCCAAGGTCGCCGAGCTCGCCGGCTACGGCGACGAGTTCGCCCGGCTGGGTGGGCTCGCCCTGGTCGAGGAGGTCGAGGGCATCGGGATGACCGACTACTACGGCGTCTCGGGCCGGGCCGCGACCGCGGAGCACGATCCGATGATCGACGCCGTGCTCGAGCGGAAGGTGGCACTGCTGCAGGCGGCGTGGACCACGTTCGACGAGACGGCCGCTCGGGTCTCCGCCGAGCTGCGGAAGGGCCCGCGCGGTGGGGGCAGGGAGAAGGAGAGGATCATCCGGCACGTGAACGGCGCGGAGATCGACGAGTTCGCCCCCAAGGTCGGCGTGAAGGTGCCGTTGGAGACGAGGGACGACCCGACGGCCCTGCGCGCCTACCGCGCCGCCTTCGTCGACGCGATCCGTGAGCATCACGATCGAGGTGCACCGGCACGGTCGTGGGCGCTGCAGTTCCTGATCCGGCGCTGCGCGCGGCACGCGCTGGACCACGCCTGGGAGCTCGAGGACCGGGACCTGACCGAGGTCGGGTAGCCGGCCCTGTCGGACGACGAGCGGTCAGTCACCGCTCCGGAACGGTGACCAGTTCGCCGGCGGATCCTCGCCGACCCTCCCGTCGATGGCCTCGCGCAGCAGGTCGGCGTGCCCGGTGTGGCGCCCGTACTCCTCCAGGAGATCGAAGAGCAGTCGTCGGATGGTGGCGAGCTGACCGCCGGGGCCTCGCATCGGCGTCTCGGCGTCGAGTCCCCGCTCGGCGATGGCCGCCTCGAATCGGCGGCGCGCCCGTATGACCGCCTCGTCGTACCAGGCGTACAGCACCTCGGGCTCGTCCTCGGCAGCGGTCCTGAACTCCGGGTCGTCATCGGGGGCGTCGCCGTCCCAGCGCGCGTCCCTCGGGGAACCATCGAGCCGGACGCTCGACGCCTCGTCCTCGACGCGGGCCAGGTGCTTCAGGAGACCGCCGACGCTCAGCTGCGACGACGGGAGGCGCGCGGCCATGCCGTTCGCATCGAGACCATCGGCCTTCCAGCGGAAGGTCGCCCGCATGCGATCGAGCGCACCGAGGAGATGCTCGATCTCGGTCCCGGCCAGCGGCGGTTCCCACGGAGGCAGGTCGGCGGCCATGCGCCGACGGTAGTGGCCTCGTGGCCGGCGGTGGGGTGTCGTTCAGCGGGCCGACCGGCGTGTCAGGCCGAGATCAACCCGATCGAGTCGGTGACTCGCGTGCGAACGACGATCGTGCTCAACGCCGTGGACGAGCGACCGCCCTTGGAGGGTCACCCCTCGGCTGACCCGACCCAGCGCTCGATGCTTGTGGCGGTTGTGGGCCGAACAGAGCGGGAGCGCGTTGGCCTGGTCGGTCCGGCCTCCCCGGTGCCACTCGGTGATGTGGTCGATCTCGCATCCTGTGGCCGGCCGGGAGCACCCCGGCCATCGACATCGTCGGTGACCGAGGAGGGCGGCGAGTCGGGCGGGACCGGTGAAGAGGCGCCGGCTCCGGCCGAGATCGATGGTGACCGAGTCGGCGCCGAGCACGGCGCGCCGCACGTGGCCGATCAGGGCGGCCGCCGCGGTCTCGGTGGGGTCGAGTTGGTGACCGTCGAGCGTCTCGCAGCAGTAGCCGTCGTCGGCGCCGGGGACCCGCTCGGCGGGATCGGCGCCGGCCAGGCGGGTGAGCTCCCGCTCGAAGGTGGCCTGGTCGACGACGACGTTCGTGACCAGCTTCGAGCCGTCGCCACCGGGTCGGTCGGCGGCCGCGGCTCGCGCCATGGCCAGGAGCGCATCGGCCCGTCGCTGCGCAGGGGTGCGGGCGAGCTCGCCGATGGCAGCGTCGTCCCCGAGCCGCCCGCGGGCGTCGCCGAGGTCCAGTTGGAACTCGGCGTCGACGAAGTGCTCGAAGATCGAGTGGAGCTCGGCGCCCTCCAGTGACGCCCAGCCGCCCTCCAACGTCCACGTGCCGTCGTAGCCCTGCACGATGCGGGCATCGCGCCGCTCGTGCGCACGTTGGTTGGCGTCCCGGGTGCCGTCCGGGTCGGCGGCGCGAACCAGGTCGGCCAACCAGGCGGAGAAGTCGTCGAAGCGCCACGCGACCGCTCGGTCGGCAATCAGCTCGTCGCAGGCGGCGAGACCGTCGCGGGCGCGCGGGTTGGCCATCGCCGAGGCGATGCGATCGGCCTGATCGGCGCCGAGCTCACCGGCCGCGAGCCGCCGGCTCACGACCGGCAGGCGACGGAGCGCGCCGGCCAGTCGGCCCGTCCGGCGAGCCCGCGCCGGTGATGATCGGGCGACGTGGGCGCAGAACGTCTGGGCCGAGCGGTGACCGCCCTCGGCGAACACACCGGAGACCTGGACCGCCTCCTGCAGGCGCACCTCGACCGCCGCCACCTTCGCCGTCAGCGAGGCGGCCAGCTCGACCAGCACACGGGCGTCTCCGAGCGACTCCGGCTCGAGATCGGAGGCGAGCAGCGCATCGAGGTCGGCGCCGAGCTGCTTCAGCGCCACCGCCGGATCGAGCACCGTCTCCATGGCCCCAGCGTAGCGAACAGGTGTTCGTTTCGTGCTCTGAACGGCCAGGTTCGGGGCCGACCTCTTCGCTCGTCGCACCGGCCTCCGCTCGGCTCGCGTGGGGCACCGCGCCCGGGCTGGCCAGGGCGGGCGTCGGGTCCCTACGGTCTCCAGGGCGCCGACGGTGAGGGGGGCAGGGTGCGGTCGATGTCGGATGCCGAGCTGCGGGATCACCTCCGCCGACTGGACGAGGTCGGCTACACGGTGATCGAGGAGGCCATCGACGCCGACCTCATGGGTGAGCTGCGGCGGGCCCTCGGGGAGGTCGAGGCCGAGCACGACATCGGGTACGCCGGGACGGCGTTCGAGGGCCGCAAGACGGTCCGGATCTACAACCTGCTCGCCCTGCACCGCGCCTTCGAGCAGGTGCCGGTCTCGCCGCTGGTGCTCCCCCTGATGGAGCGCGTGCTGGACCCCGAGCTGCAGCTGTCGTCGCTGTCGGCGATCTGCCTCGGGCCGGGCCAGGAGGCCCAGCCCCTGCACGCCGACACGAACCTGATCCCGCTGCCTCGCCCGCACGTGCCGATCGCCATGAACTCGATGTGGGCACTGACCGACTTCACCGAGGCCAACGGCGCGACGCGGATCGTGCCCGGGAGCCACCGCTTCGACGACGACCCCGACTACAGCTCGACCCACGACACCGAGTGCGCGGAGATGGCGGCCGGGTCGATCCTCGTCTGGCCCAGCACGCTGTGGCACGGCGGCGGTGCCAACACGACCGACCGTCGACGCGACGGGATCGCCTGCTACTACTGCGCGGGCTGGATCCGCCAACAGGAGAACCAGCAGCTCGGCGTGCCGTGGACCCGACTCGAGCGGTTCGATCGACGGCTGCTGGAGCTGTGCGGGTTCTCGGTGTACCGGGGCATCTACGGTCACATCGACAACCGCGACCCGATCGAGCTGCTCGGCCGCGAGCGGGGCCAATCGATGGCGTGGGAGGCGAGCGACCGGGCGGCGGCGCGCCGGGCCGAGTAGCCCGACGCGCCCGGGGTCGGGCGCCCCGCCGCCTCGGTGGCTACGGGAGCTTCTCGGCCAGGACCTCGGCGGGAAGGATCTCGGGCGCAGCGCCGAGCAGCTCCCCGTTCTGCTGCAGGGCCTCGACGATGGCGCCGCCGGCGTGTGCCGTGCGGTCGGCTTCGGTGCGGAAGGCGTCGAAGATCCAGAAGGTCCGGGCGTCGGTCCGTACGGCGAACCACACGATCGTGCCCGCCTCGTCGTTGGCCAGGTCGACCGCGCCGGTCAGGAATGAGGCAAGGGCGTCCTCGCTCCCGTCGGCTGCGACGAGCTTGGCGACGAAGGCGTAGGGCAGGGTGGCGTCGGACATGGTGGTCTCCCATCGGTCTCGCCGGGATCGTCGATCCCGGTCGACCCGAACGTACGACGCCCACCGGCGGGATGGCAGTGGCGGATACGGCAGGAGTACTATCGTTTGCGTCATGGAGCTCGGACTCGTGGTCCACGACGGGTGCTTCGGTTCGGCGGTGGCGTCGGTCATCGACATCGTGCGGGTCGCCGACGCCGTCCGCGGTGAGGTCGACGGTCGCATCGAACCGCTCGCGCTGACGATCGCCGGCCATCGACGTCGGGTGGGGACCACGTCCTCGATGGTGTTGCCGGTCGACCGATCGCTGGCAGACCTGTCCGATCTCGACGTCGTGATCGTCCCGGCGTTGGGCACGCTCACCGGTCCCGCGACGGCGGGCGTGCTCGAGGGTCGGCCCGCACGGTCGCTCGTCGCGGCGCTCGGACGGCTCGATCCCTCGACGACCCGGATCGCCGCCGCCTGCACGGGCGTGTTCGCGCTCGCGGAGACCGGCCTCGTCGACGACCGGCGGGCGACGACGAGCTGGTTCCTCGGACCCGAATTCCGCCGTCGCTACCCGAGGGTCGACCTCGACCTCGACACGATGGTGGTCGCCGATGGCAACGTCGTGACCGCAGGAGCGGCCTTCGCCCACATCGACCTCGCGCTGTCGATCGTCCGCTGGGTGAGCCCCGATCTCGCCCGCCACGTCGCCCGGCTGCTCCTCATCGACGAACGACCGTCGCAGGCGGCGTTCGTCGCCTACGAGCACCTCGACCACGACGACCCGGTGGTGGTCGACTTCGAACGTCACGTCCGAGCGCGGCTCGACGAGCCCTTCGACGTCGCTTCGGCGGCGAAGGCGATCGGCACCAGTCGCCGCACGCTGGAGCGACGGGTTCGTGCGGCGTTGAACCTCACGCCACTGGGCTTCGTTCGACGCCTCCGGCTCGAGCGAGCTCGTCACCTGGCGGCGACCACCGACCTCAGCACCGCAGACATCGCGCTCCGGGTCGGGTACGCCAACGCCGAGACGCTGCGCGCGCTCCTTCGTCGCGAACGACGTCCGTCCTGATCAGGTCGCAGCGGGTGGCGGGACGAGCACGGCGGCGACGAGCAGGTCCCGGAAGAGGGCGCGGCGTCCGTCGCGGCCGAGGTCGTCGCGCAGGAGCGCGACGGCGTGGACGGTCATGATGAGGTCGACCGCGCGCTCGTTCGTGAGGTCGGCGCGGACTCGACCGACGGCGCGGCCCCGGTCGAGCAGCGGCGACCAGTCGGCCACCATCGCCTGGGCGATCGTGTCGTTCACGCGCAGCAGGAAGCGCTCGGGCGAGCCGGCGTGCTCGTGCCGGACGATCTCGGACAGGAGCGAGTCGGCCTCGCTGTCCTCGATCGCGGCCAGCGAGCCCTCGACGAGCGCCTCCTCGATGTCGGCGTACGTCGCCAACCGGGCGTTGACGGTCCGCCGCAGGTCGCGGACGCGACGGTCGAGCAGCTCGGCGACGAGCGCGGGCCGGTCGTCGAAGAGCCGGTACAGCGTCCGTCGCGAGATGCCGGCCTCGTCGGCGATGTCGTTCATCGACGTGCGCTGAGGTCCGTAGCGCTCGAAGCATCGGACCGCCGCGTCGAGCACCTTCGTGCGCTCGGCGGCCTCGTCGGGACCCGGCGGGCTCACGCGTCGGCCCCGGCGAGCGCAGCGCTCGTGACCCGGACGACCTGACCGGGGGTCTCGCCGTTGCTGGCGTCGCGCTCGTGGGTGACCTCACCGTTGACGAGGATGTACTCGTAGCCGCCGGCCTTGCCCTGGCGGCGCCAGTCGCCCTGCGGCATGTCGTGCACGATGTCGTAGCAGCTCAGGTCGAAGTGCAGGTCGTCGAGGTCGTACACCAGGACGTCGGCCCAGTACCCGCGAAGCAGGGCGCCCCGGTCGTGGATCTGGATCGATCGGGCCGTCTTCAGGCTGAGCTGGAAGTGCAGGTCCTCGAGGGTGACGGCGTTCGTCTCCCTCACCAGCCAGATGAGCAGGTCGGTCGCGTAGTGCCCCATGCCGAAGGACTTGGTGTGCGCACCCCCGTCGGACCCACCGCCGATGACCCCGGCGTGGCTCAGGAGCCGCACGGCCTGGTCCGGCGTCGTCGCACCGATCGGCGGCGACTTCAGCTGGAGCGCGAGATCGGTCTCGAGCGCGAGGCTGCACATCACCTCGATGACCGACGAGCCGCGCTCCTCGGCCACATCGGCCAGGGTCCGGCCGAGCAGCGGGCGGAGCTCCTCGCCGTCGCCGACGCCGATGATCGTCTGACCCTCGAACGCGGCCGCGCCGTTGGACGGATCGGCCGAGGCGTACTCCTCGCCGAACGTGCGCACGAAGTCGGCGTCGGCCAGGAGCTGGCGCAGCTCGTCGTCGTCGGCGCAGGCGACGATGCGACGCACGCCGGCCAACTGCCCGGCCGCCGTGTCGAGCTGGCGGATGTCCGCCTCGACCCACCCTCGGTTGACGAGGGCTCCGACGGTGAGGTCGCGCCCCTCGGCCCGCTGCGCGTCGAGCCACGCCAGGTCGTCGGTGACCTTGTCGGCCATGACCTCGATGTCGGACGTGAGGAAGACGTTGTGGACGACGCGGACGCCCGACCCCTTGGCCAGCTCGGCCATGCGCTCGGTGATGGACCGGTCGCCGAAGAAGGCGATCTGGGACAGCATCTGGATGACGCCCTCGCCTCGTTCGACCACCGCCCGGCCGATCTCGAGGAGGGCGTCGTGGTCCATGGCATCGGTGGGCATGGACGTGCCGTCGTAGTCGACGTGGGAGTTGCCGGCCGCGCCCATCACCGACATCGAGATCCCGATGGCGCCTGCGTCCATCGCCTCGTTGATGAGCCGATGGATCTCGGACATCTCCGCGGCGTCGGGTGCCCGGGTCTTGGCCGCGTCGACCCCCATCACGTAGACGAGCAACGGGTTCAGCGGCAGGTAGGTCGCGACGTTCACGCCCTTGGGGAGGGCGCGCAGCCGAGTCATCCAGTCGGGGAAGGACTCCCAGTCCCACGGCATCGCGGCTCGCTGATGCTCGACCGGGATCTGCTCGGTCGTCGACATCATCAGCATCGTCCGCTCGGCGTCGCGGGCCCGGACCGGAGCGAAGCCGAAGCCGCAGTTCGCGTTAGCCACGGTCGTCACGCCGTTGTGGGCGGCGTCGAGGCAGTAGGGATCCCAGAAGAGGGCGGCGTCGTAGTGGGTGTGCTGGGTGATGTGGCCGGGTGCGACGATCCGGCCGGTGGCGTCGATCCGACGCGCCGCCTCGCGGTCGCCGAGCCGTCCGATCTCGGCGATGCGGCCAGCGCGGACGCCGACGTCGCCGTAGTAGGCGGGTGCCCCGGTGCCGTCGACGATCAGGCCGCCGGCGATGAGCGTGTCGAACGGTGCCTGGCTCATGTCTCTTCCCCCTGGTCTCGCGGACCGCGCCGCGTCGGAGCGGTGGCGCGAGGAACCTAGTGGGTTCTGGCACGTGGCACAACGCGTGGTTGTTGTGCCAGACGGTCAGGTCAGCGCGATCTCGCGCACCGCTCCGGGGATGAGCTCGAAGTCCTCGCCGTTCACGACGACCTGGATCGCGTGGGCGGCGCCCTCGCGCGACGTGATCGTCATCTGGTCCGGCGTCATCTCGCAGTCCACCCAGCCGCCCCGGTACTGCAGCGCGAAGCGCAGGCTGCCCAACTCGGCCGGGACCGCCGGGGCGAACCAGAGCTTTCCGTCGCGGGTCTCGAGGCCCGAGAAGCAGCGCTGCACCAGGTCGACCGTGCCCGCCATCGCGCCCAGGTGGATGCCCTCGGCCGTCGTGCCGCCCTGGACGTCGCCGACGTCCGAGTAGAGCGCCTCCTGGAACGACGTCCACGAGCGCTTGCGATCCGAGCGGGCCAGCACGAAGGACTGCACCACCCGGCTCAGCGTCGAGCCGTGCGAGGTCCGGGCCAGGTAGTAGTCGACGTTGCGGGACACCATCGACTCGTCCCAGTCGTAGCCGAGCCGTCGGAAGAGGTCGGCGAGCTCGGGTTCGGCGAGCAGGTAGAAGAGCATCAGCAGGTCGGCCTGCTTCGACACCTTGAAGCTGTTGGCGCTCACGCCCTCGGCCTCGAGGATGCGGTCGAGGCGCTGGATGTTGCCGTACCGCTCGGTGTAGCCCTCCCAGTCGAACTCCTCGAGCTCGTCGTAGCCGTCGAACTGGCTGATGATGCCCTCGCCGTGGAAGGGCACGTACATCCGGTCGCAGATGTGCTCCCAGTGCTCGAGCTCCTCGCGCCGCACGCCCATCTTCTCCCAGAGCTCGCGGCGCCGGAACTCCGGCACGAGCTCGAGGGCCCGCCGCGCCCGCTCGAGGACCCAGACGACCATCACGTTCGTGTAGGCGTTGTTGTTCAGACCGGCGGGCGGGTCGGCGTCGGGGTACCCGTCGTGGTACTCGTCCGGGCCCATCACGCCGCGGATCTCGTAGCGACCCCGGGCCTTGTCGAAGGTGGCGATGCTCGCCCAGAACCGGGCGATCTGCACCATCATCTCGGCGCCCTCGAACGCCATGAACTCGACGTCCTCGGTGGCCTCGAAGTACTTCCACACGTTGAAGGCGACGGCGACGCTGATGTGGCGCTGACGGTGGGAGTTGTCCGGGTGCCAGTGGCCGGACTTGGGGTTGAGGTGGACGACCTGGGTCTCCTCGCGGCCGTTGCTCCCGCTCTGCCACGGGTACATCGCGCCCTCGTACCCGGCCGCCCGCGCGGCGAGCGTCGCCTGCAGGAGCCGGCGGTAGCGGTACTGCAGCAGCGCCTTGGTGAGGTCGGGCATGTGCAGCGTGAGGAACGGGAAGATGAAGAGCTCGTCCCAGAAGATGTGACCTCGGTAGGCCTCGCCGTGCCAGCCGCGTGCGGGGATGCCGACGTCGAGGTCGATCGTGTGCTTCGACGCCGTCTGCAGCAGGTGGAAGACGTGGAGGTTCAGGATCCGCCTCGTGTCGTCGTCGGCCTGGCTCTCCAGCTCGAAGCGCTTCCAGAGGTGGTCCCACGCGAGGACGTGCAACTCGAGGGCGTCCTCGAACCCTGGCACCTGCGCCATGTGCTCGACGGCCTCGAGCGCCGGTTCGCTGATCGCCCGATCCCGCGAGGTGTAGAGGGTGATCACCTTCTCGACCGCGATCGACTGCCCCTCGGCGATGTCGAAGCCGAGCTCCTGGGCGATGTGGTCAGGTGCGTCGACGACCTGGCGCTCGACCGGCGGGACGTGGTCCTGGTTGGTGACCTGATGGCGTGCCGCGATGGCGATGGTCACGTCGGACTGCGTCGTCTTGGTCACCAGCGACACGATCTCGTCGTCGTTCGACTCGGTGCGCACCGGGGCGAGGTGCTCGCTGTTGAGCGCCCGGTAGCGCGGGACGCCGGCGTTGACGACCGAGCCGTCGATCGCGGAGCGCACGGCCAGGCGGCCCGCCCAGTTCTCGGGGCGGAACGCCGTGCTCAGCCCGGCGACGTGCGGGTCGCGCATCGACACGAAGCGCCGCTGGGCGACCAGCGTGCGCCGGCCGGCCGGATCGACCCAGACGAAGGTGCGCATGAGCACGCCGCGCCGGAGGTCGAGCTCCTGGACGTAGTCCTCCACGGTGGCGGTGTCGATGTCGAACCAGCCGCCGTCCCCGTCACCGTCGTCGATCCGGAACTCGAGCGGGAGCCAGTTGGGGACGTTGACCAGATCCTCGTTCTCGATGATCCGCCCACCCATCTCGGTGCCGAGGCGGTTGTAGAGCCCGGCGACGTAGGTGCCGGGGTAGTGGACGTCACCGGCCGCCTTCTCCGGGGCGGCCCCGCGGGTGGCGAAGTAGCCGTTGCCCAGCGTGCACAAGGCCTCGCGGAGTCCCTGCTCCTCGGGGTCGAACCCCTCGTACCTGAAGGTCCACTGCGTCACGACGTCCTCCGGTCGCCTCGGTTGCGGAGCTCGGCCAGGAGCTCCCTGACCTCGTCGGTGTCGTCGAGCGCGAACGTCGCACGCGACGTCCGCGTCTCGCGGCCGACGACGATGCCGATCCCACGCCCCTCCAGGGCCCGGAACCCGTCCTCGTCGGTGACGTCGTCACCGATGTAGATGGGCGCCACGTCGGATCGGTCGAGATCCATCTCGCTCAGCAGCCAGTCGAGCGCCGTGCCCTTGTCCCACTCGATGTCGGGCCTGACCTCGAAGATCATCTTGCCGCCCGCCACCCGCAGCGTGGGGTGGGCCGGAGCGACCTGCGCGACGACGTCCGCCACCTGTTGGTGGTGGCTCTCGGGCACCTGCCGGTAGTGCACCGCGATGGCGAACCGCTTGCGCTCGACGTTCGAGCCGGGCACGTCGGCGAGCTGCGCTCGGAGCTCGGCCTCCGCGCCGTCGAGCTCGGGGAGGAAGGCGTCGAAGCGGGACAGGTCGCCGCCGACGGCCTGGCCGTCCGGGGAGCGGATGTCGAAGCCGTGGCTGCCGGCGTAGTAGATGCCGTCGACGGCGATCTTGTCGATCACATCCACGACGTCGCGGCCGCTGAGGATGCCGACCGTGGTCGTCGTCGCCAGCTCTTCGAGCACGGCCTTCGCCTCGGGCGAGAGCACCGCCAGGTCGGGGTGCTCGACGATCGGCGTCAGCGTGCCGTCGTAGTCGAGGAAGACCGCGGGCTCCCGGTCGCCGATCGCGTCCCAGAGCGCGTCGGAGCGGGCCGAGGGGAGGGGCGGGACCGCCCGCTTCCCGTCGGAGGAGGCGACCTCGGCCCGGTCGAGGTCGGGGAGGACGACGTCGGCGCCCGACGCGGCGAGCTCGTCGGCCTGGCCGATGCGGTCGAGGCCGATCACGAGCTTGAACCCACCCCGTCGGCCGGCCTCGACGCCCGAGAGGGCATCCTCGACCACGGCCGTCCGCTCCGGCGTCGCTCCGAGCCGGCTGGTCGCCTCGAGCAGCACGGCCGGGTCCGGCTTGCCGGGCAGGCCGAGGTCGGCGCCCACGTTGCCGTCGATCCTCACCTCGAACAGGTCGCCCAGGCCCGCCGCCTCGAGCACGGGAACCGCGTTGCGGCTGGACGAGAACAGCGCTGACTTGATCCCGACCGAGTCGAGGCCGCGGATGAAGGCGATGGTCGAGGGGTACCGCTCGACGCCGCGCTCGGTGATGATCCGGGTGAACTCGACGTTCTTGCGGTTGCCGAGCCCGCACACCGTCTCGCTCTCGGGCGGATCGGCCACGTCTCCCCACGGCAGATCGATCCCGCGGGAGCGGAGGAAGCTCTGCACCCCGTCGTACCGGGGCTTGCCGTCGACGTAGGTGCCGTAGTCGGCGGTGGTGAAGGGCTGGAACTCCTCGCCCGCCGCCTCGGCCCGCTCCCGGAGGTACCGGTCGAACATCTCGGCCCAGGCGATCTCGTGCACGGCGGCGGTCTTGGTGATGACCCCGTCGAGATCGAAGATGACGGCGTCGAACTCGCCGTCGGTGATGGTGACGTCAGCCATCCGTCGTCCTCCCGCGGTGGGACGTGCTCACCGTACTTCGGTCGACCGAGGACGATTCGTGGCCCGCGGGCACTCAAACAACCGACGAAGGTCCCCTTGCGTTCGCCCTCGACGTACGCGCGTACACGCTGTCTTCGGCAAGGCTCTGGTGATGACGCGAACGAGCACGAGGGGAGCTCGACGACGGGTCGTCGTCGTCGGCGGAGGTACGGCCGGGTCCGTGCTGGCGAGTCGGCTGAGCGAGGACCCAGCCGTCGCGGTCACGGTGCTCGAGGCCGGGCCCGATCACGACGCCTACGACGTCGGCGTGCTCGAACCGGCCCGGGCGGCGGCGGCCTGGGCCGGCGCCGTGCCGAGCGCGGTCACGCCGATGTTGACCGAGGGCGGTGGCGCGATCCCGATGCTCCAGGGGCGTGTCCTGGGCGGCACCTCGGCCCTCAACGGCCTGGCGACGCTGCGGGGCCTGCCGGAGGACTACGACGGCTGGGCTGCCGCGGGCCTCGACGGGTGGGGCTGGGACGACGTCGTCAGCACGTTCATCGCCGCCGAGCGGGACCGGGACTTCGGCTCCTCGCCCCTGCACGGCGACGACGGTCCCCTCCCGGTGCGGCGGTGGCGACTCGAGGAGCTCAGCCGTGCGCAGCGCGCCTTCTACGACGGCATGGTCGAGCTCGGCGAGCCCGTCGCCGCCGACATCAACGACCCGTCGCAGCTCCCTGGCCTCGGCGTCTTCCCGGTGACCATCGACGACGCCGGTCGGCGAGTCACGACGAGCCTCGCCTACCTGACCGAGGACGTCAGGGCCCGCGAGCACCTCACCATTCGCACCGGGGCGGAGGTCGCCAGGATCGAGCTCTCGGCCGGCCGGGCGGTCGGTGTGACCCTGGCCTCCGGGGAGGAGATCGAGGCCGACGAGACCGTCGTGTGCAGCGGGGCGATCTGGTCCGCCGCGCTGCTGCTCCGCTCCGGCATCGGCCCGGCGGACCACCTCGCCGAGCGGGGCGTCCCGGTGCACGCCGACCTCCCCGTCGGATCGACGATGAGCGATCACCTCGGCCCCGGCATCCCGTACCGCCACGACGGGCCTCGCGGAGGCGTCGCCGGCCCGGCGCAGAGCCTGCTCCTCGGCGCGTCGAACGGGCGAGACGTCGACTACCACGCGTTCCCGATCGCCTCGGTGCCCAGCGAGGACGAGACCACGTTCATGATGGCGGTCTTCCTGTTGCGATCGAGTGGCCGGGGGAGCGTGCGCCTCGGCGACGCCCCGGCGGACGATCCCGTCGTGACGGCGCCGCCGCTGCCCGACGACGGCGACGACCGGCTGCGCCACGGCTTCGACCGGCTCGCCGCCTGGGAGCGCTCGGCGCCGGCGCGGGAGCTCGGGTGCGCGCCACTCGTCCCGCACGACCTGAGCGCTCCGGACGCAGTGACCGCTGCGGTGGAGCGCAACCTGATCAGCTACGGCCACATGGTCGGCACCTGCCCCATGGGCACCGTCCTCGACGCCGACTGCCGCGTGCTCGGCGTCGACGGCCTCCGCCTCGCCGATGCATCGGTGATGCCGACCATCCCGTCCGGCAACACCTATCTCGGCTGCGTGATGGTGGCGGAGCGGATCGCCCGGAAGATGCGCGCCGGCGCGTCTTGAGGCTCGACGACTCCCCCGTGCGACACTGAGTGGGACGAGTAGGGGACGGGGGAGCGCAGCGGTGACCGACCTGGCGACCGAACGTGATGCGTGGCTGGCGGCACGGCCGGTGCGGAGCCCGGAGATGGAGCAGGCGCTGTTCGCCGGCGACGTCCCGTCCGCCGACGAGCTGAGCCTCGAGGACATCAACCCGCTCAACCCCCACCTCTTCCGCGAGAACCGCTGGCAGGAGCATTTCGCCCGCCTCCGGCGCGAGGACCCCGTGCACCTCAACGAGCTCGGCTCGGCCGGGCGCTACTGGTCGGTCACGACCTGGGACGGCGTCCGGGCGGTCGACGGCGACTGGGAGACGTACTCCTCGGCGCACGGCATCACGCTCACCCCGCCGGTCGGGGCCGACACGAGCAGCCGGTTCGCCCAGCTCGGGTCGTTCATCGCCATGGACCCGCCCGAGCACGGCCACCAGCGCAAGACGGTCCGGGGTGTCGTGTCGACGAGCAGCCTCCGCAACCTGGAGTCCGTCATCCGCGAGCGCACGGTCCGGGTGTTGGAGTCGCTCCCCGAGGGCGAGACCTTCGACTGGGTCGACCGGGTGTCGATCGAGCTGACCACGCTGATGCTGGCCAGCCTGTTCGACTTCCCGCTCGAGGACCGCCGCAAGCTCACCCGCTGGTCCGACGTGACGACCGCCGTGCCCGAGCCCGGCGGCATCGTCGAGTCGCAGCGCGAGCGCTTCGAGGAGCTCGGTGAGTGCGTCACCTACTTCGAGCGGCTCTGGGAGGAGCGGCGCGAGCACCCCGGGCACGATCTGGTCTCGATGCTCGTGCACGGCGAGGCGACCAAGCACCTGAGCGCCGCCGAGCAGATGGGCAACCTGCTGCTGCTGATCGTCGGGGGTAACGACACCACCCGCAACACGATGTCGGGCAGCGTGTACGCGCTGAACCGGTTCCCGGAGCAGTACGACCGCCTCGTCGCCGACCCGGGCCTCGTCTCCGCACTGGTGCCAGAGGTGCTGCGCTGGCAGACGCCGCTGGCCTACATGCGGCGGACCGCCACGAGGGACTGCGAGCTCGGCGGCAAGCAGATCCGCAAGGACGACCAGGTCCTGATGTGGTACGTGTCCGCGAACCGCGACGAGGCGATCTTCGGCGACGACGCCGACGAGCTGAACCTGGCACGCGCGAACGCCGACCGGCACGTGTCGTTCGGCTACGGCATCCACTTCTGCATGGGCAACCGCCTCGCCGAGTTGCAGCTGCGGATCCTCTGGGAGGAGATCCTCCGGCGCTTCGAGCGCGTCGAGGTGCAGGACGAGCCGGAGCGGACGTTCTCGTCGTTCGTGAAGGGCTACACCCACCTGCCCGTCCGGGTGATCCGCCGGACGAGCTGAGCCGCAGGCGTCAGCTCGTGGGAGCGCCGGAGGTCATCCAGGCCTGCTCCTCCGGGGACCCGGGCTCGGGCAACATCACGCCGCCCTCCATCGTGTAGGAGGCCTGGATGTCGCGGGTCGACGTCGTCACCGACGACGGATCGACGCCCGCCACCTCGGCCAGCGCTCGGCTGAGCCGGTCGGCGATCTCTGCCTTCTGCGCATCGGTGCGGCCGGCGCGGATGGTGCCGTTGACGACCGCGTTGCGATCCGCAGCGAGGGCGCCGTCGCCGGCCTCGGTGATGAGGGCGTGGACGAACGACGGGGGTGCGCCGGTGACGTCGCAGTGGACGTCGACCACGTGGTTCGCGAACTCGTGGCGCTGCGACTCGGTCAGCAGTCCGGGGCGGACGACGGCGTGGTAGAAGGGCATCGGTTCACTCCTGGGTCGCGGTGGCGGTCTCGGTGATCGTCACGACCACCTCGTGGTCGGTGCAGTCGGTCACCTCGGTCCAGATGTCACACACCCCGCGCAGATAGGTCTCGCGGAGGTCGAGCGTCGTGACGTGGTCGACGAAGCACGACACGACCGACGACGTGCTCTGCTCGCCCTCGGTGAACATGTGGCCCGGTGGGATCGGCACCCACGTGACCTCCACCTCCTCGGCGGGGTAGTGCTTCGCGTCGTGCTCGCGCAGCCGACGTTCGAGCTCGTCGGCCCGGGTGTCGGCGTTGCTGCCCGCCTGGATGACGCATCTGAACGTGCTCATCGATCGCTCCTGAGCGTCGGGTGGTCCTGGGTGGTGTGGTGGGAGTCGACGAAGGCGAGGAACCGGTCGAGCCACTCGCCGTCGGCGTCCTCGTGGGAGAAGTGGCCGGCGTGCTCGAAGACGGTCAGCTCGCTGTGGGGGAGCAGCTGCTGGAGTCGCTCGGCGTTCGACGGGCGCACGAAGCGGTCGTGGGCGCCCCAGGTGACGAGCACGGGGACCGTCACGGACGGCAGGCGCTCCTCGATCTTCGGGAGCTCCTCGGCGTAGGAGCCGAGGAAGGCGAGCGAGTTGCGGTGCCGTTCCTCGTCGAAGCAGATGCTCCGGTACTCCTCGACCGCCTCGGCCGACGGCGTGAAGTGGTGGTAGCCGGCGGACGTCGCGGCGTCGAGGTTCTGCGCCATCAGGCGGCGGCGCATCGGCGCTCGCGCTGCCAGCCACCGCACCAGCCGCGAGCGGACCGCGGCGCCCAGGGCCGGATCGAAGTCGGTGGGCCACGTGCCCGGACCGTCGTAGACGTTCACACCGTGCAGCCGCTCGGAGTGCGTCGACGCGAGCCACAGCGAGACGGGCACGCCGACGTCGGGCCCGACGAGGAAGGTCCGGTCGATGCCGAGGTCGTCGAGCAGCCGCACGAGCAGGTCGGCCTGGGCGGAGGGCCGCATCTCCTCCGGGGTGCCGCTCGACCGGCCGAAGCCGGCGAGGTCGACGGCGACGAGATCGACCCGCTCGGCCAGCCGGTCCCAGAGCGACTCCCAGCAGCGGATCGACTGGGGGAACGCGTTGGTCATCACGACCGTGGGTCGGCCGCCCTCGGCGACCCGGGCGATCCGGAGGTCGTGGCCGTCGATGGTGCGTCGTTCGAAGTCCATGGTTCCTGCTCCTGGTTGGAACGATCCATCCACGACGGCTGCAGCGGCGGGGTCGGATCCGGCGCCGCTCATCGGTCCGGTGGGGGGATCGCGACGGCGATGACCGCCTTGGCGTCGTGGTACGGATCGGTCGAACGCGTGGCGCGGGCGAGCATGACGGCGCCCTCGTAGGACGCCACCACGAACCGGCCGAGCTGCGCCGCCCGCTCGGGGGCGACGCCGGCACCCCGCAGGGCGGCGGCGTACGCATCGGCCCAGGCGGCGAAGACCTCGGCGACCGCCTCTCGGATGGCGGGGGAGTCGGCCGGCGCCTCGGTGGCGGGCACGCCGATCGAGCAGCCGAGCGTGAAGCCGTGGCCGTCCATCTCCGCGGCGGCCGCGTCGAAGATCCGCTCGATGCCCTCCGCGACCTCGAGGCGCTCGAAGACCTCGGAGATCCGCCGAGCGGCGTCGAGTCCCGTCCTGCGGACCGCGGTGACGACCAGCTCCTCCTTCCCTCCCGGGAAGAAGTGGTACATCGAGCTCGACGACACCCCGGTCTCGCGCAGCAGGTCCTGCATGCTCGTGCCGGCGTAGCCGTGCTCGCGCAGCGAGAGCAGCACGGCGTCGATCAGTCGGTCGGCGGTGTCGGCGGGCATCGACACCACCCTACTGGATGGAGTGTTCCAGTCAAGCCCGACCTCACATGGCGATGCGACGGGCGACGTAGAAGCCGTAGCTGACGAAGGCCGAGTGGCGCTCGTAGAGGTCGATCTCGTGCTGCTCGGCCGCGACGAGGGCCTCCGCCGCCTCGGCGTGGCCGTGTCGGTCGAGGAAGGTGGCGACCCGTGCCTGGAGCGGGCGGTAGTAGCGATCGAGCCAGCAGTCCTCGGGCAGGGCGAAGTAGCCGATGGGCGCGTAGCCGGCCGCCTCGAGCACGGCGATCTTCGCCGACGCCGTCCCGACCTCGGGATAGGCGGCCGTCCAGTGCTCGTCGAGCTCCGCCGGCCGTTCGTCGGTCAGCCAGGTGAGCTCGGAGACGGCGAGGATGCCGCCGGGGCGCAGGAAGCGCCGCCACGCACGGACCCCGTGCTCGAAGCCGATGCCGTAGACGGCACCCTCCGACCAGATCACGTCGAGCGATCCGTCCTCGAAGCTCAGCTCGTCCATCGATCCGGCGACGGTGGTGATCCGGTCACCGAGCCCGCACGCCGCGGCGGCGGTGTCGAGCCGCTCCAGGAAGGCCGGGACGAGGTCGACCGCGGTGATCGAGCAGTGCAGCGCGCCGGCCAGCACGAGCGACGCGGCGCCGGTGCCGCACCCGAGGTCGGCGATCCGCAGGTCCCGGCCCTCGGCGATCCCGGCGAGCTCGACGGCCCGCCTGGTGGTCTCATCGCTGCCGGGGCCCTGGCGCTCACCGTCGAGGTGCAGGTCGATGAGGAGGGCGAGGTCGTCCACGGCTGGGGCTCCACTGGTGCGGGCGGGGCGGGCACCCAGTGTCCTCCACGGCGCGGCGCACGTCGTGATGAGTTCCGCGATCCGTCACATCCGAGGGGACTGGATCGGCGGCCCGTCCGGTTCCATGCTCATGACCATGACGTCGACTCCGCCCGCGACCGAGGCCGATCGCCCGTCGCCCACCTCCTCCTCACTCGCCCGTCGGCTGCTCGGCCGCATCTCCCGCCTCGAGCTGATCGTCGGCGCGCTGATCGCTGCGCTGCTGCTCGTGCTCGTGGTGATCGAGCCCGACATCCTCGAGGCGCCCTTCGAGAACGAGCGGACGCTGCTCTTCACCTTCGGCGGCACGGCGCTCGCCGCAGCGGCGTTCGGGCTGATGCTCCTGCTGCGCGTCCCGCCGGTCGTGCGCCTCACCGTCCTGCTCGTCCCCTTCGCCATCGTCAACTGGTGGCTGCTGTCGCCGTACTTCATCGACGACGTCGTCGATGAGGAGTTCGCCACGTCGATCTCGGCTCAGCTGGCGGCCGAGGAGGGATCGGCCGATCCGTCGGCGCCCGTCGTGGTCGACGAGCCGGCTGCGACGACCCCGAGCGCACCGGCCGCCGACGAGGCGACGGACCAGGCCGACGCTGACGAGGTCACCGACGCCCCGCCGGTCGAGACGACCGTGCCCGTGCCGACCGAGCCGGTGCTGCTCGGCGCCGGCTCCTTCGTCGGCCTCGCTGGCCACGACGGCACCGGCGACGCCGGGATCTTCCAGAACCCCGACGGCTCGCTCGTGCTGCGCTTCGAGAACTTCGACATCGAGAACGGTCCGGACCTCGAGGTGTACCTCGTGCCGGGCGCCGACCAGGTCGACCTCGCCGAGGGCTCGATCCACCTCGGGGCGTTGAAGGGGAACGTGGGCGACCAGACCTACGAGCTGCCGCCCGGCACCGAGCTCCCCCCGGGCCCGTACACCGCCCTGGTGTGGTGCGAGGCCTTCAGCGTCGAGTTCGTCGGCGCCACCGTCCAGCTCTGAGCCGGTCCGAGGGCGGGGCGTCGGCTCGGGCGGTCGGGCCTGGGGCCTGCGCGCGGGGTGGTGGGCGGTCGGTTCCACCTTCGAGCGACAACCGTCGCTCGGGCTGGGGTCGTGTCGCTCCGAGGCGGGACCGACGGAGCGCTCGAGCTCGGGCTGGGGTCGTGTCGCTCCGAGGCGGGACCGACGGAGAATCCGAGGTCACCCGGACCAGACCGGCGAGGGCGCCCGGATCGCCGTGTGGAGCGGGGCCCACCCCACGCTGCGCGGGTCGTCAGGCCATCGCCGGGCGGCGGTCGGCCCAGGGCGTCGCCTCCTCGAACCGGGCGGCGAGGCGGAGCAGCAGGTCCTCCCGGCCCATGCCGGCGACGAGCTGGACGCCCACGGGCAGGCCGGTCGCCGTCTGCCCGAGCGGCAACGAGATCGCCGGCTGGCCCGTGGCGTTGAACGGCAGCGTGAACGCCCCGATCCGGGCGTGGACCCGGCCGATCTTCCACGGCCTGCCGGCCGGCGGTTCGAGCTCGGCGGTGGTGAGCGGCGGGCACCCGGCGGTCGGGGTCACGAGGACGTCGAGGTCGGCGAACCAGTCGAGCACGCTCGCCACCCACGCCTGTTGGGCCTCCTGGCCGTCGACCCATTCGGTCACGGTCACGGAACGCCCCCGCTCGGCGGCAGCCCAGTTGAACGGCTCGACCTCGTCCTCGGTGAGCGGGCGGCCGAGCAGCTTGCCGAGCGCGTCGACCCGCTGGGTGAGCCCGGCCATCCACAACCGCCCGTTGACGCGGGAGTCGGCACCGAAGAGGACCTCGTCGTCCACCTCGACGACGTGGTGGCCCTGCTCCTCGAGCCACGCCGCGGCCGCCCGGGCAGCGGCGGCGCAGTCGGCGTCGACCTCCAGCGGCCCGGCGGTGGTGAGCACGCCCACGCGGAGCTGCTCGACCGGTGCGCCGAGCTCGTCGACGTAGAGCCGACCGGGCGGCTCGGCCCGGAAGAGGTCGGCGGGTGTCGGGCCGGCGACGGCATCGAGCACCCCGGCCGTGTCGCGCACCGACCGCGAGACGACGAGCTCCGAGAGGAGCCGGCTGATCGTGTCGGGTGCCGGGATGCGGCCACGCGTGGTCTTGAGGCCGACCAGTCCGCACCAGGCGGCGGGGAGCCGCGTCGAGCCGCCGCCGTCGTTGGCGTGGGCGACCGGCACCATGCCGCTGGCCACGGCCGCGGCGGAGCCACCGCTCGACCCGGCCGGTGATCGGCCGAGGTCCCACGGGTTCGCCGTCGGTCCGCAGCTCCGCGGCTGCGTGGTCGGCGTGCTGCCCAGCTCGGGCAGGTTGGCCTTGCCGACGGTGACGAACCCGGCGTCGCGAAACCGCGCCCCGAGCACGGTGTCGCCCGGGAGGCGGTGGTCGGCGGCCTTGAGAGCGACGTTGCCCATCCAGTACGGCAGCCCGGCCTGGGTCGCGCCGATGTCCTTGAGCAGGAACGGCACGCCGGCGAACGGTGCGTCGTCGCCTGCACCGACGGCCGCTGCCTCGGCGCGCGCCTCGTCGAAGCGGGTGTGGATGACCGCGTTGATCGCGGGGTCGATCGCCTCGATCCGCGCGATCGCTGCGTCCACCAGCTCGACCGACGTCACCTCTCCGCGCCGGACCAGCCCCGCCTGTGCGGTGGCGTCGAGCCCGGTCAGCTCCTCGCTCACGGGCTCAGCGAGCCGGGGGTGCGTGGACCATGGAGACCGAGAAGGTCGTGGTCCCGGCGTGCCGGTGGGGAACGATGGCGCGGTACTCGTCGGAGTTCCACCAGCGCAGGCACTCCTCCTCGCTGGCGAAGCGGATGATGACCGTGCGTCCCGCCTCGCGCTCGCCCTCGAGCACGGTGACGTCGTCGTCGTAGGTGAGGAAGGTGGCGTCATATTGCTTGAGCACGGGGAAGAAGCCCTTCTCGTACTCGCGGTACTTCTCGGGGTCGGTGACGGTGAAGTGGGCGACGAAGTGGATGGGCTGGCTCACGGTGCGCTCCTCGGTGCTCGCAAGGTCCGAGGGGGACCGTAGCCGTCTCACCGCCCGCGCTCGATCGGAGCGTCAGCGCGCCGACTCCTCCCGGATCCGCTTCTTCGTCGCCGCCCACGAGCAGATCGGGCAGGTGGTGAGGTCGTGGTGTCGTGCGGGGCAGTACTCGCGCCCGAAGAAGATGATCTGGAGGTGGCGGTCGTTCCACGTCTCGCGGGGGAAGACCGCCTTGAGGTCGCGCTCGGTCCGTTCCACCGTCGTGCCGTTCGACAGCCCCCAGCGGGCCGCCAGTCGATGGATGTGCGTGTCGACCGGGAACGCGGGCTCGCCGAACGCCTGCGACATGACGACGCTGGCCGTCTTGTGGCCCACGCCGGGCAGCGACTCGAGGAACTCCCAGTCGGGGACGACCTCGCCGCCGTGGTCCATGATCCGGTGCGCTGCGGCGGACAGGTTCCTCGCCTTGGTCGGGGCCAGGCCGATCTCGCGGATCAGCTCGAGGATCCGGTCGGGGTGCAGCGCCGCCATCTCTTCGGGGGTGGACGCCTCAGCGAAGAGCGCGGGGGTCACCTCGTTGACCTTCTTGTCGGTCGTCTGCGCGGAGAGCGCGACGGCGACGAGCAACGTGTAGGGGTCGGTGTGGTCGAGCGGGATCGGCGTCTCCGGGTAGAGGTCGTCGAGGATCTCGCCGATGCGCTCGGCCTTCTCGGCTCGTCTCATCGGCGCCGACCCTATCGACGCCGTGTGGCGCGGTCAGTCGACCGGGCGATCCCACTCGGCGGGGTGCTCGAGGTCAGGGTCGAGGGGGACCTCGCCGACCTTCCGGGCGAAGCGCGTCAGCCGGGGACCGGCGCCGGGGCGCCCGCGGCGGCCGTGACGGCGGCGAGGTGCTCGACGAGCGCGTGCTCGTTGGCGCCGATCTGCAGCTCGGTCACCGCACCGGCGTCGATGTTGCGCTGGACGTCGACGGCGGCGGCGAAGTCCTCGGCCGGGATGGTGGCCCGGACCCGGTCCCAGTTCCGATCCCACAGTTCGGTCTCGTCCGCCCGATCGCCGGGCACGAGCATCGTGAGCCGGGCGGTGCTGCGGGTCGGATCGGTGGGATGCGGTCGGAGCGAGAACAGCTCGACGTGGCCCGCCTGCCACTGCACCACCGTGCCCGGCACGAGCACGATCGCCCCGGTGAGCCCGGCCAGCACCTGCCACTCGTCCCTGGGCAGCTCGGTGAGGTCCCGGACCAGCCGGCTCTTCGGCAGCCAGCCGACGAAGTGGGAGCCGCGCCGCCCGTTGAGCATGGTGTTGGCCGGGAAGTACGGGGCGATCGAGTCCCGGTGCAGGAACTTCAGGTGGTAGATCTCGAGGAAGCCGTCGGTCAGCAGCTTCCAGTTGCAGTCGAGCTCGTACTCGGTCGCCGCGTGGTGCGTCATCTCGCCGAGGCCGAGGTCGGTGAGCAGCTCGTCGACGCCGGCGCCGAGCCAGTCGGCGACCGGGATCGGCTCGGCCTCGGGATCACCTGTCACCCACACGATGCCGTGCCGCTCCTCGCAGGCGAGTCGGCGCAGACCGCGATCGCACGGCTCGGTGGAGAACAGCGGAGCATTGGGCACCGCCCGCAGCGAGCCGTCCAGGTCGTAGGACCAGCCGTGGAAGCCGCACGACAGGATCCGGGCCGAGCCGGACGGGCGGACCTCGACCGTCGCGCCGCGGTGAGCGCATGCGTTGAGCATGGCGTGGACCGTGCCGTCGCGGTCGCGAGTGACGATGACCGGGCGCCCGCCGAGCTCGACGGTCACGAAGCTGCCCGGCAAGAGCTCGCTCGACGCGACCGCCGCGGCCGGGTGGGCGGTGATCGCGGCCAGCTCGGCGCGATGGCGGGCCGGGTCGGTGTACGCCGTCACCTCGACGGTCGAGTGCGAGGTGGTCGCCGGCGGCGGGCCGGACTCGACGCGGGCGAGGATGAGGTCGCCGATCTCGAGCTCGCGCTCACGGGTCATGTCGTCTCCGATGCGGGTCGGGCGGTCGAGGTGAGGAGGTCGACGCAGGCGGCTGCGGCGGCGCGCGCTTCGGCGGCGAGCCGATCGGGGCCGGCGCTGCTGATCGGGTGGGCGATGGTGACGAACGGGTAGCCGGGCGCGCCGAGGGTGCGGGCCATGAGCTCGGCCGCGGAGACGAACTTCTCGGTCATGATCCCGACCGACGGGATGCCGGCGAGCTCACCGGAGACGGCGTCGTGCAGACTGCACGACGAGCAGCTGCCTCAATCACCGATCCCCGCGACGAGGGCGTGCCAGTGCCGGGCCTGCTTCAGCAGGTCGTCGCCGGCTGGCGCGCTGTAGTTGGTCTTGGTCAGGCGCGCGACGTCGGCGACGCCGAAGCGGCCCCGGAGCTCGTCGGCGAACGCATCGAAGAACGGCACCGTGCCGTGCTTGCCGTTCGAGATGATCCCGATCGTGATCCCCTCGAGGGCCGCCGCCGGTGCCGCGAGGCGGAAGTCGGTCGGGGCCTCGTCGTAGGTGGGGACGAGGACGTCGATGGTCATGGTGAGGCTCCTCGCAGCTCAGCAGTCGATGCAGGCGCCGACCGGCACGGTGACGGCCCGGGACTTCGCGCCGAGCCAGGGTGGGATCACGGCGCCGAACCCTCCCGCCGGTCCGCCGGCGGCGATGACGAGCAGGTCCTCGGGCGCGGTGAGGGCGGCGTACTCCCGCTCGCCCTTGTCGGCGACCGCGTTGGCCTTGCCGACGTCGGCCCACTCGCTCCGGCGCACCCGCGCCCGCTCGAAGACGTAGGAGCGGATGTCGGCCTTGGACCAGCCGGCGGCGTCGAAGTGGGCGCGGAGCTGGGGCGGGACGACCAGGGCGTAGTTGCCGGCCCAGATCGAGTAGTGGCGCATGTTGGCCCGGATCTCGGCCACGTAGGTGTCGAGGAGCTCGGCCGGGTCGGTCGTCCACTCGTTCATGACCTGGCGAGGACCCATGGCGGCCATCACCGTGACCGCGGAGACGTGGGGGTCGCCGAGTCGCTCGCCGGCCAGCGACGGCCAGGGCGTGTGCGCTTCGTCCTCGGCGATGCAGAAGCTGATCTTGCCCGGGTGCCCGAGGGTGGCGCGATCGATCTCGCCGGGGCGCACGTCGAGGAGGTTGCCGAGGATCAGGCGGACGGCGCGGCCGATGCACGTGCTGGCCCGGTCGCTGGGCCCGACGGCGTTGAAGGTGCCGTCCATGCCGATCTCCGTGCGGATCGGGCCGTTCACGACGACGAGGACGCCGCAGCCGCCGGTGCTGGCGGTGGCACCGTGGAGCAGGAACGACTCGTCGAGCATCGCGGTGACCGCGGTGACCACGACCGGGAAGTGCATCGGCAGGCACCCGGCCATGACCGAGTTCACGGCGAGCTTCTCCGCCGTGATCGGCCGGTGCCGCACGGGCTCGACGCCGACCAGGTGGTCGGGAGGGAGCACGGCCCAGTCGAGGCAGGCGGCCACCGCCTCGGGCGTCGGCGCCACGATCGGCAGCCCGTCGGTCCAGCCCTGGGCGTGGAAGTGCTCCTGGAGCGCCACGTCGTCGTCGAAGCTGACTCGGGCCGCGGTCAGGGTCCGGGTGTCGGTCATGCGCTCGTCCCCCCTGCCGACGGCGGCTGCCTTCGCATGGTGGTCTAGTATTCGACCCATGGTCGAAACAGTCAAGACGGTGTCGGGGCGGGCATCGAGACGGCGGGAGCAGCGACGGGCGTTGATCATCGCCGCCGCCGAGGACGAGCTGCTCGAGTCCGGGGTCGCCGGCACCACCCTCGCCGCCGTGGGGGAGCGCGTCGGCCTGTCCAAGGGTGCGCTCTACTACTACGTCGACAGCCGCGACGACCTGCTCGCCCTCGTGCTCGACGACGGGCTGCGGGCGATCCGTGCGGAGGCCGAACGGCTGGCCGCCGGGACGTCGTCGCCGGTCGAGGAGCTCGTCGCCTTCGCCCGCGCCCACGTGCGCTGCGCCGTCGAGCGCCCGTCGGGCCCGCTGATCGTCAGCAACGTCGACCTCCTGGCCGCCCACGACCGCACGGCCGAGCTGCTCCACGCCCACGAGGAGTCGGCCCGCGAGGTCGTCGGGCGTGCCGTCGAGGCCGGCGAGCTGCGACCCGTCCACCCGGTCGTCGCGTCGTCGGCGCTGTTCGGGGCGCTCAACACCCTGTGCCGCACCTTCGACCCCGACGGCGAGCTCACCCTCGACGAGATGATCGACGCCACCCTCGACCTGCTGCTGGAGGGGTGGCGAGCGGGCTGAGCGGGCCTCAGGCGGCGGGGAGGTCGGAGGTCGCCGACCGATCGCGGGTCGTGAGCCAGGCGGTGAAGCTGGTGATGATGGCCGTCGCCGAGAAGAGCGTCATCAGGGTGCCGGGCACGAAGTTGACGTGGTCGCCCAGGTCGAGGAACACGAAGTAGCCGACGTCGGCGAGGCCGCCGACCAGCGCGGCGAGCACGACGGCGGCGACCGATCGGCGCCAGATCCACACGGCGCAGACCAGCGTCACGATGCCGATCCAGGCCAGGTTGAACCCGTGCTGGTTGATGATGGCTCCGACCGCGTCGGGGTAGTCCTGCTCGAGCGTCTCGGGTTCGACCGCATCGGCGATGCCCTGGACCGCCTCGGGGGTGTCGCGGGCCATGGTCACCACTCCGGCGAAGAGGTGGACCGCGCCCCAGACGACCCACAGCGAGGCGGCCAGTCGGAGGAGAACCCTGGTCCTCGGGGTGTCGGTGATGGTCGGCATCGTTGATCCTTTCCCTGATTCGTAACTGAACTGGTAGCGAATTCGGGCCGAGCTCTGCGCCCGGCTGACGGCGGTGTGGCTTCAGCGGCGGCGCTGGCGGACGGCGGCGATCACGTGGCGACGGACCTGGGCGTCCATCTCGGCGATGCTGACCGCATCGAGTCGAGCGAGCATCGCCTGCTCCGCGTCACCCATGACGCCGTTCACGAACCGACCGAGGGCGGCGGCGACGGGGTTCGAGCACTCGTCGGGGTGTCGGCACAGGAGTTGGGGGTCGTCGCTGACGGCGGCGTAGGCGTCCAGGAGCGTGATGTTGTCGGCCGAGCGGGCGAGCAGGCTGCCGCCGCCGGCGCCGCGACGGGTCTCGACCAGGCCGGCCCGTTGCAGCTTCGTGAGGACGCGACGGAGCACGACCGGGCTCGTGCCATAGGTGTCGGCCATGATCTCCGAGGTCAGCGGTTCGCCGTCTCGCGAGGCGAGGAAGCCCAGGATGTGGAGGGCGACCGGGAACTGCTGGTTCACGCCGACCAAATGTAACCGGTCAGGTTGCGATCTGCACGACTACGGTCGTTCCGTGACCGGGCGCTTGGAGCTGCTCCCGGCGGTCGATGTCCGCGGTGGCCGCACCGCACAGGTGGAGGACCACTCGGGTGCCGTGGCGCCCGAGTTGCTCGACCCGAGGCGTGCGACCCGCGAGCTCCAGCGGCAGGGCGCGGCCTGGATCCACCTCGTCGACCTCGACCGTGCCCACGGTCGCATCGGCCAACCCGCCCTCCTGGCCGAGCTCGTCGATCTCCTCGACGTGGACGTACAGCTGAGCGGGGGCATCCACGACGACGACTCGCTGGCCGCGGCCCTCGCCACCGGATGCCGCCGCATCAACCTCGCCACCGATGCGCTGGCCCGTCCTGCGTGGTGTTCCCGGGTGATCGCCGATCACGGCGGCCGGCTCGCGGTCGGGCTCGACGTGCGGGGCCGCTCGTTGGTCTCCCGCGGGACCGGGGTCGAGGTCGGCGACCTGCACGACGCGGTCGCGTGGCTCGACGCCGCCGGCTGTGCCCGCTACGTGGTGACCGACGTCGACCGCGACGGATCGGGGCGGGGACCGAACCTCGAGCTGGTTCGCACGGTCCGGAGCCTGACCGATCGCCCCCTCGTGGCCTCGGGTGGCGTCGCCGACCTGACCGACCTCGATGCGCTCGCGTCGCTGCCCGCACCCGGGGTCGAGGGCGTGATCGTGGGGACCGCGCTCTACGACGGCCGCCTCGCGCTGGCCGAGGCGCTGCGTCGGGTCGGCCCGCCGAGCTGAGGGCTACTCGACGGTCCAGCCCTCGGGGATCTCTCCGCTGACGAGCTCGTGGGTGTCGGGGTCCTGCTCGATGCCCTCGAGGTGCTGCCACAACATCATCTGGTTGCCCCACGGATCGAGGAACGAGGCGTTGGCGCCGCCGAACTCCTTCCAGAAGTGGTTGCGCCACAGCTCGGTCCCACCGTTGGCCACGGCGGCGTCCATGATCCGGTCCATCGAGTCGTCGTCGCTGATGAGCAGCCAGGGCCGCACCGTCCGGCCGCCGTCGTGGAGGCGGGTCGGCTCGGTCACGCCGCGAGGGTCGGGCGCCGCGGCGGCCGCGTTGTAGATCCCCATGTGGAGGTTGCCGGTCGGCCCCTGGCTGCCGTCGTCGACCTTGAAGTTCTGCCCCGGGACGATGCGCTTGAAGACGCCGGGGACGCGGTCCTCGATCTCCCACCCGAAGACCGCCTCGTAGAACGCCTTGCCGGCGTCGACGTCGTCGACCGGGATGTCGATGAAGACCAGGATGTTGGGATACGGCGTGCTCATGGGCCGACCCTATTCGACCTCACCGTGGCGATGAGCCGTAGTCGCCCCAGGGGTCGTCGCGCTCGCGGATGACCTGACGGAACCCGCGGTCGGCGAACGACTCCTGCCAGCGATAGGCCTCCTCGGTGTGGCGGGTGATGCCGTCGAAGAACGTGCCCAGCATCTGGCTCGTCCGCAGGCCCATGTTCTCGAACGCCTGGTTGATGAGCAGCTTGTTGAGGGCGAGCTGGTTCGCCGGGATGTTCGCCATGCGGCGGGCCTCCGCCTCGGCCTCGGTGGAGATGTCGGCCGGGTCGACCACGTGGCTCACGAGCCCGATCCGGTGCGCGGTCTCGGCGTCGATGGCCCGTCCGGTGAGGAGGAACTGCTTCGCGTGCTCCAGCCCGAGTCGGTAGACCCACATCATCGTGGTCGGCGTGCCGAAGATCCGGCTGGGTGCGTACCCGATGTGCGCATCGGAGGCCATGTAGAGCAGGTCGGCGCACAGGATCATGTCGGTCGCGCCGCCGATCGCCCAGCCCGTGATCTCGCCGATGACCGGCTTCGGGCACTCCCAGATCTTCATGAACCGCCGGACGTTGTGACCCATGAACTGGTAGTCCCGAACGGGGTCCCAGGCCCCCGCCCGTGGCTCGGGGCCGTGCGCTCCGTACGGCGTCGTCCAGCGGGCGCCGTCGCCGTTGGCGTCGCTGCCGTCGTCCGGTGTGAGGTCGTAGCCGGCGGTCAGCGTCCCACCCTCGCCCCGCAGCACGATCGCCGCGACATCGGGCGACTTCGCCGCGGCGTCGATGCCGTCGGCCACGCCCTGGATCACGGCATCGGTCAGCGTGTTCTTCTTCTCGGGCCGGTTCAACGTGATGATCGCGATGTCGTCGCGCTCGGCGTAGCGGACGGGTCGGTCGGCGTCGGTGTCGGTCACGGGCTGCTCCCGGGTCGGCGGCTCGGCGACCCACGCTCGCGCGCCACCTCCCGGCCGCGCCCCTCCGGTGGTTACGCTCGGGCGCCGATGCAGCATCGGATCTACCTCGAGACCGATCTGAACCGCGTGTTCACGAGCTCGCTCGGGTCGATCGCCGCCGCCGAGCTCGACGTGGTGCTCACCCATCGCCTCGGCGCGCCGGGCACCGACATCACCTTCGTCGAGGAGGGCCGGTCGTCGTACCTGCGCTTCGGCTACGACGGCGACCGGTCGGCGCTGGCCGCCGAGCTCGGTCGGCTCTGCGCCACCGCGGCGGCGTTCGTCGAGCACTCGCCGACCTCGCTCGAACCCCTACCGGTGGACGACCGGCTGAGCTTCGGCACCGACCTGGTCACGACCCAGCGGTACAAGGGCAAGACCAACGAGCGGCTCACGCGGTTGCTGCTCAACGCGGCCATCGCCGTGCGAGGGTCCGAGCCGGGCGCCGACTGGTCGCTCCTCGACCCGATGTGCGGGCGGGGGACCACGCTCAACTGGGCGCTGCTGCACGGTGGGCGGGCGACCGGGCTCGACATCGACCGGCGGTCCCTCGACGATTACGCCACGTTCCTGGAGCAGTGGGCCAAGGGGCACCGCTTGCCCCACAAGATGCAGCGCTACAAGAAGACCAACAGCGAGAGCCGCCACTTCGACTTCACGGTCGCGGTGGACCGGCCCGGCCTCGCCGCCAAGGCCGCGCCCGACGTCAGGACCTTCCACGCGCCGGCCGACGACGAGTCGCTGCGGGTCGGCCGCCACTCGATGCTGGTCGCCGACCTCCCGTACGGCATCCAGCACCGGGCCCGCCACGGCGGCCGCGCGCCGACCTCGGTCGGCGAGCTGGTCGAGCGGGTGTCGGTCCGCTGGCCGGAGCAGCTGGACCGGGATGCCACCGTGGCGCTGTCGTGGAACGTGCGGAGCCTGGCCCGCGAGCAGCTGGTCGAGACGATCGTCGCAGCCGGGCTGGAGCCCGTGCCGACCCTCGACTTCGCGCATCGCGTGGACCGCACGATCACCCGCGACGTCGTCGTCGCGCGGACAGCGTGACGCTCAGCTCGCCGCCGGCTCCTCGCGCTCCATCGAGACGGCCATGTCGGGGAGCGAGACCCACGGCTGGCGATCGAGGCACCACGCCTCGACGGTCGGCGCGACGTCCGACTTCTCGTCGAGGGTGCCGGCCTTGACCGCGATCACGCCGGCGGGCTCCTTGAGCGCCGAGTAGATCGGCGAGCCGCACGAGCCGCAGAACCGACGCCACACGAACACCTCGTCGGTGCCGTGGTCGCCCGGGTCCTCGTAGGTCGCGAGCTCACCGTTCACGGCGAGCTGCGACTCGTGGGCGACCAGGTTGACCGAGAAGGCCCCACCGCTCTGGCGCTGGCAGTGGTCGCAGTGGCACACCGCCGTCGCGATCAGCTCGCCCGAGAGCTCGTAGGTGATGGCGCCGCAGAGGCATCGTCCGGTCAGGCTCATGGCGGCGAACGTAACCGATCGGGCCGGATCCCGCCGTCTGTCGCGCGACTGTCGTCCGCTTCGGCATGATGGCGACATGTCGGAGGAGCTCGTCGGATACCTCGCCTCGGCGCTCGTCGTCGCCTCGTTGGCGATGACCTCGGTGGTGCGCTTGCGCTTCCTCTCGCTGGCCGGCTCGATCACCTTCGTCGTCTACGGCGCGCTGATCGGCTCGGTGCCGATCATCGTCACGAACGCCTCGATCGCCGTGCTCAACGTCTGGTTCCTGTCCAAGGAGCTGGGCGGCCGGCGCGACCTCGGCGCAGTCGTGGTGCCGCCTGACTCGCCGTTCCTGCTGGACTTCCTCGGCCACCACGCCGACGACATCGCCCGGTTCCAGCCCGACTACGACCCGATCGACCGGCACTCCTTCGCGCTCGTGCTGACCCGCGACGGGCTGCCCGCCGGGGTGCTGCTCGGCGACCGGATCGAGGACCGCCTCGACATCCAGCTCGACTACGTGCTGCGGCCCTTCCGCGACTCCAGCCTGGGTCGGTGGCTCTACGGACGAGGGGCCGGCGTGTTCCGCAGCGCCGGCATCGACCGGCTCCGGGCGACCGCACCCACGGACGCCCATCGCAGCTACCTCACGCGGGTCGGCTTCACCGAGGACGCGGGCTCCGGGCACTTCCTCCGCTCGGTCTGAGGCGGACCCGTCGCTGACGTATCGTGCCGGGCCGTGACCAGGCAGGTGCTCATCGACACCGACCCGGGCGTCGACGACGCGATGGCGATCCTCATGGCCTTCGCCTCGCCGGAGCTCGAGGTCGTCGGGCTCACGACGATCTTCGGCAACGCGGCCACCGACGTGACGACGGCCAACGCGCAGCGGTTGCTCGACGTCGCGGGACGACCCGAGCTGCCGGTGGCGCGTGGCGCGAGCCGCCCGCTCGTCACCGAGTACCTCGGTCCGGTGCCGCAGGTGCACGGTCACAACGGCCTCGGCGACGCGCCGCTCGACGAGCCGTCGTCCGGCCCGACCGACCTCGATGCGGCCGACCTCATGTGGCAGCTCGCCTCGGCCCGGCCGGGCGAGCTGACCCTGCTGGCGCTCGGGCCGCTCACCAACCTGGGGACGGCGCTCCAGCGGCACCCCGAGCTCGCCGATCTCGTCGCAGAGGTGGTGCTCATGGGCGGCAACGCCCTCGGACCGGGCAACGCGACCCCGGTGGCGGAGGCCAACGTGAACAACGACCCGGAGGCCGCAGACCTGGTGTTCGGCGCCGGTTGGGACGTGACGATGGTCGGCCTCGACGTCACCCACCGCGTGACCCTCGGGGGAGCGGCGCTCGACCGCATCCTCGCCGGTGACTCGCCGGGCGCACGGCTACTGGCGGGGGCGGTCCCGCTCTACCGGGGCTTCTTCGAGGAGACCAACGGCATCGACGGGATCTACGTCCACGACCCGTCCGCCGTCGCCTACCTCGTCGAGCCGTCCGCGTTCATCACCTCGGCGTGGCCGATCCGCGTCGAGACCGAGAGCTTCAGCCGGGGCAAGACCTGGCCGAACCTCGGCAACACCGACGAGGCCACTCCGCCGGCGTGGCGCGACCGCCCGCTCGTCGACGTGTGCGTGGACGTCGACGCGACCCGCGTGCGCGCCCTCGTCGAGGAGCGGCTCGCCGGGAACGGGTGAGCGTCAGCGCAGCGTGTAGCGGATCGGCAGGGTCTTCGGGCCACCGACGAAGGTGGTCTTCATCGTCGTGACCGGCCCGGCCAGCTCGATCGTGTCGATGCGCGGCAGCACGTGCGAGAACAGGTTGCGGATCTCGTTGCGGGCCAGCTGGGCGCCGAGGCAATGGTGGATGCCCCACCCGAAGGCGACCTGCTGCTTCGCGTTCGACCGGGTGATGTCGAAGCGGAGCGGGTCCTCGAACACCTTCGGATCGAGGTTGGCCGCCTTGTACGAGAGGTAGATCCAGTCGCCCTTCGCGATCGGCTGGCCGCACAGCTCGGTGTCGGCCTGCGCCGTGCGCATGAAGTGTCGGACCGGTGTGGCCCAGCGGATGATCTCCTCGACGGCGTTGGCCATGAGGGACGGATCGTCCTGGAGCAGGCGGAGTTGGTCCTGATTCTGGATCAGGGCGAGCATCCCGTCGGCCATCGAGGCCGACGTCGTGTCGTGTCCGGCCGAGGCGACGATGACGTAGTAGCCGAGCGTCTCGAGATCGGGCATCGCCTCGCCGTCGATCCGGCCGTTGGCGATGAGGCTGGCCAGGTCGTCGGTCGGCTGCGCGCGCCGCTGCTCGGTGAGCGCGGAGAAGTACTGGTAGAAGTCGCCGATCACCTGCGCGATGACCTCCGGAGACGCCTCGTCCCGCTGCAGGTCGGGGTCTTCCTGACCGAACATCTCCTGGGTGAGCGTCATCATCCGGCCGTAGTCCTCCGGCGGGAGCCCGAGGATCTCGAGGATGACCTGCAGTGGATACGGCCAGGCGATCTCCGCAGCGAAGTCGAGCTCGCCGCCCCCGGCCTCCAGCTTGGCCACGGCGTCGCGGCTGAGCTCGTCCAATCGGTCGTCGAGGCGGCGGACGCTCGCCGGCTTGAACCAGTCGTTGGTCAGCGCCCGGTACTTGCCGTGTTGTGGCTCGTCCATGTGGATGAGCGTCTTGATCTCGATCTGGCGCTCCGCGAACGCCTGCTCGTTGCCCAGGACCGACTCGGGCTCGTTGGTGAAGGTCGTGTGGTCGCGCTCGACCTCCTTGAGCGTGGCGTGGTCGATGAGCGCCCAGAAGGGGGAGAAGCCCTCGCGCTCGATGCGGTGGATGCCGGCCCGCTCGTGGAGCTCCACCGCGGTGCGGCTCCAGTCGGCCAGGTCCCCCCACCGGTGGTTGTCGGTGAAGATGTCGTCTGCTGCCGGCGCACCCGTGCTCATGGCGTCCCCCTCGGATCCGCCCCGATCGCAGCACGCCGGATGCCGCCGCGTCCAAGCCGTCGCTCGAAATGGTTGCATTCACCTGCAGCGAATCGTATGGTGATTTCTGCTGCAGCCAAGTGCAGTGAAAAGGCATCGGACGAGACTCCGGGCGGAGGACACCATGACGGCAGTGATCAACCACCTCGACACCAGCGACGACCTCACCGTGATCGGCGAGTCCATGCGGCCGCTGCTCACCAACGAGATGGGGTCGAGCATCGAGATCTACGACACCACCGGCCGGACCGACATGGGTCCGCCGCCGCACCAGCACGACTGGGACGAGATCTACGTGATGCTCGAGGGCGAGCTCGACGTCGTGATCGGCGACGAGGCGCCGCGCCGCCTGGCGCCGGGTGCGGTGGCGTTCGTACCCGGCGGGACGACGCACGCCTACCGGATCGCGTCCGACGGCACGCGGTTCCTCACCATCTTGTCGACGGGCAACGGGCTGTCCTTCTTCCGGCAGATGGACGAAGAGGTGAGCTTCCCTCCCGACCTCGGCGACGTCGTGCGCATCGCGACCGGCCACGGGATCGAGTTCGCCGGGTGACCTCGACCCGGCGATACGTGAGCCCGCTGCGGGAGGCCCAGGCCCGGGCCACCCGCGACGCGATCGTCGACGCCTTCATCGAGCAGCTCCAGGAGCCGGGACGCACGCAGTTGTCCCCGACCGACGCCGCGGCGAGCGCCGGTTGCTCGGTGCGGACGGTGCACAGCCACTTCCCGACGACCGAGAGCCGCATCAGCGCCATCGCCGAGGCGCTGGAGGGGATGCTCTTCCCCGATGGGCTCACGCTGCCCGAGACCGCTGACGACCTGCCCGAGCACTATCGGCTCATCCACGCCCGTGCGATCCGCGGGGAGGTCTCGACGAACCTCCTCAACCAGACGAGCGAGGCGTGGCGGGCGGTGCGGGCCGAGCGCCGGGCCGACCGGCTGGACGCCGTCCGCCGATGCGTCGAGGGGATCGGGGCGCCGCGCGAGGCGACCGATGACGCCACCGCCATGCTCCTCGTGCTGGCCGGCGGCGAGATCTCGGTGACCATGCGCGACCAGTTCGACGTCGACATCGAGCGGATCCCCGACATCGTCGCCGACACCGTGACCGGCATCCTCGACCGACTGCGGTCGGCTGCCGAGTAGCGGGTCGGGTCGGTGTGCCGTGCTACACCGGCGGCGTGACCGACCCCTACTTCCGTCCCGTCGACGGTGCCCTCGCGCCCCGGCCCCACGCCCACGCGCCCTGGGGTGACGACATGCTCCATGGCCGCCTGCTCGGCGGGCTGGCGGCCCGAGCGCTCGAGGCCGAGCTCGGCGCGCCCGGTTGGCGTGGCGCCCGCTTGACCGTCGATCTGTTCCGCCCGGCCGCGATGGCGCCGGTGGAGATCGAGGTGCGGATGGTCCGGTCGGGGCGGCGCATCCGGGTCGCGGACGCGCTGCTGCGCTGCGACGGTCACGACGTTGGTCGGGCGACCGGGGTGTTCCTCGCCGAGAGCGAGGAGCCGCCCGGTGTGATCTGGCGGCCGGAGAGCGAAGCCTGGCCCGACCCGGACGAGATCGACGCAGCGGACGATCCGGGGTCGCCCGATCAGACCGGCTGGTGGTTCCGTCCGGTCCGTGGCTCCTTCTACGGGGCGGAGCAGGCGCGCCTCTGGACGAACGAGACGGCGCTGCTCGTTGACGGCGAGGAGCTCTCGCCGTTCGTGCGAACCGCGGTGTCGAGCGACATCGCCTGCCCGCTCGCCAACAGCAGCGACGAGGGCCTCTTCTACATCAACGCCGATTTCACGGTCCTCATCGGGCGGCTCCCGGTGGGCGACTGGGTCGGGCTGGAGGTCGCCCAGCAGATCGCCGCCGACGGGGTGTCGATGGGGTCCTGCACGCTGTTCGACCGCGACGGTCCGTTCGCCACGAGCGGCGGCGTGTCGCTCGCCCGGCCGCCGCTCGTGCCCGACGCCTGACGCCGCTCAGCGGATGCGGGGCATGACCGGCGGCGCCTTCGCGACCCGACCCTCGCCGATGGCGAGCGCCTGCTCGGCGTAGTGCTCCTGGGGGAGGATCCAGAACTGGTCCGCCTCGATCGCGTCGCAGACGATCGCCGCGACGTCTGCGGGGGTGAGCGTCTCCTCGTAGTTGTCGCCGAAGTCCTCCTGCAGCTCGACCGACCCCGGCTCGGTGCCGGGTCGGTTGCGCTCGCTCGTGTTGATGTTGGTCGCCACGACCCCCGGGCACAGCACCGAGGCGCTGAGCGCCGTCGGCGCCAGCTCGTGCCAGATCGACTGGGTCATGCCGACCACGGCGTGCTTGGCCGCCACGTACGAGGCGATGTTCGGGAACCCGAAGATCCCGGCCGTCGATGCCGTGTTGACCAGGTGACCCGGCCGACCGAGCTCGCGCATGCGCGGGACGAAGGCGTGCATCCCGTGCACGACGCCCCAGAGGTCGACGTCGATGACCCACCGCCAGTCGTCGAGGGAGGAGAAGGCGTCGCCGAACGCCACCACCCCGGCGTTGTTGCACAGCACGTCGACGTGGCCCCGCCAGCCGAACGCCTCGTCGGCCGCCGCCTGCATCGACTCCATCGAGGTGACGTCGCACTCGATGCCCGTGGCGTCGAGGCCGGCGCCGCGGAGCCCGTCGACGGCCGCCCCGAGCGCCGTGGCCTCGATGTCCGCGGCGATCACGGCGAGTCCCCGGCGGCCGAGCTCGTGGCACAGCCCGAGCCCGATCCCGCTCGCACCTCCCGTGACGAACGCGACCTGGTCCGCTCCGAGCTGCATCGATGTCCCCTCCTGGTGAGTCCCGGGCAGGATCTTGGCATCGCTCGGGCATCGGTCCCGACGTCGTAGCGTGACGCCGTGACCCTCCAGCCGTTCCCCGAGGACTGGGAGCGGGCGCTCGCCGTGGTGGCCCATCCCGACGACATGGAGTACGGCGCGGCAGCCGCCGTCGCCCGCTGGACCGGCCAGGGCAAGGCCGTCGCGTACGTCATGGTCACCGACGGCGAGGCCGGCATCGTCTCGCGTCCGCCGGCCGAGGTGGGTCCGCTGCGCCGGGCCGAGCAGCGGGCCGCCTGTGACGCGGTCGGCGTCGAGGTCCTCGAGTTCCTCGGCCTGCCCGACGGTCTCGTGGTCGAGGGTCTCGAGCTCCGGGCGGTGCTCTGCGAGCTCGTCCGCCGGCACCGGCCCGAGGTCGTGCTGTCCATCAACCACCGCGACTCGTGGGGTGGCCCCAGCTGGAACCACCCGGACCACCGGGCCGTCGGTCGCTGCCTGCTCGACGCCGTGCGCGACGCTGCGAACCCCTGGATCTTCCCCGAGGCCGGCGACCCGTGGGACGGGGTTCGGCTCACCGCGTTCAACGGCAGCCCGGAGCCGACGCACGGCGTCGAGGTCACCGACACGTTCGCCGCCGGCGTCACCTCGTTGGCCTGCCACGAGCTCTACCTGCGGGAGCTCGGCGGCGACATGGCCTCGCCGGACGACTTCCTCCGCCCTCACGCCGTCGCCGCAGGAGCGTCGCTGGGCGTGGAGCTGGCGACGACGTTCGAGGTCGTCGGGTGAGCTCCTACGCCGGGCGCAGGGAGTAGGTCAGCACGGCGCTGCCGGCGGCGACCGGGTGACCGTGGACAACATACCGACCGGTTGGTATGTTCGCCAGCGCGATCGAGGAGGACGCCATGCCGGAGATCACCCCGAACCTCTGGTTCGACGGCCAGGGACTGGAGGCGGCGCGCTGGTACGTGTCGCTGTTCCCCAACTCCCGCGTCACCAACGTGATGGGGGAGCCCGATGCACCGGTGACGGTGGACTTCGAGCTGGACGGTCGGCCGTTCACCGCCATCAACGGCGGGCCGCAGTTCACCTTCGACGAGGCGATCTCGTTCGCCATCCCGTGTGCCGACCAGGCCGAGGCCGACCGGTACTGGGCCGCCCTCACCGACGGCGGCACCGAGAGCCGGTGCGGCTGGCTGCGGGACCGCTACGGCGTGTCGTGGCAGGTCATCCCCGAGGGGCTGGCGGAGCTGCTGGGCGACCCCGACCCCGAGCGGGCGAAGCGAGCCACCGAGGCCATGCTCGGGATGTCGCGGATCGACCTCGACGCCATCCGGGCAGCCGCCGATGGGTGAGCCGTCCGTTCGTCGCCGGCCCGACCGCGGCGAGGCCCGCACCGCGCTGCTCGACGCCGCCGTTCGCATCATCCGGCGCCAGGGCCTCCACGCCACGTCCGTCGACCAGCTCTGCGCCGAGGCGGGCGTGACCAAGGGCGCGTTCTTCCACCACTTCGCGTCCAAGGAGGAGCTGGCCGTGGCCGCGGCCGAGCACTGGTCGGTGACGACCGGCGCGCTCTTCGCTGCGGCGCCGTACCACGACCACGCCGATCCGGCTGACCGCGTCCTCGGCTACCTCGACTTCCGGGCGTCGCGGATCGCCGGCCGGCCCGCCGAGTACACGTGCCTGGTCGGCACCATGACGCAGGAGGCCTTCGAGACCAGCGTGGCCGTGCGGGACGCGTGCGCCGACAGCATCTTCGGCCACGCCGACACCCTGGAGGACGATCTCGCCGCCGCGCTCGACGCGGTCGACCACGACGCCGACATCACGGCGTCGAGCCTCGCCCGCCACACCCAGACCGTCCTCCAGGGCGCCTTCGTGCTGTCCAAGGCCGCCGACGACCCAGCTCTGGTCCTCGAGGCGATCGGTCACCTCCGCCGCTACCTCGCCTGCGTCCTCGGCCGGGAGACCTGCTGAGGTGGCCACCTTCCTGCTCCTCCACGGTGCCGCGTCGAGCGGCTGGTACTGGCACCGGGTTGAGTCGCTGCTAGTGGCCGCCGGCCACCGGGTCGTCGCCCCGGATCTCCCCGCCGACGATCCCGACGCCGGGATCGACCGCTACGTCGCCACGGCGCTCGACGCGCTGGGCGAGGGTGCGGAGGATGGTGGGCTCGTGGTCGTCGCCCAGTCGATGGCCGGCGTCTTCGCCCCCGTGCTCGCGACCCGCCGGGCGACCGACCACCTCGTCCTCCTCGCGGCGATGGTGCCGGTGCCCGGCGAGCGTGGCCACGACTGGTGGGGTGCCGTCGGGCAGGCGGAGGCGCAGCGGCGGCGGTTCGTCGGGCTCGGCCTCGACCCGTCGCAGGTCGACGACCCCGACGTCGTCTACGGCCACGACGTCCCGGCCGAGGTCTGGATCGAGGCCGGCCGGCGCGTCCGCGAGCAGAGCGGCCGCCCCTTCGGCGACCCGTGCCCGATCGAGTGCTGGCCGTCGGTGCCGACGACGGTCGTGGCGGCCGCCGACGATCGCCTCTTCCCGCTCGAGCTGCAGCGTCGAGTGGCGCACGAACGGCTCGGGCTCAAGGTCGTGGTGGTGCCGGGTGGGCACCTACCGGCGCTCAGCGAGCCGTCGGCCGTGGCTGAGGTGCTGCTGGGGGTGGCGTGATGACCGGCGCCGTGCCGGGCCGACCCGTGCCCGTCGTCGAGGGCCTCGGGCTCGGTGAGTCGCCCCGATGGCGTGATGGCCGGGTCTGGTTCTGCGACTGGCTCGAGGGTCAGGTGATGAGCGTGACCCCCGACGGCGCCGACCGGATTGTGCACGCGGAGCTCGACGGCTTCCCGATCTGCATCGACTGGGACGTCGAGGGGCACCTGCTCTTCGTCGACGGTGCCGGCCGGCGCGTCCTCCGCCGAGTGGACGGCGGCGGGACCGAGCTCGTCGCGGAGCTCTCGTCGATCTCGGATCGCCCGTGGAACGAGATCGCCGCGCATCCGTCGGGTCGCGTCTACGTGAACGGCGTCGGCTTCGACCTGCTGGCCGGCGAGCCGCCCGCGATGGGGCAGATCGCTGTCATCGAGCCCGATGGCACGGCTCGTGCGGTCGCCGGCGATCTCGCCTTCCCGAACGGGATGGTGTTCGTCGACGGTGGGAGGCGGCTGGTCGTCGCCGAGTCCCACGCCGGTCGCCTGACGTCGTTCGCCGTGACCTCGTCCGGCGAGTTGGTCGACCGGTCGACCATCGCCGACCTGCCGGGGAGCGCACCGGACGGGCTGGCGGCGGCGCCAGACGGTTCGATCTGGTACGCCGACGTCCCCAACCGGCACTGCCGACGCATCGACCCGACCGGAGCGGTCGCCGAGACCGTGCCCGTCGATCGAGGGTGCTTCTCGTGCGCCCTGTCGCCGGCCGGCACGCTCTTCGTGACGGCGACGGTGTGGGACGACCGCACGTTCGCCTCGCGACGAGGTGTGTTGCTGCGCGTCGATCGCTGCTAATCGATCAGGCTCGCACGACGCTGAACGCGAAGTCGCGGCCCCATCCCCGGAAGAGCGCGAGGTGGATCCAGAGCCGGGCGTGGTCCTCGACCATCGAGATCGCGTCGGCGTCGCCGAGGTCCGCGACGTCGAAGCCCAGCTCGCTGGCCAGCTCGACCACGACCGCGCGGCCGGGCTCGTCGCCGGCGACCGGGAGGAACGCCGAAGCGCCGCCGATGTCGCCGTCGTCGAGGTGCTCGGCGCCGATGGTGTTGAAGGCCTTCACGACGTCCAGCCCCTGGGGGACGAGCGAGGCGACGTAGGCGCCGACGGTGTCGAAGCCGCCGGGCACGGGGGCGCGCACGGCGTTGGTCGCATCGACGACGACCTGTCCCGGTCGCAGGGGGAGCGATGCGACGAGCTCGGCGAGCGCACCCACCGGCACCGCGATGACCACGACGTCGGCGGAGCCCGCCGCCTCGGCGCTGGTGGCGACGTCCACGCCGTCGGACCGGCCGCCGTGCTTCGGGTCGGCCGGATCGCGGACGCCGAGGGTCACCCGATGCCCGACGCGGCGCAGGCCCGTCGCGAGGGCCGTGCCCACGTTGCCGGCACCGATCACTGCGATGTCACGGGGCATCGCGCACCTCCTCCTTCAGAAACGTTACCGCATCGTATCGCAATTCAGGTGAGTGAGCGTGGCGATCGTCCGCCGACGGCGTTGTTGTGCGTCCGTCGGCCGACGGGAGGGCACGGAGAGTGCTCGCCCAACCACATAAAGCAGTACAGTGGGTCGACCGACGACGCGGGAGCACGACATGGCCTACCGGCGAGCCGATGGCGTCACCTTCGAGGTGTCGGGTGAGCGCGCCATGCTGCTCGACGCCGCGGGTGCGACGCTGACGACGTTGAACCCGACCGGGACGGCCGTCTGGCGGGCGCTCGACGGCAGTCGTGGGCCCGAGGAGCTCACCGCCCTGCTCGCCGAGGTCCACCCCGATGTCCCGGCGACGGCGCTGCGGTCCGACGTCGAGGACTTCCTCCAGGTGCTCGCCGCCGATGAGCTGATCGAGCCGGTCGATCGAGCATGCCGTCGGGGGGTCGAGATCGGCGCGGACGCCGAGCGCTGAGGTGCTCGAGGTCGAGGGGGTCTCGAAGACCTTCGCCCCACCCCGGGGGGTGCTCCGGTGGCTCGTCCGGTCCGCTGCTGACGAACCGGTCGAGGCACTGCGTGACGTCTCGTTGACCGTGGCCCGCGGCGAGGTCGTCGGGTTGCTCGGGGCCAACGGTGCCGGCAAGTCGACGCTGCTGAAGGCCATCACGACCCTGCTCGAACCGGACGAGGGCTCGATCCGGTTCGACGATGTCGAGGTGCGCAGCTCCGACCCGCGCATCCGGCGGCTCGTGGGGTTCGTCCAACCCGACGACCGTTCCCACCACTGGCGACTGACGGGGCGACAGAACCTCGAGTTCTTCGCCGTGCTGGCCGGCCTGTCCCGCTCCGATGCGGTCAGTCGGGCCGACGAGGAGCTCCGGCGCCGAGGTCTGGCCCACCGGGACAAGCTCGTCTTCGGGTACTCCTCCGGGATGCGGGCGCAACTCGGCGTCGCCCGAGCCCTGCTGCACGATCCGGCCCTCCTCGTGCTCGACGAGCCGACACGGAGCCTCGATCCGGCGGCGTCGGAGGTCGTCTGCGCCGACCTCCGCCGGCTCGCCGACGAGGGGCGAGCCGTCCTGCTCGCCAGTCACCGGCTCGACGAGGTGGCGGGCCTGTGCGACCGGGTGGTCCTCCTGGCCAACGGAGCGGTGACCTTTGCTGGGCCGACCGCCGAGTTGGCCGGCGACGCGCTCGGGCTGCGGGAGGCCGTGCTCAACCGGGTCGAGGAGCAGGGCCGGTGACGGCGCTCGCCCAGCGGAGCCGGCTGGCGGCCATCGTGCGGCGAGATGTGGCGGTGCTGCGGACCTACCAGCTCAGCCTCTACGTGTCGTTCGTGCAGTCGGTCGTCTTCGTGTTCAGCTTCTACTTCATCGGTGAGTTCGTCGGGGAGCCGGACGCACTGGCCGACGTCGAGGGTGGCTACTTCGAGTTCGCGCTGCTCGGCGTCATCGTGACCACGGTCATCGCCCTCGGACTCGGGGAGTTCGCCGACAACATCTCCGCCGAGCAGGAGGAGGGCACGCTCGAGGCCGTGCTGGTCACGCCCACACCGCTGTGGACGCTGCTCGTGGGCGGCGCGTCGGTGTCGGCCCTGCTCGCGGGGGTCGAGATACTCCTGCTCGTCGGCCTCGGCTTCGGCGTGCTCGGCACCGCGCCGTCCGCCGCCGCGATGTTGTGGTCGTTGCCCCTCCTCGCGCTCACGTTCGTGTGCTTCGCCGCGATCGGCATCGCCGCCGCCGCCGTGATCGTGGTCGTCAAGCGGGGGGACCCGCTGGCCGGACCGGTGAGCCAGCTGACCGGCCTGGTCTCGGGTGCGTACTTCCCGGTGACGGTCCTGCCCGGGTGGCTGCAGCCCCTCTCCGAGCTCGTCCCCGCGACGCACGGGCTGCGCGGGATCCGCGAGCTCACGCTGGCCGGAGCGGGACCGAGCGCGATCGTCGACGACCTGGTGATCCTGGGCGTGATGGCCGCGGTCCTGGTCCCGCTGGGCCTGTGGGCGTTCGGACGGGCAGTGGCCGCAGCCCGACGTGCGGGCACGCTCGGCGCGTACTGATCGAGCTCGACTGGTGCACATGTGGCAGGAAGTGACACACAGTGGTATCTTCGCCCGATCTGAATGCGGTGGGCGTCGAAGGGAGAGGCACGTGTACGAACGACCGGCGGTCGAGGACCGCACCCAGATCGTGGCCGAGATGACGCGAGCGGGCAGTGGCGGTGGCCGCCGTCGTCGCCGCCGTCGTCGTCGGGGCGGCCGGCGCTGATCCGTCAGGCGCCGGTCCGGCGCCCGATCTGATCCAACAGCTCCCACGCCCGGGCGCTCCGCACCGCGGGGTCCCGGGCGTGGTCGAGCCGCGTCATCGGCGCCTCGGCGAGCGCGGCGAGCATCGGGAGGTGGCTGGCCGTCACCGGCCCGACCGGTGGGACGGCCAGGCCCAGGAGCAGCGACGGGACGCGCTCCACCGCCGGCAGTGGAGCCCACCGGCCCTCGCCGTCGTCGTGGCCGACCAGCACGGCACCGGCCACCGGCAGCTCGTCGTCGACGAGCACGTCGGCCGGGAGCTCCCGTCGGCCCCGCTGATCGTCCACCCACTCACCGAGCTCGTCGTCGAGGAGCTCCCCCGGGAGCAGCGGCGGGCGACGCACGCCGCGCACCCACAGCTGTCCCGCCCGTCGCCGCACGACCACGAGGTCGTCGGCCAGCATCGACCAGTCGCCCCGCCAGGCGGCGGTGGCCAGGCTGGACTTGCCGGCGCCCGACGGTCCCACGAGCACCAGCGCGGCGTCCTGTCGTGCGACGGCGGCGGCGTGGAGCACCACCCGGTCCGGCCGCGCGGCGGCCATCGCCACGCCGTACTGGCACAGCAGGTCGACCGCCTCGTCCGTCCGGTCGAGCTCGTCGTCGAGCTCGTCCTCGCTCGGTTCGCCCCGATCGAGCTCGTCGTCGAGCTCGTCGTCGGCCTCGGGCGGGGGGACGACGCAGACGGTGGGACCGGCCTGCCGAGCCCAGACCTCCCGCCAGCGCATGGTGAGGGCAGCGTCGCCCCACCAGAAGTCCGCGTCGGCCGAGCCGCTGTCCGGAGCTCGGTGCTGGACCGGCGCCGCCGACCCGCCACCGACATCGAGGTGCACGTCGATCGGGTGGCCCCGAGTCCGGCTCGACCCGAAGCGTTCCCGCACGACGGAGCGCCACGGCGAGCCGCCGGCGACCGCGACCACGAGGCCGGCGACGTCGAGGAGCTCGGGCTCGCTCGGACGAACGCGCGGGACCCCGGTCATGAGCGGGCCGCCACGGCGAGGTAGCGCTCGAAGGTCGACGAGTCACCACTCGGCGTGCCCCAGTACAGGGTGCCCTCCGGGTCGGCGACGTCCCAACGGTGCGGACGTCGCACCACGGTGCCGAGGCGACCCCGCGCCGTCCTCCAGCAGACGCCGACCGTCGTGCGCAGGTCGTCGCGGGGGAGGTGGACCACGGCGCCGGCGCCGACGCGCCGGACGAGCACCTCGTCGTCCACGGGTGCCTCGTCCCAGCGTCGCCGGGCCGAGAGCAGCGGTCGCGGGACGAGCTGTGCTGCGACGTCGGCGGGGACGGCGGCACCGGCGAGGAGCCGGGCCCGATCGAGCACCTGGCCGGTGATCGTGGCGATCCGGGCCCGGCGGGCCTCGCGCACGAGCACGTCCCAGTCCGGCGCGCCGGCGGCGATCACGACCCGGAGGTCGCGGAGCCACGCCAGGCGACCACCGCCGCCGAGCCCGGCGTGCAGCGCGAGGTGGAGGACCTCGTCCTCGGCGCCGAACACGGAGACCTCGTCGCCGTCGAGTCGGAGTCGGCGGCGGCGGGCGAGCATCGCCGCCGGATCGATCCGGAGCCCTCGGCGCAGCTCGCCCAGCCCGACGAGGTGCCAGTGGAGGTCGATCCACACATCGCCGTCGACGAGCGGGATCTCGCCCACCTCGAAGCGGACGAACGGCTCCCAGTTCCGGTTGATCGATCGGATCCCGGCCTCCTCGGCCACCGCGAGGGCCTCGCGCAGGCGCGGACCGGGCACGAGGAGATCGAGGTCGTTGAACTCCCGGTGCTCGGGGCGTTCGTGGCGCGCCGCGACGACCGGGCCCTTGCAGGCCAGCCACGGGATCTCGGCCCGGTCCATGGCCGCGCCCCAACGGCGCAGCGTGCTCCAGGCGGCGAGTCGCCGGGCGGTCGCTCCGCGGCGGAGCTCCACCAGCTCGTCGTGGGCGTCGTGGCCACGCTCGACGAGCGCATCGTGCAGCGTCGACGAGAGGCCGTGCTCCTCGGCGGCGTCGAGGAGGACCTCGGCGCGATCCGGATCGGTCCAGAGCTCGTCCAGGGCGGCCGGGGCGGGGTCGCCCGCGGCGAGCTCGAGCAGGCACTCGCGCAGCCCTCCGGCCGGTGGTCCCCGTCGTCGCCCCACGTCGACGAGTGAACCACCCGCGGAGCGCGCTGAGCGCGCGCCCGTCACCGCAGTTGGTGGGTGCCCGGGGGAGGGGGCGTCAGGCGAGCCGGGCGTGCTCGACGGCGATGCGGGCGCCGACGGCGGCGTTGTGGCGGACGAGAGCGATGTTGGCCCGAAGGCTCTCCCCGGCGGTGAGCTCGGCGATGCGGGCCAGGAGGAACGGTGTCGCGTCCTTGCCCGCGACGCCGGCAGCGTCCAGCTCGGCGACGGCGTCGTCGATGATGCCGGCGATCCGTTCGGCCGGGACCTCGTCCGCGGCGGGGATGGGGTTGGCGACGTTGATGCCGCCGCCCAGGCCGAGGTCCCACGTGGCGCGCATCAGGGCGGCGACCTCGGCGGGGGAGTCGAGCCGCATCGGCGCGGCGAACCCGCTCTCGCGCGAGTAGAAGGACGGGAATTCGTCGCTGCCGAGCACGACCACCGGGATGCCGAGGGTCTCCATGCGCTCGAGCGTGAGTCCGATGTCGAGGATGGACTTCACGCCGGCGCTGACGACCGCGACGTCGCTGGTCGCCAGTTCGGTGAGGTCGGCGCTGACGTCGAAGGTCTCCGCAGCGCCGCGGTGCACCCCGCCGATCCCCCCGGTCACGAAGGTGGCGATGCCCGCCATGGCGGCGAGGCGCATCGTGCTCGCCACCGTGGTGCCGCCGTGGAGGCGCCGCACCATGGCGTAGGGGAGGTCGCGGATGCTGACCTTGAGCACGTCCTCCGACGTCGCCAGCGTCTCGAGGTCATCGGCGGTGAGGCCGATCTTCGGCACCCCGCCGAGGACGGCGATCGTGGCGGGCACGGCGCCCTCGTCGCGGACGATCTGCTCGACCGCCGCCGCCATCTGGACGTTCTCGGGGTGGGGCATGCCGTGGGAGATGATCGTGCTCTCGAGGGCGACGACCGGGGTGCCGTCGGCGAGCGCCTGGCGGACCTCGTCGGTGACGTCGAGTCGAGGGTGGATGGTCATGTGGTCGTCTGCCTCGTGGTGGTCGGTCGGCGGATGGTGCGATCGGGATCGACGCGGGCCTCGACGACGGCGGACGACAGGTCCGGCCGGACCGTCTCGGCGTGCTCGATCGTGAGCGCTGCGGCGGCGTGGGCGAAGGCGACGGCGTCCTCCATCGGTCGGCCGTCGAGGTGGGCGTGGGCCAGCGCGGCCACCATCGCGTCGCCTGCGCCGGTCACGTCGGCGATGGGGGCGGCGAGCGGTGCGGGATCGGTTCGGACCGGGGGTCGCCCGGAGCGGAACAGGACGCTGCCCCGCCGGCCGAGGCTGACCCACACCTGCTCGACGCCGCGGTCGTGCAGGTCGGCGGCGGCGGCCGCGAGCTGTCGGGACGTCCGGGTCGGCGAGCCCGTCAGCGCCGCGAGCTCGGACCGGTTCGGCGTGATCGCGAAGATCGGTCGGGCCGGGTCGACGGCGTCGGCGAGCCGGGCGGCCTTGGCGTCGCTCACCGGATCGACGATCACCTCGACGCCGGCCGCGGCGGCGATGTCGAGCGCGGCGCCGATCGCATCGCTGCCGAGGTTGCCGTCGAGCACGACGAGACCGGCGTGGCCGAGCAGCGGGCGAGCGGCCTCGACGAATCGCCGGTCGATCTCGTCGCTGGCGGCCATGTCCGAGACGGCGGTGACGAGCTCACCGTCGTCGTCGAGCACAGCGACGTAGGTGCCGGTCGGTGTGTCGGTGCGCACCACGTGGTCGACGAGCACGCCTGCGGCCGCGGTGTCGCGGAGGAGACGGTCGCCGAAGGCGTCCGTGCCGACGACGCTGAGGAGGTGGGTCGGCGTGCCGAGGCGGGCGAGGTTCTCGGCGATGTTGCGCCCGACGCCGCCCACCGAGGACGACGCCGAGCCGGGATTGCTCGTCGCGGGCACGGCGGCGCCGGAGCTCCGCGCCTTGATGTCGACGTTCGCCCCGCCGATCACGACGGCCGCACGCTCCTCGCGCAGCACGAACCCGCGCCCGAGGATCACGCCCTTCTTGCCCAGGTTGGAGAGATGGACCCGGACGGCCTCGCGGGTCGTGTCGAGCCGCTCCGCCAGCTCGAGCGTGGAGACCAGGGGGTCGCCGCGGACGATGGCGACGATCGTCCGCTCGGTCTCCGTGAGCACCTCATGATCATAAGGTGCCCTGACGTACGTGAGCAATAAGCGTCCGGCGATGCGGAGCCCGGCCTGCGGCGCCTGTAACCGGTCGCACCGACGGTCGGTCTGACCGTGGAAGGCTGACCGGGTCCAGGACCTCGAGGGGAGCATCGTGCAGGACGTCGTCATCAGTGGGACCGGGCTGTTCACACCGGCCGAGTCGATCGGCAACGACGAGCTCGTGGCGTCGTTGACGGCAGCGACCGAGCGGTGGAACGCCGACCACGCCGACGAGATCGCGGCCGGCACCGTCGAGGCCCGGCCGCTCCCCGACGCCTCGTTCATCGAGAAGGCCTCCGGCATCGCCTCCCGCTACGTCGTCGAGAAGTCCGGCGTGCTCGACCCCGACCGGCTCCGCCCCCGTCTGCCCACCCGCGGGGAGGACGAGCTCGGGCTGCAGGCCGAAATGGCGCTGCCCGCCATCCACGAGGCGCTCGCCATGGCCGGGCGCGAGCCCTCGGAGGTCGACGCCATCATCCTCGGCGCCTCGAACCTCCAGCGGGCCTATCCGGCCGTGTCCATCGAGATCCAGGACGCCCTCGGTGCGACGGGCTGGGCCTACGACATGAACGTCGCCTGCTCGTCGGCCACGTTCTCGCTGCAGGCGGCCGTCGACGCGCTGCGGGTCGGTTCGGCCAGCTGCGTGGTCGTCGTCAACCCGGAGATCACCTCGGGGCACAACAACTTCGAGCTGCGCGACTTCCACTTCATCTTCGGCGACGCCTGCACGGCACTGGTGCTCGAGCGGGCCGAGGACGCCGTCGCCGATCAGCGGTGGGTGGTCCTCGGTACGAAGCTCGCCACGAGGTTCAGCTCGAACATCCGCAACGACGCCGGGTTCCTCAACATCGCCGAGGTCGACGAGCGGGATCCGCACGAGCTGATCTTCCGGCAGAACGGCAACCGGGTCTTCAAGGAGGTGTGCCCGCTGGTCGTCGAGCACATCACCGACCACCTGCACGCCGCCGAGATCAAGACCACCGAGGTGCGCCGCTTCTGGCTCCACCAGGCGAACCTGAAGATGAACCAGCTCATCGCCAAGGGCGTCCTGGGGCGTGTGCCCGACGCCGACGAGGCGCCGGTCATCCTCGACGAGTTCGCCAACACGAGCTCGGCCGGCTCGGTCATCGCCTTCCACCGGCACCGCGACGACCTCGAACCGGGCGATCTGGGGGTCATCTGCTCCTTCGGCGCCGGGTACTCGGTCGGCAGCGTCCTCGTGCGTCGGGCGGCCTGAGGTCGTTCAGGCGCCGAACGCCCCCGCGTCCCTGAGGGCGGCGAGCTCGTCGTCGTCGGCCAGCAGCAGGTCGCGCAGGACGTCATCGGTCTCGGCTCCGCGCCCGACGTACCCGGCGCGGGGTCGGTTGGCCGCCGTGTGGAGCCGGAACGGTGCGGCGACGAGCTCGAAGGAACCGGCCTCCGGATGCTCGACCTCGGCGAAGGCACCGGTCGCCCTCACCTGCGGATCGGTGACCACCTCGTCGAGGGTGTTCACCGGTGCCCACACGATCCGGTGCTCGTCGAACACCGGTGCCCAGGCGTCCCGGGACCGGGTGGCGACCGCCGCATCGATCTCGGCGATGACACCGGCCATGTTCCGGAAGCGCAGCGCCGGCGTGGCGTAGTCGGGGTGAGCGATCAGATCGGGTCGACCGATCGCGGTGCAGAACGGCGCCCACCCGTTCGCCGCGTCGACGACCGCGAACTGGATCCACCGACCGTCGGCGCAGCGGAAGGCCTCGGCCATCGGTGAGACCGCCTCCTCCCGGCTGCGAGCGCCCGGCGACCGGCCGTCGGTGAGCGCCGCGGACAGGTCGAAGCCGAGCGTCCAGGTGGCCGAGCGCAGGAGGGAGGCCTCGACGACCTGCCCCCGACCCGTGAGGTCGCGGGTCCGGAGCGCCGTCATGATGCCGGCGAACAGCGCCAGCCCGGCGACGTGGTCTCCCTGCGCCGGGCGGAACCGGGCGGGAGCGCGGTCCGGACCGGCGATCACCGCGGCGAGGCCGGATCGGGCGAAGAAGGCGGTGGTGTCGAAGCCGGGACGGTCGATCTCGTCGCCCTCCTCGCCGTAGCCGGTCAGCGTCGCGACGACGAGCCGGGCGTTGCGGGCGAGGAGGTCGGCCGGTTCGAGGCCGAAGCGCCGCCGACGGGCGGGGAGCAGGTTGGTGATCACGACGTCCGCCCGGGACACCAGCCGATGCGCGAGGCCGCGCCCGGCCTCGGCATCGAGATCGATCGTGACCGATCGCTTGCCCCGGTTCACGAACTGCATCGGGTGGTCGGGGTTGGCGGCGCCGTCCGGGACCTTCGCCTGTCGCATCGCCCCCCACATGGCGTCGCCGCCCGGCGGCTCGACCTTGACGACGTCGGCGCCGAGGTCGGCCATGATCGCCGCCGCGCTCGGCGCAGCCGCGAAGTTCGCGATCTCGACGACGCGAACGTCTCCCAGCGGGTCGGTCGAAGCCTCGGTCATGGGTCGAGGTTCGCACGTACGGCCGGCCCGGGGCGCGCCGAACGCCGCGCCCCGGGCCGTCCGGCGTTCAGCGGCGGTCGGTCTGGATCTGCAGGAACTTCACCGAGAAGCCGTCCCACACGACGTCGCCGTCGGTGCAGTCCGGACGTGGCCCGATCGTCCAGGTGAGGTCGTTCTCGCCGACCCGGAGCTGATCCGGGTCGAGCTCGAGCCGGAAGGAGCTCCAGTGGTCGCTGACGCAGTCCCGGCGGTCGTACTCGTACGGATGGACGGCGGTCGGCGGTCCGCCGTTGATGCTCAGGAGCACCTGTCCGGTCTTGGGTTGGTGGACCTGCCCGAAGAGCACCGGGTTCGGTCCGATCTCGTCGAGATCGATCGTCACGGTCTCGCTCTCGCCGACCTGACGGTCGCCGTTGCGCTGGAGGTAGACGACGTCGCTGGCCTCGGCCACGTCGTACTCGCCGACCACCGGACCGTCGAAGCGGAGGTTGTCCCAGTGGAACGTGTAGACGTCGAGGTTGCCGTCCTTGGTCGGGGTGTAGGCGTGGGTCTTGAACAGGACGAGCCCCCGGTCGAACGGCAGCCCGCCCGGCACGTCGACCGACCACTCGTCGAAGCCGCCGTCGGCGGTCTCGATGCCCCACGTGATGCGGTCCTGCTCGAAGGTCATACGCATCGTGCGGCGGATGCGCCGGTCGTCGAGCGCCGGGTCGTCGGGATGGAGGTCCCGCCACCAGGCGAAGTCCCACTGACCCCACTGCGTCTCGTTGGCGAGCCAGCCCTCCGGGGCGAGGGCGTCCTCGCCGACCTTGATCGTGCGGACGTTGCGGCGGAAGTCGAGGACGATCCGGTCGTCGGGGTAGGTCTCGCTGATCGGTGAGCTGGTCGGTCCGGCGCCGACCTTGAGCTGGTCGCGCGGGACGATCATCACCTCCCACCAGCTGCGGACGGCGTGGGCGTCGTTGATGTTGACCTCGAACTCGAGGGTGCCGCCGTCGGAGAAGTCGAACTCCTGGCGGGGCCAGAAGGCCGTCACGGTGTAGGGCGACACGTCACCCATCGACGACATCATGTGGTTCTTGCAGATGAAGAAGCTCTCGTCGGGGTTCGAGCCGGTGCCGTACTGGTGGGCGACGACCTCGTGCTGGGGCAGCGGCGAGACCTCGGGGTTCGGTCCGGCGCAGTCCGCTCCGTGATCGGCCGGGTAGGGGCCGAACGCCCGGGTGAAGTGGTCCTGGGGATGGCTGCGGTGGGTGGTCACGAACTCCAGGTCGTCGGGGAGCAACTCCTGGGAGGGTGATGCCGGGTCGCCGTCGAAGGTCTCCTCGTAGGCCCACGTGCCGCTGGGCGGTGGGGTCGTCGTGGTGGGTGGCGGTGCGGTCGTCGTCGTGGTGGTGGGTGGCGGTGCGGTCGTCGTCGTGGTGGTGGGTGGCGGTGCGCTCGTCGTCGTGGTGGGTGGCGGTTCGGTCGTCGTCGTGGTGGCCGGTGCGTCGGTGACGAAGCGGACCTCGTCGACGTGGATGGCGGCCACGTCCCTGCCGGCGCCCTCCTGCCACCACACACCACCGATCATCTCCGGCGAGCCGAGCTCGGCAAGGGGGATCGTCACGGTCGTCCAGGTCCCGCCGGGCACGACGACCTGACGGACCGGGCCGGCCCGGTGGGCCGCATCCATGATCACGACGCGCAGGGTCACGTCGCCGTTGGTGCCGCCGTGCACGTCGAAGCGGAGCGCATCCAGCCCGGTGCCGGGGACGGGTGCCGGCCGCCCCAGCGACAGGCCGCCCCACGGCGCGAGGTCGGCCCGGACCGAGGTGGAGCCCGCGCTGACCTGCTCGCTCGAGGCGAGGTCGGTCGAGGCCCAGGACCAGTCCTGGAACCCGTCGGCGAGCGCATCGCCGTACACGTCGAGCCCGACGTCGCCGGCTCCGTCGGAGGAGCCGGTCGCCGGGACCACGGCAACGGTCGAGGCGGACGCCGCGATCGCCGCTGCCCCGATCGCCCGCCGCCAGGACCGTGGTCGTCTGGATCTGTCCATGCTGGTGGTCATGGTTCGAACGTAGGAAGCGGACCCCGGTCGCTACCGGGCGCGGACCGGGCGCACGCCGGACGATGGCCGTCTGCTGCGCCGCCCCCCGTGTGCCGCGACGCGCCCGGAGCGGTCCGGCCGCGCGGGTCATCGGACCAGGTCGGCTGGGATACTGACGGCGTGCGGCCCGGCGTGGACGAGATCGACGGGTACCGGATCGAGGGCCACGTCGCCCGAGGGCGTTCGGGCGACGTCTACCGGGCCGCGCTGCCCGACGGTCCGCCGATCGCGCTGAAGCTGCACGATCGAGCCGACGCCGGTCGGCGCGAGGCCGAGCGGCTGGTCCTCGTCGACCATCCGGGCGTCGTCGAGCTCCTCGATCAGGGCGAGCTCACCGGTGGCGGGGCGTGGCTGGCGCTGCCCTGGATCGAGGGGCGCACGCTCGCCCATCTCCTCGCGACCGAAGGTCCGCTCTCGCTCGATCGGACCCGATCGCTGATCCGCCAGCTCGGCGAGGCGCTCGACGCCGTCCACGCCGCCGGCGTCGTCCACGGCGACCTGTCGCCCCGCAACGTGATGGTCGACCTCCACGACCGGGTCACCCTCCTCGATCTCGGCGCCGCGGTCGACGGCACGCCGGCGACGGTCGACGAGACGACGGGGCTCGAGGTCGACACGACGCCCCGCTACGCCTCGCCGGAGGTGGCGCAGGGCCGACCGGCCGAACCGGCCAGCGATCGATACGCCCTGGCGTTGATCGCCTACGAGGCGCTGACCGGCTCGTTCCCGTACCCCGAGGTCGCCACGCCGATCGCCATGCTCGCCCACCACGCATCGAGCGCCCCGACGCCGCCGACGGAGCACCGGCCCCAGCTGCCCGCCGCCGTCGACGAGCTGTTGCTCGACGCGCTCTCGAAGCGGCCGGAGGATCGCCCCGGGTCGGGTGCCGAGCTCGCCACCGCCCTCATCGGCGCCAGCCTCGAGCCCACCCGTTCGCCCGCTGCGGGTCGGTCCCGCCGTCGGCAGGGCCTCGCCGTCGGCGCGCTCGCCGTCATCGCCGGCTCAATTGGCATTGTTCGGTTCCCGGATTTTTATACGCGCCTGCACGCCGCTGGGGTGACGGACACCGCGGGAGCGGAACTCATCCTCTTCGCGATGATGCTCCAGGCGCCGAACCACAATGTCCTCGCAAAGCTCATTTTCATCAGCTTTTTCCTTTTCTTGACCAGTCCGGTGGCGACGCACGCGGTTGCGCACGCCGGTTGGATCGGCGGTCTGCGGCCGATGCTGGGCAAGGAAGGCGCCATCAACATCGTGCTCGAGCGGGCGGGGCTGATCTCGCAACCCATCGAAGTGCTGTTG